>DASYYZ010000099.1:0-11050 GCA_035946735.1 Terriglobia bacterium
AAAAGACCCACGGTCAGAAAGACACTGATCGCGGCTACCCGCTACCCGCTTCGGGCCTTCCTGGAGCGCCCGCGCAGAACATTCGGGCGCGCTTGTCTTCTGGACCGGCCTGGTGATGCTAATCTATCCTGTCAATGCCCATTCACAGCATCTTTGCGCTCTCCCATGACGATGCCGAGGCTCGCAGTTGGCTCGGATTCCTGCGGCGTCACGGCTACTTGGCTCTCAGTGCTCTGGTGATTGAGCGCGTTTTCTGGCTGGAAGGCGCTGTCGATGTGGAGGCACTGCTGCCGCTCCTTGCCAATCCCCTGTATCAGACCACAGCGCGGCAGTCAATGCTGGATGCGGTGCGCGGACCCGTGGTGGAGATCGCGTATCGCCCTGCTGTCACCGATCCTGAGACCCCCTCGATCCTGGCGGCGGCGCGCGCCCTCGGCCAGAAGCTGGAATTTGCGCGCCTCAGCCGCCGCTACCAATTTGTGGGCCTTGACGCCGCAGAGGCTCGCCAGGCCGCAGCCCGGTTCCTTTACAACCCGGCGGTGGAGCGCGTGCGCGAGCCGGAGGAAGCGTGGATTAGTCTGCGTCCGAGCGGCGAACCCGATCCTGTCCGGTCGGTCACGCTCGTCGGTCTAAGCGACGATGACCTGGCGGCCCTTTCCCGCGAGCGTTCCTGGTATGCGCCGCTCCCGCAAATGAAGGTCATCCAAGCGCACGAAATTGAGCGCGGGCGGCCGCACAGCGACGCTGAAATCGAAATCCTGGCGCAGAGCTGGAGCGACCATTGCTATCACACCACCTGGAAGAGCCTGGGCCTGCTGAAGCAGCTTTCGGCAGCGACGGCCGCCATCAATCATCCGCTGGTGGTGTCGTCGTTCGAAGATAACGCCGGCGGCATGGAGTTTTATGACGGTTGGGTGATCACGATCAAAGGCGAGACTCATAATTTCCCGAGCTCGATTGCGCCTTTCGGCGGCATCTCCACCAAGCACGGAGGCGTGATCCGCGACACGCTGGGTTTCGGCAAGGGCGCGTATCCCATCGGCGGCACCACCGTGATGGGCACCATGGACCCGCGCCTCGCTGACGAAAACGTTCCCGCCGGCGCGCTGCATCCGCGGCTGATCGTTTCGGAGTCGATTCGCGGCACTTCCTACTACGTGAATCCGATGGGGATTCCGATGCTGCATCCCGTCTACCGGATTCATCCTGGTTACGCAAAGTGCTTCGCTCTCGGGCACTCGATCGGCTTGATCCCGAAGCGGTACGCGCTGAAGGAAACTCCGCAGCCGGGTGACCTGGCGCTCGTGATCGGCGGCGAGACGGGACGCGACGGCATTCACGGCGCCACCGCCAGCTCGGCCAGCATGACCGGCGAGACGCTTGCCAAGGAGTCGGCCGCAGTGCAGATCGGGCATCCGATCACGGAGCGCAACTTCGCCACCGCCATACCGGTGCTGCGCGACGCCGGATTGATCCGCTCGATCACGGACCTGGGCGCGGGCGGCATTTCGAGCGCGGCCGGCGAAATGGGCGCGGAAATCGGCGTCGATCTCGACCTCGACCGGGTGCCGCTGAAAGACCGCAGCCTGACGGGATGGGAGATCCTGCTTTCGGAGTCTCAGGAGCGCATGCTGATCGCCGTCGCGCCGCAGAATCTCGCCAGGGCCGAATCGATTCTTGACCGCTATGAGGTGGCGCATGCGGTGATTGGTCAATTCACCGGCAGCAACCGTTTTGAGGCGAGCTGGCGTGGTGCAAAGATCGTCGACTTGGAGATGGGCTTCCTTTGGGGCGCGTGCCCCATCGAGCCGACCGCAATTTCCGAGCCTAAACGTGTCGCCGAGCCTCTGGCGTTGCCGGAACCGGCCTCGCGCGAGGAGTGGTTGCGGGCGATCCATGGCGTGCTCCGCCACTACCACTGCGCGGATCAGAGCGCGGCCGGATCGCGCTTTGACAGCACGGTTCAAGGCCGCACGGTGATCGGCCCGTATGGCGGCCGTAATCATCGCATGCCCACGAATATCGCCGTGTCTGCGCCTCTGCGCGGCAAGCCATACGGGGTGGTCACGACCCTGGCCTTCAATCCGTTTTACGGCGAAATCGATCCCGCAGCCATGGCGCGCATGATGGTGATCGAGGCGATCACGAAGGCGGTGGTGGCCGGTGTCGATTATCGCGAGATGGTGCTGTGCGATAACTTCTACACGCCCCGGATGCGGCCGGAGACTGCCTGGGATCTGAAGCAGATGGTTGAGGCGATCGCCAAGTTCTCGGCTGAGATCGGCGTGCCCTTCATTTCGGGCAAGGACTCGAGCTCGGGGACGTTCGAATCTGACGGGCGCAGGATCGATGTGCCTTCAACGCTGGCCGTGATGGCGATGGGCCGCGTCCCGGACGTGAGCCGCATCGTCACCAAAGAGTTTAAGAGGGCGGGGAACCGGCTAGTGCTCCTCGGCCGCGCGGAGGGAGATGGCCTGGGCGGGAGCGTCTACGCCGACCTCCGAGGCAAGCGTGGTGATTGTCTTTTTGATGGGTATGACGCGCCCGGAATCCGAGTCTTGTGGGACATGCTGCTCCGATTGCAGCGAGAAGATCGCTACCTCTCCGGCTCGGCGATTGCTGAGGGGGGAGTGTTGCTGCGGCTCTTCGAAGCCGGATCGGGCTCCGGTCTCGGTGCGCGCATTGACCTCGGAGGCTCAATACTCCGGCCGCACTTGGGAGACGACATCGTTAGGCCGCGCACGGACGAACTGCTGTTCGGCGAGTTCATCGGCTCCGTGCTCATTGAAGTGCCGCCTGAGCCGGCATTCGCCGCGGCGGGCGTCCCGCACCTCGTGTTAGGGGAGGTGACCTCAGAGCAGGAGTTCACCGTGATCCATCACGGAGCAGAGATTGTACGTGAGTCTTGGACCAACCTTGAAGCGAGCTGGAGCGAGACCTTTCGCGAGGTTCTGGGATGAGCGCAGCCGTCACCGCAATCCTGTATGCACCGGGCACGAACTGCCACGAAGAGACCGCTGCGGCCCTCGAACGCGCCGGAGGACGGAGCGAGCTCGTGTTGCTCCACGACCTGGTGGAAGGCAGCAAGCGACTCGATCGTTATCAGGCCCTGATTATTCCGGGAGGATTCGCTTATGGCGACCACTTGGGCGCAGGCAGGGTCTTTGCCACGATGTTGGTGGCGGAACTTCGGGGGCAACTCACTGACTTCCTGGAAGCGGATAAGCCGCTGCTCGGGATCTGCAATGGCTTTCAGGTGCTCACCGAAGCCGGCCTCCTGCCGGGTCGTATGCCCGGCTGCCGGGGGATGGCGCTCCTCGAAAATGAGTCGGCGCATTTCGAAGATCGGATGGTGCGGATTGTGGTGTCGGAAGATACCTCGCCGTGGACCGCGGGCCTGAGCGGCCGGATTCTTGCCATGCCTTCGGCCCATGCCGAGGGCCGTCCGCTCATCGAGCCTGGTCTTGCGGCGGGCGGTGCGCGCGTGGCGTTTCGATACTGCGACGCCCAAGGCTCGCCGACGGATCGGTATCCCAACAATCCCAGCGGATCACCAGGTGCAGTGGCGGGAATTGCGGACAACACGGGATGTGTTCTGGGCTTGATGCCGCATCCGGAACGCGCTGCGCTGGCCGTTCATGAATCGCAAGATGGTTTGGAGTTGTTCAGGAACCTGGTGCGCTGGTTGGCGTAGCAGGCTCACGGCGGGGCCGTCTTGGGGGCCTTGGTTTTCTCGTCGGTGCTCACGCTGAAGACCTGATAATCCGAATAGCTATGGCGATTCGTAAAGGTAAAATTGTCCAGGTCCAAGGTCACGTTAACCTGCTGAGGCAGCCAGACACCCGAAGCCAGATCGCGAAACTTCACTTCCTGAAAAAGCACCACAGTGGTTACCCGCTTCAGTCCGGCATCGGGCTGGGGTGCAAGCAGGTCAGTCCGCATCCGAACCATGTGGTAGTCGCCGGAATCGACCCAAACGACACCTTCCAGAAGAATCGGGACTGAGGTTGCTCCAAACATGAAACGCCCTTTCACTCCTGCGGGGTCGACATGCTCGGCGAAGGCGACCACCTCGGTGCCGGAGTGATCGACGACTTGCGAGCCCAGATAGCGGTAGTCCGATAAAGTTTGGTGCCTGGTGTCAAAGAACTGCGGCAGCGATGCAAATCCAGCGGTCTTGGCGAAGTTGGACGCCGGAGCTTCGCCGCCGGCCTCATGTCCGTGGAGATCGGTCCGGTATTCCCTGAGCTTCTCGCCGTCTTCCGGGTCGAGGAGCATCAGATACCGGAACTGCTCCTGGCGGCGGGTTGGCCCTGAATTGTTGCCGGTCGGAACGGCTCCTGCGGCCAGATCGATGTTGCTGCCCATGCCGCCGCTCGACTCGTCGGGCCTTCGGCTCTCGTCAATGATTTCGAGGGAGGTGGTGTCGGCGAAGTGTTTCCAGAAGGATTGCAGGCTCTGAGAGATGCCAGCCAGAATCGCTGGGAGTTGTGATTGGCCGCTGGCCGGCTGGAGCCCCTTCAACTCTGGAATCTCACGATGGAGCTTCTTTAACGACCAAGTTGTGATGGGCTCCGCACGCCGGTAGACTTCAAAAAAGGCGTCGTCCCTGGAACCCTGACCAGGCGGAGCAGGCAACACGCGCGGTAGAGCCACCCACGCGGCCAGTGCGAAGGCCCAAAGCCCGATGAGTTTGCGCCCGCGCCTCATTTGGACGATCTTACTACGGCTCTCGCCGGAGCCATGCGCAAGCGGCTCCAACATCTTCCTTCACGGCCGCGCCGCGGCTTTCGGAGCGCCGATCTGCTGATCGGTGCTGACGTTGAACACCTCGTAATCCGAATAGTGGTGCCGGTTCATATAGGTCAATCCCTCGAGCCCGACTGTGACGTCGACTTCCTCCGGGAGCCAAAGCGGAGCTGGCGCCTTGGGGAACGTCACCTCCTTAAAGCGGACCTCAGTCGTCTCCCGGCCTAGACGGATCGTCAGCAACGGCGCCAGCAAATCGGTGCGCATGCGGACCACCTCGTAGTTTCCGGAATCGATCCAGGCGACTCCCTGCAAGATTGCGGGAATAATTCCTCCCGGCAGCGCAATGAACGATCGCGCCGCGGAGGGTTCGGGGTGCTCGGCGAAGGCCAGCACTTCCAGGCGGTGGCCGCCCACGATTTGCGAGCCCAGGTACCGAAAGTCAGAAAGCGGTTGGCGCTCCGAACCCAGGTAAAGCGGCATCGAAGCAAATCCGACGGTCTTAACAAATCCCTGGGCCAGCGGATCAGTGCGTTCCTCACGGCCGTGAAGGTCGGTCCGGTACTCCACCAGATGGTTTGCCGAGTCCCATTGCTTTAGCAGCATCAGATAGCGAAACCGCTGCACCACGCTGTCCTGGTCCGCAGGGTAATTCCGCGTGCGCGTCTCCTCGATGGTCTCGAGCGCAGTGGTATTCATGAAATTCGCGAGGAGCGCCTCTACGTTCGCACTGACTCGAGTCAGGATGCCGGGCAAAGGAGACTGGTCGGCGGCCGGTTCAAGCCCTTTGAGATCAGGAATCTCGTGAAGCAGCTTCTTTAACGGCCAATTTGTCAGGGGTTCAGCGCGGCGGTAGGATTCGAACACGATCTCGTCAAATCGGGACGATCCTGTTTGCGCCCAAGGGAATCGCCTGGTCAGAGTGCTCGCCGAGAGCGTGACTGCCACGATCGCCGTGATCGCCAGGCGTCGAGCCCGGGAAGGAACTGCCATGAGCTGAGGATGACGTACAATTGTTGTCTCAGCAAGCAGACAGCGCCCTCGATCCGCCTGGCTGAAACCGGCTTCGGATAACGGCGCGGATTTTGACCGCACGCGAGGAATTATGCGAGACGAGCCTACGGAGGACTCAACGAGCTTTCGCCAGCCCAAGCTGGCCTATCGCGACGGGCGGTTCATGGAGAGCCCGGACGCGCGCACGCTGCGGATCGGAGCGGAATACCTGGGGCCTCAGGCGCGCTTGAAAAAGGCGGGCGTGCAGAACACCATCGTCTTCTTCGGTTCGGCGCGCATTTTGCCCCGAGACGTGGCCGAGAACAGGCTGACGGATCTCGAGCAGGCAACTCCCGCGGCGGCGGATCGGGACCTGGAGGCGGCCCGCATGGCCGTGAAAATGTCGCGTTATTACGAGGAAGCGCGGCAACTTGCCCATCTGATCACGGAGTGGTCGCTTTCGCTGAAGCGCGGCAATCACTTCCTGGTGGTGTGCTCGGGCGGCGGACCCGGCATCATGGAGGCGGCGAACCGCGGCGCTTCCGAGGCGGGAGGCCTCTCCATAGGGCTGAACATTAAACTACCCTTGGAGCAGCAATCCAATCCGTACGTGAGCCCCAATCTTAACTTTTTGTTCAAATACTTTTTCATGCGCAAACTCTGGTTTGCCCATCCTGCCCGTGCGCTGGTCGTCTTTCCCGGCGGCTACGGCACCTTGGATGAAATGTGGGAGTTCTTCACTCTGCTCCAGACCCACAAGCTGGGTCACCAGGCTTTCATTCTCGTCTACGGATCGGACTATTGGAAGCGCCTCATCAATTTTCAGTTGATGGTGGAGTCCGGCACCATCAGCGCAGACGACCTGCGGTTCCTGCACTTCGTTGATTCGCCCGAAGAGGCGTTGGGAATCATCAAGCGGAAGCTGCGCCGGAATCGCGCCATGCGGGCGGCGCTCCGGCATTCCGTTCCATAGAGAATCGGAGTCACTGTTTGTTCATTCTGTGACCGGGCGATTTGCGAATGGTGTGGGATTCATCGGGTTCACGACGGACAGGCGCACTCAAACATGCGGGTCGCCTGCTTTAGGCGCTCCGCGATCATCGGTAACGCTTCGAACGGGCTCGTCGTCCAAAACACCGAGCGCACCGGTTTGGCGTATAATCAGCGTCGCGCCGGTTCGGGGCGCTCGGCAGGGTACCACGACTTATGACCGTCGGCCCGCTCACGAGCCAGGTCGCCAAAGGAGAGAATGATGAAACGCTTCTTGACCATTGTTTGTGCACTCGGTTTCAGCGCAGCTTTAGCCGGAACGGCGCTGGCTCAAAATAATCCTCGCGGCACCACCGGTGCGACAGTCGGCAATGCGAAGGTCACGATTGAGTACGGCCGGCCTGCGCTCAAGGGCCGCAACGTCCAGGATATGCTGGGCAAGCTCGGCGCCGGAGAGGTCTGGCGGCTGGGCGCGGACAAATCCACCACCTTTACCACTACCGGGGACCTTGACTTCGGCGGCACCACCGTGCCGAAAGGCGAGTACAGCCTGTGGGCCCGCAAGGACGCCGACGGATCGTGGAAGCTGGTGTTCAACAGCCAGCACGGACAATGGGGCACCGACCACGACGCCTCCAAGGACGTCGTTGCTGTTCCGTTGAAGCAGGAGAAGGAATCGAGCCCGGCCGACCGCGTCACTATCAAGGTTGAGAACGAGAATAATGCCGGCGAAATCTCCGTCGGATGGGGTGACATGGAGCTCTCCACGAACTTCACGTCTAAGTAGTAAGACCACTGGACCTGGGAGCGCGGGCGTCTCGCCCGCTCTCCTTCCTACGGTCTCAAGCTCACAGGCGGGCGAGATGCCCGCGCTCCCAGGTGCGGCGTTCACTCTTTCTCATCGCCGCACCATGATCCCAATCCAAGCGGAGGTGGATTCGGCATGATGTCCCGGCGTCTTGTTGCGATTCAAAGCGTGCTCGCGGCCGCTGCCTGCGCTTTCGCGGCTCAAGCGGCGAACCCGGCAATCAAGCTCCAGGTGGACGCATCTCAGATTCAACTCAAGATCGTCCGCGTGCACATGGAGATGCCGGCCAAGCCCGGTCCGCTGACTCTGTACTACCCGAAGTGGATTCCCGGCGAGCACGCTCCCGACGGCCCCATCTCCAATCTCACTGGACTCGAGATGAAGGCGGGAGGACGCACCCTGCCTTGGCGTCGCGATCTTCTCGACGTTTTCACCTTTCACGTTGACATTCCGCAGAACGCCGGCACGCTCGAGATCTCCTTTGACTATATCGAGCCCACCGGCGGACCCTTTTCGGGCGGCGCTTCCGCGACCGATAAGCTGGCCGTGATCGCCTGGAACCAGGACGTGCTTTACCCCGCCGGACTGCCGGCGAAGGACATCATCTACCAGCCTGTGCTGCGCTTCCCGTCGGGCTGGAAATACGGAACGCCCTTGCCCGTTGATCGCGAATCGGACGGCGAGATCGCATTCAAGCCGGTCGACCTGGAGCGTCTGGTGGATTCACCCGTGATCGCGGGCGAGTACCTCAATGTGGTGGACGTGACGCCGCCGGGCGAGCCCATTCATCATGAGCTCGATCTGGCTGGTGACAGCGCCGCCTCGGTGGACATGACTCCGGAATTGCGCGGCCACTACACGAGCCTGGTGGCCGAGACCGGCAAACTTTTTGGCACGCGGCACTATCGCGATTATCATTTTCTCCTTAGCCTTAGCGATCACGTGGCGCATTTCGGACTGGAGCACAACGAATCCGACGACAGCCGCGTGGGCGAGGACGGCCTTAGCTCCGGCCGGGTGCGCACAGCCAGCCTGCTTCCGCATGAGTTCGTGCACTCCTGGAACGGCAAGTTTCGCCGGCCGGCCGACCTCACCACCCCGGATTACGAACAGCCGATGAAGACCGATCTGCTCTGGGTCTACGAGGGTCTCACCGATTATCTTGGACCGATGCTCACGGCGCGCAGCGGATTGTGGACGCCTGAACAGTATCGGGACAGCATTGCAGGCATCGCGGCCCAACTCGGTCCAGGGCGGCCGGGGCGGACCTGGCGCAATCTTCAGGACACTACACTGGCGCCGCTGCTGAGCGGAGGATACGGGGGAGGCTGGGGCAATTGGAAACGGGGCGCCGATTACTACGATGAAGGCGACCTCGTCTGGCTCTGGGTGGATACGATCATCCGCGCCACTACTCACGGTGAGAAATCAATCGACGACTTCTGTCACATCTTCCACGGTGGGCCCAACAACGGTCCGGAGGTGAAGCCCTACACCTTCGACGAACTGGTGAGCACGCTGAACCAGGTGGCGCCCTATGATTGGGCAAAGTTCCTTCGCGAACGGCTTGACTCGAACTCGCCTGAAGCGCCGCTTGGCGGCATCGAAGCGAGTGGGTGGAAGCTGGAATACAGCGATCAGGAAACCCGCATGGGCGGCGGTGGTGGCGGACCGCGAGGCGGAGGTGGCGCGAACGCAATTTATTCGCTGGGCCTCGCCCTGGCGGGTGACGGACGGGTGACGGACTCGATCTGGGAGGGCCCTGCCTTCCGCGCCGGCATCACCCCGGGCATGCAGGTAGTGGCGGTCAACGGCCGAAGGTTCACGCCCGAAGTCTTCGCGACTGCCTTACGCGCTACCCAGAACAGCACCTCGCGCATGCAACTCATCGTGGTGAGCGACGACTATTACAAGACCGTGAGCATTGACTACCACGGCGGTCCGCGTTTTCCGCACCTGGTCCGTATCGAGGGCAAGCCGGACATGCTCGGCGAAATCGTCAAGGCGCGGGCTTCGCAGTGAATCCTGCCGGATCAGGCGCACCTGACAGCGCCGCTTCTGCCTGGCCTGAAGATCCGCCATGCGCCCCTTTGATTGTATCATCCTCGTGGTCCTTGATAGCCTGGGTATTGGCGCGCAGCCTGACGCCGCGGAGTGGGGCGATGCGGGACGCGATACGCTCGGCCATGTCGCCGAACGCTGCCATCTCATGACCCCCAACTTTGCGCGTCTCGGGTTGGCCAATATCCGGCCCCTCGCCGGCGTCGAACCCGCTGCGCGGCCGGAAGGAGCTTACGGCAAGGCCACGCTCCTCTCGCCAGGCAAAGACACCACGGCCGGACACTGGGAAATGGCCGGCATCATCCTCGATCGGCCTTTCCCCACTTACCCCCACGGTTTTCCGCGATCGCTGATGGATCGGTTTGAGCAGGCGATCGGCCGCGGCACCCTCGGCAACTATCCGGCCTCGGGAACCGAAATCATTAAGCAGCTCGGCGCGGAACACATCAAGACCGGACGGCCCATCGTCTACACATCCGGTGACAGCGTCTTTCAGGTGGCGGCCCACGAAGATGTGATCCCTATCGAGCAGCTTTATCGCATCTGCAAGATCGCGCGCGAGCTTCTGCAGGGCGAACATCGAGTGGGCCGGGTGATCGCCCGGCCGTTCACAGGCGCGACCGGAGCTTTCCGCAGGACCGAACGCCGGCACGACTATGCTGTAGAACCGCCGCGCCCTATGCTCCTTGACATGCTCAGCGAAGCCGGCCTCGAAGTGACGGGCGTGGGTAAAATCCCCGACATCTTCCTGAATCGGGGAATCTCGCGATCGCTGCCCGGCCGCAACAATCGCGAGGCATTGCAAAGCACGGTTTCCGCCCTTGACGCGGCCAGGCCTGGCCTCGTGTTCACCAACCTGGTTGACTTCGACATGCTCTACGGGCACCGGCTTGACGTTGAAGGTTATGGCCGGGCCATCGAAGAGGTCGACGCTTTCCTGCCGCGCTTGCTGGACCGCCTCGCGGTCGCCGATCTCCTGATCCTGACTGCGGATCACGGTTGCGACCCCCTTGGCCCTTCCACCGACCACTCCCGCGAATACGTGCCCGTGCTGGCCACCGGACCGCAGGTGGCACGGCCGGTGAATCTCGGCACGCGCGCCACGCTTGCCGACCTCGGCGCCACCATCGCTGAGAACTTTGGTCTTACCCTTGCACACGGAACCAGCTTCCTAAGGCTAATCGCATAGAAGCGCTCGTGATCAGCCATCGGCCTGCACCCGTTTCTATTCTAAAGGATTTACGTCAATCTATGGCTTTTCATAAGTGTGCAACAATTGCACACTTATGCTTGATTTGCATTCATAGGGGCAAGAATATATTTGACGAATCAAGTCAAGGGAGATATTATGCCTTCTGGAAGCGAACGCGCGGGCGTAAATTCCCGTCAGGTGTTGCGCATGTTTCTAAGTTTTTTTGATGACTCGGAATCCGGCTCGGACGGTCTGAG
>DASYYZ010000100.1:0-4118 GCA_035946735.1 Terriglobia bacterium
GGCAACTGCGGCCCTAAAACAGTTATCGGGGTCTGCGAGATAGGCGATTACGCCTTGCAGGGTGTCGGGAATCTCGATTCGTGTGTCGCTCATGCAAAAAGAGTAGCATAGGAGCGGAAGTGTGTCAAGTAAATAGTTGCCCAAAATAGGGTCCGTAGACTACGGAGCGTCAAGCGGAAGGCCGAATAAGGAAGGTAAAAGCGAGCCGCGGCTTAGTTAGAGCAGCTTCAGCCCGAGGTAAAGCAGGGTGGTGGCCAGGACCGGGCGCAAAATCGTCTCGGGAAAGCGGGCGCTCAACTTGCTCCCGATCCAGACACCGGGCACCGAACCGATCAGGAGGCCGCCCAGGAGCTTGACGTTAATGGTGCCCAGCCCGGCGTGGCCTATCGCAGAGACTCCCACCAGAAAAAGGCCGTGAAAGATGTCAGAGCCGACGAGTCTCTTGAGGGGAGTATGGGGATAAATGAACACCAGGGCGGCGACGATCAGGCTGCCGCTGCCCACCGACGTGATGCTGACCAGAAAGCCCACCACCAGTCCCACCACGGATGTCAGCCACCAGGGTCCGCGGGAGAGGTACTCCTGACCGGGTAGCGGCAGGCGGGCGCCCAAAAACGTGCGAGCGTAAAGCCCCAGCGCGACGCAAACCAGCGCGCTGCCGAGAACCAGCACCACGAGCTTGTCCTCATTGTGCACGCCGCGGTGCCGCAAAAGCGCCAGCAACCCGAGGCCGACAAGGGCGCCCGGAATGCTGCCAATCGCCAGGCGTTTCACGATGCTGTTGTCGACGGTGCGTTGCCGGATGTGAACGATGGAGCCCACGCCTCTGGTGAGGGCGTTCCAAACCAGATCGGTACCTACGGCCAGCGAGGGGCGAGCAAGGCCCAGGAAGATCAGGGCTGGCGTCATCAGGGCGCCGCCGCCCATTCCCGTCAACCCGGTCAGAAATCCGACAAACAGCCCCAGCAGAACGACTTTAACGTCCACCCCTCACCCCTGCCCGGCACTCCGCAGCGCCAGAATTGCCCAATCAACAACTAAGGCGATTGACTTGATCGAGTTTCAAAGACTAGCACAAGTCGGGCGCATTGCCAAGCACATTGATAGAGATAAGAGGGTATTGGACTTGGAAGCAACTCTCCGGTTTCGGAGGGGTGAACAAGAAGCACTTCGGAGGACCGGCTGGGCACCAAAAACGATGTCGGAGCCAGCCGCGAGCTTCTTACCCAAAGCGTGAAATCGCGTTACGGTCGGACTCTCGACGTGCTTCGAGGTCATGGCCGCAATCGGTTGACTGCTTGTGAGTTATGCCGGTACCTCGATCTGGCACCTGACTTGCGTGACTAACGCAAGGGCCGTGTCAAACGAGGCCGCTGCGGTCTCGGGGATTCCGGCGCGACTGAGAGAATCATGTTCCCGAAGGGAGTTAAGTAGATGACAAGGATTCGCATCAGCTCCGGAGTTCTTCTTGCCTGTGCGCTGGCGCTCGTCGGCTGCCACCGCACCACAAGTAAGGCCACGGCGTCCAATCAAGGACCTGGCAGCCAGGCGCAAGCGCAGGCCGCCAGTGCTCAGGGGCCGCCTGCCGATGCTTCAGTACAGCCGGCAAACGCTCCAGTAGAGCCTCCAAACGCGCCATCCAGCAGCGGGGCGGGCCAGCCCGCTGCTGGCGGCGTAGCTGCGTCCGGCCCTCCGGCCGGCGCCGCACAAGCGACGGAGCCCGCTTCGTCGGCTCAGGATATCCAATCCAATCCGAGCAACAATCAGCCCAACCAGACCGAGAGCTCCGGCAACACGGCACAGAATCAGCCGGCCCAAGTCACCATTCCCGACGGCACGCCGATCGACATTCGTCTGACCCAATCGCTGGGCTCGGCCCGCAGCGTAAGCGGCCAGAGCTTCGCGGCGACCTTGGATGCGCCCATCGTGGTGGATAACGCCGTGGTGGTGCCGCGAGGAGCGAACGTCACGGGCCGCGTGCTATACGCGAAGCATTCCGGGCGCCTCAAGGGGCGCGCCGAGCTGGTGGTCACGCTGACTTCGGTCGAAGCGTTCGCGCAAGACTATCGAGTGGTCACTTCACGCAAGAGCTGGCGCGGCGGGTCCCACAGGAAACGTGATCTCGGATGGATCGGGGGCGGCGGTGGCGCCGGCTCCCTCATCGGCGCGGTGGCCGGCGGAGGCGTTGGTGCCGCCATTGGAGCGGGCGTGGGCGCAGGTGGAGGAACTGTGACGGCCTTTGTCACCGGCAGAAAGAACATCCTGCTGCCGTCTGAAACCCGGCTCCGATTCGTGCTCCGCAGAGCCATCACTGTCAGCGAGAGTTAGTGGCCGCGATTTTCGGTTAACAGCGGAGCCGTTTGGCTCGGATCTGGCGCGCGGCGGCCTTCGTCCAGGCACGAATCGGAGAGCGCCCGATCTATGGTGTCGAGAGGTCAGCAACTGCATCCAGAGTTCCGCGAGCTGCAGTCAGAAAATCCCGCTCTGGCTGATTCCTTGCGGGCCTGCCGGCACGCATTCAACCCTTTGCCCAAGAGGCACCCTTCCCTCAAATCGCCCTCTGGCCACAACGGGTGGCGACAACATCGTTTGACATGTCGTCGCCCTCAGGCCCAGATATGCCGCCTTCTGCCCGCAAGTCCGCTTATGAAAGCGCCGGCGGAGGACCAGAATCACGAAGCCTTCACGGGGCCGAAATCGGCCTCGACGACCTCGGTGACAGTGGCGTAGAGTTCGCGGGCGAGTTCAGACTCAATGGGACGGTTGAACTTCAGGCGTTTGTCGAACGGCTCCTGGATGTGTACGACAAGGTCCGAGCGGTGCGGCCAGGAAAGCTCGATCACGAACGCCTCGGGCCTCGCCTCCAGCGCCTGCTGCAGCGTCTTCCTGATGATTCCGTCGAGCGGTTGTGGAAGTGTCCCGCGAATCTGTACCGGCACGATTCTCTCCCGAAATGAAGATCCAGCAACTGACATTCTAATCTAAACAATCTCGAAGTTGGGTAGTGGTTCAGTTGGGCAGGATTGTAGCGCGGGTGTCCCCACCCGCGCCGTCCGAGATCTCGAGCCACGGGGACGTATACGACCCGCGGGTGGGGACACCCGCGCTACAGGTCAATCGGTGGGGAGCAGGGTGTGTCTGTAAACGCCTGCATTCCCGGTTTCGCGGGAATGACAAACTCGGACGACCGGTCTAATAATTGCTCGACGATCGTCAAGCCGCCAGGGTGTTCGCGGGTGAGCAGCGAGTCCATCGCCGGACGATCAAGCTCATGCTTCGTCCTCCTAAGTCGCGGCTGAATCATAGCCATGAATTGGCGGAACGCGTGCTCGTCTTCTCACGTAATTGCGTCCAGGGGATAAAACCATGCCCATGCTGATCCAGGATCTGCGCTATGCCGTCCGCCGCTTGAGCAAATCGCCCGGCTTTACCGTGACCGCGATTCTCACGCTGGCGCTCGGGATCGCCGCCACTACCTCGATCTTCTCCGTGGTGGAAGCCGTGCTGCTGCGCCCGCTGCCGTTTCGCGATCCCGACCGGCTGGTGCTGATCAAAGAGAACGTCAATAAGCTCGGAGCGCCTTCCGACCTTGCCGCTCCGGACGTACTGATGTTCGCGCACGATGCGCGCGGGTTCGAGGGCGTGGGCGGCTTCGAACGCAATGCGATGGAGCTCTCCGGGCTTGGCGAGCCAATGCGGATTACGACGGCGCGGCTCACCGGTGGTGTGTTTTCCCTGCTTGGCGTGAGCCCGGTACTCGGGCGCGGCTTTACCCAGGACGAGGACGATCACGGCCAGCCCGTAGCCTTGATCGGCTACTCGCTCTGGCAGGGACGTTTCAATGCGGATCCGCGGATTCTCGGCCGCCACATCGATCTTGACCGTAAGCCATACACGATCATCGGCGTGATGCCGAGTGAGTTTGAGTTCCCACCGGCGCCCGGCACGCTCGGGCAGTCGCAGATTTGGGTGCCGATGAGTTTCACACCCCGTGAACGAGCCGATGCCGGCGACAATCTTCAGTACGGGGCTCTGGCGCGCCTCAAAGCCGGATTGAGCCAAAGTCAGGCTGAGTCCGATGCCAACCGTGTGGCCCGGCAGATCCAGGCTGACTATCC
>DASYYZ010000101.1:0-8268 GCA_035946735.1 Terriglobia bacterium
CTGATAAAGGTCTGACATTACATCCTCCTTTGCGATGGGTTCTCATCAAGCCACCTTGGAGGAGGATGTTACTCTCTTCGACGGTCAAACCTTTTCGAGTCTCACTGGTCGAACCAGTGGCTTACCTCAGTGACAGTTAACGTCCTTCTGTACGCCTCGGCCGACGTCGGTGAATGGGTCATGGGCGTATTCCACCACCACGATTCAAAATGGTAATATGTACTATAAATAAACTAAATATATCAATGTGGTCAATATGGAACATACAAGAGGTTCCAGATAAAGAGATACTTTAGTCCGCCGCGATCCTGTGGCGTATCGTGAATTGAGGCCCTGTCCGATTCAACCCCCCTTGCAAAGGACCGGGCCTTAATTCATCCCTCCATGAACACGCTAGGGCGTGTGTGTGAACTACCATTTGTGATGATTCACGTGGACCCCCGCTTTCGCGGGGGTGACACCATCGGGGCTTGGAGCCGGTGCCCGAGTTTGTCATTCCCGTTGGATGAGTTTCCCCGCAGCCCGTTAGATTAGGCCGCCTAGAAGGAAGATTGATACCTCGGGGGGCTAATCGTGCAGGAGCACGCTGAGGAGGCTGCTATTGACCGTCAAGGCCGCACCCTCGTAATCGACGAAGCCCAGCTTCTTGAACTTATTCATGAAGTGGCTCACGCGCGAACGAGTTGTGCCAACCATTTGGGCCAGGCTTTCCTGAGTGATGCTGGGAAGGATCGCTTCAGCTCTGCTTTCTTTGCCAAAATGGGCCAGCAGCAGAAGGATCCGAGCCAGGCGCTTTTCGCTCGAGTTGAAAAGCTGATCCACCAGATCCTCTTCGAATCGGATGTTGCGCGAAAGCAGATGGGTGACGAACAGCTCCGACAGGTTGTGCTGTTCGTGGAGCATGCGGGCCATCAGCGGCTTCTCAATTTTGGCGAGACTGCAGTCGGTTATCGCCGTAGCCGATGTAATACGCAACGGTTGCCCTGCGAGGCGGCCCTCGCCGAAGAACTCGCCGGCGCCGAGGAGCGCCACGATCGCCTCTTTGCCCTGCTGGGATGTCACCGAAATCTTCACCTTGCCTCGCCGGAGGTAAAGGACGGAATCCGCGGCATCTCCTTGGCGGAAAATATTCCGGCTGGCGCCGTACTCCAGGTTCAGGATCTTCGCGCCCGCGATGCCGGCAAGGAGAACCTCCCAATCAACAGGGCGGCCTTTCTCATTTGCACGGACCACTGACGCCTGGCCTTTCCCATTGGTCACCGCAGCCTTAGCCCGGCGCTGCTTTTGAACCACTTCAGTCACATTCTCGTTGTGCGCCATGATAACCCTCCCCACGGGGGAAGTTCGCGAATTCCTGCCGCTTCGTTCGCTAAGCGGGTTACCTTCAACGTTGCCTTCCCTAATTGTGAACTACTTTCAGGCTCCCGTCACCACCACTGGTGGCGGGGGAACAGATCCATTTATCGCGTAACGCCTACTTTGGAAAGTCTGCGGCCGTAGACCTTGCGCTTATGCCGGGGTGGGTGAATCAAGGCCCGATTCTCTCAGGGGAAGTTGGGAGAATAGTCTCATTCACCTACCCCGGGGCACGTAAAGTATCCCCTCTTTCAAACTTTCTCTCTGTTCCATATGGTACACCTTTAGAGACAATCAGTTCTGCATAATAACTTCTCTGCATGATAACTTCGGCCGCCGGCAAGCTGCGCGTTGGTCTTTAAGCCCGCATCTCCCGTCCACCGCCAGCAGCGCTCCTTTGACAACTGCGCGACCTGTGAATGAGCAATTTTGACCACCCATGTGTGCCGAAAGGAACTGCCACGAGAATGGCCTCTAGGATATAAAAGATGAGCTTCTTTGCTCTGGCCAACAGGTGCACCCGGAGGTGCTTCCAGCATGGAGCATGGCCTTGAGTGGATGCTACAAACGAATTGCAACCAGCAGCGACTTTCACCCAGGAGGAACACCAATGCCCGAAGTAAGCCACAGCATTCGCGACTTGCGCCAGAAAACGGCTGAACATCATGACCTTGCCCACCCCGCCCACAGGACTGCTGCGAAGCATAACGGAAAGGGTGGTTTCACCAATCATATCGCGGCAGCGGTATTCATCAACGATGAACAGGGGCGTTACATTTTCTGCAACGAAAAGGTGGAAGAACTTGCCGGCATCAGGGCGGGGGACTTGCTTGGGAAAACTGCCGCCGACTGGGTAGCCGGAGAAGCGGGGAGATTGTTCCATGAACGCGACCTTGCTGCTTTGTCTGGCAGTGGGCTCACAGAGCGGATCGAAATGATTCCGTCTCAGAGCGGAAGTGCGGCTGAATTTCTGCTGGTAAGGTTTCCCTTTCGGGACTCTTCAGGAAGGCGCTTTTTGGGGGGCGTCGGCGTGGACATCACTCCACAGAAACGCGCCGAAGCGGCATTGCGCCAGCTCACGGGCCGTCTTGTCAGCATGCGGGACGAGGAGCGACGGCGCATCGCGCGAGACCTGCACGACAGCACGGCTCAGACCCTCTGCGCCCTGGCGCTAAAGCTTGGCTCGATACAGCAGCAGATGCCGGGGGATCCCCGGACGCCGAAACTGCTGGCCGAGAGCGTAGCGTTGGCCGAGCAAGCTTCGAATGAAGTCCGTAATCTGTCTCACCTGTTGCATCCGCCGAACCTGGACCATCTCGGATTGATCGCCGCCATCGAGTGGCATTCCAGCCGGGTAAGCGAAATGACCGGAATTGACGTCAGTTTAGATTTTCCCGCTGACTTGGGACGCCTCCCTGAAGATATCGAGACCGCCCTCTTTCGCATTTTCCAGGAAAGCCTGGAGAATATCAGGCGCCACTCGGGCAGCCGGATTGCGAAAGTCCGGCTGATGCAAAGGAAAGAGAACATGGTAATCGAGGTCGAGGATCAGGGTCACGGAGCGCCACCAGGACTCCTGATAAATGTCGATCAGAACGTGGCCGGCGTGGGCCTCGGAGTGCTTGGAATGCGAGAGCGGCTGCGGCAACTCGGGGGGCGGCTGGAGATTGAGTCTGGAGGCAATGGAACTACGGTAAGAGCAATCGTACCGGTTCCTGCAGGCGGGTCGGCACAAGTCCATGGCTTATCCGCAGTGGGGTCACTCGCCGCCTGAAAAACCCGGCGCATACCACACAAAAAGAACGGCTTATATATTGTGACGGGTCTCAAACTCGGCTGGCCCTCTCCGCTGGCGGTGCACGAATTGGTGTAGCCCGTACACGGGATCGAGATATTCGGAAAGGAAATGCGGTTGGATGAGAAGCCGGTCGTTTTCGTCCCGACCTCGAGAGCTTCCATCCACCCGCAGCCATGTCACGCTAAACGGCATTCCGGTCGTCACCCCGCACTCGCCGCTAGCGGGGCGCACCGGGCGCACTGTCTCTCAGAGTTGACCAGACCCCTGAGCAAAATCGCACGGTAATGGAATAGGTCCGGGACGGTAAGTAGCAGGCTTCGGTCCTGATGGCGCCCGTGCCGTTTGAGAGGTTTGTGCCCGCCGGGGTGAAGCGAGCGCAAGACTGGCCGCGGTCGAGCTACAATCATTTTGCTGAGGCTCGCCAGCGGCAACAAGGCGAACCGCGCGAATGAGGGACGATCGTTACAATGGCAGATAATGGCAGAGTCGCGCTCGTGACCGGCGCGGGCAGTGGCATCGGCCGGGCCTCCAGCCTTGTGCTCCAGGCTGCCGGATACTCGGTGGTGCTCGCCGGGCGCCGCGCTCCGAGACTCGAAGAGACAGCGGCACAGGCGCAGCCTGGTGGCGGCCGGATGCTGGCAGTGCCCGCCGACGTCAGCGATCCCGCGAGCGTCCGCGCCCTGTTCTCGAAGACCAGGGAAGCCTTCGGCCGGCTGGACGTTCTTTTCAACAACGCCGGCATCGGCGCACCGGCAATTCCTATCGAGGACCTCGGCCTGGAGCAGTGGAACGCCGTGGTCAGCATCAACCTGACCGGGGCTTTCCTCTGCGCCCAGGAAGCGTTCAGGATGATGAAGGCGCAGCAACCGGGCGGCGGCCGCATCATCAACAACGGCTCGATCTCGGCGCACTCGCCGCGGCCCAATTCCACGCCCTATACCGCGACCAAGCACGCCGTCACCGGCCTCACCAAGTGCCTTGCGCTTGACGGGCGCAAGTATGACATCGCCTGCAGCCAGATTGACGTCGGCAACGCGGCCACGGAGATGAGCGAACGCATGTCGCGCGGCGTTCCCCAGGCCGACGGTACGCGGGCGCTTGAGGCCCGAATGGACGTGCGGCATGTGGCGGACGCAGTGCTCTACATGGCGAACCTTCCGCTCGACGCCAATGTGCTGTTCATGACCGTCATGGCTACCAAGATGCCATTTATCGGACGCGGTTAAACCGAAGCGCGTGAGGGCGAGCACGGAATCAGAGCGAAGCTCTCCGATTTTGGTAATCTCCACCGCCATTTGGCCGATTCCACCACTACCCGACTCTAAAGGGCTTACATGATCTATGGCTTTTCATAAGGTGTGCAACTTTTGCACAAAGGCGTTCAGAAAACAACAAAAAGGCCAGTTTCTGACCCCAGGTTGGGCGTTCAGAAGGACACAATCCGAGCGCAGCGATTCCCGCGGCCTACCCTTGGGCGGAATCGGGTGTTGACGGGGACAGCGCGGGGCGGTAGCGGGTCGGTTTGAGAGGGGTGGCTTCACGCCGCCACAAATGGCGGGGTAAACCCGCCGCTACACCGCAAACTGACCACACTACTTGCATGTCTGCAAACTCTTTGTGAAACAGACGGCGAGCGAGGCGATAAATCTCAAGCTCGGACCATCACGCCCAATGTCTCATTTAATGATGCCTGTTAACAGAACGTTAACGGAATAAGTTATACCCCGACTTGCGGGCATTGATCGCTAGCTTTCATGGCGACGACATAAGAAGCGATGCCGTGGCCACCCAGGGTGGCCGGGGGCTACTTCTTAACAACCACCCCCGGCCCCTCCTTATCAAGGAGGGGCGTTCCCCTCCTGACTGAGGAGGGGTTAGGTGTGGTTGGTTTTGGGTTTAAGAACTACCCCGGCCTCGCGGCCACCCCTCCTTATTCAACGAGGGGAATCCCAACACCAAGGTGCCGGAAAATAAAAAATCCAAACTAGGACGCTACCCGGAATACAACTCTCTTGCAAATTACCGCGCATGCGGATAAATTCCCCATCTGGCGCGCGGCTCCTAATCCAAAAGGCAAACCGGGCCGGATTGGCGGTAGAACACTCGATGCATCGGCGGTCGATTCTGAAATCCCTGGCGCTGGCGACAGCAGCCGCAGGGATCCAATCCCGCGCGGCGATGGCCGCTCCCCCCGGTCCGCTCAAGATCACGCGCATCCGGTTCTATCACAATCCCGCCTCGCCGCCGCATTTCAATCAAAGCTTTCACGTGGTCACGGTGGAGACCGACCAGGGGATCACTGGAATCGGCGAAGGCGGATCGAAAGATACCATCGAGCAATGCGCGGCCATGATCGTCGGCGAGGACGCCTTCAATACCGACCGCCTCTGGCAGATGATGTTTCGCGGCTACTTTTATCCCGCCGGCCGCGAGAAGCTGGACGCCCTGGGCGCGCTCGATCTCGCGCTGTGGGACATCAAGGGGAAGGCGCTCGGCGTGCCGGTCTACGACCTGCTGGGCGGCCTCTCGCGTAATCATGTGGAGTGTTACTCCACTGCCTTCCCGCAGCACGGCACGCTGCAAGAGACAGCCCGCGCCTGCGTGCAGGCGGGTTTTCGCGCTTTTCGGTATGCGACGGCGGACCCCAAGGCCGGCGAGCCTTTCAACTCTCACGAGGCAGTCCGGCAAACCTATGAGGACTGCGTTCAGATTCGCGAAGGTGTCGGGAAAAACGGTGACTGGTCGCTCGATTATCACACCCGCTTCGACTTTCCCGATGCCGTGCGCTTGAGCACTCTGATCGAACCGCTCGAACCTTACTTCGCCGAGGACCTGGTCCGTTCGGAGGACCCCGGCGTGTACCGCGAGCTGCGGGCTCACGTCAAAGTGCCGATTGCGGTGGGCGAGCAGTTCGGGTCGAAGTGGGACCTCAAGGATCTTGTGGAACAACAGCTCATCGACTACGCGCGCGTCACTCTACCGAACGTGGGTGGAATCACCGAGTACCTGAAGATCGCCGCCATCTGCGAAGCGCATTACGTGGGCCTCATCCCGCACTTTACCGGACCCTTGTCGGAAGCGGCCCTGGTTCATGCCTGTTCCGCGTTCCCGGGCCCCGTCCTGATGGAGATGCTCGGCGACGGCTCTCGCGCCACCCCGCACTTTCCCGAGTGCTATGACTTCAGAAACGGCAAGCTCTGGCCCAACCGCCGTCCGGGCCTCGGCGTGACGCTGGATCCGGCGCCGCTGCAACTGGTCTCCACGATTACAGATCGGGTCCGTTGGGTTCCGATGCTGGAGCGCCCGGACGGCTCCATCACGAACTGGTGAGCCATGCGCTGGCTGCTGATTCTCTGGATCTTCATTCTGAGCGCGGTCGCCTTCCTTGACCGCGTCAACATTTCGATTGCAGGCGCTTCCATCGCTGCCGAATACCACCTGACGGATGTCCGGCTCGGCTACGTCTTCAGCTCCTTCCTCATCGGCTATGCGTTCTGCCAGGCTCCCGGGGGCCGTCTTGCCGACCGGTTCGGCCCGCGGCGGGTGATCGCACTGGCGGTTCTCTGGTGGGGCCTTTTTACCGCGCTCACTGCCAGTCTGCCGGTGGGCTTCGGCGGAGCCCTGGCGCTCCTGGTCTCCATCCGGATGCTTCTCGGCGCAGGCGAAGCGGTGATCTATCCCGCGTCGAACCAGTTCGTCTCCAAATGGATCCCAACCACCGAGCGCGGCCTGGCAAACGGACTGATTTTTGCCGGAGTGGGCGCCGGATCGAGCGCAACCCCTCCCCTGATCACGTACATCATGATTCATCATGGCTGGCGCGCCTCGTTCTGGATGAGCGCCGCGGTGGGCGTGGTGGCGGGCGCGGTCTGGTTTGTGGTGGCTCGTGACACTCCCGAGCGCCATCCGTGGGTTTCCGCCGGGGAACTCGCGCACATCAAGGCCGGACTCACGGTGAAGCTTGCCCCCGCAGCAAGGCGAGAAACGCAGCTTCCCTGGAGAGTGATCCTGCGAAGCAAGGACGTTGTGGCCATGGCGCTCAGCTACTTCAGCTACGGCTACGTAGCCTGGATATTCTTCAGTTGGTTCTTTATCTATCTCGCGCGCGTACGAGGCCTGAATCTGAAGGCAAGCGCCGCGTATTCCGTGTTGCCCTTTCTGGCCATGGCGACGGGTTCGACAGCGGGCGGGGCCATCAGCGACGCCGTGACGCGGCGATTCGGGAAACGCCCGGGACGGTGCCTCTTCTCGCTCGGTGCGATGCTGCTGGCGGCGGCCTTTCTCGTCTACGGAGCGCACATTCATAGCGCGCGGCTCGCCAGCGTTGTGCTCGCGGGCGGAGCCGGGTCGCTCTACCTCAGCCAGAGTTCCTACTGGTCCGTGACCGCCGACATCGCGGGCAATTCTTCGGGTACAGTCTCCGGGCTGATGAACATGGGCGGCCAGATCGGCGGCGCCGTTACAGCCTCGCTCACTCCCGCGATTGCCGGCGCCTATGGATGGACGGCGTCCTTCCTGGTGGCCGCCGTGCTCTGCGCGCTCGGCGGACTCGCATGGCTGCTGGTGAGTCCCGAGCGCAGCCTGGCAGAGCCGCTGAATCTTCGCGCCGCTTCTTCGCGAGTCTAACTCCACACCCGATCCTCAGACCGGTCATGATCCCAGTCGGCCGTGGATTCGAAATAGCCTGTTCCCGGCAGCAAGTGCCGGCGCACTGCGTCCTCATTCAGCGTGATGCCAAGCCCTGGTTTGTCCGGCACGGTGATCCAGCCGTGATTCACGATTGGTTTCTCGACGCCCTCCATCAGATCGCTCCACCACGGCACGTCCAGCGAGTGATTTTCGAGCGCTAGAAAATTCAGGGTGGCGGCGGCGCAGTGAACATTGGCCATGCAGCTCACGGGCGTGCCCGCGAAGTGCATCGCCATAGGCACGCCGTACTCCCACGCCATATCGCCGATCTTGTGAGTTTCGAGGATTCCGCCCGAGGTGGCGAGGTCCGGGTGGATCTTGCTCACCGCGTGGGCCTCGCAAAGCGTGCGAAAGCCTTCCTTCAGGTAGATGTCTTCGCCGGTCAGGATCGGTGTTGGGCTCTCGATTGAAATCTGCCGCAGCAG
>DASYYZ010000102.1:0-63373 GCA_035946735.1 Terriglobia bacterium
GGAGTTCCTCCAGCATCTTGCGACGTAATTGGGTCATAGGACCCCCTTATGACCCAAGACTACTCCTCACGTTAACGGCAGGATCGACCGGACAGGCACACGCACAGCGTCCGCCGCCCCAGCGGCTTCGTTCTTGTCGGCCACTCGCACAGAGCTACGGATGCCGCTCCTGTGGAGCGGATGCTCCGATCCCCTAACGGAAGAGTGGTTCGTGATCCCGGAACTATCCACTTGCCCGGGTCGGGGCGTGGGTTGGGCCTTACTAGGCTGGCTTTGCTGCCGCGCCTCGTGGCGTCAGAAGCGCAAGCACGGCCGCTACGACAAATAGCGCGAGGACGTCGCCCCAAAGGTGTCCCATGTGCTCGGGGTTCGCCACAGACTGTACAGCCATGATTCCGCCGTGCACAACGCTGGACCACACGGCGAACCAGATGAGGCTTAAGTGTGCGAGCGGATTGCGGGAAGCAACCAACAGAAATACCCCCAGCGTTGCGTAAATGCCCAGAATCATCTGGAGGTAATCGGAATGGCCCGTGTGCCACGACCAGCCCGACGGCCAAATAATGGTAAGCGGGTAGATCCCGACTATGAAGATCAGACCCACCACCAGCAATGCGAGGCGCAAGTACTTGGTGCGATCAGTTTCGGCCATGTTGTTCTCCTTTAGGGCTAAGGAATGAAAGTGCGGCTTTCGGGTCTTCCGACAAGCACTCCTGAAGCCCCAGACACCGTACCACACTCTCCCTTCAGGATTGGCGGGAGATTGTCCGGTTGGTCGGGCGCCCGGAAAGTAGAGGTCGACCGGGTGGGGCTGCGAGCGATTAGTCGCGCCAAGTCGGGAAGTGGCGACTGATCCCCGAATCGGCCTCCGTCTTGTGGCCAGCCCCTACGGCGTTGATCGCGGGCAATCGGCACCCACGACCTCAGTTGCGGGTACTATCCGAGTGGCCCGTCATACGGGACTTATAGCTCCTTTCGCGGAGATGCGCATCTGCGAGTAGAAGCCGTTTTACGGCTCCTGAGCGACACTGCTTTAACATGAATCGATGCTGATTGGAAGAGAAGCAGTTCAACGTCGCGCAACTTATTCGGTCCGTTGTTCGGGAAGTGTTGCAAATGGGAACGAGAAGGCAGAATGGTGCACCTGTGAGGCTTAGTGGGTTAGACGGTCTTCAGCCCGAGGGTTAGGTTGATGAACCGAACCTGCCCGCTCACATCCCCTTTCAGCAGCCCCCTCACTTGCCCTTTTCCGGATCATGTGCATCGCCTCATAACCTGAAATGGTTCGTCGGGCTCCCTCGAACGATCGGAACCCTTGCTTGGCGTTGATCCGTCGCTTGATAGCTCGATGGTCCTGCTCGACGATGTTGTTCAGGTAAGGGCAGGTCCGACACCGGCAGCGCTGACCCAATCTCCGCTTCCGCTTCAGTCTGCTCACCGCGTGGGGATATGAGGGATTACCATCCACATCGATGACGCGCGGACGGGGATGATTCGCCGCGGCCAAGACCTTGCCGAGGAATTGCTTGGCAGCCGCGGCATCCCGCTTCTCCGAGAGATAGAAGTCGAGTGTGGCGCCGCTGGAGTCCACGGCCCGATACAGATAGATCCAGCGCCCGGCCACACGAACATAGATTTCGTCGACTCGCCGGGACGTCCCCGCGCGTTTCAACTCCCGCCGCACCAGGCGTTCGAGTTCGGGAGCGTAGCGCTGCACCCAGCGCCATACCGTCGTGTGATCGACGCTCAGACCGCGTTCCGCCATCAGTTCTTCCAGATCTCGATAGCTAAGAGAAAACCGCAGGTACCAGCGGACGCAGAGGACGATGATCTCCCCGGCGAAGTGCCTGCCGCGGAAAAGCGCCGAGCGATTGTTCTGCATCCAGGTAGCATATCTTCACCGTCGAGCTGGGTTATTTGCAACACTTCCGCTCCATCCTTCGGGAGGCGAAAAACAGTTGAGCCCCGACGCCCTGGAGGTTTTCATCAAGGTGCCGGCCTAGGCAAAGCCCAGACGAACATTACTGTCCCGCTGCCCGTCGCTACGTACTGGCGGCCGTCAAGCTCATAGGTAATCGGAGAAGTCTGCATAGGCGCCCCGGTACCCACATGCCAGAGAGTATGCCCGTTTCGAGTGTCGACTGCGAGAAGGTTACCCAGTGCGTCGCCCGTAAACGTGACTTCCGAATCGGTGGTGAGAACTCCCGCGTCTGAGCCGTCCGGTCCCAGCGGGTGGCTCCACCTGACTTTGCCCGTCTGATAGTCAATCGCCTTCAAGACGCCCTCGCCCCACACGCCGTAGTCTGCGCCCGACCAGCCATAGGTGCCGTCGGCCGGCTTGGAAAAGTAAATACCGTAGCTTGGATGGGCATCGACGATGAAGAGGCCCGTGCCCGGATCGAAACTCGGCGAGCGGTAGTTAGTGAGGCCGCCCTCATCCGGAGCAATTAGGCGTCCGTCAGGAGCGGGCTCTTTATTGGGGTTGGGAATGGGACGGCCGTCGGGGTCAATGCCCGAAGACCAATTCACAGGTCCGTAGGGAACAGTGAGAAGACTTTTTCCTGTCGTCCGATCGAGCACAAAGAAATAGCCGTTACGCGAAGTCTGCATTAGCATCTTTCGCGGTTTGCCATCGAAATCGCCGTCGACCAGCACCGGCGTCTCGACAGCGTCCCAGTCGTGGGTATCGTGGGGCGACGCCTGGAAAGCCCAGACGAGTTTGCCGGTATCCGGATTGAGCGCCACGATGCTGCACGTATAGAGATCGTTGCCGAGGCGCGTGGAGCCATTCAAAACCGGAGTCGGATTGCCAGTACCCCAGAACAAGAGATTCAGTCCGGGATCATACGTTCCCGTCATCCACGTCGTGCCGCCGGTTGTCGAGTTCGGCGTCCCGGGCGGAGGGGTGCTATCCCACTCCCACTGCGTCTTTCCCGTCTCTGGATCGATCGACCGCAAGAACCCTCGCAGATTGTCAAAGTCGCCCGAAACGCCCACCAGCACGTGGTCGCCCACGATCAGCGGAGCCATCGAGGTCCAATAGCCCTTGCGGTAGTCGACTACCTCCACCACCCAGCGCACCGTTCCGTCTTTGGCGTTAAGGGACACAAGGTGGCCGTCGGGGCTCATGAAGTAGAGCCACTCCCTGTACATACCTACGCCACGATTCCCAATGTGGGACCCTTGGTTCGGTGGGTACATGTAGTGCCACACTTCGTGGCCCGAGCGAGCATCGACAGCCCACACATGGTCCGGAACGCTGAAGTACATCACTCCGTCAACGACGAGCGGAGACGATTTGATTTCAGCGCTTTGGTTGGTTTGAAATGCCCAAGCCAAGCCGAGAGTTCCTACGTTCCGTGCCGTGATCTGTGTCAAACTGCTGTGACGCTCCCCGGAATAGTCGCCGTGGTATCCCGGCCAGCTATCGGGCGGGGGATGCAAGAGCAGCGCCGTACCCGCCCCTTGCGCTGCGAGCAACAGCGGAAATGCGCACAGAACAGGCGCCGCGAAAACAAGGCGGACCGTATGAGACGAGCGTTTCATCTTTGCCGAAACCTTCCCGTGCCCTCCACGATCAGGCACGTCACCTGCTTTATCTGCATTGTGATGTCAACGCAATGTCTGCAGGAAGGCCATCAGGTTGTGTATATCCGCGTCGGTGTATTCGCCCAATAAATCTGCGTGCGCATCGGCTGGCGAATCAACGGTATATTTCACGTCGCTGACCGGCCACGAATGATAATAGCCAGCGGCATCGCGTAATCCGATGGTGAATTCATCCCGATACGCAAGCGTGCCTGTGATCCCTTGACCAGACGGGAGCGTGACGGTGACCTTGGATCGGACTCGCCTGGGGTAGAGCATGTGTTCTTCAAGCTGCAGCCCCTGATACCTGGAGGCGATGCCCGCAAGATCACCCTGGGGCGAGTGGCAATTGGAACACTTGCCGACACCACTAAAGAAGACCTTGCCCGCCTGAACGTTGCCGGTTTGCAGGTCGGTGATATCCACGCCGCGGCGGCCGCCCGCCTGCGCCCCCGCCTTGGCTCGCTGAGTGTGGATGAATGCGACGAGGCCGGAAATCTGACTCGCCGCGAGATCGAAGGCGGGCATGCCGTGGCCTGGCCGGCCGTTCTGTATGACGGGGCCGATCTTATTTCCATTCAGGTCTTGAGCTACCAGCCTTGAACGGGTGAGGTCAGGCCCGGTTTCGCCACCGGCAGCATCCCGGCCGTGGCAAAAGGCGCACTCCTGCTGAAAGAGTGCCCGTCCGCTCGCGACCAGTGCAGCCGGAAAAGCTTGATGGCTAGAATGCCTTTGCCTCGACATGCTTGGAGTCGTCTGACCTGCGCCGCCCCTTCCGGAAGCGGCCTTTCCGGACGCAACCAAAGCCGATAGAACGAACGCGATACACGCTGCTCCGAATACGGATCGACCAACCCGGAGACCGCAGGCGAGGCAAACCAGCATCCGGTCGGAATTTTGGTCTTGGGCCGTTTGTCCCGCCGAGGTCTCGTACGCAGACGAGAACTGACCCTGCTTTCTGAGTGTTGTCCCACTACGTCCTGCGCCCATCTGTCACTGGTATGTTTGATTCGTATCGATTGCCTACAAACCAGAGTATACATGATTGCCGAAGGTTCGTAGAATCAGGGAGGGCGTGGTAGCGCGTGCACACCGGTGACGTTAGCGCCGTCGGCTGCGCAGGTGAGGTTATACAGCAGCAACCTCGTAAGTGCGCGATTCGCGGCCTTGATTGATCGGGCGGATGGGCGTACACTTCGGGGAAAGGAAATGCGAGATCGGAATGCGAGAGCGAAGATCCCCTCTCACGATTCGCTTGAGCAATCCGCTCCGCGCGAGTGACAGAGAGCTGCAGGGGAGACACCTCATGGAGTCGAAGAAAAGCCCCAGCACAAAACAGGCGACCGATTCAACGAAAGCGAGCCGGAGAAAATTTTTAGCGACAGGCGCCGCGGCGGCTGCGTTGGGCGCGGTGCAGACTACGGAGGGGCAAACTCCCGCCCCCGAAACGAAATCGTCGAACGACCTGATCGCGTATGGCGAGCGGTCGCAATACGTGAAGTCGGTTCGCGTGCCTGTGGACGAGAGACCTTCGCCGGACGAATTTGGATTGACGTTTCACGTGCTGACGCCGCTGCAAGATTCGGTGGGAATTATCACGCCGTCGTCGCTGCACTTTATCGGGACGCATCGCGGCTCGATCGTGCCGGATATCGATCCGAAGCGGCACCGGCTGTTGATCCACGGCATGGTGGATCGGCCGCTGGAACTTAGCATGGATGACCTGAGGCACTTTCCTGCGGTGTCGCGTGTTCATTTCATCGAGTGCCTGGGAAATCATTCGAAGCCGAAAGATAAAACGGTGCAGGAGACGCACGGCTTGACGAGTTGCAGCGAATGGACCGGCGTGCTGCTTTCGACTTTGCTGAACGAGTGCGGCGTACAGAAGGGCGCGTCGTGGGTGGTGTCGGAAGGCGCGGAAGAAGTGAAGGGCGCTGGCAGCATTCGGCTGGCGAAGGCAATGGACGATTGCATTGCCGCATACGGGCAAAACGGCGAGGCGATACGCCCGCAGCAAGGTTTTCCGCTGCGCTTAGTCGTGCCGGGATTCGAAGGAATATACAACACGAAATGGCTGCGGCGGATCAAGGTGGTGGACCGCTACTACATGACGTACAACGACTACGGACATATCTCGAAGGATGAAGAAGTGGCCGCGTTGACGTTCCAGTGGGGGCCGAAGTCGGTGATCACATTTCCGTCGGGAGGGCAGAAGCTTCCCGGTCCGGGAGTTTATCAACTGACGGGCTTGGCGTGGTCGGGTGGAGGCGTGGTGCGGCGCGTGGAAGTTTCGACGGATGGCGGCGAGACGTGGAAGGACGCGGAGATTCGCGGAACGGTGCTTCCGAAAGCGCACACGCGATTTGGAATGGATTGGAAGTGGGACGGAGGCGAATGCGTGTTGCAGTCGCGTTGCACGGATGAACTCGGGCAGGTGCAACCTTCGCGGGCGGAACTGGCTGCGTTTTTCAAAATGTCGCCGGATTACTACAAGACGCACGGCGTGCAGGGAACGGACAACACGATTCAGCCATGGCGAGTGGCGAGCGATGGGAGCGTACACAATGCGATTTAGGGTTGTGCTGACCGCGATGATTTTGTGCTTGTGCTGCGGCGTTGCCTCGGCGCAATCGCCCACCTACGGCGTGGGGAAAACGCCGACGCCGGAAGAGATTCGAGCGGAGGACATTACGATCAATCCGGACGGCAAGAATCTTCCCCCGGGGAAGGGAACGGCAAAGGAAGGCGAGGCGATCTTCGCCCAGAAATGCATGGCGTGCCATGGGGAGAACGGATATGGCGGGTTGGCACCGATCTTGATCAAGCCCGAACCGCCTGTGAAGAGTTCGACCCCGTGTCTTGCGCCGTGCATCGGGCCGGGAAATGTGATGGCGTTGCATGCGCCGTATGCCACTGTGATCTGGGACTACATCAATCGCGCCATGCCGTTCAGGCAGGAAGGCTCGCTGAAGCCGGATGAGGTCTACGCGCTAACGGCGTTTCTGCTTTACAAGAATGGCGTTATTAGGGAGGACGAAGTCCTCGATCAGACAACGCTGCCAGAGGTGAAAATGCCGAATCGGGATGGATACGCCATACCGGATTGGAAGCCCGGGATGCTACGACCGTTTCCGAATACGCATCAGGGAACTCTCCACTAGCCGACAATTCGGGAGTTGATGCCGGCAAGGCCGTTTGTGAGGACTCATCCCGCCTCGTTTGCGAAAGGCGAGGGCGCGCCTAACTACGGTCATCGCCCTTTCATCACCTGTGGCGTTTCCTCTCTTGGGAAAATGAAGAGCTGGACGAGCGCCCTCACGCGCTCTTTGTGACGGCTGCGCGGAAATCGCTTGGTTCTTGTCAGCTCGGCGATACCATGGAGGCCCGCCCAAAACAGTTCCGATATAACCTCCGGTTTCGAGCTCCAAAGTCAAGCCCAATTCCTGGAAATCCTCAATGGCAACCGCGGCGAGAATTCCTTCGCGGCTTCCAAAATGAGCGTACAATACGGGTTGGCTGTATGAAATTTCGTCGATAGCCACCGAACGGTTACGTTGGATCCACCCTTCAAGCTCCGCGATTCGTCGTGCGGCACTGATGATCTGTGCCCGGCGGCCCTGCCTGTCACGCAGTTTTCGTTCCGCAATTCGGTTCGCTGCTAGCTTCGTTACTATTGATAGGAATTATAGCGCCGCCAGACTTTCTTCGAACCTTTTTCGAACGCCTCACGTCGTATTTAGCGTCGTTAGATTTTCTAACAACGAGATGGTTTATGCTAAAGGAAGAGACGGTGACGACAAGACCAAGAGCTGACGAATCCCACACGGTGGCTATCGCAGGCGCTAACGGCATGGTCGGGCACCGCCTGGTGGAGGCACTACAAGCTTCAGGGGATCGGGTCATTGCGCTGGTGCGCCAGCCTTCGGCACATCACTTCCCACCTGCTGTAGAGATGGCAGGCCAGTGATCCGGTAGCTCCAGTCGATGGGGCCGACGCGGTGGTCAATCTGGTGGGCGATCCCATCTTTGCCATGCCCTGGAGTCGGGCACGCAGGAGCTCACCCAAACACGGCTGCTTGCGACCCGCTCGCTCGTGGAGGGCATCCGCAAGATCGGAGGAGAAGGATGCACCTTTATTTCTTCCACTGCTGTCGAGTACGCGGGCGATACTGGAGATCGGCAGGTCGATGAGCAGGCGGCCCCTGGGACTGGAGGCTTCCTTGCAGAACTGGCCCAGGTTTGGGAAGCCGAAGCGCAGCGCGTGCGAGAAGCTGGCGCCCGGCTGGTGCTGCTGCGCCAGAGCCTGGTGCTGGGGCGAGAAGGAGGAACGTTAGCTGCCCTGCTCCCCGTATATCGCAGCGGCTTTGGCGGCACGCTTGGCCCTGGGGGACAATGGTTCTCCTGGATTTATACCAATGATGCCGCTCGCTTGATCCTACACGCCTTGGGTCAGGAAACCATTACAGGCCCATTCACCAGCGCCAGTCCCAATCCCAAGCCCAATCCTGCTACCAGTCGCGAGTTCGCCTGATGACGAGGCACCGCGTTACCCTCGATGGTGGTTGGACCGGTTTCCAAGGCGCCAACGGGACGACACGGCCGCAAAGACGACTACTACCGATCTAATCGACATCCTTGATAGCGTTGATATTCCCATCGTCGTGTTGCGACGCGACTTGACGCTCGGTTGGTTCAATAAGGCGGCGCATGTGCTTCGTTTCTCACCATCGGACATTGACCGGGCTTCCAGCGATATACCGGCGCTCGCCGGCTTGCCCCGTCTGGAAGAGCAATGCCGCCAGGTTATCGCAAGCGGAGCGGAATCCCGGGCCGATTTTTGTGACGTATAAATGGTTCGTTGTTCGGATATTCCCCCACGCAAGAGGCGATCGCCAGGTCACCGGCATCGTGCTGACGTTCACGAATGTGACTGCTCTCCGCGCAAGCATCGATCAGGCCATCTACGAACGCGAATGCACCAACGCGATCCTCAACGCGGTTGCCGATCCTCTCGTCGTGCTGAGCGCGGATCAGCGAATCCTGTCGGGCAATCGTGCCTTCTACGAAATGTTCCATGAGCTTTCCCCGTTGCGTGCGCAGCTCAAAGACATGCTTGCCGGCGGTGATGCGCCCCAGCCCGTCGTTGAGGTGGATCACGTGTTTCCGGGAGAGGGTCAAAGGGCCCTGAGTATTGACGCACGGCCTCTGTCTATGCCGGGCCATCCAGAGCGCAGAATCCTGGTGACTTTCCAGGACATCACGGCGCGCAAACAGGAGGAAGCGGCGAACGATCTGCGCGCCATCGCGGAACGCAAAGAAGAATTGCGGCGCGGCGGGGCATTTCTCGGAGAGGCCCAACGCCTCAGCTTAACCGGCAGCTTCTCCTGGCGGGTCGCGACAGACGAAATCACGTGGTCAGACCAGCTCTATCGTATTTTCGAGTTTGACCCGCACATGCCCATGACGCTCGAGCTGATCGGCACTCGATTCCATCCGGAAGATGTCCCGTTGCGGCATGAGATGATCGAGCCGGCACGAGGCGCCGGCACCGACCTTGAATATGAGCACCGGGTGCAGATGCCCGACCAGTCAATCAAGTATGTGCATCTGGTTGCTCACGGCACCCGGGACGAAGACGGACGACTGGAGTATATCGGGGCGGTTCAAGACGTGACGGCACCGCGGCTTGCTTATGAAGAAATAAAGGCGTTAAAGGACCAGCTCTATAAGGAGAACATCGCGTTAGGGGAAGAGATCAACCAGGCATCGATGTTTGAAGAGATCGTCGGTTCGTCCGAAGCGCTGCAGAGAGTATTGCTTGAAGTGGCCAAAGTGGCGCCCACAGACTCAACTGTACTGATTCTGGGTGAAACGGGCACGGGGAAGGAGTTGGTAGCCCGTGCCATTCATAAGCGCTCGAAGAGGTCAGGCGGAGCATTCATCTCCGTCAATTGCGCAGCCGTCCCGGTTTCGCTGATCGCCTCCGAGCTCTTCGGTCACGAAAGGGGCGCCTTTACGGGTGCGCTGCAGAGACGTGCTGGTCACTTCGAGGCTGCCGATAGGGGAGCCGTTTTTTCTGGACGAAATCGGCGAACTCTCACGCGAGATGCAGGTTGCTCTCCTGCGGGTGCTTCAAGAGCGAGAGTTCGAACGGGTCGGGAGTAGCCGGCCGATTTCTGTTGATGTACGGGTGCTCGCAGCCACCAACCGCGACCTCCACGCTGCCGTAGCCGCCGGTATATTCCGCGAGGATCTTTTCTATCGTCGGAACGTTTTCCCCATACATGTGCCGCCGCTGCGCGAGAGGAAAAGTGATATTCCTCTGCTGGTGGAGTATCTGGTTGAACGATATGCAAGAAGACCAGGGAAGAGAATCAGCCAAATCCAGAAGAAAACCCTGGACCTGTTTCAAGGAACTCGGAGCGCCGGGCCTGGACACAAGATGCGCAGGGCGAGTGCTGCCGCCGAGACGACCAACATGAAGAACGCAGGCCCGATTCCCTTGGCGTCGGCTGCCCGCAGGTGCGACGCAACCGGCCCGGAAGTAGATGACTAGGCCAATGGACGCCGCCACGCCCAAGACAGACCACCATATGCCCAGGGCCAGGCCCTACTGCGCCCGCAATTTCACAGGAAATACACCAATTCCCGTTTAGACTACTCGTCGCTAGCTGGCACCCCAGTGGCCGGTTGCGACGGCTTCAGGCTGAAGTCAGGGTGCAGACTTTTCAGGTCAGGGCGCTCCGATGTTTGCGCTGGCCAAGTGCCGGTCAGTCCGAAGGCGTAGACGTTCCCGTCGCCGGAGCCGACATAAACCACCCCATTGGCGACTGCGGGCGAAGACTTCACCTCGCCCCCGGTGGCGTAGGTCCACAGCAGAGCGCCGGTGGAGGCGTCCAGCGCGTAGACGTCGTTGTCGTCTGAGCCGAAATAGACGACCCCGTTTGCCACGGCGGGCGAGGATTCCACGTAACTACCAGTGGTGTAGGTCCACACCAAGCCGCCCGTGGAGGCATCGAGGGAGTACACATTCCCGTTCCATGAGCCGACATAGACCAAGCCGTCCGCCACGGCGGGCGCGGAACTCACAGTGCCTCCGGTGGTGTAGGTCCACAGCAGAGCGCCCGTTGAGGCGTTTAGCGCGTAGAGATTCCCGGCCACATCGCAGACGTAGACCACGCTCTTGCTCACGCTGGGCGAGGCCGATACCCCGAAGGGAAAGGCGTAGCTCCACACAGAGGCCCCGGTTCTGGCGTTCAGCGCGTAAAGGCTGTAGTCAGACGTGCCGACGTAAACCACTCCGTCGGCCTCGGCGGGCGAGGAATCAACCGGCCCACCGGCCGGGAAGCTCCACAGCTTGCGGCCCCTGCGGCTGAAGGCGTAAAGGTTGCCGTCGTCGGAGCCGATATAGAGTACCCGATGCGCTGCGGCTGGCGAGGAGAATACACCGCCGTTGGTGCTGTAGCTCCACCGCAAAGCGCCCGTCGAGGCGTTCAGCGCGAAGACACTGCCGGAAAAGACGGTGGAGGCGGAGCCGACATAGACTGTGCCGTTGGCGACGGCGGGCGAGGAGTCCACCTTGGCACCCGTATTGTAGCTCCACAGAAGAGTGCCGCTAGAGGCGTCCAACGCATACACGTTGTTGTCGCCGGAGCCCACATAGAGCACGCCATCGACTACGGCGGGCGAGGAACTCACGCCGCCTCCAGTCGGAAAGCTCCACATCAAGCCGAGGCTCCCGGCGTTCGCAGGGCTGAGCACGTTTTCGTAGGGATTCCGACGATTGTCAGGCGTTATTCGGTTCAACCTGTGTGGATGTACGGATGAGAAGTGGAACTGGTCCCAATCGGTGCTAACGCAGAAAACCTTCTGTGCCACGGCACCGCCCGAACGCTGCACAGCGCTCACCCAATGCTGCCCGGGCAGCGCCGAAGCGGGCACCAGGACAGCGATATCAGAGAACGATCCTGAGTCGTTGGCGATGGCCAAGGCTTCGTCCCCACCGTCGAAGAAAATGTCAACGGCAGCGTGCGGCGAGAAGCCTCTGCCGGACACCAGCAGGTTGGCCGTCGGTGGACCGCTTGAAGGCAACAGCGAGACCGCAGGCTGTCGTTTCACGGCGGCCCAATCATCGCCCGGGCTAAAGCAGAATGCTGCGAGGCAAAGGATGGCGATGCAAGCCAAGCCGATTTGCTTGCCAATCGTTGTCGAACTGATGGTCGTCCTTGTCATTTTCCCCTCCTGAACGTTCTACCTTGCCTTCCAAAGCAGATAGGAGGGCCGGATTGGCGCAGTGGGTGGGGCCGAGCGGCCCTCCTTCACTAGCTAAAGCGAAATCCGCAGAAGGATTGGCTCACGCAGAGAGAGGATTTTCAGCAAACCGAGCCTGGTCATATTGCCTCCTCGTCTTGCCCTCTCGTCGCCCTCGCGCCCGGACCACGCCAGCTTGCCATCGTGTTTGGAAAGGCTCAGAGCCGAGGCCCACACCAGCCACAGATGGGTGCTGATATATGCCCATTTTCTTGACTCAGCGTTCGCCGAAGCCTATCATCGCTGGCAACGTCAGGAGCATACCGCGACATGGTTGGCAAGACGGTCGCTCACCACCGCATCCCCGACAAGCTCGGCGGCGGCGGGATGGGCGTCGTCTACAAGGCCGAGGACCTCAAGCTCGGCCGGGGGCTCCTCGGTCGGTAGTGACTCGTGTTGAGTTTCTTCTCATCGATGCAGTTTATTGAGGAAGAATCGTGTCCTCGCCGACTCCGATTAGAACGCGGTCAGGGGAGATTTTCTCGCGTGAGCTTCTACGCCAACCGTCCTTTGTCAGGACCCAGTTATCGCGGATGATGGTTCCAAAAACGACGGGATGTCCGGAGCTCTTAGCATCTTCCCCTTTGGCGTGCGCGGTGTCAGACTTCGTATATACCCAGCCAACCGCGATGGCGCGGTCATGGTCTCTGGAAGCCCAGATAACCTTGACGTTCCAAGTCTCCCTCTTTGGCTGAGCGAAGACGCCCTCAAGCTCACGGACCGTTTGCGCACGCGCCATCGTGCTGACATGGCCATCTTCCCCAATATGTGTGGTCACCAGCATATCGGTTTCGCTGACGATGCGTTCAATATCCGCTCTAGTCTTGGCCGTCCGCATCGACGCCATCGTTTGATTGTAGATGCCCTGGAGCCTGTCCTTGATGGCTTCCTGCCCGGCGCAAGGGACGGCTTGAACGAGCAAGCCCGACAGGATGACCGGCCAGAAGCGGTGTAAACGAACCGTTCGACACCTCCTCATCTGTCGAGAGCCATGAACTCTACTGCCTCGGATCGTAGAGGAAGTTGGGAAAGAGCTTGAAGCGCGTGGCCGAGTCCCCTACAAGGGTCAAAAGAAATATGCTTCCCATCAAGCGTGAAGGCCTGCAAGCGAGCGTTGGAGCGGTCGGCCACCACCAGAATCGGCTGGTCGCCGCGAGTGTCCAACCAGATCCCGTGCGGGCAATCGAGTTTGCCAGGCTCGCTCCCTTTTCCGCCCCAGGTTCGGATTCGTCTCAGTTTCGAATCGTACTGATGGATGTAGCTCAGCCCATAACCGCCGGCGACGTAAATGTCGCCGCTGGGAGCTACGACGGTATTTGTGGGCTTGAACTCAGCCTCTTCTTTGTAAACGCCGGAGTCCTGCGGCCAGTTGAGCGTCCCAGATGATTTCACCATCCAGGGTGGTCTTCACCACGATATGACGCTCGTAATCGGATAAGTAGAGGTATTCTACGCCTTCTTCCTTGCGCAGCAGGCAACCGTGCGCACCCTTCTGAAAGTCAGGTCCCCAGGACTTGATGCAGCGCCCTTTGTGATCGAAAATGATCACCGACTCCTTGCTCTGGTTGTGAACGATCACGCGATTCTGCGAGTCGATCTGCACTCCGTGGGTATATCCATATTTCACGATTTCAGGCCGTTCGGAAGCCGGCCCCACCCCGGCACAAGCTCGTATTCGTAGGCTCCGCTGCCGAGCACCACTCTGCTGCCGGACTTGTTGGACCGGCCCAGAAGCAACGCGGGTCCCAACGCTGCCGCGGCCGTTCCCACTCCAGCCTTATTTAGAAACCGGCGTCGCGGGAGTCGGGCCTAGCTTCGCCTGCGAGTGTCTTTTCAGTCATGCGCGCTCCTTCAGCAGGTCAGACCCGCCCGATTGAGTACTTGCGGAAAGTGTAGAACTACGGCTACATTGCGTCAATCACCAGTTTAGCGGCGCGGTTGAAATCGCGCCGAGGAGAGCCTGATGAGCCGGGAAGAATTCTTTCGTTTGGACGATCAGATCGCCGCCGTTACCGGCGCCGGTCAGGGCATTGGCGAAGGCATCGCCCGCCGCTTGAACGCCGCCGGTGCGCGCGTGGCGATCCTTGATCTTCAGGAGGAGGCCGCCCAGAGTGCGGCGCAAGCAATTGGCGGACTGGCCGTGGCTTGCGACATCACCTCCGCAGCCTCGGTGGACCAGGCTTTTAAGCGGATCGAAGAACACCTCGGCCCCGTCAGCATCCTGGTGAACAACGCCGGCGTGGTGGGCCGGACCCTCAGTTTGGCTGAGCTCGACGAGCGCGATCTGGACGCGGTCTATGCCGTCAACCTGCGGGGCACTTTCCTGTGTTGCCGCGCCGTCATAAGCGGAATGTTGGAACGGCGCTACGGCCGCATTCTCAACGTGGCGTCGATTGCCGGAAAGGAAGGCAACCCCACAATGATTCCCTATTCGAGCACGAAGGCGGCCGTCATCGGGCTCACCAAGGCCTTGGCCAAAGAAGTGGCGACTCGCGGCGACATCACCGTGAACTGCATTTCGCCCGCCGTCATTCGTACCAAAATCCTGGACGGGATGGCGCCCACGACGGTACAGTACATGGTCAGCCGAATCCCGCTCGGCCGCACGGGCACTATTGACGAGGTCGCCGGCCTGGTGCATTACCTTGTCTCCCGCGAGGCCTCGTTTACCACCGGCCAGTGCTACGACATTTCGGGCGGCCGCGCCACGTACTAACCGGACCGTTGGCCCGGACCGCACGCCCGAACCGCCCGCACCGCTGCTGACATCCAACCAGCTTGGGCCCTCGGGCTCCAGACAGGACAAAGGGAGATGAATCCATGAAGAGACGGGAACTCGGCCGCAGCGGACTCAAAGTTTCCGAGATGGGGCTGGGTTGCATGGGAATGTCCGAGTTCTACGGGCCCGGCAACGATCAGGAGTCGACGGCGACGATTCATCGCGCCCTCGAGCTTGGCATCGACTTTCTCGACACTTCGGACGCCTACGGGCCGCACTTGAACGAGGAGCTTGTCGGACGGGCGATTCGAGGCCGCCGCCACGAAGTGGTGGTGGCCACCAAGTTCGGGATCATTCGGGAGAGAGGGTCGAACAGCCGTTCCATAAGCGGCAAGCCGGAATACGTGCGAACCGCCTGCGAGGCCAGCCTGCGCCGGCTCGGCATCGAGACGATCGATCTCTACTATCAGCACCGCGTCGATCCGGACACCCCGATCGAAGAGACGGTGGGCGCCATGGCCCAACTCGTCCGCGAGGGCAAGGTCCGCTACCTCGGCCTTTCGGAGGCCCGCCCCGAAACCTTGCGTCGCGCCCACCAGGTGCATCCCATTGCCGCCTTGCAGACCGAGTATTCCCTCTGGAGCCGTGAACCTGAGGACAACATCCTCGCCACCTGCCGCGAGCTGGGCGTCGGGTTCGTGGCTTACAGCCCGCTCGGGCGCGGCTTTCTCACCGGTCAGATCAAGCGCTTCGAAGACCTGGCTGCCGACGACTGGCGCCGCACCTCGCCGCGTTTTCAGGGAGCAAACTTTCAGAAGAACCTTGACCTGGTGGAGCGCATCGGCGAGATCGCAGCCGCCAAGGGCTGCACCCCGTCTCAACTGGCTCTGGCCTGGGTTCTGGCTCAAGGCGAAGACATCGTCCCGATTCCGGGGACCAAGCGCCGGACGTATCTCGAAGAAGACGCGGCTGCGCTCGGCGTGCATCTGGAGCCGGAAGACTTCCGGCGGCTGGACGAAGCGGCGCCACGCGGGGCCGCAGCCGGAAACCGCTATGCCGCGGCCATGATGGCGTTCATCAACCGGTAGGCTGGTTATGTTGGCTCGCCGGACGCACTTCCGGAGCTGTCATTCGGTGCAGCAGGGCGCTGCCCGATCACGAAACAAACTTGGTTCCTGCCCCCGCCGTCTGAAGTTGCGGAGGCTTCTTCCGCCCCTTCCGAAATGAGCGTCCGTTAGCGCCATCGATTATTCCGATGGAGGGGACGAGCGCTAGCGTCGGCAACTGCAGATAGAACTCGATGTCCCTTTCGTCCCGCAGCGCCTTGTCACGCAGTTCGTAAAGAGTGGCGATTCCAAGGCCCAGCGCGAGGCCTCCCGCCAAACCGCCGACCGCGAACTCCCACCAAACGGGGAAGGACGGCGCTTGCGGCAGGTCGGCTGAATCCAGCACACGCAACTGCTCGCCCTGACCGCGGCTTTCCAGGTCCACGGACATTTGCGACTGGTCGCGGCTCGCCAGCAGATCGTTGTAGAACTTCAAGGCCTGCTCGTGCCCCATGCTGAGCTGCTTAAACTCCTCTTCCACGGCGGGCGTCACCTGGAGCCTGCTCTCGTAGGCTCTGGCCTGCGCCTGAAGCTTGGCCTGCTCCTGGGTCTCGCTCTTGAGAAAGATATCGCCCTGGCGCAGGCGAGCGCGAAGTTGCTGGATGGATGCAGGGGTCGCGCCGTCCTCCGCCTGAGCCGATCCGGTCGTGGGCGCCGGCGAGCCCGGCGCCGCTGTTGCCGCATCCGCCGGCGCACGGTTCTGGGCCGCGGTACCCGTGGTAGCTGCTGCATTCGCGGGGGTCGTCGCGGCAGGCGCATTCTTCCCGGCGGCAATCTGCTTTTCGAGGTCCGCGATGTTGCTCTTAAGCTTCACAACGTCCGGATAGTCTTCGGTGTAGCGCCCTTGCATGACGGACAACTCCGCTTTCATTTTGCTGAGCTCATCCTGCAAAGTTTCGGTGGCGCTGGGCCCGGTTCCGGTCTGGCTGCCGGCGGCTTTCCAGGCGGCCTCCTGCTGCGTCAGCAGAGACTGCGTATAGGCTTTGTCCTGCTCGGCCCGGTTCAGCTCCTCGGTAACCGCGGCGAGCCGCGTATTGATGCTGGCCAGCACCTGCAGGTTCGTCTGGGCGTCGTCCGGCAGGGCTCCCAGATTCTTGCGTTTGAACTCGGCCAGCTTCGCATCCTGGTCGTCGAGCGCACGCCGGGCGTCCTGCAATTGGTTGGTTAGAAAATCCTCCGTGCCCTTGGCCATGTCTTCGTGCTGCTGAAGGTTCTCGTGCATAAACATGGACGTGAGCTCGGCGGTCACCTGCTGCGCCACGCCGGGGTTATCCGCCGTGAAGCCGATGCTGAATCCGGGGACGGGCTGCTCCCGGCTGTTCTTGCTCAGACCGTTTTCAAAGGATATCTGGCGAACATCGATCGACTTCCGCATCGAATCGACGGCGTCCTCCATGGAGGTCTTGCGCTCAGACTTGTAGAGGTCGTAGCGTTCGATCAGTGGTTGCAGCCGGGTACGGCTTTCGATCTGCTCCTGCATGGTTTCGAGGCGGGTGAAAAGGTCGTCCGTCGTGGAGGTGGGTACTAGATTATTGGGAACCGTGGGACGCTCGATCAGGATCGCGCTCGTCGACGTATACTGTGGCGTCAGAAAGAGAGTGATCAGGTAGCCGGCGATAGCGCCCAGCACCGCGGGTATCAGAATCACGCGCAGCCGGCGGCGCAGGATCCTTCCATAGTCTTCAAAGCTCATCTCGCGGTTACCGATCATCTTGACCTCAATTTCTTCTTAGCTTGCTCTCTGGGCACAGCAAACGACCTGCCATTTGCTCCCAATCAGATACAGCATGTGCTTCGCTACTCTCAGCATGACAGATTCCCTTGCTCCCCTGCCGCTACGGCACCACAATCGTGTCTCCGGCCACTAGCGGGACGTTCTCCTCAGGCTTCCTCCCTTTCACTACTCCGTTGTAGTCGAAGGGCAGCTTTACTTGCTTCCCGGAGTCGCCGCGCAGCACGTAGATCTTCTTTGGATTGGCAAATGGGGTAAAGCCGCCGGCGTCGGAAAGACCCTGCAGCACGGTCATACCGGGCAGCAGCGGGTAGGTTCCGCCGCGCAGAACTTCGCCCATCACATATATGCGCTGGCTGTTCACCTGAGTTACGATCACGGTGACCTGGGGCTCGGAAATGAACTTCTTGAACTTCTCCGAGAGATCGGCGGTAAGCTGGCCGGCGGTGAGTCCTGCCGCCTGGACGTCATTGATCAGAGGAAGAGAAATCTTCCCGTCCGGACGAACCGGCACCGTCTTACTGATCTGATCCTCCTTCCAGACTTGAACTTCCAAGACGTCGCCGGGCTGGATGATATAGGTGAGTCCAACGCCGGGAGGCGGCGCGGCCGGCGCGCTCGGGGTCTGCTGCGAGCTCGCAGCTTCGCTTTGAGCCTGCTGAGAGCCTGCCTGCCGTTGAGGGCTTGCCGATTGCCGGTTGTCCGTCGGGGTTCGCGCCTGAGTTTGGGCGGCGAACGTCAGCATGCAGGCTGAGGTGGCGACAATCCAGGCTGACTTCGTCCATCTGTTCATTACGTCTCTCCTCGAGCAGCGTGTACTAGAACATAACGGAGCACGGCGTCCCAGAACGATCCTGCAACACCGGATGGCAGATCGCCAGCCCAACTGACAGGTGTAATCCATCAAAAAGCGCCATTTGGCCCGCATCCGGCCTGGAGCGGCAAATCTCCGAGATCGAACCCTGCCCCTCGCGTTTCCTATTATTCGAGTCTAACGCGCGGTTTTGAGAAGCGCAATGCGATACCGCCCCAACCGTAACGGCCGCCTGAGCCTACCCAGGACTTACTGCTTCAGAGGTGGCCCATTACGTCGGACTGATGGAATCCTACCTGTCCCGGAATGCCCGCTCTTGCGAATCGACGGAATAAGCTGGACAATTGGCGGTCGGAGATTGAGAGGCCACGTATGGCCCATTGCAACGTTGTCGGGTTAGAAAAGAGAGAACGGTCTGATGCTTCGAAAGCGCTTTACACTGCCTCGCACGATCATTTCCCCATTCATCGCTCTCCTATCCCTGATCGTTGGCTTTGCCGCTGATCCGGCACCGGGTTTTGCGCAGGACGCTACGGGCAAAATCGTCGGCACGGTTTACGACTCGCAGGGCGCCATTATTCCCGGAGTGGAAATCGCGGTCACCAACACCGGCACATCGGTCAGCCACCGCACGGTAACGGACCAGCAGGGCTACTACCAGGTGCTCGCCCTGCCGATTGGGAACTACACCGTGCGGGCAAGCCACGAGGGATTCCGGGAGCTGACCACCACGGCGTACAAGCTGCTGATCAATCAGGCGCTGCGCGTGGACATCAGGATGGAGGTGGGCGCCAGCACGCAGACCATCACGGTCGAGGGGCAGGCTGCCGGCGTGGAGACGGTGAATCCCACCCTGGGACAGTCGATCACCAGCCGCCAGTTGGTGAATCTTCCCTTGAACGGGCGCGACGTGCTGGACTTGGCCCTGCTACAACCGGGAGTAACCGAAAGCAACGACGACAACGGCGGGCCGGGCAACTACAGCATCGCCGGCAATCGCACCGATTCGGTCACGTTCCTGCTCGACGGCGGCCTCAACAACGATCTGCTCGACAACAGCAACGTCTATGACCCGAACCCGGACACGGTGGCCGAATTCCGTCTGCTCACAAGCGACTACACCGCGGAATACGGGCGCAACGCCGGCGGCATCATCAGCGTGGTGACCAAATCCGGCACGAATCGTCTCCACGGCAGCGCCTTCGAGTACCTGCGCAATGACGATTTCAATGCCAACACGTTCTTCAATAACGCGGACGGCCTGCCGAAAGAGATCTTGAAACGCAGCCAGTTCGGCGGTACGCTGGGCGGACCCATCACCATTCCGCGCGTGATCAACGGCAAGGACCGCTTCTTTTTCTTTGTGGGATATCAAGGGCAGCGGCAGGTGCAGACCCAGACCGCGACCCCGGTGACTACCTTCACGCCGCAGCAGCTTCAGGGCAATTTCTCCGACAACGGCAGTCCGGACCCCAACGTGGCAGCCTTCCTGCAGCAGTATCCCTACTTTCAGCCGGACCCGAGCCTGGCCGCGGAGGCCATCATCGATCCCACCAAGATCAATAGCGTGGCCCAGGCTTACATCAAGGCGGGCCTGATTCCGACGTCGCCCACGGGGCTTTACTCCTCGCAGGGCGCGGCCAGCGACACACGCGACGAGATCACCAGCAAGCTCGACTTCAACATCAACACGCGGGATCACATCACGGCAACGCTCGGATTCAATCGCAATCCCGTTTTGAATCCTTTCCCATACAGCACCGTCAGCGGGTTTCCGGACTTGAGCGACAGCCACACTTATTTCTCAACCTACGCGTACACGCATACATTCTCGCCAACCTTGCTGAACGAGGCCCGCGTTACGGCGCATCGTACAAACTATCTGACCGACCATCCGGATCGCCAGACGCCCACGCCGTCTGAGCTTGGCATCGGAATCACGCCGGACCGGTCCACCGGCATCACGAACCTCTTTTTCGACACTGGCCTGCAGGTCGGCTTCAGCGAGAACGGTCCCACGGACTATGTGGAGAATACCTTCGTCTTCGCGGACACTCTGACTTGGGTGCAAGGGCAGAACACCTGGAAATTCGGGGCCAGCTTCTCTCCCTACCAGGAGAATCTGCTATACGACTTCATCGTGGATGGAGAATTCGATTTTTACGGGCCGGGCGGCATCGGAACCGGCAATTCGCTGGCTGATTTCCTGGTGGGCCTCCCTTATCAATACTTCCAGGGCGCGCAGGCGCCGTCCAATGTGCGCAGCAAGTCCACTTACGCCTTCGCCCAGGATGAATGGCACGCGCGCCGGAACCTGGTGCTGAGCCTGGGGCTGCGCTACGAGTTCAGCACGCCGAAATCCGATACTCAAGGCCGCACGTTTTCAATCATCCCCGGCCAGCGCTCCACCGTGTTTCCGGGCGCTCCGGTGGGATTGGTGTTTCCCGGCGACCCTGGCGCTCCCACGGGCGTGAATTTCCCCGACAAGACCAACTTCGCGCCTCGCTTTGGCTTCGCCTGGGACCCGAAGGGCGACGGCAAGACCAGCATTCGGGGCGGCTGGGGGCTCTTCTATGACATCCTGAAGGCCGAGGACAATCTTCAGTTCAATGGTCAGCCGCCCTTTGTGGGCAGCGCCGGCCTGTTCTTCAACTCCCTTTCCGGCAATCCCGCTTCCGAGGTGAACTACCTCACGCAACCCTATGTGGCGGCCGGGGTTCCCAATTCCTTCCCATCCAGGCCCCCGAACCACGACATCGACTTCGGCGCCGCGGGATTCCTGCCCTTCGGCAGCTCCGGGTTCGTATACTACGTCGATCCGCACTTGAGAACGCCGTATACCTACCAGTACGATCTTAGCGTGCAGCGGGAGCTCGCGAAGAACCTGGTCTGGGAGACGAGCTATGTAGGCAGCAGCTCCCACGGGCTCACCGCGCTGCAGGATGTGAACCCGATGCTGCTTGGCACTACGGATCGCATCCTGAACCTGACCCCGGGCAACAGCACCTGCACCGCCACTTCAGGGACGTGCAGCTTCGCCACCGCGCCCGAATTCAAGAATATTTCCAACGCCGACTACAACAGCCTGGAGACCAACTTGACACGTCAGCCTTTCAGCTCCCGTTTCTTCGGCTCCACCTACTTCACGCTGGCCTACACGTATGGGCATAGCATCGATAACGCCTCCGGCTTCCGGCAACGGAACTCGATCGTGCCAACGTACTCGCCGGACGCTTTCCGGGCCTCGTCCGACGCCGACATCCGGCACCGGATCGTGTTCAGCGGCGGCTGGGACGTGCCGTTCGATCGCGCCTGGGCCTCGGGTCCCAAGCGGCTGACGCAAGGCTGGAGTCTGTATCCCATCATCACCTACCGGACAGGATTCCCCATCGACGTTTCGGCGAACCTTCCTTACGCCCTCAACTACACTGCAACCGGACCCTCGGGCGCGGGCGATCCCTATTCCGTGCACGCCAATCTGGTGGCGCCTGTCACCTACTACAATCCCAAGCATGACCAGACATTCAACGGAGTGGCAGGCAGCGCCCAGGACGGCGTAGCCAACACCGGCAATTTCTGGTTCAACCCCGCCAGCTTCTCCACCACCGAATTCGTCAACGATCCCAACTTCGGCACGGATTATCCGCAGCTTCGCACTTACGGTTCGCTGCCCCGCAACGCGCTGCGCGGTCCCGCTCAGACCAACTTTGACCTGGCGCTGGCCAAGACCACGCCCCTGGTGGGGGAGCGGCTGAAGTCGGAGTTTCGAATCGAAGCCTTCAACGTGCTCAACCATGCGGAGTGGGCCACGCCAGATATCAATGTGGATAGCGCCACCTTCGGGCAGATCACGTCCACAGGGACTTTCCGGGGTCCCATGCCCCGTATCCTGCAACTGGCGCTGCGGCTCACGTTTTGATTCATACTGAGTTCTGAGTCTTCAGTTGTGAGTCTCGAGTTTGGAGCCATTTCTCGGGAGTGGAGGCCGATTGTTTAGTCGCTCACTTTGCTTCCGACCTGTTGGCCGGTTCGGTCGATGCGCCGTGCTGCTCCTCACGGTATTTCCTGCCCTCAGCTCTGCCCTCGAGAGCCGGTATTTCCGTCTGGGGAATTCTGCTGACGGCCGGAGTCACACTCAAGGCGGGTTGGCGCTCGTGGGAGGCGGCGCTGATCTCGACCAAGCCTTCACCTGGATGTGCGCACGCTCGGGAGGCGGCGACTTCCTGGTTCTGCGCGCCAACGGAGACAATTCCTACAACAGGTACGTCAAGGACCTGTGCCATGCCAACTCAGTCGCTACGCTCATCATCCCCGACCGGGACGTCGCTTCGCGAGCCTCGCGTTGCGGACACGATAAGGCGCGCGGAAGCCTTGTTCATCGCCGGCGGCGATCAGGCCAACTACATCAACAATTGGAGCGGGACTCCGGTGCAATGGGCGATTAACGAAGCGATCCGCCGCGGGATCCCCGTGGTGGAACCAGCGCCGGCCTCGCTGTTCTGGGTGAGTTCGTCTACTCCGCCCAAAACGATGCCCCCGCCGGCCCGAACCTGAGCTCCGCCCGCGCGCTCGCCAACCCGTATGAGCGCCAACTCACCATCGTGCGGGGGTTCCTCACAAATCCGTCAATGAAGGGCGTGATCACCGATTCGCACTTCAGGGCCCGCGATCGCCTGGGCCGCCTGCTGGTGTTTATGGCGCGAATCCTGCAGGACCAGGGCGTGGATCAAGTCAAGGGCATCGGTATCGATGAGCGCACCGCGGTGCTGGTTGATCCGTCGGGCCAGGCTCAAGTAGCCGGCGCCGGCTCCGCTTACTTCCTGCGGGCAACCCATAAGCCGGAAGTCTGCAGGCCCGGGGCGCCGCTCACGTTCCGCGGAGTCGAAGAGCGCGAAACCCGCGCCGGGGACCGCTTCGATCTCTTGTCTTGGACCGGCAAGGGAGGAACCGGGTCTTTCCTGACCGCAGAATCAGCCAGCGTGCGGTCGTACCCCGGGCGGGCCGGCGGAGTCCAGTGAAACTCATGGCGACGCGGTTGTTTGAAGGAATGCAGGGCCAGATTGGTAGGCCAGACCGGGCTCGGTAGCGATCGGCAGTTTAAGACGCCGGACTCGGTTTGCGCCCCCGCACCGCTGCACGGGCTTCCCCGGGTCGCAGTGGTATCTCCGAGCGCTTAATGTCCTGTTGCCACAGTCGAAAGCCGCCCCTGAAGGCGTTTTCATTGTCGCCGAGGCGCGCTCCAGGCGGCAAGGCTTTCAAAAGCCGGGCGTTGCCGCCCCCTATCACGACGTAATCGGCTTCGAGTGCAGCTTTCAACCGCTCTACCACGTCGAATACGTGACGGCGCCACTTCTTCTTGCCTAAGCGTTCGAGTCCCCGCTCTCCAACATAGTCCTCGTAAGTGCGGCCCTTCTTGTAAGGAAGATGGGCCAGTTCCATGGGCTCGATGGTTCCGTCCACGATCATCGCCGATCCGAGGCCGGTGCCCAAGCCGAGAAAAAGCATCCGCCCGCCCTCGTAGCTTCCCAGCGCCTGCATGGCGGCATCGTTGACGAGCCGTACCGGGCAACCGAATGCCTTTTCAAAATTGAATTTCACCCAGCCTGGGCCTAGATTGTGAGGCTCCGCCAGTGGCAAGCCGTGAAGAACGGGACCCGGGTATCCGATCGAAACCGCCGAGTAGTCCCAATCCTTGGTGGCAGCGAGAACGTCCTTCACCATGAGGGTGGCCGTCATTCGCGGCCCCGACACGATCTTGACCTCTCCCTTGCGGCCGCTAGCGCGCACTTTGACGTGCGCGCCGCCCACATCAATCACCAGAATCTTGGCGTGCTTTGTTGGCATTTATGCTCTCCTAAGCATCCGATCAGATTATAATGCGCAGGCGAGTTCGCGATGCTGCCTGCGGGATCGAATTTCGAGGCGGCAGGGAGATCAGTCGGCATGGCACAATATACGCTTCGAGGCGGACGGCGCGAATTCTTGAGTCGATGCTCTGCCGTACTGGCCACGGGGAGCCTTATGACGAGTGATGCTTTGAGCGTCGGCGCCGGCGTCGCCGTTTCCTCGCTCGATCAAACCCCGGCCGAGTTCGCGGCTTACCAGGAGCGCCGGCGGCGCGAGCTTTGGAGTCTGTTGGGCGATCTGCCATTGGAGCACAAACCTGCGCCGCCCAAAGTGGTTCGTACGGAGAAGCATGAGAATTACACTCTGCAGCGGCTGATTCTGGACTTGAATGGTATCGAGCCCGTGCCGGCGCTGCTGCTGATTCCGGACCATCGCGAGCGGCGCGCGCCCGGCCTTCTTTACATTCACTGGCACGCCGGGATGTACGATCTCGGCAAGGAGCAACTGCTGCGCGGCGTCGACGTGCAGCCCGCGTACGCTCCGGTCTGCGCGGAAAAAGGGATCGTGACGCTCGCGATCGACAGTTGGTGTTTTGGCGAGCGCAAGCGCGAGCCCATTGGTCACCAGGGCGAGGAGGACGCGTTCAAGCTCACGCTATGGCGCGGCCAGGTGCTTTGGGGCCTGATGATGTTCGATGAGTTTCGCGCCTTCAATTATCTCGCGGAGCGCCCTGAAGTGGATGCGAGCCGGCTGGGCGTTCTTGGGATGTCGATGGGCTCCACCAAAGCCTGGTGGCTGGGCGCGCTGGAACCTCGCGTGCGCGTGGTGATGGATGTCTGCTGCCTCACCGACTTCGACTCTCTCATCGCGGCCAACGGTCTCAGTGAACACGGCGTCTACTATTTCGTCCCGTCGCTGCTCAAGCACTTCAGCACATCCCAGATCAACGAACTGATCGTTCCACGGCCTCGTCTCAGCGTGAATGGCCGCAAGGATCGCTTGACTCCGCCGGCGGGTGTGGAGCACGTTCGCGACCGGCTGATGCCACTTTACTCCCGCGACCGACACAGCGAAGACTGCAGAATCGAGCTCTTCGACTGCGCTCATGAGGAGTTGCCCGAGATGCGCCGTGCGATTCTCGGCTGGATGGACCGTCACCTGGTATCGCCAGCGGCCGGCGCACGCGGTTGAAGCTGAGGCTATGGAGAGGGCGGCCCGGAGCCCGTAGCGGGCGCGTTTGGTGCGCCGTTCACCTGGTAATCGTCATACTTGACCCTCAGCGTCTTTTTTCCGTATAAACGCACCTGGGCCAGAGTCTCGTCTTCGGCGGGGAGCCAGAAGCCGCCCACCTTCTGGTACTGCCGCACGAAGTCGGCGCGCGTGAGCCAAAACGAGAGCGGCCTTGCAGGGTGCCCCGCCATCCGGACAATTCCGTAGTCGTCGATGCTGATCCACACCTGGCCTTCGAACAGGTAGCGATCGCGCCGCCTCGGCGTAGCCTCCGCTACCAGACAGTGGTACAGACCCACGTCCTGCTCGCCGATCAGCTTGAGGATGTAATTCTGCGGTTTCATGCCACTGTCGCGGTGGGAGCGGCCGGAAGAGGTCTCTTTCTCACTTTGCACCAGCCGATCAAAGACCAAAGCGCGAACCAGCGGGGAACCGGACTGTGACTTCGTGACGAAAGTCTTGCTGTCCGGCGCGTGAAAATCCACAGCTATCACTTCCTGAACGTAGCTCTTTCCTTTGTCATTGATCACCGAATAGGTTCGCAGCGAAGAGTACTGGCGCAAGGTAGCTTCGCACATGCGATCGTGCTCCAGCACCTTGGCAAAAAGCCCTTCGCCGGACAACACCGCATGGGTCGCCTGCAGAGGCAAAAGCGGCCCCGGAATTACGCCGCCTGTAGGAGCCAACCCAGGCGCGGGAGTCATAGCAGGCGCGGCCGCGTCCGGCGTCGGGTTGGGCGAGTCGAGCGCCTGCGCTGCGGTCAGCACTGGCGCCAATCCAACCACCAAGACCAGAGGCACAAATCGCTTCATGAGCCCTCTCCACTTCATATGGATTGATGATTGCCGAAAAGAGGTTGGCTCCGCCACTCACTTGCGCCCTTTCTTGTGCAACTCTGGCTGACAGTCACGCAAGGCTGTTCCCTGATGTGATGAAACCCTACATCGGCGTCCGAGCCTCCGCGCGCCGTCCTCATCCATACCAAGAAACGGCGTGGCCGGCAGGCAGCTGAAGGCCCGCCCCTCCGCTTCTAGCGGAAAGCCGCTTGGCCCCCAGGCGCCAAAGTCGGTTATGATCTTGCGTTGGGTTGAAGAGTGGAAGGGATCACATGGAACCGGAGACCAGCACCGAGAATGAAGTTGAACAAGGATCGAAGGAAGCCGTTTTGACTGCACGGCGCTCGTTTGTGGGCATATTGGTCGGGGTCGGTACGGCTGCCGTCGGGGCACTGCTGGCCGTTCCCCTCGTTCGTTTCGCGCTGTATCCGCTGTTCGCACGGGCCACCAACACTGGGTTGTCGGACCTGGGATCCGTCGATTCCTTCTCGAACCTTTCGGCCCCGCTTCAGAAGATGATCAGCATTTCGCAGCGTGACGGCTGGCGTGAGTCGGTTTCCGAGAAACCGGTGTATGTGGTGAAGGACGCTCAAGGGCGGCTCAAGGTTCTCTCGACCGTTTGTCCGCACCTCGGCTGTGAAGTACCCTGGAACACTCAGAAGCAGCAGTTCTTCTGCCCTTGTCACGGAAGCGCTTTCGCCGCCGATGGAACGCGCATCGCGGGACCGACGCCGCGTGGTTTGGATTCCCTCGATACAACGGTTCAGAACGGTCACCTGATGGTACGCTACCAGTACTTCCGGCAACTGGTCCCGGACAAGGAAGTGGTCGGCTAGCTCAACTCTGGAAAACAGCAAATGTCCGAACCCACTCCTGATTCAACCGCGCCAGATTCCCAGGGCTCAGCCTCCCAGCGCGGCCTTCGGAACTGGATCGAGCAGCGTACGGGAATGAACGGGCTCCTGCAGGAGGCTTTGGACGAACCGATTCCAGGAGGCGCACGCTATGCCTACATCTTCGGATCGGGACTGCTGTTCGTTTTCCTCTCCCAGGTGATCACGGGCGTTTTTCTGGCGCTCTACTACGTTCCTTCCGCCGATCACGCCCATACCACGGTCGCCTATATCGCCAAGGAAGTCGCTGCGGGATCGTTTCTGCGCAGCTTGCACGTATATGGCTCGAGCGCGATGGTGATCATCGTCCTCCTGCACATCAGCCAGACGTTTCTCTATGGTTCTTATAAAGGCCGCCGGGAACTGCTGTGGCTCTCGGGCACCGTACTCTTCGCGCTGGTCATGGGTATGGCATTCACCGGCTATTTGCTGCCTTGGGACCAGAAGGCCTACTTCGCCACTGCGGTCGGAACCAACGTGCCGAGCGAGATCCCGGTGGTCGGGAATGTAGTCAAGGAAGTGATGCGCGGCGGCAGCGAGCTTGGCACTCTGACCATCTCGCGATTTTTCGTCGCTCACGTGTTGATGATTCCGGGGCTGATCTTCCTTTTCATCGGCACCCACATTTTTTTGTTTCGCAAAGCGGGTCCCGCCGGTCCCATGAATGAGGATTCGTTCCACCCCAAGCTTCCCACCCAGAGCTTCTACCCCCGGCAGTTGCTGATGGACCTCGGCCTTGCCCTGTTCGTAATCGTGATTTTAGGGTCGCTGGCGTTATTGTATCCGGCCGTGCTGGGACCCGAGGCTAACCCCGCCGACACACAATTCCTGCCGCGACCGGAATGGTATTACCGCTCGCTCTTTCAGTGGCTAAAGCTTTGGACGGGAAGCTCCGTGGTGGTCGGGATCGGGGTGATCCCATTGATCGTTGTCGTGCTCTTCGTGGGTCTGCCCTTCATCGACCGTCGTGCTGAGCGGCGGCCATGGAAACGCCCGCTTGCGGTAGGACTGTTCGCTTTGATCTTCGGCGGATTGATTATTATGGAGGGTTGGAGCTACTACGCCGACGCTCACGATCCCGCCGTGGCCAAGCAGCTCGCGCTTCAGGATCGGCAGACGAAGGAGTACATGCAGGAGCCCTTCAAACCGGAGCGGCAAGGCGCGCCTCTCCCTACGGGACCGGCCGCCACGGCCGCCTCAGTGGCCGCGCTAGGCGCAGGCGCTGCCGTCCCGGATGACGCCGTGGCAGCGGGGCAAGAAACTTTCGAATCGCATGCGTGCAATGCCTGCCACGGCGCGGGCGGAGCGGGCACCCCGATGGCACCCAAGCTAGCGGGAATCGGGAAGAAGCGCACGGCTGAACAGTTGTTCGACCTCTTCAACCATCCCACCGCCGGAATGGATAAGGGGGGCATGCCGCATTTCCAGTTCACCCAGGATGACGTCAAGGGGCTTATCGCTTACCTCGACAGTCAACAATAGAACGACCAAAGACCGTTTGGACTCTCTTGGGCACTGAGAGCAGCGAGCCGACGGCAAGGAGGACACAGAAATGGCAACGGTTTACTACGAGAAGGACGGAAATCTCAAGCACCTTGATGGCAAAACCATCGCCGTGATCGGCTATGGCAGCCAAGGCCATGCTCATGCCTTGAATTTGCGTGACAGCGGCCTGAAGGTGATCGTCGGTCTACCCACGACCAGCGCTTCGCGGGCCAAAGTTCAGGCGGAGAGACTGGAAGTGTTCGAGCCGGCTGAAGCGGCGAAGCGCGGCGACGTGATCTCGTTTCTGATTCCCGATCACCTGCAGCCCGGCGTCTACCAGGAGAGCATCGCGCCCAATCTCAGCCCGGGCAAGACGCTGTTATTCGGGCACGGTTTCAGCATTCATTTCAAGTACGTCACGCCACCGTCTTCGGTGGACGTCATCATGGTGGCGCCCAAGTCGCCGGGACATCGCCTCCGTGAACTTTTTCGCGAAGGGATCGGGGTTCCGTCGCTCCTGGCGGTCGAGCAGGACGCCACAGGCCACGCCGAGCAGACCGGTCTAGCCTACGCTCTCGGCCTCGGTTCGCTGAAAGCGGGCGTGATTCGCACGACCTTCAAAGAAGAGACCGAGACGGACCTCTTCGGTGAGCAGAGCGTCCTCTGCGGCGGCGTCTCGGCCCTCATCAAGGCGGGATTTGACACGCTGGTAGCGGCCGGATACCAGCCCGAGATCGCCTATTTCGAGTGCCTGCACGAGCTCAAGCTGATCGTGGACCTCATCTACCAGGGCGGCATCAAGTACATGCGCTATTCGGTGAGCGACACCGCCGAGTACGGCGACTACACGCGCGGCCCTATGGTGGTTGACGACCACGTGCGCGCGACCATGCAGAAGATCCTGGCCGGCATCCAGAGCGGCGCCTTCGCTAAAGAGTGGATGGACGAGAATGCGAGCGGCCGGAAGAAGTTTCTGGAGATGCGCTCCGCAGCCACGAACGACCTGATCGAGCAGGTTGGCAAACAGCTTCGCACCATGATGGCGTGGAATAAGCCCGCTGAGGAATCCACTGCGGCCCAGGCTGCGGCACGAGCCTGATATTTCGACTTCCCCCTTTGGTTCCGCAGGCACTGCTAAGACTCAGCAGCCTGCGTTGCCTGTCGCGGGAGATTTGATTCCTCTCGTTTGGCATGGCGGACGTATAGGATCCGCAATACGCCCCGCGTCTCCTGGCGGTAGTAAATCCGGTAGTTCTGTACAGGGAGGCTTCGAATGTCCGGGCCTAGCTCGGGGCGGCGGCGACCGATGCCGGGCGAAGCGGCAAGCAGGGAGAATTTGCCTGTCAGCACGCCGATCACACGCTCAGCCGCCTCGATGCTCTGCTGTCTCGCAATGTAGAGCCAAATGTCATCAAGATCGGCGACGGCGCTGCGAGCGATCCGAAGTTTGCTCATCCGTTCGGATTCGCCTTACGAAGCTCGTCGAGTCTTTTCTGTCCCCGGGCGTTAATATCATTCGCGAACTCCCCAATATTGCCGGCGTCGTATGACATGAACTCACCGCGATCGATTTCTGCCTCCGCGACCGCGATGCGGCGACGCACAGATTCTAAATCCTCCTCGCTCTCGACATCCAGAAACGATCCGAGCGCCTCCTGGACCAGAGCATCCGCGCTTGGATAGGCGCCGCGCTGCACCAGATCCTCGATGCGTTTTTCAACATCCCCGCTAAGAGTGACGTTCATCCTCGTGCTCCTCCATCGTCCTGCTCTCAGTTGCCTACCTTGGCCAGCAACTCCTGGTACTTCTCTTCCCGATCCTTCTGGTCGAGCCCGAGGTGCTTCTCCATCACCTGAGTGGTGTTCATGGAGCAGAACTTCGGACCGCACATCGAGCAGAAGGCCGCGTCCTTGTAATAGTCATCGGCCAGGGTTTCGTCGTGCATGGCGCGCGCGGTCTCGGGATCGAGCGAGAGGTCAAACTGCTTGTTCCAGTCGAACAGAAAGCGGGCATAACTGAGCGCGTCGTCACGATCGCGGGCCCCGGGACGATGCCGGGCCACGTCGGCGGCGTGCGCGGCGATCTTGTAGGCGATGATCCCCTGGTGCACATCGTGCTTATTGGGCAGACCCAGATGCTCCTTGGGCGTCACGTAGCAAAGCATGGACGCGCCGTGCCAACCGATCATGGCCGCGCCGATGGCGGACGTGATGTGGTCGTAGCCGGGAGCAATGTCGGTGACGAGCGGCCCCAGAGTGTAGAACGGGGCTTCGCTGCACAGCTCCATTTCCTTATCCACCTGGAGCTTGATCTGGTCCATGGGGATGTGGCCCGGACCCTCGATCATCACTTGAACGTCGTACTCCCAGGCCTTGCGCGTGAGATCGCCCAGAGTCTTCAATTCCGCGAACTGCGCGGGGTCACTCGCGTCTGCGATCGAGCCCGGCCTTAACCCGTCCCCCAGCGAAAATGAGACGTCATACTTCTGGAAGATCCTGCAGATGTCCTCGAAATGGGTGTATAGGAAGTTCTCCTGATTGTTCTCTACGCTCCACTGCGCCATCAGTGCGCCGCCGCGGCTCACGATGCCCGTAATGCGATGGCGCGTGAGCGGCACGTGCTCGCGCAAGACGCCGGCGTGGATGGTCATGTAGTCCACGCCCTGCTTCGCCTGCTCCTCGATCACTTCCAGCATCAGCGCCGGCGTAAGATCGCGGACGTGCGTCACGCGCGAGATGGCCTCGTAAATGGGAACTGTGCCGATGGGTACCGTGCTGTTGCGGATCACGGCTTCGCGAATCTGGTGGATGTCGCCTCCGGTGGAAAGGTCCATCACGGTATCGGCGCCGTACTTCACCGCCGTGCGCAGCTTATCCACCTCCTGATCGATGTTCGAGGTGGTAGCGGAATTGCCGATGTTGGCGTTGATCTTGCACTTCGCGGCGATCCCGATGCCCATGGGCTCGAGTTCGACGTGATGGACGTTAGCGGGAATGATCATGCGGCCGCGCGCCACTTCCATCCGCACATCTTCCGCCGAAAGATGCTCGCGGTGGGCGACGCACTCCATTTCCGCCGTGAGCACGCCCCGGCGGGCGTAGTGCATTTGGGTCCTCACGGGTCCCGTGCGCTGTCTCACCCACTCAGACCGAACTGCTGGCAACATAGGAACTCCTTCGAGCCTGTGGAGACAAGGCCCCTGAGGCAGATGGATCGGGTCGGCCGCGTTCGCGCCAACTGGATTTCAGTCTACAGCCGGGAGCCAGCTTCCGCAACGGCTCCAAGAGCAGTCGACGCAGCGAGGTTCGAAGGAAGCTGAAACACCACCCGTTCGTGTCGTGCGGCAATTCAACCGGGGCGTTGGCCTACTCTTTTCAGTTTCCCTCAACCGTGAAGGCTTGACAGAGACAAAGAGCACGGAGTTTGGAAAATACCCTGTGGGTGTTGCCGCGACCACTGCGAAGGTCCGGGCTCAGCGGCGGCGCGCAAAAAAACTGGAGGGCGCTCACAAGGCCCGATGGCGACGGCGTCAAACAGCAACCCGGGCAAGATCTTCGAGGCTGAGACGACCAGTGTAGATCGCCATGCCGAGCGCGCAGTGGAGGCCCCACGCGGTCAACTGCCGGATTTCATCAAGGCTGGCGATGCCACCTGCTGCGGTGAGTTCATGGTTCGTGGCGGCGCGCAGACGGCGGAGCCAGTCGAGGTCCGTTCCCTCGAGCGTGCCTTCTTTATCCACGTAGGTGCACAGGAAACCGGCGCAGTAAGGCTCAAGCTGGCGGAGCACGTCTTCGGCGGCTAGGGGTGTAGCCTCGCGCCAGCCCTTCACCACGATGCGGCCGCCCTTGGAATCGAGGGCGATCACTACGCGCTCGCGTCCGATGGCGGCCGCGAGCCCACCGAGAAACTCCGTATTGGCTCCGTCTGTTTTGAAGGCTGCCGTGCCGACGATCACCTTGCTTGCGCCTTGCATCACCAAGCGCTCGGCGCGCTCCACGGTCCGCACTCCGCCACCCACCCGGGTTACCGCGCGCGCCGCCAGCAACTCCACCACAGCGTCATTCGATCCTTTGCCGAGGGCGGCGTCCAGATCGATCACTTGGATTTCGGAGAAGCTCGCGAACTTGCGCAGCATCTCGAGCGGCGCGTCGCCTTCCAGCGCTTTCTCGCGGCCCTGCACCAGCTGGACAACCTTGCCGTCCATGAGGTCGATGCAGGGAATGATCATGCTGCCGGCCTAACCGGGACACCGTTACGGGCCAGGAACTCTTTCAAACCGGCCACCGTATGCGCGCCGTAATGAAGGATGGAGGCGGCCAGCGCCGCGTCCGCGTTTCCGCTCGTCAGCACTTCGAGAAAGTCCTCGGGGCGTCCGGCGCCCCCGGACGCAATCACCGGGATGTGGGTGGCGGCGGCGACGACTCGCGTGAGCTCGCAGTCGAATCCGGATTGCACGCCGTCGGCGTCCATGGAGGTCAACAGGATCTCGCCAGCGCCCAATTGCCCGCCGCGCGCCGACCACTCCACCGCGTCGATTCCCTCGTTATCGCGTCCGCCCCGCGTAAAGACGCTCCAACCGGCGCCGCAGCGGCGGGCGTCGATAGCGAGGACAACCGCCTGGCTGCCGAACTCCTCGCTTAGCTCACGGATCAGCTCCGGCCGGCGCACGGCGGCGGTATTGACGCTCACTTTGTCCGCCCCCGCCAGCAGAATCCTGCGGGCATCCTCCACGGTGCGAATGCCACCCCCCACGGTCAGCGGGATGAACACCCGCTCGGCCACGCGCGCCACCATACCGGCCATAATCTCGCGTTGATCGCTCGACGCCGTAACGTCAAGAAAGACCAATTCGTCCGCCCCCTGCAGATCGTACCGCTCCGCGAGGTCCACCGGGTCGCCGGCGTCCCGCAGATCGACAAAGTGCACGCCCTTCACCACGCGACCATCGGTGACGTCCAGGCACGGGATAATCCTCTTGGCAAGCATCGATCGCTCAGAGTTCAGCAAAGTTCTGCAGCACTCTCCGGCCGATCGCGCCGGATTTCTCGGGATGGAACTGAATCGCAACGACGTTCTCGCACTCGAGCGAGGCCGTGAAAAACACGCCTCCGTATGCGCAAGTGGCGGAGGTGGAGTGCTCGACGGGTGCGTAGTAGCTGTGAGCAAAGTAGACGTAGGGCTCAAGAGGCAATCCTTCGAGCAGTGCCGATGGAGGCGCCTCAGCTCGGGGCTCGATCTGATTCCAACCCATGTGCGGCACGCGCATGTCGCCCTGAAACTTCCTGACGCTGCCTCGAAACAGGCCGAGTCCCAATGCCTCCGGCGCTTCCTCGCTACGCTCGAAAAGCGCCTGCAGGCCAAGGCAGATACCCAAGAAAGGAACACCGGCGCGAATCCGTGCCAGCAGAGTGTCTCGAACTTGCATGGCGTCGAGCGCCCGCATCATCTGGCCGAAGTGGCCGACTCCCGGCAGAACGATCTTGTCTGCGCGCAGCAGGCCCGGAGCGTCCTGCGCCACTTGATGCGGCACGGCAAGCGCGCGCAGGGCATTCGCCACCGAGCGCAGGTTACCGGCGCCGTAGTCGAGAATCGCGATCACAGCAGCCCTTTCGTCGAAGGAAGTTGTCCGCGCAGGCTCTTGTCTCGCGAACAGGCGTATTTCAACGCTCGCGCCCAGCACTTGAAGACGGCTTCAACCTTATGGTGACTTGACCGCCCCTCCAGCACTTTAACATGCAGATTGGCATTGGCGTGATTCACGAATCCGCCAAAGAAATCCTCCAGAAGCTCTGCCTGTAGATCCCCCACCTGGCGCACTCCCACCCGATCCTTGTAGACCAGCGCCGGGCGGCCGCTCAAGTCGAGCGCCACCACAGCCAAGGTCTCATCCATCGGCATCACGAAGTAGCCGGCGCGATTAATCCCGCGGCGATCGCCCAGCGCCTTTGCAAATAACTGGCCGAGAACGATGCCTGTATCTTCAACCGTATGATGCTGGTCCACATCGAGATCGCCTTGGGCGTGGAGTGTCAGATCGAAGCCGCCGTGCTTCGCGAAAAGCTCCAGCATGTGATCGAGAAAGCGCACGCCAGTGTAGATCTCGTAGCGGCCCCGGCCCTCGATACGGAGTTTGCCGCTGATTTGCGTCTCCTTCGTATTGCGCTCCACGGCGGCGGATCTCATAAGACGGACTCGAGCTGGTTGATGCTCTCCAGAATGTGCAGCGCCCGTTCCTCTTTGAACAACCGCACCAACTCGCCGCGGCAAGGCTGCGTGCGGGCGGCAATCCCGACGAAACGGATGCCGGCGGCGCGGGCGGTGCGGGCATCGTCCACCGTGTCGCCCACGTAGATCAGCTCGCGATCCGGCACAAGTTCGCCGATGCGAACCAGACCGTCAGGCGCAGGCTTGCCCCTGGCAACGTCTCCCGTCCGAATGATTGGATTAAACCTCAAATGGGGCGCCAGACGGCCGAGCGTGTCGTCAACCTCATCCGGCATCCGTCCGGTGAAAATGGCGAGCCCGAACCGTTCCTGCAGCCGCTCGAGTAAGCCGGCGTTGGCGATCCATTTCTCGCGCAGAATCAGCCCATCGGTGCCGTTGCCCCAGAAGATGCTTTTGAACTTCTCCACCACGACCGGGTAGTCCACTTCCACGCCGAGGTCGTGCGTGATCTGGTGCGAAAGCCTCCAATCGTTATTGAAGCCTCCGCTGTTCTTGTATTCCTGAATCATCAGATTCGTGATCTCGCGGCCCGTGAAGTGCTTCACGGTGGCGACAATTGTGTCACGGTATGACTCCGTGACCTCCACGAGCACACCGTCCATGTCAAAGACGATTAGAGGATCTGCGTTCATGGGTGATCTACCAGAGTCTCTCCATCTCCTCGAGAAACCGGCTGACCTGCGGCCGGGTGCCGATCGTGACGCGTACGCACCCGGGCAATTCGTAGCTGCGATCGCGCACCAGAATCCCGCAATCCCGCAATTGATCGCGCAAACGACCGGCGCGCTCGCCGGCGTCGAAGAGAATAAAGTTCGCCTGGCTCGGATAGGAACGGATGCCGAGCTGGGCGAGGCCCTCGTAAGCGACATCGCGCCCCGCCAGCACTTCATTCACGTACTCGGCCACGTACTGCTGATCCCGCACGGCGGCGCCCGCGGCCAGCACGGCCAGCGCGTTTACGCTATACGGGGATTGGGCCTTGGACAGATATTGTGCGTTCTCCCTCTGGGAGATCAGGCAGCCGCAACGCATCGCCGCCATGCCATACACCTTCGAGAACGTGCGACTCACAAACAAGTTCGGACGCTTCCGAACCAGCCTCAGCGCTGTCACCCCGCAAAACTCGAAGTACGCTTCGTCAATCAGAACCGCGGCCTGCGAGGCACGGTCCAGAATGCGTTCGATTTCATCGAGTGCGACGCCGCTGCCCGTGGGATTGTTAGGATTCGCCAGCATGACGAGACGCGTCCAAGGCTGCACTGCTTCCAATAGCTCTTCGAGCGGGAACGCCAGATCGATGTTGCGATAATGCACCTCCCGAATTGACGCTCCTGCCAGCTCCGCGTAGAAGCGGTACATGGCGTAGGAGGGCCGCAGCAGCAGCACGTCATCGCCGTCGTCCACGTAGGTGTTCACCAGTAGCTGGACGGCTTCGTCGGTGCCGTTGGTGAGCAGCAACTCCCGCTCATCGATGCCGAAGAACGCGGCCAGATCACGCCGCGCCTCATCGTATTCGGGATAGGTAGCGAGATGGCTCTCGCTCAAGCGCCCTTTCAAGTATTCGATGACACGCGGCGAGCAGCCTATCGTGTTTTCATTGAAGTCGAGCCGCAGCTTGCCCGCGCGACCTGCCGTCGGCGGAGAGTACGGAGCCATGGCGAGCACAGCGCGCCGCGGTCGCAACGCAGTAGTTCTGGGCGCGGACCCATCAGCCATGGAGCCGCACCTCCACGGAGCGGGCGTGCGCCTCCAGGCCCTCGGCGCGAGCCAGCGTTGTGATGGCCGGAGCAAGCCGCTCGAGCGCGTGCGGTGACAGCTCCTGCACCGAGATCACCTTCACAAAGTCCGCCGCCGAAAGCCCGCCGCGCAGCCGAGCAGCCCCGGCGGTAGGCAACACGTGATTCGGACCGGAAGCGTAATCGCCTGCAGCCTCGGGGCTGTTCGCACCCAGGAAGATGCCGCCCGCGTGCCGGATGGCGGGAAGCAAACTCGGATCGTGCAAGGCCAGATGTTCAGGCGCGAGCCCATTGGCGAATTCCGCGGCCTGTTCGATCCGCTCGAAAAGCACGATTGCGCTGTTTCGCGCGATCGCTTCGCCGGCCACGGCGGCCGTGGGCAGATTGGCCAATTGCCGCTCGATCTCCGCCGCGACCGCTTCGGCCAAAGATCGCGAAGTGGTTAGCAGGACCGCGGAGGCGTCCGCATCGTGCTCCGCCTGGGCCAGCATGTCAGCGGCAAGATGCACGGCATCGCCTTCACCCGCGATGATCACGATCTCAGTGGGGCCGGCGACGAAATCGATGCCGGTCTCGCCCGCAAGCATCTTCTTGGCCGCGGCCACATAGACATTGCCCGGGCCCACGATTCGATCCACTTTGGGCACGGTGGCAGTTCCGTATGCCAGGGCGGCGATGGCGTGTGCTCCACCCATGCGGAATAGACACGGGACATCAAGGTAAGCCGCCGTGCCGAGGATTTCGCTGCCCGGTCTCGGGCAGGCAACCACGATTTTTTGGACACCGGCTGCTAGCGCGGGAATTACGGTCATCAGCAGGGTGGACGGCAGTGGATACCGTCCGCCCGGGATGTAGGCGCCCATCGAATCAAGCGGGCGCACGATCTGCCCGAGACGGCGGCCGTCGGGATACTGGATCAAGCGCTCTTCCGGAAGCTGGGCCTGCGCATATTCGCGGATATTGCGCGCGGCCACCCCGACCGCAGAGAGAAACCGGGGGTCGAGGCGGCGAAGCGCCGACCTACAGTCTTCGGGAGGCACGACGATGCTCTCGCCGGTGAATCCGTCGAGCTTCCGGCAGTATTCGACGAGCGCAGAGTCGCCGCCGTCGCGCACGGCCTCCAGAATCGGCGCCACGATTTTCTCGGCCTGATGCAGGCGCGCAACCTTCCGCTCCAGAAGCTCGTGCGCTGCGCGATGATCAAGAATACGGATCATGCCGGTGCCCGCTACATCACGATCTTGTTGAGCGGATACTCCACAATCCCCTGCGCTCCGGCTTCCTTCAGGCGCGGGATCAGGCTGCGGACTGCAGACTCGTCCAAAATCGTGTTCACCGCCAGCCATTCCTGATCACTCAGCTGCGAGATGGTAGGACGCTTGAGCGCAGGAAGCACGCCAAGCACACTGTGCAGGCTGTCGCGGTGGACGTTTAGCATCAGTCCTACTTTGCCGAGCGCATTGATGGCGCCCTCGAGCAGCGTCCGGATGTCATCCAGCTTCCGTCGCTTCCACTCGTCCTTTATTGCGTTGCAATTCGCAATCAACTGCGTGTTTGATTCCAGCACCGTCTCGATGATGCGCAGCTTGTTGGCCCGAAGCGAGGCGCCGGTCTCGGTGACTTCGACGATGGCGTCGGCCAGTTCAGGCGGCTTTACTTCCGTGGCGCCCCAACTGAACTCCACTTTGGCATGAACCCCGTTCGCCGCCAGATACCTCCGCGTGGTCTCCACGAGTTCCGTCGCGATCACCTTGCCTTCGAGGTCTTTCGCCGAATGAAACGGAGATCCCTCGGGCACCGCGAGCACCCAGCGCACCTTGCCGAAGCTATGCTTGGCGTAAACCAGATCGGCGATCGTGGCCACGGTCGCACCTGTTTCCGCAACCCAGTCGCGTCCGGTGAGGCCTGCGTCCAGCACGCCATCCTCGACGTATCGGGCCATTTCCTGGGCCCGGATCAACATGCACTCAATCTCGGGATCGTCGATCGCTGGAAAGTAGGAACGGCTCGAGGTCGTGATGTGGAAACCGGCGCGGCGAAACAAATCGATGGTGGCGTTCTCGAGGCTCCCTTTGGGTATGCCGAGTCTCAGCTTCATCGCTTGTCCTGTTGCGGCTTGTCAAGCGCAGGCGCGTAGACGGCCTCGGGATCGAAGCTCCGCGGCTCGCTCTCGACCCATTTGCCACCTTCGAGTCGGCGGAAGAAGCAACTCTCATAGCCTTCGTGGCAGACACCGGGTCCGAAAGCCTCCACTTTCACTAGCAGCGCGTCGCGGTCGCAATCGGTGGAGATCGCTTGCACCTTCAAGCGGTGTCCCGAAGTCTCGCCTTTGATCCAGAGCTTGTTTCGAGAGCGGCTGAAAAACGTCACGTAGCCTGATTCCACCGTTCGACTGAAGGCTTCTTCGTTCATGAAACCTACCATCAGGACGCGTCCACTGGAGTGGTCCTGGATCACCGCGGCCACGAGTCCATCAAGCTTGCTGAAGTCGAGGTTCACTTGCCCTCTCCGGTAAACGCTTCAAATAAAATAGCCCGCTACCATTGGCGGGCCTATGACGCTTGCTGTACTCAGGATTGCTGTCAGCGCCCGGCTAGCCGCGGCAGTGGGGGCAATCGGTGACCGCGATGATGTCGAGCGTCAGACAGCAGCATACCCTCAAATTATAGCAGACGGGCCGCCGAGGCGATGCCCGTCAGCGAAAGCCAATCCTGTCGCGGCAGCGAGACGCCTCTCGGCTCGGAGCGCTTGATGTCGGTTCGCATTGTCGCGGGACACTCCACGAGTCTAAGATTGCATATTCGTACTTGTGCGCGGGAAGCTTTTTCGTGAGCCGCGGACACAATGTCGTGGCTTTGGCTCCATGGCCCTCGGAGGACTTATCCAATGAAAACTCATCGTATCGCTCTTATTCCCGGTGACGGCATCGGCAAGGAGGTTGTGCCCGCCGCGGTCGATGTGCTGAAAGCTGCTGAACGTGGCTTCGGCCTTTCGTTTCAGTCGTTCGAGTGGGGCTGTGAATACTACCTCCGCAGCGGCCGCATGATGGACCCGGACGGCCTTGATCGGCTCCGCCCTTTTGACGCCATTCTGCTGGGCGCCATCGGGCTCGGCGCCATCGCTCCAACCGATCAGCCGCGAACCAGCGTCCCCGACCACGTCTCGCTGCGTGATCTCCTCCTGCGCATCCGCTTCGAATTTGACCTGTACGTCAACCTTCGTCCGGTGCAAATCCTGCCGGGTCTCAATCCGCCTCTGCGCGGCAAGACTGCCGAAGACATCCGCATGATTTTTGTTCGCGAAAACACCGAGGGCGAGTACTGCGGCCTGGGCGGCAGGTTCAAACGGGGCACGGCGGACGAGGTGGCGGTCCAGCAGTCGGTGTTTACGCGCAAAGGGGTGGAGCGCGTCCTGCGCTACGCGTTCGAGCTAGCCCGGCACCGCCCGCGCAGGCGATTGGCAAGCGCCACGAAGTCCAATGCCATGCAGTACACGATGGTATTGTGGGATGACGTGCTCCGCGAATTATCGAAGGAATATCCCGACGTTGCTGTTTCGAACTATCACGTCGATGCCCTCGCCGCCCGCATGGTCACTCACCCCGAAACCCTGGACGTGGTTGTGGCTTCCAATTTGTTTGCCGACATCCTCACGGACTTGGGGGGAGCCTTGCAAGGCAGCCTGGGTCTCGCCGCCAGCGCCAACCTGAATCCCGCCGCCGCCCGCGATCCCGCCGCGCGACTCGGTCCGCCCATGTTCGAGCCGGTGCACGGCAGCGCACCGGACATTGCGGGTCGCGGCATCGCAAATCCGATTGCTGCCATTTGGGCGGCCGCCCTCATGCTGGAACATCTCGGCGAGACGGCCGCGTCGGAGCGAATGATGGCTGCACTGGAGGCTGTCAGCGGTGAAGGACATGTGCGGACCCCGGACCTAGGAGGCAACAGCAGCACAGCACAGTTCGCTGCAGCGGTAATCGATAAGCTGACTGCGTCCGCTTCGGGAGGGGCCTGATTCTGCGTAATGAGTGGCCACCGGGCTGGCGGAGCCCCTAGCTCTCAATGCTGCGCGAAGCAGCATTCCAGAACACCGGCTTCTTGCGGAAGTACGATTCATTCGCCATGTGGCATGCGATCGCGGCGTGATTTCCGAAGACGGCATCTTCGGTCACAGGCTTGCGCGACTTCACCGCCTGGAAGAAATTCCACAAGTGCGGCCTGACGTCGTCCCAGTCGTTGCCGCGATAGAGTGTGTCATCGGTGAGCGGCTCCTGCCCGGGCTTGGGATCATGCTCGGCATGCCACTGGCGCACATATTCCTCGCGCATCTTTTGCGGGAATCCACCCGAGTAGTAGCTGGGCGCGGTGTCCACGCCCTTCTGGGGCGAGTAGCGAAGTTCAAACTCGCCTGCGTCCAGAATGCCTTTCGGACCCATGAAACGTGCGAGTTCAGGAGTTTCGGTTCCGAGCCCGAGGCGCACATAGACTGGGACTCCGTGGTAGTCGAAGAGCACCAGGTGAAGGTCCGGCATGTTGCGACCATCTTTCCAGCGGAAGATGCCGCCCAAAGCTGAAGCCGAGCGGGGCGGCTCATTCCATCCCAGCGTGACCTGCATTCCGCTGATCAGATGCACCATCAAGTCGCCGCCAACACCAGTGCCGTATTCCTTCCAGCAGCGCCAGCGCGCAAACCGGTACTTGTCGAAAGGGATTTTGGGGGCGTCGTTCAGCCAGGTGTCCCAATCCACGGTTTCCGGGGAGGCATCGAGCGGCGGCGGATACTCCCAGGCGCCGTTCGGATCGTTGCGGCCATAGCTCAGCTCCACCATCTCCACGTCGCCGATGGCGCCGTTGTGGTAGAGCTCGCGGGCCTTTGCACAAAGCACTGAGCTGACGCGCTGCGAGCCAATCTGCACGATGCGGTTGTTCTTCTGCGCTGCTTCCACCATCTCGAAGCCCTGCTCGGCGGTGTGGGACATAGGCTTCTCGCAGTAGATGTCCTTACCCGCGTTGCAAGCGTCCACCACCACGTGCTTATGGTGGTGATCCGGCACCGCCGCCACAATGCAATCGATGTCCTTGCGGTCGAGCAGCTCCCGGTAGCGCCGTGTGACCGGCAGGCTGGGATTGCCGGTGATCTCCCTAGCCAGAGTGTGGCGGCCGTCGTAGAGGTCAGCGGCGGCCACGCATTCCACGCCCGGCAGGCTGATCGCATTGGGAAGCAGGCCGGAGCCTTGCATCCCAATCCCGATCATCCCGAAGCGCACGCGATCACTGGCGGGAACCAGCGCTGGGGTTGCGGCCCAGCTCTCGGTTTCCAGCGTGATCGTCTTGGCTGCCAGCAGGCTTCCGGCGCTCACGGCGCTGGTTTTCAGGAATTGACGGCGTGAAGAGTTTCGTCTCATAGTCACAGGTCCTCGGTTGGAATGGGACCCCGCAGGATGGCGGCGGTCCTGCCTCACTTCGCTAGCGGCTTGATGGCGACTTCTTTGAAGAACACGATGTCGTTATCGCTGTGGTTTTGCAGCCCGAAGTAACCGAGGTTCGGTCGCAGTCCCCGCTGGGGCTCGAAATCAAACTTCCGCGCCGGTACGGGATCGCCTTCTTTGAAGTCGGTCACCTTAACACCGTTCAACATCACGATGGTGCGAGGGCCATCCAGGGTGATGTCCATCGTGTTCCACTCCGGTCCCGGCTTCCACGCCTGCGCCAGGGGTTTCGTAAGGGAATATAGCATTCCGGTGGAGTGGTACTCGTCTTCAGACGGGCTGGAGCGCTCGGGATGATTGTCGATCTGGACTTCGTACCCGTAATGCACCGGCATCCACTCTTCCCGCGGCTCCAGGGGAATGCGGACGAACACGCCGGAGTTGTCATTCTCGTCGCGCATCCTGAAAACGACGTGCAGTGTGCAATCGCCGATCTTGCCGCCGGTCCAATAAAGCAAACCCATGCCGCCATGCGTGTGGATCAATCCGTCTTCCACCGTCATGTGGCCGGGACCTACGTGCTTCCAGCCGCTCAGGTCCTTGCCGTCAAAGAGCTGCTTCCATTGGCTCGGGTCGCCTTTGCACACGTTCTGGTCCGCGGCCCTTGCGAGCGAGACTGCAAATAAGAAGGCCGTAAGGTAAATGCAAGGCCTCATGGCTTTCAGCATAAGCAAGCCTCCGCGTTCGTGCAGATCGTCGCGCAGATCAATGTTGATTTCAGGCGACCTGATCACTCGCTCCCCTTCTCCTGGTTTTTCACCTTCAGTCGACTCTTGTTTTCTTCGATGAAGGCCCGGAGCGCGTCGGCGGAATCGAGCAGGCGCGTCCACTGCTCCTGGTAGAGTGTTACCGGAAAACGGCCAAGGCCATATACGCTGACCCCGCCCTTCTCGCTCACCCGAAATTCGACCGCGCCTCGCTTTCGGCCCACGGATTCCTTTTCCAGTTCGGCAATCCGAGCCAGTAGCTCTTCCCTCGTGGGTTCTGACATCGCAATACTCTCCAAATAAGGCTATCAAGCGCAGTTCCAATTTTGCGCGCTGAGGCTCAGATTGTCCACTCACGTAACCGAGTCAGGCCAGGTTCCTCGAACAAGTGTACGGGTCATCCTGTACCTATTTACTGTAAGCGCGTCAACGCAACGTGAACGGCCGTTTCGGCGCCTGAATCGCGCACTTTGATCGCGATCGTATTGTCCGCCTCGTCGTAAGCCCAGCCCGAGCCCGCGCTCTCGAGCGCCTCGATCGACGACCGAGGCTCGAGAGTTTGGCCCCCAGCCCTGACGCTCGAAGGCCCACAGCGCTCCGCATGGACCTTGAACATGAAGGCGCGCGCCGGCGGCGTATAAGATCCCTGACGTCCGGTCACGCGAATTTCGATTGCATCGCGCCCGGGTTCGAGCGTTATCTTTTGCCGCAGTGAAACACCGTGCTCGAAATCGAAGCTGATACCGTCGTCTTCGTAGTAGTCGCGTGATGATGCGGTATCGGATGACGGCGGGTAGATCTCAAAGATCAGCGGGTCGATGGGCGCTTCGCTCACGTACTGGACGATGGGTCGCGTGGGAACGATCGCGCCCGCGCGGACAAAGATCGGAATGCGATCGAGCGGCGCAGTGGCCGTCACGTTTGCGGGGCCGGTGTAGCGCCGGTCCGTCCAGAAATCGTACCAATCGCCTTTGGGCAGGTACGCCTGCCACTCGGTCCGGCGGTCGGTCACCACCGGCGTCACCAGAAGATCGTCTCCGAAAAGGAACTCGTGCTCCTGCGCGACGGCCTTCGCATCCTCCGGGTAGTCGAGCAACAGCGCGCGCATCACCGGAATACCCGTCTCGCTCGTTTCCCGAAAAGAGTTGTAGATGTACGGCAGCAGCCGGTAGCGCAATTCGATCGAGCGCCGGTTGATCTCTTCCTTGCGATTGCCATAGGACCAGGGCTCCTGGTTCGGCGCGCCGTATTCCACGTGAGTGCGGCAATAAGGATAGAACACGCCGGTCTCGAGCCATCGCGTATACAGCTCCGGACTCGCGCCCCCGCCCGCAAATCCTCCGATGTCGGCTCCGGCCAAAGCCAAGCCCGACAATCCCATGCCCATGAGCTCCGGCACGCTCAAGGCGAGGTGCCCCCAGGTGCTCGAATTGTCACCTGTCCATACCGCCGAGTAGCGCTGACCGCCCGCGTAGGTGTCGCGCGTAATCACCAACGGACGCTCGTTGGGCTTGAGCGTTAACAGGCCTTCGCGGGTCGCGCGCGACATCTGCATACCATAGACATTGTGGATCTTGGTCTGCGGGCTGTGGAGTCCGCCATCGTCAAACATCACGTCATCGGGCATGGTTTTGCTCGGGACCTCGAACACCGAAGGCTCGTTCATGTCGTTCCAGATACCGTCCACGCCGTCCGCCAGCAATCCCTTGAAAAGCGATCCCCACCACGAGCGCACGCCATCGCGAGTGAAGTCAGGGAATGCGCTATTGCCCGGCCAGACTTTACCTACAAAAGGCTTCCCGTCCGGCAGTTTGGCGAAATCGTCTCCAGCCAAGCCTTGTTGGTAGACCCAGTACCTTGGGTCGACCTTCACGCCTGGGTCGATGATCGTGACCGCGTGAAAGCCTTGTGCGTGGAGATCGCGCAAGAGGCCGGAAGGATCGGGGAAGCGCGACCTATCCCAGGTGAAGATGCGGTAGCCATCCATGTAATGAATGTCGAAAAATATGGCATCACAGGGAATGCGCCGTAACCGAAAGTTGTCCGCGATGAAGCGCACCATCTTGTCGGGATAGTAGCTGTAGCGACACTGGTGATAGCCAAGCGCCCAAAGCGGCGGCAGTGGGGTGCGCCCCACAAGCTCTGTATAGCGATTCAGCACCTTTTTCGGAGCAGGCCCCCAGAAGAAGTAGTAGTTCATTTCTCCGCCTTCGGATCCGAACGAGAAGCGATCCGCGGATTCTACCCCGAAGTCAAATGAGGAGCGAAAAGTGTTGTCGAAAAAGAGGCCGTAAGCGCGGCCGTCTCGCATTCCTATGAAGAAAGGGACGTCCTCATAAAGGGGGTCAGTGTTCTCCCCCCAGCCGTAGGCATCGGTGTTCCACATGACGTAAGTGTGACCGCGACGGTCAAGCGGTCCCGCCTTTTCGCCGAGCCCGAAGTAGTGCTCGTCCTGCGGCATCGCCTTCCAGGCCCGCACGCGTGCGCCGTCCCAGGCAACCGGCTGGGCATCGTCGGAGATCAGGTGCGAGGCGTGATCATAGAAAGCGACGCGAAACGGATTGGTGTGCACCCGGACTTCGATCTCGGACGTTCGGAGTACCAGGTCGTCTCCGCTCGGGCCATCGCTCTCGAAGTCGACGGCCGCCTTGGGCCAGTCAGCCAGCGGTTTGATCACGGCATACGAATAGTCCGGTCCAAACGCCGCGCCCGACGTCATCCGCACTCGAACCACGTCCGGCGCCAGCACCGATATGCTCGCGCTACCATGAGGGCCGCGAAACGTTATCTGGTCCCCTTCAGTAGCGCCCGGCCTGAGGGCGCCGACCGATTGCCATTCGGCGGCGAGCGGCGCTGCCGCAACAAGCATGGCCAGCGCAGCGCATATAACCGACGGCGCCACAAGAAGCCCTTGCGGCTTGCGACGAGTCTGTGTGTAGATCACGGGGCGCTCCTGGATGGCGTTACGGATTCGATCCGCTGATGAAGAAAAGCCCACTACACTAGCTCCGCTGCTTTTCGCTTCGTGGTTCCCAGACTCTCGGCGGCGCCTGGCAGCGATCTCCTCAAGAATACGCCTTAGATTGTGACTCGCGCACGCCGGGCCACCGCCTCTCTGGCCACCAGGTATCAGGTGAATGCGCCTGGTGACCAAAGGATCGGACGGCGTAGTTTTGCCATAACATAAAGGGTATAAATAGGTATGGCCAAAGACCCATTTTCCGTGCTGGTGCTGGCGGCGGGCAAGGCGACGCGCTTTAAGTCCGGGCGCTCGAAGCTGCTCCACCGGCTGGCGGGAAGGCCGCTGGGCGACTACGCTCTCCGGACCGCCTTAGCGAGCGGCGCGGAAGAGGTGTACATGGTGGTTGGGCACCAGGCGGCCGACGTCCAAAAGGCGTTTGCGCGGCCCCACCTGACGTTTATCGAACAGAAGGAGCAGCTTGGCACGGGTCACGCGGTGCTGATCGCTCGCGAGAAGCTGACACGCTCCCCGAGCCAAGACGTCGCCGTGGTGGTCGGTGACGCACCATTGCTTCAACCTGAAACATTGCAGAAACTCGTGGACGCCCATCGTAGCCGCCGCGCCGCCGCCACCATTCTGACGATGAAGCTCGAAGATCCTCATGGCTACGGCCGGATCGTGCGCGGTCCCGACCGCCAGGTCCGCAAGATCGCGGAAGAAAAGCTGGCCACGCCGGCCGAGCGCCGCATCCGCGAAGTAAGCTCGGGAATCCTGTGCTTTTCGCGGGTCAAGCTCCTAGCCCACATGAATGGGCTCAGCAACGGCAACGCGCAGAAGGAGTACCTGCTGACCGATCTGGTCGAGATTCTGGCGCGGGCAGGCGAGCGCTTGGAGGCCGTGGCTGTGGACGATCCGCGCGAAGTGCTGGGCGTGAACGATCGCATGGAGCTCGCCCAGGTGGAGCGAATCCTGAGGCTGCGCAAGACCGACACGCTGATGCGCGGCGGCGTGACCATCGTCAATCCCGAAGTGACCTACATCGATGACGCGGTCACCGTCGGGCAGGACACGATAATTGAGCCGGGCGTGAGTCTGCTCGGCGAGACGCAGGTGGGCCGCGACTGCCTGATCCGGCCTTACTGCACGCTGACCGATTCCGTCCTCGGGGACCGGGTCACGGTGCGCCCGAGCTGCGTGATTTCCGGTTCGACGGTGGGTTCCGACACCATCCTCGGACCCTTCGCCCACGTTCGCGATGGCGCCGTGCTGGAGCCCGAATCGCGGGTGGGCAATTTCGTGGAAGTGAAGAAGTCGCGGGTGGGCCGCGGCAGCAAGGCCTGGCACCTCACCTACCTGGGCGACGCCGAGCTCGGCGGCGGGGTCAACATCGGCGCGGGCACGGTGACCTGTAATTACGACGGCGAACGCAAGCATCCCACGGTGATCGAGGACAACGTGTTCATCGGCAGCGGATCAATGCTCGTGGCGCCGGTGCGGGTGGGAAGGGGATCGTACGTCGCCGCCGGGTCAACGATTAACGAAGATGTGCCTCCGGACTCCCTGGCCATCGCTCGGGCCCGCCAGGTAATCAAGCAGGACTGGGCCAAGCAGAAAAAGTCCAAAGAACCAGCCAAGTAATGGGCGATTCAGAATTTGCCCGTCATTCTTACCCTCGCCTCTGTAAATTCGAATCTAGAAAACCGTAGGCCGGGAAGCGCGAGCTCTCCAACCGCCTCATCCTCAATAGGTTAGACCGGCAGATAAATTGGCATTAAGCTTGCTCTTTGTTAAGTTGCTCTTTGATGGAGTGGTCGGAACGGACGCATTACGCCGGTGACCAGTTGAAGGGAGGAGATCAGAAAATGGCAATCGATGAGGTTCCGAAGTACGAGTCCCCAAGTTATAAAGAGCGCATTGAAGTGCGCAATTCCAGCGGACCTTGGGTAATCGTCTTTGTAGTTCTCGGGCTGCTGGTCCTCGGGGAGATTTACACCCTCGCCAAGCTTGGTTCGATCGGCTCAATCCAGTCCGAGCAGGCGAGCCTGCGAACCGAGGTTCAGCAGACCAACCAGCAGGTGGCGGCCAAGCTCTCCAGCCTGCAGGATGCCAGCGCCCAGCAGCTCGATGCCCTGCGCGCCGAGCTCGATACCACCGCGAAGCGGGTAAAGTCTCCAGTGGCGAGCCGCGCCTTGGCTCGTGAAAAGAAGATCGTGGCCCAGCTCCAGCAACAGAGCCAGGAGCAGAGCAACGAGTTGCAGCAGGCGAAGGCGGACATCGCCAAGAAGGCGGATAGCGATCAGGTGGCCGCCATGGGCAAGGACGTGGCCGACACCAAGACCGATCTTGGCAGCACCAAGCAGACCATAACCACGCTACAGAGCGATCTCGGCATGGCGCGCAGCGACATGGGCACGCTGATCGCGCGCAATCATGACGACATCGAGACTCTGCGAAAGCTGGGCCAGCGCAACTACTACGAATTTACGCTCGCCAGGAATACCGAGCAGACGGTGGCGGGAGTTGGCTTGATGCTCAAGAAGACCAACGTGAAGCGTCACCGCTTTAACCTGAACCTGCTGACGAATGACATGGCGATTCCCAAGGACAACCGCACGGTGGACGAGCCGATCTTCTTCACCACCGGGAAATCACGGGAGTTTTCGGAACTGGTGGTCAACACCGTGGATCAGAACAAGGTCACCGGATACATCAGCACTGCCAAGTATTCGCAGCCTGAACTGGCTGCTGCCTCCGCTCCTTCGGGGCAATAGGCCGGTCAGTAAGATCCTTGACTGGTTAACGACCCTAAAGCGCCCCTGGCTTCAACCGAAAGGTGGAAACCAGGGGCGCTCAATGTTTCTAGCAGTCTCTCATCGGTGTGTGCATTCAGGATGGGCAGAGTCCCGGTGTCAGCTTGGCGAAGTCGGAGGATCAGTGCGATCCTGCTTGAGTCGGTAAAACGAAAGCTGCGAATCGCCATGCCGAAGAGACCGGACCAAAGCCAGCGGACCGTAGTTCTCCTCGAGCCTCACATGGCGCGAATGTTCGGCGATCACGATTGAGCTTGTTAAAAGCAGTGGCGACCTGCCGAGCTGACGCAGGGCGCGATGATACTCCCCGATTTCGGCGTAAGGCGGGTCGACAAAAACGTAATCGAACTGCCCGCCCTCGGCGGCAAGCCGCTCCAAACCAGTCGCAGCCTGGCAAACCATCACGCGCAACTTATCGGGTGAGGCGTCGAGCGTCTGGAGGTTGCGCTCGATCACTTCAGCAGCGGCGCGATGGCTCTCAACCGCCACCACCTCACTGGCGCCGCGGCTCAGCGCCTCGAGTCCCACTGCACCGCTACCGGCATAAACGTCCAGAAACCGCGCGCCGTCGATGGCAGGCCCCAGCACGTCGAAGAGGGTTTCACGCATCTGGTCTGAACTAGGGCGCAGGTGTGAGCCTTTCAGCGAACGCAAACGAAAGCCGCGATAAAGACCAGAGATAATTCTCATCCTAGTGATTGTTGACCTTGATTGATGAGCGGGCATTGCCGAAGGTTGCTGCCAGTAACCTCCAGGTGCCGGCTTGCTTCACGCTTCCTGGGGCGGCGGGCAGGGCTTTCAGCCGTCCCGACCTTCAGGCGACGCTGGCGAGCCCGTACCGGCGCCGCCAGATGCTGCGTAGATACTCGATGTAGTTGGCGCGCTCGCTTTCCGACGGCGGATGCTCGATAAAACTCACGGCCTCACGCCGCGCCCATTCCAGAATCTCCTGGTCGCGCAGCAGGTTCGCCACGCGGAATGCCGGAATTCCGGACTGGCGTGTGCCAAAGAACTCGCCCGGCCCGCGAATTTTGAGATCCATCTCGGCGATGCGGAATCCATCCGTGCTTGCAACGAGAGCGCGCAGACGTTCTTCGGATACTTCCGTCCGTTGCGCGCCGGCCAGCAGCAGACAATACGATTTTGCCCGGCCCCGCCCGATCCTGCCGCGAAGCTGGTGAAGCTGCGCCAGGCCGAAGCGATCGGCGTGCTCAATCAGCATCACGCTGGCGTTCGGCACATCCACGCCAACCTCAATCACCGTGGTCGACACCAGGATGTTGATCTCACCGCTCTTGAAGGCGAGCATCACGGCTTCTTTTTCGGCGCTCGGCAGACGCCCGTGCAGCAATCCGACATGGAATTCCGGAAAGACAATCTGCGAAAGGTACTGATGCATCTTCACTGCGGCCTGCACGTCCAGCTTTTCCGACTGCTCGATCACGGGATAGACCACGTAGGCTTGTTCTCCCTGCCGCACACGCTGCCGGACCAGATCGATCGCCTGCGGGCGGTCGCGCTCCTCGAGCAGCCGGGTCTCGATCGGCGTGCGGCCAGGCGGCAGTTCGTCGATCACTGAAGTATCGAGGTCGCCATAGAACGTCAGCGCCAGAGTGCGCGGAATCGGAGTAGCGGTCATCACCAGGACATCGGGCGGCAGTCCTTTGCGGATCAGACGGTAGCGCTGTATCACGCCGAAGCGCTGCTGCTCATCTACCACCACCAGTCCCAGATGGGCGAACTCCACGTCCTGCTCGATGAGGGCGTGGGTGCCGACGATAAGATTCACCTCGCCTGCCCCGAGACGCCCTTTCACCTCAGCTTTCTCTTTCCCCTTGCGCGCGCCCGTCAAAAGTTCGACTTGATAAGGCAGCGGCGCCAGGATCTGCTTCATGTAAAGGTAGTGCTGCGTGGCCAGAATCTCGGTGGGCGCCATCACGGCCGCCTGGTATCCATTCTCGATGGCGACAATAGCCGCCTGGAGCGCCACGATAGTCTTCCCGGACCCCACGTCGCCCTGCAACAGCCGATTCATGGGCCGGGGCGCGCGCATGTCACTGACAATCTCGCCGAGCACCCGCTTCTGCGCCGCCGTAGGATGAAAGGGCAGCACACGCTTGATGGCCTGGCGCGCGGCATCCGTCACCTTGAAGGCGATGCCTTCGATCGATTTCGCTTTTCGCTGCCTCAACACAAGTCCTGCGCTCACGTTGAACAGCTCTTCAAAGATCAATCGGACTTGCGCCGGGGTGCGAAAGCGCGCCAGCTCATCGATGGAGTCGTCCTTATCGGGGAAATGGGTGCGGCCGATCGCGGGCCCGCGGTCCATCAGCTTGTTGCGCGACCGCACGGACCCCGGAAGCGTCTCGGCAAGCTGAGCGTCAAGACCGGAAATGGCGGTCCACATCAAGTGGCGCAACACGCGCGGCGTGAGACGGCCGATCGATTCATAGATGGGCACCAGGCGGCCTACTTCAAGCGACTCGCCGCTCGATCCGCGCTCCTCGAAGAACATCTCGAACTGCGGCTGCAGCATCTGCACGCGCGCGCCGAACGGATCCGGTTCCACTTTGCCGTAGAAAAAGGCGCGTTGGCCGGGCTTGAACACTTTGTTCCTCTCCAGGTAGACGGCATTGAACCATTTGCAGCGCAGCATCCCCGACGAGTCCCGGATCGAGAGATCGTAGATGAACATGCCGCTGCGGGTCTGCATCAGGCCGCCCGTCAGAACCTCGGCGAGCACGGTCGTAGTCTGGCCCGGAATCAGGTCACGGATGGGCGTGAGACGAGAGCGATCTTCGTAGCGAAATGGAGTGTAAAAGAGCAGGTCCTCGATCGTGTGGATGGCGCGCGCATCGAGCATCTCGGCACGCGCCGGCCCTACACCTTTCAGATACTTGACCTCGGTCTGCAGTGTCAGCTTGGCCGCCATGCGCCTCTCGGGTCGATTATAACGGGCCAGTGGTTAGCGGCCGGGGTTCGAACGGCCAAGGGCGTCTGCTGTGCTACGCGAATAGCCTGCCGGCGCCTCCGAACACCCTCATCGTGAGACGCCACGAACCGCGCTCCCGGCAGGCTTTACGATCGACGGTGTGTGGTCCGCGCAGCCGGAGTTATACTGGGCGCGTGAAGAACCGAACGCGCAGGCTCGAGCCCGAAAGCGGAACGGGGAGGACACCCATGGATCACTCACGAAGAGAATTTTGTTTCCTGCTGCCTGCCGTGCTGGCCCTCAAAGACCAATCGCCATCCCAGAGCGTCCTGCCGTCAAAGGTGTACCCGTTTGACTCTCTTCCCGTCCAGGCCGGCGGCGGCAATGAATTTCGGCCGGTGTTTGACGGCACGACACACGACGGCTATAAGATTCAGTTGCACCAGACTGACCTCGGGCCCGGGGCAATGCCGCACCCGCCGCACCATCATAGCTATGAAGAGATTTTTCTGGTGCGGGAAGGGTCGCTGGTTGTGACGATCAACGGCCTGGAATCGAAGCTGGGCCCGGGCGCAGTAGCCTACATCAGCTCGAACCAGGAACATGGCATCCGCAATACCGGAAGCACGCACGCGCGCTACTTTGTGTTTGAATTAGGCTCGCAAAATCAGTGACAGACCGGCGCGCTGCACGGAGGGAATGGGTCGTGATCAAAAGAACGCTCGCCGCCGCAGCCATACTCCTGGCCTTTGGTAAGGCCGCCTCGGCCCGCCCGCAGAGTGCGCTTCCCGCCGTGCCGCTGCAACCGTTTGCGGATCAGGTTCGCCAGCTCGAAACCACCTTAAGCTTTCTCGGGCAGCCGCTCGCTCCAAAAGATCAGGAGGCGATCAACGCGGCGTTCGCCCAGCCCGACCCTCAAGCTGCAGTTGAACAAGCCGCGGCGGTTCTCGATAACTACACACTGGCGATAGTGACGATCAATGCCGAAAGCCGGGTCGGAGTGCAGCGCGGCGAAGCCCCGGCGAACCTCGTTCAGGACGGCACCCGGCTGTTTCTAGTGAAAGTGATCAACCTCGCCGGTGTCACGGCGCCGCTGGCCGTGGAGAGCCCAAACAGCGGGGATGTTTACGTCCAATCGCACAATGCTCCGGAACCGCCTCAACAGCTCACCAAAGCCGACGTGATGGAGCGCTGGGCTGAAATCAGCTTCTATGACAAGCCACCCCTTGAAGAGCGTCTCTCCGGCCTGCCGCTGGAATATCGGCTGATTGTTTTCTTCAGCCGCGATGCCGGCCAGCGATCGGCGAAGCTGGCCTTCAATGTAGGCCAAGGTATGCAGGACGTGGGATTTCTCAACGAGATAACGATCCTTTTTAGCGTGGCTCCGGCTCGCCTGATCCGGCTGCACGTTCTCGACGAGCTGGGCAAGCCCACCATGGCGTCATTCACGTTCCGGGACAGCCACGATCGCATTTACCCCAACCCGGCCAAACGCCTGGCTCCTGACTTCTTCTTTCAGCCTCAGATCTACCGCGCGAGTGGTGAATCGATTTCGCTTCCGGCGGGATCGTACACGGTCGCGGTCACGGGAGGGCCTGAGCACATCGCCGAAACGCGGCCTTTCAGCGTGGGTCCGGAGGGCCCGGACGAGCTCTCCTTTCAGTTAAAGCGCTGGATCGATCCTGCCAAGTACGGCTGGTATTCGGGAGATCATCACATCCACGCCGCAGGCTGTGCGCACTACGAGAATCCCAGCCAGGGCGTGTCCCCCGAAGACATGGACCGCCAGGTGCGCGGCGAGCATCTGAACGTGGGCTGCGTCCTCACCTGGGGCCCTTGCTACTACTACCAGAAGCAGTACTTTCGCGGCCGGCAAGACGATCCCACTTCCAAGCCCAACCAGTTGCTGCACTACGACCTGGAAGTGTCGGGGTTTCCCTCAAGCCATGCGGGGCACCTGGTCCTGCTCAACCTCAAGGACCAGGATTATCCCGGCACCAAGCGCATCGAGGACTGGCCCACCTGGGATCTGCCCATCCTGCATTGGGGAAAGTCTCAAGACGCCGCCGTTGGTTTCGCGCACTCGGGCTGGGGACTGGAGCTCAAAGGCGATGCGCTGCCGAACTATGACACTCCCGGTTTTGATGGTATCGGAGCCAACGAATATATCGTCGATGTCACCTATCCGAACACAGTGGATTTCATCTCGGCCGGCGATACGCCCTACCCCTGGGAGCTGAACATCTGGTATCAAACGCTAAACGTGGGATTCCGAACGCGAATCTCAGGCGAAACCGACTTCCCCTGCATCTACGACAGCAAGGTGGGAGAAGGGAGAGCCTATGGCAGGATCGACGGGCCGCTGACCTACGCGAACTGGATCGCTGCGATTCGCGCCGGCGACACTTACGTCTCCGACGGCCGCAGCCACCTCATCGATTTTCGTGTCGACAACCATCTGCTGGGAGTTCAGGATAGCGAGGTACGGCTCTCCGCGCCGGCCAAAGTGCATGTTCAAGTCAACGCCGCTGCCTACCTCGATCCGCAGCCGAACCAGCAAACTCGGGAGCTTCCCTACGGGCAGAAGCCATACTGGAGCCTGGAACGAGCCCGGATCGGAGATAGCCGCAAGGTTCCGGTAGAAGTTGTGGTGAACGGCAAGGCCGTGGCGCGCCAGGAATTAGAAGCCGACGGGTCCATCAAGAAGCTCGACTTCGAAATACCCATCGAGCAGAGTAGCTGGGTGGCACTGCGCATCCTTCCCTCCTCGCACACTAATCCTATATTCGTTCTTGTCGACGGCAAGCCGATCCGGGCATCGCGGCGCAGCGCGCAATGGTGTCTGGCGGGCGTCAACCAGTGCTGGACTCAAAAATCGCCGAAAATCTCGGCGGCGGAGCTGCCGGAAGCCAGGAAAGCTTACGACCATGCGCGTGAAGTCTACGAGAAACTGATCAGCGAGTGTCCAGCCGACTGAATTTAGGACGGCAACAATGTCAAACCCCGCCGGGCCCGATCTGAACTAACGGTTCGAGCGACGCCCACCCGGAGCGGAACGTCGTTTACCTCAGGCCAGACCCCGCCTAACACAATAATCTCTCCGTATTGCTCGATTCTCAAAGGTCTACCGCAACTTTATCCCGTTTGACGGTATCAATCCAGTGAAGGGTGAGGGGTTCACGTCGAGTCTTCATCGAGGGTATGATCATGTTTAGCCCAAGGAAATGTTTGTTGGCTGTGACCATCCTGATTCTTGCATTGGGCAGCGCCGCCGTCCTCACAACCGTTGATTGCGGTGGAGGAAACAGCCCCAGCGTCAACAGCCCGCTGCCTACGAGCCCCACGCCGCCCAGCACGCCGAGCGTCCCCTCCACAACCAATAACGGCTTTTTCGGCATGACGGTCGGCCTCTACGAAAAAAACGCAGCCTTCGCCGATCGCTGGCCAACCGTTCCGATCGGCACCTTGGGAAAGATGAATGGGACCCAGTGGTCCGCCATCGAAAAGACGCCCGGCAACTACGATTGGACCAACCTGGACGCCGCCGTGCAGCTGGCCCGGAGTAACGGAGCGGTGAATATCATCTACACTTTTTTTGGAGTTCCGAGCTTCTACAGCAGCAATCCAGCTGCATCTTCATGCGCCATCGGTGGCTGTCCCGGCCCACCCACTAACGTGCAGGCCTTCGCGAACTTTGTTACGGCGCTCGCGACGCGGTACAAAGGCGAGATCAACTTCTACGAGCTTTGGAATGAGGGCAATCGGCCAACGTCGTGGACCGGCAGCGCCGCTGATTTCGTGAGTTTCGCGCAGACGGTGTCTCAAACCGTCAAATCGATCGACTCTAATGCAAAAGTTCTCTCTCCTTCGTCCAGCGTAGCTGGCGATTTTGCCACCTTCGTGCAGGATTTTCTGCAAGCGGGAGGATCCTCCTACGCTGACGGAGTCTCCTTCCACGGGTACCACTGCCAGAACGCCAGCGCGACGGATGACAGTTGTCTTCCGGGCACATCCTGCGACCAGAACGCCCTGGATTGCGCGGGCGCCCCGCTCGAAAACATGATTGCAGACGTCAGAGGCGCACAACAGGCCGCCGCCGTGTCCAACATTCCCCTTTACGACACGGAAGGTGGCTGGCAGCAGAACAAGGATCTGCCCAACCTCAATGACCAGGTCGCCTACATCTCTCGCTGGTACGTGATCCAGGCAAGCGAGGGCGTCAAAATCGCAACGTGGTATTTCTGGGGAGGAACGCCAACCGATCCCGACCAGTGGGGCTCCATTTATGACGCTACTACCGGCCAGCCCACCGAGGCTGCAGCGGCGTATGCGACAACCTACAACTGGATCAACGGCGCCACCCTGCAGGGCGCTTGCGCAGCTGACTCGAGCAACGTCTGGACCTGTCCCTTGACGTTCTCGAACGGCAAAACCGGACTGGTGGTTTGGAACGGCAATGAAACCAGCAGCAGTTACACGCCCGCAAGCCAGTTCATTCAATACGAAACGCTGACCAGCACCTCACCGGCCCCGATCGCCGGCGGAGGCACGGTTCCGATCGGCGAGGCTCCGATTCTGCTGGAGAGCGGCAACCGGCCGTAGGCAAGAGTGAACTGGCGCCCAGCGGAGCTGTACAATTTCGGGAGCTATCGGGCAAAGTGAATCGCAACCGAGCGCGCCCAGGTAGTCGCGCAGCACGACTCTCCGTGAGCGACAACGGCGGAGGGAGTCGCAAACAGTAAGGTCTTCTTGGGGATGGTGCCTAGCCGGGACTGGGACCGTAACACGCCGGTGTCCTTGACAGCTCTTGATTGCGGAGCTACTGTCAATGTGAGTTGTGGTCAGGTAGCGCGGCGAGCGGCAACACACGAGGCTCCCGGGCGCCTGTCTTTTCGCCGAATTACACGCTCGGGGCGCTTTTCTGCAGCCTGCTGGACGCCGTCGGCAGGGCCATGAGGGAGGGTGGGACGATGAAGGCACGCGGAGTGGTTTTCGCAGCGCTGCCGATCGTTGCCCTTCTGATGGCGGCACCTTCCGCGGCATGGGCGCAACGCGCTGATGACCTTCCAGGACCCCCGCAGAACGGCCGCTTCGGCGACCCTACCCTGACAGGCCGCAATCTGCAGAATTTCGTCTATGGAGTCATTAAGAGTATCGGCTCTGACAAGATCGTTTGCGACAAAACCGAGTTTGGCGACAATCAGCCCTTCCTTATTGGCAAAAAGACGAAATACGTGCGCGACGGCCAATCCAGTACTTCGAGTGACCTCAAAATCGGGGACAAGACGTGGGTAAAGATTCGAAAAGACAAGAAGAGCGGCGACCTGACGGCTTTAGTGGTGGTTACCGGAGAGCTGACGGCCGACACCAAAATCAGATGACCTCTTCTCGCCTTGACGCTGGCCGCGGGTGTGAGTCAATTTTTCCCGGGCTCGGCAACCCCAACCCGACCGTTTTCCCTTGTTGCCCCCTTGTTCCTTGACTCGTGCGACACTGATCTACAATCCTGTCGCCGGGCGCAACCCGGTCCGGCGTCAGGCGGAGATCCGCTCGGTTGCCGACGTGTTCCGGCAAGCTAAAGTCGATCTTCGGGTAGAACCCACCACGGGTCCGGGAAGCGCGCAGGGCCTGGCGCGATCGGCGGCAACGGCCGGCGCTGAGGCAGTGGTAGTCTGCGGCGGAGACGGTACCATCAATGAAGTCGTGAACGGCCTCGCTTTGAGCGCTTGTCCGCTCGCAATCCTGCCAGGCGGCACCGCCAACATCGCAGCCCGGGACCTTGGTCTTTCGCTCAGGCCGGTGGTGGCTGCGCGCGATCTCGCCCATGCCCGGACGCGGCGCATTGCTCTCGGACGGGTCACCTGGGGTCGAAGCCCAGGCTCCGTGAACGGTGGGACCGCAGGCACGCTGGTTTCTGCCGGCCAACCGGGGCAGGGTCCGGGCGCGACCCCAAAGGCTCGATACTTCTTAAGCGTAGCCGGCGTAGGATTCGATGCTTATGTAGTCCACCATCTGGGTTCGAATCTCAAGAGGGACTTCGGTGTGACGGCCTACGTTTGGAAGGCCTTCGAGCAGCTGTGGCGCTATGGATTTCCGCCGTTCCTCTGCCAGTCCGGAGACCGGGAATGGCGCGGAAGAATGGCGCTCGTGCAGCGTACGGAGCGCTACGCGGGCTGGCTCCATATGAGTCCAGGATCCAGCCTGTTAAACCCGGAGATGAAGCTGTTTCTCTTTCAAGGCGCGAACCCATGGCGATATTTCTTCTGCTGTGCCGCACTGGTTCTGCGTCGTCACCTCCATCTTCGCGACCTGCGCGTTGTGGAGAGCTGGCCCCTCAATTGCTGCGCCGAAAGCGCGGCAAAGACGATCCGCGTGGAACTGGATGGCGAGGAAGCGGGAGAGCTTCCCGCCACTTTTGAGCTTGTGCCGGACGCGCTCACTCTGCTGCTGCCGGAGAAGCTTGCCGGGTGATGCGAAAACGACGGCGCGCGCCAAGAAGTAAAATCCCAGGGCTATGGATAATCTGACCCACAGTCTGGTCGGAATCGCGATGAGCCAGGCAGGGCTGAATCGCAAGACACGCTTTGCCACGCTGGCGCTGGTGCTGGCGTCGAACGCACCGGACGTCGACATCGTGACCCGCTTTCGGGGCAGCGCGGCTTATTTCGAACATCACCGGGGCATCACGCATTCATTCCTGGGCGCAACTGTACTCGCGATGATCCTGGCCGGCTTGATTTATTACGCAGGCCGGCGGGTGCGGCCGAAGCCGTCAGTGCCGCCGGTCAATGCCAAATGGCTTTTCTTCTCCTGTTGGATTGGCGTGGGGGGCCACCTCCTGCTCGATTACACGAACGCTTACGGCGTACGCCTCCTGTTGCCTTTCACCGGGAGCTGGTACGCCTGGAACATCATGCCGGTCCTTGATCTCATGCTGTGGCTCTTACTCGTGGCAGCACTCGGTCTGCCCGCGTTGCTGCGGCTGGTTTCGGAAGAGGTTGGCGCTCGCAAAACAGGCTACCGCCGAGGCGCGATCTTTGCGCTCGCCGGCATGGTCTTGCTCTGGGGCTTGAGGGATATCAGCCATCGGCGGGCGCTCGCCGAGCTCGGATCAAACAACTACGAGGACGAGGCCCCGCTTCGCTACGGAGCCTTTCCCGAGTTCAGCCCCTTCGCCTGGAAAGGCGTGGTAGAAACCGAATCGTCGTTCCATATTGTGGAGGTTAGTGCGCTCGCTCCGGCGATCGATGCGGAACACACCCAAACACTTCGCAAGCCGCAGCCTTCTCCGGCTCTTGACGCGGCCCTGAAGACCCACCTGGCCCGGGTTTTCACCAACTTTGCCCGCTTCCCCTGGGCGCAGGTGGATGAAGATCAGGATGGTTACGAGGTCCATATCCGGGACCTTCGCTTCGGCGATGGAACGGCCGGAGTGTTTGAAACCACGATCGACCTGGATCCCAGGTTGCAACCGCGGTCGGAGTCATTCAGCTTCATGGGAGGGCGGAAATAATCTGAGGAGGCTGCTCGTCAACACAAGAGCCGTTGGCAGTCAGCCGTTAGCAAGCGAACCAGCGACGCCTTTTGTCCCAAGTTCCTGCCCCTGCTATGGCTTGACAAGCCAGGCGTCGCTGGCGCATATTCCGAGTTACGGTTGCGGAGCTCGTAAGGCTTCCGTCGGCTTTTTGAACTGCGTCTTCTAACGCTACTTTTTCCGTCGGTGAGGTCCAGCTCGGGAGGGGTCCGATGAAGAGAACGTTACCGTATCTGCTTGTTCTGCTCGCCGCACTTTTGCTGTGCCAGGATCTGTCTGCGCAGGTCGACACGGGCACCATTCTGGGCACTGTCAGGGATTCGTCCGGCGCGGTCATACCCGGAGCTAAGGTCAGCCTGACCAATACAGGCACAGGGCTCATCGTGAGCACGACCGCCGGGCCCGACGGGAACTTCGTGTTGACGCCCATAAAGATCGGAACCTATTCAGTGGCGGCCGAATTCCAGGGTTTCCGCAAAACCGAGCAACAGAACATCCACGTGGACGTGCTGCAACAGGTGGTGGTGGACTTAACGTTGCTTCCCGGCCAGCTCACGCAAACCGTCGAAGTGACGGGCGCGCCGCCGGCGCTGCAGACGCAGGAGGCCTCGGTCGGCCAAGTAGTCGAAGCGCGCGAAATCAATAACCTGCCTCTGAACGGCCGGAATTTCACTTTCCTGGCCCAAATCGTGGCTGGAGTCAACACGCCGCAGGCCGATACGCGCGGTAACGCCGCCTCGGGCGCCTTCTCCGCGAATGGGGAGCGTCCGGCGCAGAACAATTATCTCCTCGACGGTATCGACAACAACTCGAACACGATCGACTACTTGAACGGAACGAACTTTGTTGTTTTGCCTCCCGTGGACGCCGTTCAGGAGTTCAAAGTCCAGACCAGCGATTACAGCGCCCAGCAGGGTCGTGCCGGCGGGGCCATCCTTAATGCCACGATCAAGTCCGGCACCAATCAGCTTCATGGCGACGTGTGGGAATTCTTCCGCAACGACAAGCTGGACGCCGCCGACTTCTTCGAGGACGCGGGAGGGATCCGAAAAGGCGAGTTCCGGCTGAATCAATTCGGCTTTACCGTGGGCGGGCCGGTGGTGATTCCCCACAAGTTCGACGGCCGGAATAAGCTGTTTTTCTTCGGCGATTACGAAGGTACGCGCAGGCGGCAGGGCAGTGTCTTTACAAACTCGGTCCCCACAGATCTCGAAAGATCCAGCGGGTATACCAACCTGGCGGAACTGATTACCACGCAAACGGGCAACGCTACCAGCTCGGATGTACTGGGACGGACGTTTCCATTCGACACGGTTTTCGATCCCGCCACCACCCGGCCCGTGATTTGCGGAACCGCCGACCCGGTTACCGGGCTGGCCGTTCCGTCGTGTGCCTCTCAAGGCCTGCCGGCGGGGAGCAGAATCAGCTATATCAGCGATCCGTTCTATGGGCCTGGCGGAACAACGCCCGTGGGGTCTGTCAGAGACTTCACAGGCGCGTGCCCGAGCACCGCGGCCTGCCTCCTCAATCAGCTTCCCGCGGGCCGGATTGACCCGAACGCCATCAAGCTTCTCAATCTTTATCCCATGGCGCAAAGGGCCGGCAGCGTCAACAACCAGACGTCGAATCCGAATCTGAGCGAGAACCGCAACGGCTTTGATACGCGGATGGACTACAGCGCGAACGACAAAAACCAGATCTTTGGCCGCTTCAGCTTTGTGAACGATCCGCAGTACATCCCAGGACCCTTCGGAGGGATCGCCGATGGCGGGGCCTTCCAGCAGGGGGTTCAAACCGCCCGAACTGAACAAAGCGTACTCGGCTGGACTCGGAGTCTCTCGTCCAGCACGGTGAACGAGGCGCGGATAGGACTCACTTACATACATACATCACGTTTCAGCCCGGAGGGCACTGATCTCAGCAATATCCCTGGTCAATTTGGGATTCTGGACGTTCCACAAGTTACGGAAAATGGCGGCCTGCCGGCCTTTTCCATCGCCGGTCTGAATACGCTTGGAACGAATGCTTTCCTGCCTTCCGATGAAGTCAACAGCACGGTCCAGGTGACGGATAATTTCAGTAAGACCTATGACAAGCACTCGTTCAAGATGGGTTTCGAGTTCCAGCACATCAAGTTCTCGACGCTGCAGCCCTCCTGGTCGCACGGCCAGTTCGATTACAACGGGACGTACACCGGCGGCTCCAATACAGGAATCGCTCAGCTCCTGCTGGTCCCCACCGCGACAACCGTCCCCACCGGAGTGGACTTCGTCGGCGGCACCGACACGGTCTATACGTCCAATATCGCGCTCGTTGATGACCTCCACAACTATTACGGAACGTACTTCCAAGATGACTGGAAGATCACGCCGAAATTGACGCTGAATCTGGGGCTTCGTTGGGAGCACTTCGGCCTGCCCGACGAAGTCCACGGGCGGCAGGCTAACTTCGTGCCCGCCACCCCTTGCTTTCCTCCCTCCGCGAATGCGGGGTGCGCACAATACTTGGTTCCTGACTCACAAAAGAACCAGGCTATCTTCGCCACCTTCTCGCCCAGCGCAGCCCCGAATGGCTTCAGCGCGGCATTGGCCACCGATGGGATTAACCTGAATTTCGTCAAGAACAAACCCGAGCTGGGCGATGCCCAGGATAAGAACTTTGCCCCGCGTTTTGGCTTTGCCTACCAGATAACGCCCAAGCTGGTAGCTCGCGGAGGCTTTGGAATCTTCTATGGCGGCTTTGAGGTTCAAAACGGGAACAATCAGGGAAACAGCTTTCCCTACCAGTTCAACTTCGGGCTGTTCAGCCCCAACTCGAATACCCCCATCACCGTGCCCGGACTGGCCAACGCTCCGCCGGGTTGTGGAACCGCCTACACGTTCGAGCTCGGCTTCTCCTGTACACCGCTCGATCCGGCGCTGGTGCCCGGTTTTGGTGTGGGAATGACCGGCCTTCAAACGAACTTCCAGACGCCCTACTCGGAGGGCTGGAATCTGACGTTCCAGTATGCCTTTACTCCGACTCTAACCTTGACTATGGGCTACGTGGGAAATTCCACGCACCACCTGGAGCTTTTTAAGGGGACAAACACTGTATCTCAAATTCTGCCCCCGATGACCTGCCTCGAGGCGCCGAGCTGTCCGGGGCAAAATCCCAACAACATCAGCTACGTTCCCTTCCCGAACTTCTCGACGGGCCAGACCTACCAAACGACCGACGGCAACAGTTACTACAATGGTCTTCAGACGACGCTTGAGAAACGCTATTCGAGCGGCGTGAGCCTCCTCGCAACATATACCTACTCACGCTGTCGAAGCGATGCGTCAGACCTCCTTAACGGCACGGCCATCGCCGGCGGGGGAGGATATCGGGCTGTAAATGTGCCGGGAGCCGGAATCAAGTTTGACTACGGCGACTGCGACTTCGACATCCGGCACGTCGTCCACTTGAGCGGCGGATACGAACTCCCCATTGGTAAAGGTAAGGCATTGCTGGGCGCCGCCAGTCGGAAAGTCGACGCGCTCGTCGGAGGGTGGAGCACGCAATGGATTGCTACACTTGAGGGCGGCCAGCCAATCACTCTGGGTTGTGACGACGGCCCCGCATCCGGAGTCAATTGCTACGACTTTACCATTCCGGGTGTGAACCGGCACGGCTCAGGAGCGCCTGATCACTTTCTGAATCCGGCGGCTTTCACGCAACCTTGCCCGCCGCCGGCGTTCATACAACCTTCCGTCTGCGTTCCCGGACTGACCGGGCTCGCATTGCTGGGCGGAACGGCTTCCCAGGTGTCCGGGCCCGCTATCGGGCGCCTGGATTTCTCGCTCTTCAAGAACTTTCAATTGTCGGAGCGATTCCGCTTACAGTTCCGCAGCGAATTCTTCAACATCCTGAACCATCCCACGTTCAATGCTCCGGGATTCGGCGGTAACGGCGTTATTGCGATCCCGGGGTCAACGGATTTTCTCAACTCGGCCTTCGGCCAGATCGGGTCAACCCGGTTCCCGTTTAATGATCCGAGGCAAATTCAGTTCGCGCTGAAGCTCTATTTCTAACCGGCGGGAGCGGACGGCGGCCTTCGGCCCGCGGGCCCAGCTGCCGCCGGCGTTAGCTGAGGAGGTATCTGCGATGTCTGAACAGAGATCGTGCGTCAGAATTTTAGGACGTGGTATCGCGTTGCTAACGTTGGCTATCGCGGCCGCGCCGAATCTTCACGCCCACGAGTTCCAGCTTACAGTTTCCCCTGCCAACCTAGAGATGAACGAGGTCTCGTACGCCGCCATCACGGTGACGGTGACCTACCTGAACGGTTTCAACGGAACCGTCAACCTGAGCGTCGGCTGTCCCTCCGCTCTGAGTTGCCAACTGGTCCGGACCACGTTCACCGGCTCCGGCCAGACCACCCTCAACATATGGAGC
>DASYYZ010000103.1:0-49663 GCA_035946735.1 Terriglobia bacterium
GACGCCACAATCGCGGTCTCCTGCGCCACGACACCCCGTTTGGCAGCCTCGAGCCCTATCGCGAGCCTCATCGGCGTAGTAGACCGCTCCGTGGCTGCCACTCGGATTATCAGGTCAGCGTCGGCTCCGGGCCTGGCCTTCACCGGACCTTCGGTTTCAAAAGGCGCTCCCACGGCGCGCAGTTCGAACCGCTCATCTTTTGGTAAAGGATTTCTGAGAGAGAAATGAAGAGGCAACACCCCCGGCGCTCGCACCTCGATCTCGAGCGGGAGCCGTTGCCAGGCGGCGGCGACAGACAAGAGTTCGTTCGGCTGTTCCGGCGCCAGATACTGGGGATCGCCCGTCAAGGTCAGTCGCAGGCCGTGCCGGTCAGCGCGAACAGGCGGAAGTTGGTCACCGGCGAGTCCCGTAACGTTGAAATCACCGGCGCTCGCTGGAATCACGGCCGTGTGTGGAGACCCGGTGGTCCAGACCGCCAGACGCACGCTGTCGTCCTTCGTGAATAGCAGGACGTAATCCGCGGGGCTCTCCAAGGCCAGACGCTTATTGAACTGATAGGAGCCCAGCGCCTGAGTCAGCGTCCGGGCAGCGACGTAGGCCGGCCTCGGCCTAAAAGGCGGATTCTGACCGCCGGAGGGTGAGCCCTCGGGCGGGCCTACGAGGTCAAAGCTCGTATCACGATCGCTCGCATCGCTGCTCCTGTGCCAGTCGTACCAGATCGTGAGTGGTACGTCATTCGCCAGGTCGAACAGCCATTCGCGGGCCAGCATGGCGGCCTGCTTGTGCTCATCCATGCCGGCCGACGATAACGAATAACCCCACTCGCCCGCCATGACAGGAATCGTTTTGCCGGGCGCAGCATACTTGCGGATTAGCAGGCGAACGTCGCGAAGATCGTCTGCGGCGGTTTCAGGATCGCTCGGGCGATAGGGGTGGATCGTCACCGCCGACCAGTAATTGAGCAGTCCGGCGCGAAAGACCGCCTCCAGAAACGGCGGATCGACGGCGGCGCTGGCAGGCCCGATCACTTTCTCGCCGGGCGTGGCTTCGGCGAGGGCTTCGCTCGTGGCTAGCGCCAGCTTGACGTAGGCCTCCGTGTTGGGTCGCGGCTGCCAAAAGGCGTTGGGCTCGTTGTAAATCTCCCAAAGGAAACCGCGCCCGCGAAAATGCGTCACCGCGGCCACAGCCCAGTTCGCGAAAGCCTGGCGCGCTTCGTCGCTCACGGGTGAGAGATTCTGGTCGTAGAGAGGATTGGCGTAGCAGAGGATAAACATCGCCCGCAGATGACTCGCCTGAAGCGTTGCGACCAGGCGATCGTAGACCGAAAAATCGTATTGCCCCCGGGCGCGCTCGGTGAGGGACCATTTGAGATCCATGCGCACCCAGCGCACGCCGGATGCGGCCAGCATTGGCACCTCGCCAGGTAGCGGATCGGTGAAATGAATGTTGACGCCGAGCTTGTCAGCAACGGTTCCTGATGTATCCGCAGGGTTGCTGGCTTGTCCGGGAATTGCCCGGGTGGGCAACGCCAAGCTAAGAACAAATACCGCGAGCAGCGCTTGACCCAGGCCGAACGCGAAGGGCTGCGTACCTGTTGCGGCCCTACGGCTCAGGCGGCCTGGCGAGACTATCTCTACCGCCTGGCCAGTCCGGCGAGTTTCGAATGTCGCTTGAAAACACATTCTCAAGTTAAGTATAGCTTCAGGAAGAGGGTTCCCTCAGGGATTTCAACCGTTTTGCACTGAAACTCCGGGCGGCGTAAACTGCAGACCAATGGGTATCGACCGGCTCAAGCGAATCACCGTCGAGAGTGGGAAGTGTGGCGGACGTCCCTGCATCCGTGGGCTGCGGATCCGGGTGTCCGACATACTGGAATTGCTAGCCGCCGGGGCATCGTTCGAAGAGACTCTTTCCGACTACTCGTTTCTTGAAAAAGAAGACATCCTGGCCGCGATTGAGTACGCCGCGCATCAAGCCGATCATTCGGTGTTGCAGGCTTCGTGAGATTCCTGGTTGACAATCAGCTTCCGGTTGCCGTTTCGCTCTGCTCCAAATCGGTCTGGTTTTCACAAGAGTGTGCAATTGTTGCACACTTATGAAAAGTCATAGATAATGTAAGTCGTTTAGAATTGAAGGCGACCACAAGTCTGAAAAAAGCGGATCTTGCGGAGGCTGCTGACTTACGGCAACCGGCACGCTTCGATAGCCCGGTCAATCGCCTGGCCCAGCTTCACGGCCTGATCATGAGCGCGGGCAGTGTCGTGCCCGGTTAAAGCCTCTCGCAGGCCGGGCAGAGTCTCGGCTTCGTAGCTTGGAAGCGGAGCATAGATCAGGTGACGGAACCAGGGCCGGCCGGGGATGCCTTCCGGGTCGAGCAAAGCGCGTTCCTGCGCGCTCAGACAGGAGTTGATAGCGGCCGCCCCACGTCCTTCGAGGTCGACTGAAGCTGTGCTTCCTCTCAACGCCTCGATCCGCGAGGTGATCAGCCCTGCCGCATCGTGCCAGCGCCGGCACTTTTCGAGCAAAGGCGCGATCTCCTTCTGCATAAAGGCCGGCGCCGCCATCGACTTGAGGCTCTCCAGATAGGCGGCAATCTCGGTGGCATAACCTGAGTAGTCGAGCGGCTCGATGTCGGCATCGGCGAAGCGCAGCGCGAAAATGCCCCACAGCCGGCTCATCGCCGCATGATAGCGGAATCCCGGGTCACCGAATCTCCGCATCCAATCGAAGTCGTCGTAAAGCGAGTGATACACCCCGTAAGGACCATCGAACGCCAGATCCGCCGACGGAATTCCGTCGTGTTGCAGGAAGACCATGAAATCGGAGCCGCCTCCCAGGATGCCAAACGGCACGGAAGCAGCGCTCGATCCAGCAACGGCGTAGCTGCGCACGTTGAGCGCGCTCTTTTCTTTGGCCCAGCGATCGTAGAGAGTCTGGCGGCTAAGGGGATCGCGCACCGCCTGAGCGGCCTCGGTGGCGGCCGGCAGCAACGCCGGCACCAGGCTGACCGAGAGCCGGCTGCCGCTGGTGGCGAAGTCGACGTTGAGGCAGACCACGGCATTTTGCTTCAGATTCTCCTCGAATTGCTCGCCCCATTCCGTTGACCCTGTCAGGGTATACTCCTCCGCGTCCCAACTTCCGAGCACCAGGGTCCGCCGCGGCCGGAATCCCTGCCGAAGAAGCAGGCCGAGCGCACGGGCCGTCTCCAGCATGGTCGCCGTGCCGCTCGCCGGATCCACTGCGCCATAGACCCAGGCATCGTGATGATTCCCGAGGATCACGAGTTTGTCCGGTTCGTCACTGCCCCTGATTTTGCCAATCACATCCCAGATCGGGACGACGCGATCCTCCATCTCGAGCGCCAGGTGAACCTTGGTGGATCCATCGCCGATGTGATAACCAAACGGCAGCGCGCCCCGCCAGTCGCGGGGCGCCACTGGTCCGCCGAGGCGCCTGAGGATCTGGCTCGCGTCCGCGGCTGAGAGTGGAATCATGGGAATCTTGGGCAGCACTCGCGATTCGGCGGGCGCGATCCGTGGAGCGCCTGGGGTAGAAGCCCAGCCCGGCGTCAAGGGATCACCGGGTACGATGAAATCGTAAACTACGGCGCCGCGCTGAAAATGCCCGAGCGGACCCCAGGGTCCGTTAGGATAGACCGCGCCCATCGGCGCACCGTCCTCGGCAGGGTCGGAGTAGACCAGCACGCCTGCCGCCCCGCGCTTTTCGGCCTCCAGGCTCTTCCCGCCACGATAACCGTGGAAATAACGGACCAGCACGATGCGGCCTCGCACGTCGACGCCGAGCTTGGCAAGCTGATCATAGTCCTCGGTGTCCCCATAATTGGCGTAGATCACCGGCGCCGTGATATCAGCGGAAGGCGAGTAGGCGTTCCATGGCATCGTGGCCATGAAAGCCGTCGTCTCCGTTGACTTATCGCCGCGAACAGCCGGCTCGGGGTGCGCCAAGGCGATGCGATCCGGTTGCGTCATCTCCAGAGAGACACGCTTGGGATACGACAGCAGCACTTGATATTCCATCACCTCAGTCTCGAGTCCATCCCGCCTGAACTCTTCCGCGATGAAATCGGTGACGCGCCGGTCGCCCGGCGTTCCTGCCACGTGAGGTTCGGAGGTAAGGCGGCGAAGAAATCGTTCGCATTGACGGCTGTTCGGCAGTTTCAGGTAGCGCTGCTCCCAGCCATCTTCGATTTCAAAGCTGCGAGGGCTGAACCCCAGAGGAACTTTGCGTGCCCCCGGCGCACCGCCTGGGCGCGCCGGGCCGCCTCGCCCTCCTTCGCCGGCAGCACTTCGCCTCGGCTCAATGCCCGATTGCGGCTTCGCGCGGGCCGTAATCGTCCCGGCACCGTCTGCAAGAGGTAAGGCTTCGATGCGCCGGGACCACATTCGCCAGTAAAAGAAGGAGAGTAGCGGCAGGAGTAAACCGAAGCGTGAGATGCGGTGTGGTGCAATCAGCCGGCATAGAGCCGAGAAGAGGGTTGCGATCCTGGAGAATTCCAAAGGGACACCTATGGTTTACGGCTTGCTTACGAGAGCGCGATGATCTCGGCGCGGCGGAAGCAATCCGTCTTGTGGTCGTTCACCATGCCCACTGCTTGCATGAAGGCGTAACAGATCGTGGAGCCGACAAATTTGAAACCGCGCCTCATTAAGTCCTTGCTCATGCGTCGGAATCGGCGGTGTGGGCGGGAATCGCTTTCGAGGCGGGCTGCTTATACCGGTCAGGCTTCACAAATTGCCTGAGGTAAGCATCGAAGGTCCCGAATTCGTCTTGGAGCGCCAGGAAAGCCTTGGCGTTGGAAATGGCGGCTCCAATCTTGAGCTGATTGCGGACGATGCCAGCGTTCGACAGAAGTTGTTTCACTTTGCGCTGACTGTAGTGCGCCACCTTGTTCGGATCGAAGTCGTCGAAAGCAGCGCGGTAATTCTCCCGCTTCTTTAGGATGGTCTCCCAGCTTAGACCGGCCTGCGCGCCTTCGAGGATCAGAAATTCAAACAGCCTGCGGTCGTCGTGCAGCGGCACGCCCCACTCTTCATCGTGATACCGGACCATCAGGTCGCTCGCACGGGCAGCCCACGAGCAGCGAACGCGACCGTCGGATCCGGTTCGGACTGGAGTCATTCGGCCTCCTCGGCCCTGGATTTGATCGCCGGCGGAACCGTGCGGCTCGGCTCTCGGTCACTTTGGTGCTTGCTTGCCGGGGCGCCTCACAATAGTGCCAGCGTACAATCCAAATCCGGGTAACGGGAGTTATGATATCTGTCATGCTGGCGTCTTGAAAGAGGCATCATAATGAGTTGGGGAGCGTGGGCCACCGGCGTAAGATAGGAGGGCTGCCCTTGCGAGTTGGATTGCTGCCATGACCGAAGAACAAGATCGATTGGTTGCCGCCCTGGAAAGAGGTGAAGCCACACCGCAACAGCAAAGAGAGGCTGCACGCATGCTTCGCGACCTGGATCACGAAGTGAAAGAGCTGTCGGACCTGAACGACCGCGCGTGACCCGGGACGCTACCCCATAGCGGCTTGAACTCCGCGTTACGATCGGGCTGGGAGAAATCGGAATGTCGACCAAGATCGAAGCCACAGTCGAAGATCTGTACCATGTGCCTGAGAATGGCAAGGCCGAAATCGTCGATGGAGAGCTGCGACTCATGTCACCAACCGGAGATTTACCCAGCAGCGCCGCAGGTGAGATTTACGCATTCCTGCGCGCCTGCTCACGGCAGAGTGGAATTGGCCGCGCCTATACCGACAACGCTGCCTTCATTGTAAACCTGCCAAATCGCCGGTCTTTCAGCCCCGACGTGGCGTATCATCTCGGTCCGCGCACCGGCGGCAAGTTCCTGCAGGGCGCTCCCGTCTTTGCCGTGGAAGTGCGCAGCGAAGGCGACTACGGACCCTCGGCCGAGCGCGCGATGAGCGCCAAGCGCCGCGACTATTTTGCCGCGGGGACACTGGTAGTGTGGGATGTCGACGTGCTAGAGGACGAACTCATCAGCGTGTATCGCGCTAGTGATCCGAACAACCCCACCGTCTACCACCGCGGTGAAGTTGCCGAGGCGGAACCTGCCGTGCCGGGCTGGACGTTTTCCGTAGATGGCCTTTTCAGTTGAGTTCCAGGTTTGCAGAGTTCTCTTTAAGGAGTATGCTCAGAGTAGGGGTCAGGGACCAGGCCTAAGGGCCAAGAGTGTCTGCTGGCCGTCAATAGGGAGTGCTTATGAACTCACGCGAACTCACGCTTGCAATGACTCGACGCGCTTTCTTCCGCCGCAGCACTGCCGGAGTGGCAATCGGCATCCCCGCGCTGGCCGGACTGCTGTCGCGCGACGGCTTTGCCGCCGCCGCCGAGCGCGATCCCAAGACAGGCGGTCTCGCCGGGTTCCCGGATCTCGCTCCCAAGGCGAAGCGCGTCATCTTTCTGCATCAATCGGGTGCTCCCTCGCAGATCGAACTTTTTGACTACAAGCCAAAGCTCGCCGAGATGCACGGCCAGGAGCTTCCGGACTCCATCCGGAAAGGACAACGGATCACCGGCATGACGTCCGGTCAATCCTCTTTTCCGGTAGCTCCGTCGATTTTCAAGTTTCAGCAAGCGGGCAAGTCGGGGACGTGGATAAGCGAGTTGCTGCCGCACACCGCCAAGATCGTCGACGACATTACCATCGTCAAGACGGTGTACACCGAGGCCATCAACCACGATCCGGCGATCACATTCATTCAGACGGGATTTCAGCAGCCGGGCCGGCCCAGCATGGGCTCCTGGGTCAGTTACGGCCTTGGCAGCGACAACCAGAATCTCCCGGCCTTTGTGGTGCTGATTTCGCAAGCGAACGCGCTCAATCCCGATCAGCCGCTGTTTTCGCGCTTGTGGGGCAACGGCTTCCTGCCTTCGAAGTACCAGGGCGTGAAATTCCGGGGGAGCGGCGATCCAGTGCTTTATCTTTCGAATCCTCCCGGCGTCTCGCCGGTCACGCGCCGCCGCATGCTGGATGGCATCGGCAAACTCAATAATCTTTTGTCGGCGGAGTATGGCGATCCTGAGATCGAGACTCGCGTGGCACAGTACGAAATGGCTTATCGCATGCAGACTTCGGTTCCCGAACTCGCGGATATCTCGAAGGAACCGGAGTCGACCTTCGCGCTCTATGGCGAGGATGCGCGCAAACCGGGCACCTACGCCGCCAATTGCCTGTTGGCTAGAAGACTGGCCGAACGCGGCGTGCGCTTCATCCAGCTTTATCACCGCGGCTGGGACCAGCACAACGACCTGCCCCGCGACCTGGCGCTGCAGTGCCAGGGCGTGGATCAAGCCTCGGCGGGCCTGGTCCAGGATCTAAAGCAGCGCGGCATGCTCGAGGACACGCTGGTGATCTGGGGCGGTGAATTCGGGCGCACAGTCTACTGCCAGGGGAAGCTCACCGCCAACAATTACGGGCGCGATCATCATCCGCGCTGCTTCGCGATGTGGATGGCCGGAGGCGGCGTCAAACAGGGCCTCTCGATCGGCCAGACCGACGATTACTGCTATAACGTGGTCGAGGACCCCGTGCACATTCACGACATTCAGGCGACGATCCTGAACTGCCTGGGGGTCGATCACACCAAGCTCACCTACAAATTCCAGGGCCGCTACTTCCGGTTGACCGACATTGCCGGAACCGTGGTGACGAAGGCGCTCGCCTGAGGGTTTGAACCAGAATCGCAATCGCCCATTCCGGCGGCGGCCGGGTGGGCTAACCCCCTTGATTCCCCGACACTGCTTTCGAAAAAGTGTGCAATATTTGCACAAACGCGTTCAGAGGAGCAGGTAAAGCCCGCTTTTTTCGGACCCAAACGCGTTCATAGGAGCGGGAAAGCGCTCCTCTTGCCTGACCGGGATCTCCGCAGCTTGTGATCCCTCCGCTTGACGCACCATTTTCAAGTCGGCCAGCATCATTCCTCCAGGCACATTGTGACCTGTACTGCTGTCCAGGAGGTCTGAGGTATGGAACATGAAGGCGCTTTACACATCGTTCGAACTGGGGAATCGGACTACTCCGTAAAATTCACAGCGAACGATCCGGGGAAAGCTGCGGGCGTCGCTGAAGCCGAGCGGACGTTCGGCACTGAAGCTGCTTTTGCGGAGTTTCTGCTGGATGCGGGCCTCGGCGCCCAACACTCGGACGGCATTCAGGGAGCCCTGCACAGCGTCGGCCATCACACGATAGACGTACACTTTTCTGAAAGGCAGTTTCGCCGCCTGTTCCCGCAGGTAGCCTTGAGGGCGGGCCGCTGACTATTCGTATCGCAGCGCCACCATCGGGTCCACCTTCGAGGCGCGGCGGGCGGGTAAATAACCGGCCAAGGCGGCCACCGCCAGCAGAAGCGCTACTGCGAGCGAGATGGTCGCCGGATCGGTAGGCTTGAGGCCAAAAAGCATGCTGCTTGCCCAGCGGCCGCTCCACAGCGCAAGGGGTACGCCGAGCGCAATCCCGGCGCCGATCAGCGCCACAATCTCCCGCATAACCATTCGCACCACGTCGTGCTGTCCTGCCCCCAGGGCCATCCGGACCCCGATTTCGTTGGTCCGCCGGCTTACGCTATACGACATCAGCCCAAAGATCCCGATGCAGGCCAGGAACACGGCCAAGGCTCCGAAGAAGGCCGAGAGTTGCGCGACCAGGCGCTGGTAGAGGATCGAATCGTCAACGCGCCGCTCGAGAGTCTGGATGCTGTTGATAGGGAAATTGGCATTGATCTCGCTGACGGCGCGCCGGATGTCCGCCGAAACGGTCCCCCGGGGTCGCCGGAGAAGCGAACGCTGAGGTTGCCGAGAAAAAGCCCGATGCCCCAATCGGGGACGTACTGTGCGTACGGGAAGTACACCATCGACCTGGGCTTTTCGTCGAGGACCTGATATTTGGCGTCCGCAACCACAGCGATCGCTTGAATATCGTGGCTGTGTGATGGGTCACTCATGCCGAAGCGCCTGCCAATGGGAGACGCCCTGATGATAGTTGCTCGCTATAGTAGAGTATCAAAGGCCGGTTGACACCCGGCCGAAAGGATTTCGAATTTGATTTGAGAACGGCGAGGTTCACGATGCTTTATGCCGGCACATCAGGCTTCGCGTATCCAAGCTGGAAGCCGCGCTTTTACGCCGCGGACCTCAGCTCCAAGCGCTTTCTTGAGGTCTATGCCAGCCGGCTCAACAGCGTGGAGATCAACTACACCTTCCGGCGGCTCGCGGCCGCCACCACCTTTCAGAAATGGCTGGCGGCGACCTCCAGTGATTTTCGCTTCTGCCCAAAGGCTCACGAGCGAATCACTCATAAGCTGCGCCTGAAAGACGCATCTGAGTTCACGGAAGTCTTCTTAAAGAGCCTGAAGCCTCTTCGCGCCGAGCAGCGCCTCGGACCGGTGCTGTTTCAGCTTCCGCCATACCTGCGCTGCGACGAGGATCGTCTGCGCGATTTCCTGGCGATCCTGCCCAAGGATACGCGGTACACCTTCGAGTTCCGGCACGAATCGTGGCTGACGGACGCCGTCTACGGCATTCTTCGAGAGCACGACGTCGCGTTGTGTTGGGCGGAGTCGGAGAAGTTCGAGGTCCCCGCGGTGCCGACCGCCAGCTTCGCCTATCTGCGCTTGCGCAAGCAGGAGTATAGGGCCGAAGAAAGAGCTGCGATTCTCGCCAAGATTCGGGAGCCGCTTGCAGCCGGCAAGGATGTTTTTGCCTTTTTCAAGCACGAAGAGACGCCGGACGGCGCGCTGCAGGCAGAAGAATTGCTGAAGCAGATCTAATGAGGATTGCAAAATACAGTGACGTCATTGTCTGTAGCGCCGCTCGGAGCCTGCCCTGTAAGGGAGCGGCGAAAGACGCCGGTCGCAGACCGGCGCTACAGCAGCGGTCGTCACCGTATTTGCATGCTCAATAACAGGATTGCAGCTCGCACGTGACGGCCCAATTGAAGTAAACTACCAAGGCCTTTTGCCCGGAGGAAGAAAGGTGGTTCCGATTTTGAAGTCTCTCCTTGTAGTTGCACTGCTGGTTTGTTCGCTCGGCAGCGTGTCGCGCGCCCAGACGGTGCAGCGACTCACTCATCAGCCGCCGAACGGCGACGCGCTGGAGTTTCAGCTCACCGACGGCACGGTGATGGTTCAAGCCGACGGAGAGTCCGATTGGTACAAGCTCACCCCAGACATCACCGGCAGCTACCTCAATGGCACCTGGACGAAGCTTGCCAGCCTGCCGGCCGGATATGCGCCCGATGCCTTCGCTTCCGCAGTGCTCGCCGATGGCCGGCTACTGATCGAAGGCGGCGAATACGACGAAGGCGTTTTCGCCTTCACCAATCAAGGCGAGATTTACGATCCTGACACGAACACCTGGACGGAAGTAGCTCCGCCGGCCGGTTGGCAGTGGATCGGCGATGCGCCATCCGCCGTGTTGCCAAACGGGAAATTCCTGCTTGGAAGCAAATTCGACACGCGTCTGGCCGTCTTGGATCCAGCCACGCTGCAGTGGACGGCAGTGCCATCGACGGGTAAGAGCGACTTCGACGCCGAAGAAGGCTGGACGCTACTGTCCGACGGAACTGTGGTCACGGTCGATGTGAAGAATAACCCGAACTCGGAAAAATACATCCCCTCTAAGCGAGAGTGGGTGACCGCAGGCAGCACGATCGCGAACCTGCAGGGGCCGCCTTCAATAACGAAAATAACCTGCTGCGGTGGCTTGGTGTACTATCCTCCGGGCGAGGTGGGTCCCGCGATTCTGCGTCCGGACGGTACGGTGTTCGCCACCGGCGCCACGCACTCCGGAGCGAGCGCAGGCCACACGGCGATCTACACACCCGCGCTCCACTCCACTGGCGCCGGCACCTGGACGGCGGGCCCTGATTTCCCTAATCGCGACCAGGCGGGCGACTCATTCGCCGTCCTCCTGCCGAATGGCGACCCGCTCGTGGAGGGTGATTCCGGGACTTCTTACGAGTTCAATGGCACCAGCCTGACTCCGGGGCCGTCCACCTTCGGCGCCCTGATGATGTTGCCGACGGGCCAGGTGCTGGTGGGCGGCTCTCCCACGGAGGTCTACAACCCCACCGGAACCTACTCGCCGGCGTGGGCTCCGAGCATCACGTCTTTTCCTGCCACCGTCGTCCGCGGTTCCACTTACACGATCTCGGGCCGCCAGTTCAACGGTTTGTCGCAGGCGGCTGCGTTCGGCGATGAATACGAAACCGCCACCAATTACCCTTTGGTGCGAATCACCAATCAAAGCACCGGTCATGTTTTCTATGCCAAGACTCATGACCACAGCACCATGGGAGTGGCTACCGGCAACGCGATCGTTTCGACGAACTTCGATGTGCCGGCCGGCATGGAAACCGGATCGAGCACGCTGGTGGTGGTGGCGAACGGTATCCCGTCTCCGGCGGTCGCCATCACGGTGAACTGACGGAAACTGGCTTCCTCTTGGTCTCTTGTCGCAGACGATGGATGGCGCACGGAGAACTGCGCGAATTCGGGAGCCGTGAACGCGAGCCGCAGAGTTTTGCTCTGCGCCATCCTGCCCCACCTGCGTCGTTATCGAGTGCAGGCGCCCACCGTCATTGATAAAACTTCGGCGCTGTGGCTAGAATGAATTGAGGGAATGATGGGAACCGACGTCACCCAGGAACGCCAGCAGGCCCACGCGCTGCTCGACATGCTGCCGCGGGAGAAGCTCACCGCCGTGCGCAGCTTGCTCGAAGTGATGGTGGAACCGCTCTCGCGTTCGCTGGCTTCTGCTTCGGTGGAAGAAGAAGAGATCACGCCCGAAACGGCTGCGGCGCTCGACCGCGCTCGCTCCTCGCTCGCGCGCGGAGAAGGCATTCCCCACCAGGACGTCTTGCAAGAGTTCGGCCTGGATAAATGAGCGAACCACCACCGCCGCAGCGGATCGGCGTGATCTGGTCGCCTGAGGCCCGCGCCGATCTCCGCGCCGTCCAGCGCGAAACCGCGATGCGGATTCTCCACTGCGTGGATCGCTACCTGGCCAACCGTGCTGGCGACGTGAAGAAGCTAAAACCACCGTTCTCCGGCTTCCGGCTCCGGTGTGGCGACTACCGAATATTCTTCGATCTCAAGGATGAGAACACCATCAACGTCGCAGCAGTCCTCAACCGTCGCGAAGCGTACCGCTGACCGGCTCTGGCGGCGGGGGTGCCCATGGCCGATCGCGGTGCGAATGATTGGCCTTTTAGCTTGGCGGCGACGATTGAAAACCCTTTACCGAAAGATGACACCTACGTCGTTTCTTGATGCAGGCGCCACCGCGAGGGTTCAAAATAGATTGGAATAGCGCACAGCGGAGCTGTGCAATTTCGGAACTGGTGGGCAAGGTGAATCGCAGAACTTCGCCCAGCGCCATCGAGACCCAACTCCTGAGACATCACAATAGCGTCCGGCTCCAGAACTCTAATGCTGCTGCGCCGGTTCCAGGTTCGGCGCCACTTGCGTATACCCCGCAGGAGGAGAAAACAGCGAGCCGTCCAGCGAGTCGGTTGAAAAGGACGTCACCTCGACGGTCATCTCCATCAGCGACCCAGGCTGGCTCGGGGGAGGCGGTGCGGATTGCGACGCTCCCTCACTGCTGCTCTGGTCCTGATCCTTCTTTTTGCGGTGAAATCCGCCCAGCATCTTGCCCACACTCTTGACTGCGGCGGCGCCAGGATTGCTGACGTCGGAGGAGTTAGACGATTGCTGCTGCGGTTGCTGCTGCCCTGAGCCTGCGTTCGAACTTGTAGCGTTCGGTTGGCCGGGAGCGCCCAAACCCATGCTGATGTACTGCAACAGAGGGAAGCCCTGCACGCTTGCCGAATTCTTCTGCAGCTCGGTCATGCTCATCGAGACCTGGGGATTGCCTCCGAAAACCTGGCCCGGCAGCCAGTCGAGTTCTTTGGCGAGCGCCTGCTCGAACTCACGGATCTGCTCGGAGCCGGGTAGAGAGGGGGTCACGTACTGGTCGGACTTCACCCAAGTCTGCACCTGGCCTGACTGCGCCGGCTGGTTGGGGTCGCTTGCTTCCATGAGCATTTCGAGATCCACCTTGACCTCGCGTGCCTGCAAACCGAGGATGGTCGGGGTAGCAGACCCGTCCGTCACCGACAACTTAGGGGTGATCTTGAGGTTGGCCTGCTGCGGCTTGCCCTTATTCTCTTTCGCCATTTGTTGCTGGACCATGGCTTTCTGTTCCTCAAGAACTTGGCGCATCTGGTCAAAGGTCATCACCGAGTAGGTGTGCTTCTGGCTGTCGATGTTAATGATCTGCCGGCCCTCGAGATCGATGATGGTGGATTGCCCGGCGCTCTCGTCCCGCCGCATTTTCCGGCCTTTCACGTATTCTGTGCTCACCATCGGTTCGCGGGCCTGGCGGGCTTGTTTGCTGAATACTCCGGCCACTTTCATCATGCCGGCCATCGCCCCGCCAGTGATCTTCGAGGATTGCGTATACTTGAAGTCCGCCCAACCGCTCCCGCAGCACACGAGGAGCACGAGAAAGCATTTCGGCAAAACCGTCCCGTTCTTATGCATAATCATCCCTCACAGCTTGATTCCAGGTTTGCGGGGTTTTGCGCCTAGAGACTTGGCGGCCCTAAGACGCTTCGTGCATCGAGAGTGCCCATTCCGCATTCCCATTGTGAGCTCCGGCCCGACTGAGACCATACACCTGTCTTTCCTCGAATGCAAACGTCAGCCGGGTTGGTTGCGTTCAATCATTCAGGCGCTGAAGCCAGGAAATGCAGCCTGTCCTGTTCACCGACCTGTGCTAGTATGAAAAATTAGGTCCGAGCGGGACGACCCACAACCATCAGGAGGTTTTAATTGTCAATTTCCAATGAGCGCTACCTTTTCACGTCCGAATCGGTGACCGAAGGTCATCCGGACAAGATTTGCGATCAGATTTCGGACGCCGTGCTGGACGCCGTACTCGCCGAAGACAAGCGGGGGCGAGTAGCCTGCGAGTCGATGGTGAAGGACAACACCGTCTACGTGATGGGCGAAATCACCAGCTCGGCCCGCCCGGACATCGAGAAACTGGTGCGGGACACGGTGCGCGGGATCGGTTACACCCAGGACGACTGCAAGTTTACGGCGGAAAGTTGCTCGGTCCAGATCAATCTGACGGCGCAGAGCTGCGATATCGACATGGGCGTGGGTACCGGCGGCGCGGGCGACCAGGGCCTGATGTTCGGTTACGCCTGCGACGAAACCGATGAGCTGATGCCTTTTCCGATTATGATGGCGCACAAACTCTGCATGCGCCTTGCCGAAATTCGCCACAAGAATGTTGTGGACTTCATTCGCCCCGACGGCAAGGCTCAAGTGACGGTGGAGTACGACGGCTCGCGACCGGTGCGCGTGGATACCGTGGTGGTTTCGACCCAGCACAGCGATCAGGTTTCAAATGAGACCCTGCACGAAGCCGTGCGCGAGTACGTGATCAAGCCGGTGATTCCGGCGCACATGCTCGACTCCAAGACCAAGTACCACATCAATCCCACCGGACGTTTCGTTACCGGCGGCCCGGTGGGTGACTCCGGGTTGACCGGCCGCAAGATCATCGTCGACACTTACGGCGGCGCCGCCCACCACGGTGGCGGTTGCTTCTCCGGCAAGGATCCTACCAAGGTGGACCGCTCCGCAACCTACATGGCGCGATATATCGCCAAGAATCTGGTGGCGTCCGGTCTCGCGCGCAATGCCGAGGTCCAGCTTGCCTACGCCATCGGCGTGGCTGAGCCAGTCTCGGTGATGGTGGATACGGAGGGCTCCGGCAAGGCGGACAACGCCAGGCTGGTTGATTTGGTGCGTAAGAATTTTCGCCTGACTCCGCGCGGCATCATCGAGTCACTCGATCTGCTGCGGCCGGTGTACAAGAAGACGGCGGCTTACGGCCACTTCGGTCGCCCTGAGCCGGAGTTTACGTGGGAAAAGACGGATAAGGCCGGCGCGCTGAGCAGGCAGGGTCTCGGAGTGGCGGCAGAAGAAGAGGTCGCCGAGACAGCCCAGGCTGTGCGGTAAGCGCCGAGGCCAGGATAGGTATTCGCATGCCGGAACCCGAATGCAGGACACGCTGGTTGCCTTAAGAAACAGGATGGGCTACTCTAATCACATGGAAGCAAGAACGCAAGAGAGCAACGGCATCTTCTCCGCGATTGAGCGGCATACAAGGCTCACGCTGGCCACTCCGTTTATGATTGCCGCTCTTTTCATTGTATTGAGGTATGTGGGCGGCGATGAGTTGCGTCGTGTAGTCGATTTCATTACCTTTTCGCCGGGCAAATGAGCGGAAAACAGGCCTTCTGGTGGGGCGCGTTTGGCGCCATCCTGCCCGAAATTGTGAAACTCTTCAAAATTGTGGCGGCAGGAGATCCTCTGCCTCACCTGAACTGGACTGCGTACATCGTGCTTTTGATGTTATTCGCCTGTTTCGCCGGGGGATTCTCAGTCGCCTGGAGGCCGGAGTCGGCGTACAAGGCGATTTGGATTGGTGCTTCTCTGCCGCTTCTGGTGTCCACTCTGGTGCAGGTGGCACCCAAGCTCGCACCCGGCGCTACGCCGTAAGCATCTGCGAGCTCATTGTAGCCATACCGCTCGGATTTACCGGCGATAATGACCTGGACGGATTTTCTGAACACGGAGGCAACACCACTGATGGCAACCGCTACGATTCCGACCCTGGACCACGACGTCAAGGACATTGGCCTCGCGCCAAAGGGCAAGCTTCGCATTGAATGGGCTAATCAATGGATGCCCGTGCTGCAACTGATCCGCAAGCGCTTCAGCGAGGAGCGTCCGCTGGAAGGCCTGCGCGTTTCGGCGTGCCTCCACGTCACTACCGAGACCGCCAACCTGGCGATCACGTTGCGCGACGGCGGCGCTCAAGTGGTGCTTTGCGCCTCGAACCCGCTCAGTACTCAAGACGACGTGGCCGCGTCACTGGTGCACGACTACGAGATTCCGGTTTTCGCGATCAAGGGTGAGAACCACGAGACCTACTACCGGCACATCGAGTCAGCGCTCGAACATCATCCTCAGATCACTATGGATGATGGCGCGGATCTTGTCAGCGCCGTGCTCGGCAAGCGCCAGGATCTGATCCCGGGCATCATCGGCAGCACCGAGGAGACCACCACCGGAGTGATCCGGCTGCGCAGCATGGCCAAAGAGGGCGTGCTGAAGTTCCCGGTGATTTCGGTGAACGACGCCGACACCAAGCATCTGTTTGACAACCGCTATGGCACTGGACAATCCACCGTCGACGGCATTATCCGCGCTACCAACCAGCTTTTCGCGGGGCAGCGCGTGGTGGTGGCGGGCTATGGGTGGTGCGGGCGCGGCTTCGCCATGCGCGCCAAGGGTCTGGGCGCGGACGTGATCGTCACCGAAGTGAATCCGACGCGGGCCCTCGAAGCCGTGATGGACGGTTTCCGAGTGATGACCATGTTCGAAGCCGCCCGCATCGGCGACATCTTCTGCACGCTCACCGGCGACAAGGGCGTGCTGGCCGCCGAGCACTTCAAGCTCATGAAGAGCGGCGCCATCGTTGCTAATTCCGGCCACTTTAACGTGGAGATCGATATTCCGGCGCTCGAAAAGCTGTCCACTGCCAAGCGCGCGACTCGCGAAAACGTGGAAGAATACACGCTCGCCGATGGACGCAAGATCTATCTTCTGGGCGAAGGCCGCCTGATCAATCTGGCTGCGGCTGAGGGCCATCCGGCCGTGGTAATGGATATGAGCTTCGCCAACCAGGCGCTTTCGGCCGAGTACCTGGCCAGGAACGCGGCGAATCTCGAAGCCAAGGTATACCCGGTGCCTGCGGAGATCGATCAGCAGGTGGCTCTTCTGAAGCTTGAGGCCCTCGGGGTCACGATTGATAAGCTGACGGCCGAGCAGGAAGCATATCTGGCGTCGTGGTCGGAAGGAACTTAGCGATTTTCGATTTTGATCGGCGGGCGACTGGACGGGGCGCCGGCCAACGACCTGAAATCCCGACAACCAAAACGAGGAAGGCCAACGGCGAGCATCAGCTCGCCGTTGGCGTCTCACGCGGCCCATTCGCGGCACCGCCTGTGCGGGTGAGTGAGTTGCCGGACTAATCGCCGTTTTGGTCGTTAAGCCGCTTGGCGACTGCGGTGATCGTGGTGCCGGAGCTTGTGGAGATGATATCCACGTCGCTTCCGTCTTGTTTGATGTTGAAGTTCTGAGTGACTCCGCTGCTGAGAACGGCGGAGCCCGAACAGTCGGAATTGACCGTGTACGTGGCCGAGACCGGTACACCGGTGCTGATTACACCATTCTGAGACACAGTCCCGGTACCACTGAAGGTCCCGTTACCGGTCGAAGTGATCAGATCGAGCTCGGCAAAGGGCTCTCCGCCAAGCGTTCCGGTGATGGTGGCACTGTAGGTGCCTTTAAGGGTGATGTTCGAGCAGTGTACGCCCTGCGCGCGTGCGCTGGGCACGACGGGCCCCAGCACGGCGAAAGCCGCGACTGCCATAGCAAAGTTCACGATGCGCTTCATGCATTTCCTCCTCAATTTGTGTTTGGCGAGGACCCGGGCCGAGTCGTACCACCGGTTGACTACCGAAGAGACCGCTCGTTTGAGCGACCCCCCATCCAGGTCCCGTTCCCGGATCTTCGCCCTGGCTTGAGGTGTATCACGAGCCTTCTGTGAAGCAAGCCCGATTGATGCGCGAATCCTGCTATTCATAGGCCAATCCTGCTGCGCTCATGGCGGCCGGTGCCCGGTAGTTCAGAGATCGGGGCGATCCTTCCATTGACCACGCGGAGGCCGCGCCGGTGACGGCCGGGTGAGGCTCCGTACGCCCGCCGGAACTCCCTGATCAGAGCGCCGGCGCTGAGCCCGACATCGGCCGCGACTTCTTTCACGCTCAATACCGAAATCTCGACTAGATACTTTGCACGGCATAGTCTCAAGGATTTCAAGTACTGTTTTGGGGAGGTCCCGACTTCGGCCTTGAACAGGTGGCTGAGCCTCGAGATCGAAACACCCGTTCTCCGTGCCAGCTCCTTCAAGGGCAGGGTGCGGGACAGGTTGTGATACATGATGGTCTCCGCCAGGCGAATCCGCGGATCGACGGACACAGCCCGGAAAGGACCGAGGGTTCCCGCCATAGGCGAGACCCCGATTCGCCTCGCCACCAATCTCGCGTTCAGGCTCAGAGCGGGGTCCGGGCTGGGCGCGGTCCCGTGGCGACCAGCAGTTGACGAGACGGCGGGGGTCATTGAACCCTCCTACGCTGCTGCGTCGGCCGATGAAAGAACCAACCCGTGCCTCTCAACACCGGCACCGAAGTAGTGTTCGGGACGCCCAGTGCCGGACAAACTGGCTTGGGGTAGCTGGCTGCTCCGCCGCGAGGAGCGGCCAGATTGTGCATCTCCTCCGCCCGTGCAAAGAGCTCTTCTTCTGCGTGCCTGCGCGCTGCAAATACGTTGAACAGCCGCCCCACTACCAATCCCAGGAGTAGAGAACCAATCGTCCAAGTTCCAAGCAGGATCGCGATTTTCATTGGTAAAACCCCCTTTTGAGATCCGGAAGTTTCTTCGGTCTTGCATGCCCACTTTCGGTCAGCCCCGAAAGGCAGTCAATGGATCGGGCGTGGACTTGATCTGGAATGAGTCTGAATCTACAAGCAACTGAAACAAAGAGGCTTATGGAGCATACTGGACACTCAGGCCGCGAGTTCAGATAGCTGAACCCGTCTTCTGAACTCGTAACCGGGAGGGAATGGTCTCCTCGATTCTCGGGGAGGCGGTGGCGAACATCAGGGCGACGCGGACAGTCAGACGTCGCTTTGTGCTATGCCGCGTTTGCGGGGACGGGTAAAATGAGGCTGATGCAGGCGGTGGTAGCGAAATTTCGCACTTATGCAGAAGCAGAGCGGGCCACGCTCGAGTATTACGTCCGGCTGTCACCCGCCGAGCGTCTGGAGATTCTGTTTCAGTTGCGCGCCTTTGCGCACGAGGGGAATGATGCCGCTTCCGAAGGACTGGCGCGCGTTTATCGAATCACTCAACTCAAACAATGTTGAGTACCTGATTGTGGGTGCGGCGGCGCTGGCGCGCTACGGATTTCCCCGCTACACCGGCGATCTGGCTGTTCTCATCCGCAACACTCCCAACAATGCCAGCCGATTTGGAGCTGCTCGAGACGAAACTGTAGTTTGACCATCTCTGTTATGCGCTGGATATTTCCAAAAGCCGATTCCGCATCCGGTAGCGCAGTTACTCAATTGGCTCGGGAATTGAATCTGCCATTGCTGGTCGCGCGACTGCTGGTCACTCGCGGCATCAGCGAACCTGAAGCCGCCCAGCGATTCCTCTGTCCGCGCCTCGATCAGCTCCACGATCCCTTCCTGATGGCGGACATGGATCGGGCCGTTTCCCGCGTGCGTCAAGCCGTCGAACGGCGCGAGAAGATTCTCATCTACGGCGACTATGACGTGGACGGCACCATGGCGGCCGTGGTGCTGCTAACGGCCTTCAAGGCGCTCGGCGCTTCGGTGGAGGTCCATATTCCCAACCGGCTGACGGATGGCTACGGCATGCGCGCCGATGTTATGGAACGGGCCGCCGCTGAAGGAGCGAAGCTGGTGGTAAGCGTTGATACAGGGGTGCGCGAGCATCAGGCGATCAATCGCGCCCGCGAGCTTGGCATCGACTGCATCGTTACCGATCACCACCTGGCAGGCGACGAGCTGCCGACGGCGTGCGCCATTCTGAATCCCCATCGGGTGGATTGCCGCTATCCGGACAAGAATCTCTCCGGCGTGGGTGTTGCTTTCAAGCTGGCCCAGGCGCTGCTTGGAATGCCCGATTCAGGCGGTTCGGTCCGTCTCCTGCGGTCGTATCTGAAGGTGGTGGCGCTCGGCACCATCGCGGACGTGGTTCCGTTGACTGGCGAGAACCGGGTGATCGCGTCTTTCGGGTTGGCCGGCTTGCGCGAGCCCGCAGGCCACGGTTTGCGGGCTCTGATCGAAGTGGCGGGACTCGGAGCGGGAAGGGAAGTGACAGCCGGGCAGGTGGGGTTCCGCCTTGCACCGCGGCTGAACGCCGCCGGGCGGATGCAGAGCGCCCGCGATGTGATCGACCTCTTTACGGCAACGGAAGCAGCCTTGGCCACGGAGATCGCGGAACGCCTCGACCGCCTGAATCAGGAGCGCCAGCAGGTGGAGCAGACCATTGTCAATCAGGTGGTCGAGATGGTTCGAGAGCGCGGCGAATGCAAGGACCGCTACTCGATGGTGTTTTCGGGTGAAGGCTGGCATCGCGGCGTGATCGGAATCGTGGCCCAACGAGTTGCGGAGCGCTATTGCCGGCCCGCCCTGGTGATCGGCGTCGAGGGCGCGGAGGGTGTCGGCTCAGGCCGGTCGATCCCAGGATTTCACCTATTGAAGGCTTTGACCTCCTGCGCCGACGTGTTCCAGCGCTACGGAGGCCACGCCCAGGCGGCGGGTTTTACTATCTCCGCTTCGCGTATCGCAGAACTCGAGTCGAGGTTCGAAAGCTGGGCCCGCGGAACAATTACCCCGGAGCAACTCGAGCCTACCCTTCGCGTCGATGCCGAGGCGAATCTGGCCGAGATTGACGGATCCCTCTACGATCAGCTGCAGAGGCTTGCTCCTCACGGAATGGGCAATCCCACGCCGGTATTCGCGTCGCGCGACCTGCGCCTCGTAAGCCCTGGACGCCTGCTCAAGGATAAGCATCTAAAGTTCAGAGTGGCCCAGGATTCGCGGGGATACGATGCGCTGGCCTGGAATTGGGGGCCGCGTGCAGCCGAATGGAGTCAGGGCCAGCGCGTGGAAGCTGCGTTTACGCTCGATGAGAGCATTTTTGAGGACCTCCGAACGCTGCAACTCGAACTCAGAGACATGCGTGCCATCTAACCTGAGCCGCGCAAGCTGGCGAGTGGCAGACTCCGACCGATGAATTCCGAACTCCGAACTGCTGCTTCCGCAGAGCCGGCCTCGCGCGCGCAAACCTATGTCCGCCGGAAAGGCCGCCGTACATTATTGAGCGCCCTGGCCCTCGTGGGGCTCGGTCTCGGCAGCTTAGCCGTCATCATCATCTACCGGGCCCGCACCCGACCCCAACTTGCTCCGGAGACTATTCAACCACTGCCCGAAAATGCCCAGCAGTCAGCGGCCGGCTACAGTTTTACGCGCTCAGAACACGATCACCCGGTGTTCACCATACGAGCGCAGCGAAGCGTGGATCTGAAGGGTGGCAGCGGGACCATCCTGGAGGGCGTGGAAGTTGAGATCTTCGGCCGCGCCGGCGATCAGCACGACCTTCTTCAAACCAAGCGCTGCGAGTACAAACCGGATTCCGGCAACTTCTTCTGCGGCGGCCGGGTGGCGATGGAGCTTGACGCACCGCCCGGCTCCACGGTTCCGGGGACGCCAGCCGATACATCCGCCGCGGCGACGTCGCGTGGGCGGCTGCCCGTCTTTCTGGAAACGTCCGCACTGTCCTACAACCAGCAGCAGGGCCTCGCGACCACACCCGCTCGCGTCAAGTGGCGCTATGGGGACGCTTCAGGCGCGGCTCTCGGACTCAAGTACGCTACGCGGGACGGGTGGCTCGAGCTGGAGCACGAAGTGGCCGCAACCATACCGGTGGCAGCGCCCGACGGGCCGGGCGAGACGCAAGTTCCCCTGATTCTGGCTGCAGCCCGGCTGCGCTACGCCAAGGGTCAGATCGAATTGACGGGGCCGCTGCAGGTCAACGAAGGCCGCCGGCAGGTTGCGGCTGGGCATGCAATTTGTTATCTGGACGCACAGAACAGGATCACCCGTGCGGTACTTGACCGGAATGTTCGCGCTTCCGATCCCTCCCAGGGCTCGTTGCTGACGGCTCAAGCAGACACGATGCAGGCCGAGTTTGAACCTGCGAGCGGCAACCTCAGGGAGATTCAGGCGAACGGGAGCGCCCGCATCGAGTCAAAACGGGACGCCGACTCGGGCAGCACCCGGCTCGAAGCCGACCATCTCCAGACCAGCTTTGTTGGGGCGCATTTTCATCCGGCGCAGGGCCTGGCATCGGGAAATGTTCGCCTGACTTCTAACGCGGTTCGCAACAACCCGGCGGGCGCCGCGCCTCAAGGTACCTCTCAAAGCTCTCTCGCGAGTGAGGATCTCCGGGGGAACCAGATCGACTTCACGTTTCGTCCCGCCGACGGCACGCTAGATGAGGCCCACACCGTCGGGCCCGGCAGCCTGCTCCTCGCGCCCTCCAGTCCCAAATCCGGCAAGCGTAATATTACGGCCAGCCAATTCGAGATGGCTTTTGACGCCCGAAGCCGCCTGGAAAGCTTTCGCGGTTCGGCTCCGACCCGCATCGTGTTTGAACCCCCTCCGGGCGCACCCGCTAAAGCAGTCCCGATGGAGAGCCGGGCGCAGAATCTCCGGGCTCAGATCGACCCCGAGTCCGGCGCTCTCAGGTCGATCGAGCAGTCCGGAGATTTCCAGTTCCTCGATGGCGATCAACGGGCGAGCGCCGACCGCGCGGATTTTTCGGCAGATGCACAGGTGCTGACCTTGGAAGGGCAACCGGAACTAAGCGACCCGGAAACGCGGATTCAAGCGGACCACGTCGTGATGCATCTTGCCACCAACTCCGGTGAGGGGTTCGGCCATGTCCGTTCCACCCGGAGGGGAGGTGTGGAGGCTGCCGCCCCCGGAACGCGGCCCCAAGGAACGTTGGCCGCGTCAAGCGGGCCAGCCGCCCAAAGCACGAACGTCCTGGCGGAGCGCGTGACGGCCGACCGTGCTCGCGGCTTGCTCCACTACGAGGGGCATGCGAGAGCCTGGCAGGGAGCGCATGTTGTGGAGTCGCCGGTCATCGATATTTATCGCGCCGAGCGTCGAGTTGTGGCGGGCTCGCCGGTGCTAACCTCAGATCTGGCGCCAGCAACAGCGGCAACCGCAGCAGGATCAGGAGAGACACCTTCAAAGCCGCTCAAGGCCGGCTCCCGGGCGCCGGTTCGCTTGAACGCCGGCCAAGCGCCGGGAGCCACAGAACCGGCCGTGATCCGGGCCGATCGACTCGAGTACTTTGACTCGGAGGGCCGGGCCGCCTACCGTGGTCATGTGCGAATGGATGCTTCGGGAGCTACGCTTAGCTCTGATCGCCTGGATGCTTATTTCACCGCCGAGCCCGGAGGGGCCTCGACCCTCGACCACGCGGTCGCCGATGGGAGCGTCACAGTGGTCCAACCCGGGCGGCGCGCCGCCGGGCATCACGCGGAATATGACGCTGTAGCCGGAAAAGTGGTGCTGACGGGCGGTCCGCCTACTCTGTATGACTCTGAGAAGGGCTATGTGACGGGGCGCGTTTTGACATTCTATAATCAGGGTGGTAGCCTCCTGGTCGATGGAGGGGACGGATATCGGACACTCTCCCAGCATCGATCGACAAAGTAGTCAGCCATGTCAGTGCTCTCCACGATCGACCTCACCAAAGCCTACAAAGGACGAAAAGTAGTAGATGGCATTAGCCTTAGAATCGACCAGGGCGAAGTAGTGGGTCTGCTGGGGCCGAACGGTGCCGGAAAGACCACGTCCTTCTACATCATTGTGGGATTGGTGCGGCCGGACGCCGGCAGGGTGGTTCTGGACGGCAACGACATCACCGGCCTGCCGATGTACCTGCGGGCCCGGGCCGGAATCAGCTATCTGCCGCAGGAGCCCTCGATTTTTCGGAAGCTGACGGTGGAAGAGAACATCATGGCGGTTCTGGAAACGCTGCCGATGACAGCGCATGAACGCCGAGAACGGCTCGAAGAGTTGCTGGAAGAGCTCGGCCTGCAGCCGGTACGCCGGAGCTATGGATATCTTCTTTCGGGCGGCGAGAGGCGGCGGGTGGAGATTGCCCGGTCCCTGGTCATCTCCCCGTCCTTTATCCTGCTTGACGAGCCTTTTTCGGGGATCGACCCTATTACGGTCATCGATATTCAGAAAATTATTTTGCAGCTCAAGAACTCCGGAATCGGGATTCTGCTTACCGATCACAACGTGCGCGAGACTTTGCAAGTAACTGACAGGGCGTATATCATGAGCGGTGGAACAATATTCCGCGCCGGAACGCCTCAGGCACTCGGAAATGATGCCGAAGTCAAGCGAATCTATTTAGGGGACAACTTCAGGCTCGCGATCTGATGAACAACCCGCAGGCAAAACTCGGACTGAGTCTTCGCACGGCCCAGACGCTTCACTTGACGCCGGGGCTCGTCCAAATGGTGACCGTGCTCGCGCTTAACCGGCTGGAGCTGCGCGAGATGATCAGTCAGGAGATGGTGGCGAATCCTGTGCTGGAGGAGATGGCGGACGATGTCCCTTCGGTGGAAGAGGTTCGCGAGAAGGCCGAATCGGAGCCTCCTGTGGCCCCCGACGGCGATTCGGCTCTTCCCGAGAAGCAGGATTCGTTCGAGCAGGTGGACCTCAAAGAACTGTTCGATAACTATCTCGATCCCGGCTACAAGTCGCCCGCTGCCGAATCCATCGAAAAGCCCTCATTTGAGAATTTCCTCTCTCGTCCGACCTCGCTGGCCGATCACCTGGAGACGCAGCTCAATCTCTCGATATGTTCAGAGGCCGTGCGCAACGCCGCCTACTCGATTATCGGAAACCTGAACGAAGACGGCTACTTGACGGCTACGGTGGAAGAGATCGCGCAGACCGGGGACCACAGCGCCGAAGAAGTGCAGGAGGCCCTCACTCTGATCCAGGCGCTCGATCCCGCGGGTGTGGCGGCCCGCGACCTCCGTGAGTGTCTGCTGCTGCAGCTGAAGGTGGTTGCCCCCGAGAATCATCTGGCAGCCCGCATCGTTTCGGACCACCTTGGGCTGTTCCAGAACAGGCATCACAAGGATATCGCCCGCACGCTTGACCGGCCTCTGCCGCTGGTTGAGCGAGCCCTGGATGTTATCCGGTCGCTCGATCCGCGGCCCGGCCAGCGCTATAGCGTCTCCGAGCCCACGCTGGTGGAGCCGGATGTCGCACTCGTCAAGGTCGGGGACGAATACAAAGTGATTGTCAACGACGACGGAATGCCTCAGCTCCGGCTCAGCCATCGTTATCGCCGCATGCTTCAGGAAGCGAATACCTCGAAGGATGACCGCAACTGGATCAAGGAGCGATTCAACTCGGCGCTCCAGCTCCTGAAGAATATCGAACAACGCAAGCAGACGATCGTCAGAGTGTGCCACGTGATCATTGAGCGTCAAAGGGAGTTCCTGGATAAGGGGGATAACTACCTTCGGCCCATGATGATCAAAGAAGTGGCCGAAATTGTGGGCGTGCACCCTTCCACCGTCAGCCGGGCCGTGGGAAACAAGTACGCGGAAACTCCTCAGGGTGTCCGCGAATTGCGGTCATTTTTCTCCGAGGCGGTCCAAGGACCGGCGGGCGTCGCTCTACCTCTTGTCAGCCTGAAACGCGACGTTAAGAAGATGATCGAAGAAGAGGACGCCGCCCATCCCCTGACGGATGATCAGATCACCCAACGGTTGCATCAAAGAGGCATTATGGTAACGCGCCGTACCGTTGCAAAATATCGCGAGGATATGCACATTCCGAGCACCCACCAGCGGCGGAGGAAGTCATGAGCCACCACCGGCTTCCGTCTTTGCTCGGCGCTCGGAGGCCTAGACCATGCAAATCGAATTCACCGGACGCCAGATCGAAATCACACCAGACCTGCGCCAATACACCGAAGAACGATTGAGCAAGATATCGCGATTACTTCGCGACCAGGGAAGTTTGCACGTCATCCTGACGTCGGAGCGGCATCTCCGTATCGCCGAAATTACTCTCAACATCAGGGACCACTCTTTAGTGGGCATCGATGAGACGGCTGATCCGCGCCTGTCGATCAGTGGGGCATTTGAGAAGTTGGAACGGCAAGTTTTGAAGCTGATGGAGAGGCGCCGGGCTCGCAAGCGCCGTCCGAAGCCGGCCTCGGCCATCCTGCTGAACGTCCTGCGACCGCAGAGCGCCGACCAGGAGCGGGAGCAGCTGGAGACGGAGCGCATTGCGATCAAGCCGCTAAGCCTCGAAGAAGCCGTCGAATCGCCGGAATTGGATCGCCGCGGCGCGGTGGTGTTTCGGAACGCCGAAACTGACCGCGTCAACGTGATCTACCGGCGGCCAGACGGCAAGTTGGCGCTGATCGAACCGGAGCCCTAGCGACCGCGATTCGTGGCGTGGCCGCTGCAGAGGGCCGCCTACCCACCCGCCGTTAGCCGCTGCTTTCATGAAACGCGCCTCCCGCCAACACGGGCTCTCCCGATTTGTACTGATTACCGGCCTGAGTGGCTCGGGCAAGGGCTCAGCGCTCAAGGCCTTCGAGGATTTGGGCTACTACTGCGTCGACAACCTTCCGAGTGACCTCATCCGCACCTTCCGCGACCTTTGTTTTGCTCCCAACAGTAAAATTGACAAGGCTGCGGTAGCCGTCGACGTTCGCGAGGGTAGTGCGATCGGCCAACTTCCTTCCCTCTACCGTCGGCTCGCCCGCGAACACCCGAAGCCGTCGCTGGTTTTCCTAGACGCTTCCGACGGCACCCTCATCCATCGTTTCGAGGAGACCCGCCGTCCTCATCCGCTCGGCCGTGACCTTCCCTTGCAGAAGGCTATCGATCTCGAGCGCAGCCTGCTGAAGCCGGTGCGCCAGCTCGCCAACCAGGCCATCGACACCACGCGCGTCAACGGGCACGAGTTGCGGCAGATGATACAGGGGCTGTTTGGCGGAGTCCAAACCCACCGAGTGATGCCCGTCTCGCTCGTCTCCTTTGGCTTCCGTTTCGGACTGCCGCCGGAGGCGGACCTGGTGTTTGATGTGCGCTTCCTGCCCAACCCGAACTACGTCCGGGAACTCAAGATGAAGACGGGACGCGACCCCGAAGTGCAGCGCTTTATGGACCAGAGTCGCGCCAGCGCCGAGTTCCTGCGCCGTGTAACTGATCTTCTGCTGTATCTCCTGCCGCTCTACATTCGCGAGGGCAAGAGCTACATGACGATCGCGATCGGCTGCACCGGCGGCCGTCACCGTTCCGTCCTGATAGCCGAACGCCTGGCCACAGCGTTGGCCGCCAAGAAGTATGCCACTAAAGTGACGCATCGCGATATCGCCAGAGCAGCGTAGACTGGGCGACCCCGCGAAAGGAGTTCTGCCCCCCGCCCGCGGCACGTCCTTCCAAGATTGGAGGACTATTCTGCTTGACTTTACCTTTTCAGAAGGATGAGAATTCAGCGATCACATACCTGAATTGCTTGGGACGGGGAGGTTAACTGATGGCATGGATGCATCCCGATTGGGAGGACGTGGAGTGTGGACAGATTTCGAGCCTTTGCGGTAACCCGGACACCGGCCATGAAGGCGACGATTGGCCTCGAGTCGTGGTTCTGCACCTGTCGGCCGAAGAATTCGACCTGTTTGACCACAACCCCGTGGAATATGCCCGGGACAAAAATCTGTTTCCTGGTCAGCCGATCATGTGGATGGCCGATTGCGCCAAGCCGCCCCTCGGCATAGGTATTCCGCGGGCGGTTCCGGGAACGGCATGGACCGTTACGATTATCCATGCCAGGCCGAGCAGCGCGGCCAGTGCGGCAGTTCCCGACGAAAGCCAATTTGACGCCGATTGAGCGGTAAGATCCGAGGCTGCCAGATAGAGGGTATCTAGGGCGGAAACTTCAGGCGTTCGATCAAGTCCTGGAAGCGCGGGTCCGCGCGGACAGCGTCGAAAGCAGGTTCCACTTTCAAGCGCCCCAGGTATCCGTCACGGTCGGCATAAGCCCTGTTCAGCCAGGCCAATCCCTGCTTCTTATCACCGAGAGCGATGTAGATTTCCGCGATGTAAGAGGGAGCCACGTAGGTGCGGGGTGCCCGCGCACGCAGTTCTTCCAGGGTCTTGAGCGCCTCGGCTTTGTGACCGCCGAGCGCGTTGGCCCGCGCCAGGGCTACCACCAGGTTCAACTCGCTGTGGGAAAGAGCCACCGCACGCCGAAGTTCAGGGATAGCCTGCTGGTAGCTCTTTGTAGCCAGGAAAGCTTCGCCCAAGCAGTCGTGCGCGTCTGCCGAGCCCTGGTCCTGATTCGCCACGTTGCTGCACTGCTCGATCGCCTGATCGTAGAGACGCTCGTAATAGAATACCCAACCTGCTGTGAGCGGGGCGTCATTGAAAAACACCGGATTGAGGCTTTCGGCCTTGCGGCTCTCCCGCAAAGCATCGTCGGCCCTGCCCATCAAGGACAAGTAAGCTGAGTACAGGCGATGGGCTCCAGCATCGCTCGGATCGACTTCGAGAGCGCGCTTGAAGTTCCGCTCGACTTCCGGCCAGTTCCAATCCGCGTAGAATGCGACCATGGCCAGCGACGTGTAAGCCTCGGCCAGGTTGGGATCGAGTTGCAAGGCCTTGAGTGCATTTTTCTTCGCTTCGGGCATGACCACGCTGGGAGATTGCTCCTCCGTGGACCAGTAACAGTCCGCCAGACCGGCGTAAGCCGGCGCGAAGCCCGGGTCGATTTGCACGGCCTTTTCAAAGTACTCCCGAGCCTGCTGCCAGTCGCGTTCAGTGCCTTTGTTGTACGCATAGCGTCCCCGGAGATAGGCCTCGTAGGCCCGGGTGTCGATCGGCCGTTTCGAGGCCAGGCGAGCCTTGTCCTGCGAGGTCACTTTGATGCGGATTTCTTCGGCAATCGCCCTCGCCACCTCGCTTTGCAGGGTCAGAATATCGCGCAGGTCGCGATCGTAGGTTTCTGCCCACATCAGATTGCCGGAGCGCGCGTCAACCAGTTTGGCTGAGATCCGGACCTGATCCCCGGAGCGGAGCACGGTGCCGTTCACCACCGCATCCACCCCCGAATTGCGTATGGCGTCGGAAAGTTTTTTGTGTCCTTGGGGTCCCTTGTCTTGCATGGTCGAGGTCCGGGAAACGACTCTCAGGGCGCTGATTTTCGCCAGGTCCGTGATCAGCGCTTCCGTCATGCCGTCGGCGAAGTAGTCCTGATCTGCATTGCCGGACACATTCTCGAGCGGCAGCACCGCTAACGATTTGATCCCGCTGGGACGGACCGGGGCGTCAGCCAATTGAACGCCGGCCACTGTGATCAGAACCATGGCCAGCGCGACCGCCGAAAGGAACGTATTCGTGGAAGCTACGGGCTGCGGAGGCTCCAGCTCTTGCAGCAGGTCGCGCGTGTTCTGGAAGCGCAGGGCCGGATCGATCTGCAGGCAGCGGAGAATGGCGTTTTCCCAGCGCCGGTCGAGCTCCGGGACGTGGACGCGCGGGGAGGCGGGCGGCTCCTTTAGGCGTTTGCGAGCCTCTTCCCAGGCCGTCGCCTCCGAAAAAGGCCGCCGGCCGGTGAGCATCTCATAAATCACGAGTCCCAGGGCGTAAACGTCGGTGGTCGGATTACACTCGCCGCCTTCCAATTGCTCGGGGGCCATGTAGGGAAGCGTTCCTTCCCATCCGCCCGCCTGCAGAGATTTTTGCTTCGTCGAGCGAGTGACCGCAGGGCGCAAAGCTCGCGCCAGGCCGAAGTCCGTGATGACGGCGCGCAGATCCGCCGGCTCCGGGGATGGGCCGCCTCCGGGACCGCGCCTGCTTTCCGTGGAGTCGACCGCGTTAGCACTTTTCTCCGCCACCAGCATCACATTACTGGGCTTGAAATCGCAGTGCAGCACCCCGGCTCCGTGCGCGGCGGCCAGCCCTTCAGCCATCTGGCGGATGATCGGGAGCGCTTCGTCGCAACTCATCTTCCCTTGCCACTTGAGCTGGTCCGCCAGCGTCTCGCCTTCGAGCAGTTCCATGGTGAGGAACACCACGTCCGGCTTGCGGGTGTCCTCAGGCAGGTGACGCTCCACATCATACATGCGGCAAACGTTCGGGTCCGCCACACGCCGCGCGAGCTGGACCTCTTGTTTGAAGCGCGCCAGGGTGCGCGGATCGGACGCGATTCCGGGGCGGATGGTCTTCAGCGCCACCCTCTCATTCAGTTCCAGGTCCGCGGCCTCGTACACTTCGCCCATGCCGCCGCGACGGATGAATCGAACCACCCTGAATCGCCCCGCGATCAGTTCGCCGGGACAAAATGTGAGAGGAGGTTGGTCGGTTGCGGAGCCGGGCCGGGACAAGACTTCCGAGTCCGGCTCCATGAAATCGCCGGCCTCGCCGTGCGCTGCGAGCAGCGCCAGGACCTCGAGGCGCAGCGGCTCGTCGTCCTGAGAATTGTGTGTGACAAATTCGTTACGAGCGTCCGGGTCGAGCGCCAGCGCCGCCTCGAACAGGTCCTTCACGCGCTCCCAACGGTCCGGGTCCATGAGCGGTCATCGTGGGATGGGGGTCTCGTCTGACCGCGTGTTCCCACTTCCTTAGAGTGTACTGGTTTGTCGAGAGGCAGGGCACGGCTTGCCTGATTGCAGGAAGGTGTGCGGATCGGCGGGAGTCTCGCCGCTGTGTGCGACCGTACCCTGCCGGTCCGTCGTTGGTTAGGCTTTACGGCTCGCGAGCTATTTGAGGATTACACAACATGGTGACAATCTTAAGCTGTAGCGCCGGTGTCCTCACCGGCGATTTCGGCGCTGGGGACAGCGCCGCTACAGAGGAACCGAATGTCACTTTGATTTATAATCTTCCTCGGCCCGATTCTCAGTCGGTGGAGGCAGCGGCCCAGCCGCACCGGCGGCTGTGGAGGATGTCGCGCCCTTTCGGACTTCCTTGTAAAGCCAGGCGCGGGCTACGCCCCAGTCGCGCCGGACCGTCCGCGCCGAAATGCCCAGGTGCTGGGCAATCTCCTCTTCGCTGAGACCGCCGAAAAAGCGCATTTCGACGATGCGCGCCTGGCGCGGATCGCGCTTCTCGAGCCGGTCGAGCGCTTCGTTCAACGCCAGGGGATCAATGCCCTTCTGCGCGGGGAACGCAGCCGCCTCGTCCAGGGAGATTCTTTGTCCGTCGCCCACCCGCTTTCCCGCCCGGCGCGCCCGCGCATGATCCACCAGAATGCGCCGCATCAACTGGGCCGCAACCGCGAAGAAGTGCGCGCGGTCTTTCCAACTCACCGGAGAGCCTCCGGCCAGCCTGAGATAAGCTTCGTTCACCAGAGCCGTGGGCTGAAGTGTGTGGTCGGTTCTCTCCCAACGCATGTAGCTTCGCGCCAGGCGGCGAAGCTCGTCATAGACCAGCGGCATCAACTCCGCTTGCGCCAGCTCGTCGCCGGCTGTCATCTGGCTGAGCAAACGCGAGACGTCTGCTTTTGCGGGCATCGCTTTCGCCGGCATCGCTTTCTCCAATGGCAACTCGCTACGGGCCTATCTAAGCACAGGCACCGGGTATTACGCCAGCGTTCTTTGCGATTCGATTCATGAGGGCGGTTCCAGGCCCTCCCCACATGACTTCGGCTCTGTCGACTTTTCAGAAACCTGTCATTTCGAGCCGAAGCGAGAAATCTCGCGCTGAAAATAGGGGCAACAATATAGTTCGCTGACCAAGTATTTCTACATTCTGCTCGTGGCCATATCCGCGTTACTGAACTCTGCTGTGACTGGGGCAGCCGTACAGAAAAAGGTCCCCTTCCCTACGGCAGTCCCAAGCTTTGGTGGTCTATAAAAACCACACCACTCAGTTCGGTGTTTATCCTTAAAGATATCATCATAATCAACGGTTGCGGAATAACATACGAACATAGCCTGATGTTCGATAGCGTAAACTTCCATCTCCGACAATGGATTCTGCCCAGACACCCTTATTTCTCTAGACAAGCCACTTCCAAGCGCAATGGACGTAGAGTCATGATAGAAAACTGGCCTAGCGAAAGGGCATGGGAAACGGGTCAAACGGCTGGCTGACTCCATCCCGAACGCGCACACGTGGCTGCCAGACGGCATGGTGGCGCTTGGAGTGCGAAATTGCAGTTGCAAACGAGCGGGTGGGGCGTATACTTTTCGCTGCCGGGAGCCAAAAGGAAATTCGTGCTGACTTTAATTGATCGTGCCAGGGGGATGTTTCCGACTAAGTTGGGCTAGGGGGATCGATGAACTGCTCTTTTCTCACCAGCGCTCTGCTCACTGTGATCGTGATTGTCGGGCTGAACTGCGAGTCGCCGCTGGTGCTAGCCGAGGAAAAACCCGGCGCACCCATCAGCACTGGATTGACCTCACCACTTCCCCCTATCGCTCAGCCGGTCAGCTTCCAATCTGCCATTCAGCACATCATTTTTGTCCTCAAGGAAAACCGTACATTCGACCAGATGTTCGGCACCTACCCGGCCGCTCAAGGCGCGACCAGCGGTACGATCTCAACAGGGCAGGTTCTTCCCTTGGGGCGGACCCCCGATAGGCTTCCACGCGATATCGCGCATGGCTTCCAGGACGTCGTTACCGCTATCGATTTTGGAAGGATGGATGACTTCGACCTGACCGTCGAGTGCACCGTTAACGGGGATTACCTTTGTATGACCCAGCAGAGTCAGTCGACGATACCCAACTATTGGGCGTATGCTGGCCAGTTCACGTTAGCCGACCAAATGTTCTCCTCACTTAAAGGCCCAAGTTTTCCTAACCACCTCTACACAATCGCCGCGCAAAGTGGCGGTGCGATGACGAATCCATACAACGGTAACGGGCTGTGGGGCTGTGACGCCCCGTCGAATAGCTATGTCCCCGTAATTGATGCCAGCGGGAAATTCAGCAAGCCGTTTCCCTGCTTTGATTTCGAGACCCTTGCGGATTTGCTCCAGTCTGCCGGCATTTCATGGAAGTACTACGCTCCGGCAGGATCCATTTGGAATGCCTATGACGCAATCAATCACATTCGAAATAGCTCGCTTTGGACTACCAACGTGGCACCCTCGACACAGTTCATCAGTGACGCGGCTTCGGGCCAGTTGCCTGCTGTCAGTTGGCTCGTGGCTGACTTTGACGAAAGCGAACACCCGGTAGCTAGCACGTGCAATGGGGAGAATTGGTCGGTTGAACAGATCAATGCCGTAATGGGCAACCAGAATTTGTGGAACTCGACTGTGATCTTCCTTGCTTGGGATGATTTCGGCGGGTTCTACGATCATGTCGCGCCGCCTATATCCGACCAATATGGCCTGGGACTACGGGTGCCCCTGGTGATCATTTCTCCCTATGCGAAGCCCACCTACATTTCGCACACCACCTATGAGTTCGCTTCTATTCTCAAATTTGTGGAGGAGCGCTTTGGGCTGGCCGCCCTAACGGCGCGCGATGCAAATGCCAATGACATGCTGGACTCCTTCAATTTCAACCAAAATCCTCTGCCGCCTCTGACTTTAGCGACGCGCCACTGTCCGCCTGCTTCCACCGCACTCTTGAACTTCACCGTGCCTCAAAATGTCGGGACCCCAAGCCCGGGCAAATCCGTGTCCCTAAGCAACTATAATCCTTCGTCGATGTCCATCTCGAGCATTGCCACGAGCGGCGATTTCTCCCAGACGCACACCTGCGGCGGGAGCTTAGCAGCCTACGTGCCAGGAAAAAGCGTGCCTTCATGTACCATCATTGTGACGTTTAAGCCGACGGCGGCAGGCCCGAGCACAGGCACGCTGACTGTGACCGACAGCGACTCCAGCAGTCCACAGACCGTTCAGTTGAGCGGCGTAGGGACCCAGGCGCAGACATCCACCTCCCTGCTCAGTTTCGGCAGCCTGACCGTCGGTTCGAGCAGCGCCGCGAAAACCGTTAACTTGAGCAATCTCAGCGCCGCCCGACTGAAAATCACGAGCATCACGACCACAGGTGATTACGCTCAGACCAACAATTGCGGCAGTAGCCTCGCTGTCGGTGCAACTTGCACCATCACCGTCACTTTCAAGCCGACCCTCACGGGTAAGCGTTACGGAGTCCTGACAATCATCGACAGTGATGGCAGTGGAACACAGCTGGTGAACCTCACCGGTATCGGAACTGAAGTCTCGCTGACGCCTTCTACGCTCAATTTCGGAACTGTGCCCGTCGGAGGCAAGGCTAGCAGCCAAACCACACTGACGAATCTCGGCAGCGTCGCAGTGAACATCACAAGCACGGTCGTGACGGGGTCGGTCGGCGGATACACCGATCTGGTAACGCTGAATTTCAGCCTTCAGAGCAGCACGTGCGGCAGCAGCCTCGCCCCGGGAGCAAGCTGCTCATTTACGATCACCTTCAGCCCGATGTCGGCGGGGAATCTGAACGGGCAATTCTTTGTGTACGACGATCAAGGCGACAGCCCGAAATACATCAGTATTACCGGCACCGGTCAGTGATGATATCAAGTCTCGATTCGGGTGAGGAGGCCGGGTGAAGGCATAAAAAAAATCGGGCTGTGCATCTCTGCGACGACCTTGTTGTGGTCGTATCCAGAGGCGGCGGCGCTTGTGTGAAGTCGCGATACTCGTGATTCCAGCGTCGGAGACTCAGGCCATGCTGATATATTTCGTCGATGTACGCCGAGATTTCCGGGCCAAACAGGAAATCCCCCTTTCACTTCGTCACGCAGCTCACGTACTTCGAGCACTTCGCGTGGCCAGATTCCTGTGTAGCCCACCAAAATTGCGTTTCCCTCTGGGCCGCGTTTCTCCGTTGGCACTGGGTTCCCTTTCCTGGAGCGTAGATTCGAAACAGCAGGGAGAAATGTATCTCAGCCCCACGCCCGATAGCAAACTAAACTAACAGGCTGATTCCGCTTCATCGAGGACGAGCGACGAGGCGGCGTTCCCCTTGAGAATTGGTGTTATTTTGGTTTTGCGGACCAGCCGGCTAGTCTCCTGTCACAGAAATAAGTGAACGAAATGCGGGCCGGCAGCGTCTAAAGTGACAGGAGGCTTAGATGCGAACCGGACGCCCCAAACGAGCTTTGGTTTTGACAAGGGATGAAGAGGAGCGACTTCAATCGTTTGCCCCTCGAGCCCGCAGTCAGCCGGTGCTGGCTCGGCGCGCACGGGTGATCTTGGCCTCCGCCCGGGGCCTGGCCAACCTCGTGGTGGCGAAGCAAGCGCGCTGCTCGCTGGGCATGGTGAACAAGTGGCGTTCCCGCTTTCTGAAGAAGCGACTGGAAGGACTCTATGACGAGCCGCGACCGGGAGCGCCCCGCAAGGTCACCGATGCTCAGGTGGAGAAGCTTGTGATTCAGACTTTGGAAAGCACGCCGCGCGGGCAGACGCACTGGAGCACTCGGAGTCTGGCTCAATCCAGCGGGCTCAGTCGTATGACCATCAGCCGCATTTGGCGCGCCTTTGGTTTGCAGCCTCATCGCACCGAGACCTTCAAACTCTCGCCCGACCCTCTGCTCATCGAGAAAGTGCGCGACGTCGTGGGGCTGTACCTGAACCCGCCCGATCACGCGGTCGTCTTCTGCGTGGACGAGAAGAGCCCGATTCAGGCGCTGGACCGTACCCAACCGCTGCTGCCGATGCGCCCTGGCCAAGCCGAGCGGCGTACCCACGACTACCAGCGTCACGGGACCACCTGCTGTTTGCGGCGCTGGAACTGAAGACCAGCCACGTCATCGGTCAATTGCACCGCCGCCACCGCTCCTCCGAATTCCGCCAGTTCTTGGATCTGATCGAGACCAACGTGCCCGCCGAACTGGAGGCGCACATCATCATGGATAACTACGGCACCCATAAGACGGCACTCATCCGGAACTGGTTCGCGAAGCGTCCCCGATTCCACCTCCACTTCACACCCACCTGCGCCTCTTGGATCAACCTGGTGGAGCGCTGGTTTGCCGGGATTACCAACAAGCGTATCCGACGGGGCGTCTTCCGAAGTGTGAAAGAACTGGAAGCGGCCATCCGCGAGTATATCGACGTGCACAACGAGAATCCCAAGCCCTTCGTTTGGACTCGAACCGCGGACCAAATCCTGGAGAGCATCGCCCGCTTCGCGCAACGGACATCTTCTTCCACACCCGAGGGACTTAAATCACGAACCACTGGGACAGGAGACTAGTCTCCTGTCCCAGTGGTTCGTGACATAAATCCAGAGGGGCAGCCATCCGGCAAGGCGAGCGATGCTCTCAGATTGATCACCGTGACTTAGCTCACCTACTTCTGGGACAGGAGACTAAACTAGCGCCTTGTTGATGATCTCTTCCAGCTTGGACGGAAACTGCGGATTCGCGCTGGTGATCGACGCGGGTGCTCGATTCAGAATCGTCTCATAGATGAGGGCCGTGGTCGTCCCGTAGAACGCCGGCCGTCCGACGGCCATCTCATAGAGCACGGCGCCGAGGCTGAACAGGTTCGTGCGAGCATCGAGTGGCTCGCCTCGCGCCTGCTCGGGGGACATGTACGCCAACGTGCCCAGCGTCATGCCGGGGCTGGTCAACTGCTCCTCATCCATCGCCGAGCCTGCGGTGACGAGGGAGGCGGCCCTTGCCTTAGCTGTTTTCGCTAAGCCGAAGTCAAGGATCTTCGCCTGGCCGCGCGTTGTGACAAAAAGATTCGCCGACTTGATGTTGCGATGAATGATTCCCTTGGTGTGCGCGGCATCGAGGGCATCGGCAATCTGGATTGCCATGTCGAGCAGGGCTTCGATCCGCAAAGGCGACTTTACGTCTCCCCTCTGATTATGGCGGAATGAACCCGCCGCTGCGCCGCCCGATATCAGGTGCTTCAGGGTCTGCCTTCGAGATACTCCAGGGCGATGAAGGGCCGGCCCTCGAACTCGTCAATGTCATAAATCGTGCAGATATTGGGATGATTGAGGGCTGACGCGGCGCGCGCTTCGCGCCGGAAGCGTTCCGGAGCCTGGGCGTCCGGGGCAAGGCCTTCGGGCAGGAATTTCAGGGCGACGTACCGGCCAAGTTTATTGTCCTTGCCCTTATAGACCACACCCATCCCGCCCCCGCCCAGTTTCCAAATCACCTGGTAATGCGAGATGGTCTGACCGGACAGGAAACCACCGCTTTGTTGGCTATCTTGGCTCTGCTTGAATGCCAGCGCTCGTGCCGCCGCCTTCATTGCTGGGCTCTCCAGAAAGGTTCCAGCTTCTTGATGAGAGACGAGCAGGGAGCGAACCTCCCGCTCCAGCGCCTGGTCGCCCCCGCACGCTTGCCGCAGAAAGGCCTCGCGCTCACCGGGCGGCTGCTCCAGCGCGGACTGAAGCATGCTATCAACTTGTTGCCATCGCTCGGGATCCATCAGCAGTCCCGCCCCTCATCTCGCGATACAGCCACGCCTTGGCCGTGCTCCAATCGCGCATTACGGTTACCGATGATACTTTGAGAACCTCTGCCGTCTCTTCCAAGCTGAGTCCTCCAAAGAAGCGCAGTTCCACCACTCGCGTCTTGCGCGGATCGATCCGCGCCAAGGCCTCCAGTGCGTCATCGAGGGCAAGCAGGTCCGCAGTGCGATCGCCCCCAACCGCGGCGGCGTTCTCCAGGGAGACATGCTCCACCACGCCGCCGCGCTTCAGATTGCGCCTCCGCGCATGGTCAACGAGAATACGCCGCATCAGGTGCGCCGAAACGGCGAAGAAATGGGCGCGATCTTGCCAGCGCATCCCCTCGTAATCGACCAGACGCAGGTAGGCCTCATTCACCAGAGCGGTGGTCTGCAGGCTGTGGCCGGCGCGCTCGCCCTTCAAATAGCGCCGCGCCAGGCGGCGCAGTTTCTCGTGGACGATAGGCGTCAGTATGTCGAGCGCCTCTTGATCTCCGTCACTCCAGGCCAGGAGTAGCCGGCTTACGTTTCCAGGAAGGCCGTCCTTTGGCGTTATTGTCTCGCGGTCCTGCTGATTCCCTACCGCCCTCTCACCTTGATCAAAATCATAGCTTCGCAAGGCAGCAGTCACAAGAATAAACGGCCCCGCATGATAATTCCGCCCTCCCGTTTGCGCCCATATGGATGACGGCGAGAGAAGTCATCGAGCAAAACCATCAACTCCGAAAACGCAAGGAAGCTCTCGGAGCAAGTCAGTCAGCGGCGCGGGACAGCGCAGAGTTTTTCGATTCTATTGAGGGATTGGCGTTGTTATCCCCGGCGAATGCCGTCGACGGGCTGTATGTCTCAACGACTCCGAAGCTGGGTCTGGCGCGCGTAACATAGCAAGTGGGGGCGAAGCTGCGCGGCGGCATGGGCGTGGTCTGCGAGGCCCGAGGACTCGGCCGGCATCAAACTGGGCCTCTAGGCGATCTCTCGCTTTCGCTGGACGGCCATCATCTGAGGCCCAGGCTTGTCTCAGCGGACTTCCCGGCAATCGAGGAGCTGAAAGAAGGACTCGGAGAGATTCACATTGAGTTCGCTGCGGATTTGCCGCGGGGCGGCCCGAACCGAAAACTTGTTCTCGAAAACCATCACCAGGCCCGGATGGCAGCCTACCTCGTGAATTGCCTGGTTCCACGCGATCGTGACATCCGAATCCTCGCTCAGAATCGCAATGAAACGCAGTCGTTCTATCAGTTGGACTATGTGGCCGGGGGTTCTTCAGGCCCGGAGCCTCTTAATGCGCAGACAATCGTCCGCGGCTGGATGGGCAGGGTCGGCCTCGCCAGCATTTTTCGCCTCGGCATGCGGCACATCGCGGAAGGTCCGGATCATCTTCTTTTCTTGCTGGCGCTCCTTCTGCCGGCGCCTCTCCTCGCCTCGGGTTCGCGAGGGCCGGATTTGCCGGCGGGCGCCGCAGTCTGCTCTGCATTCTCAGAGTTGTGACGGCATTCACTCTCGGGCATTCGATCACGCTGGTGCTCGCGGCATTGGGATTCGTCCGCGTGCCCAGCCGTCCCATTGAAGTCCTGATTGCCGTCTCGATTCTGGTGTCGGCGATTCACGCTCTTCGCCCGCTTTTCCCTGGAAAAGAGGCCGGAATAGCGGCCTTTTTCGGCCTTATCCACGGTTTGGGCGTTTGCCGCCACCCTGGGCGAATTGGGGCTCGGCCGCTGGGAGCGTGTGGCCGGCATTCTGGCGTTCAACTTGGGTATCGAAACGATGCAACTGATCGTGGTGGCCGCTAGCATGCCGTCCCTGGTTCTCATGAGCCGCACACGCGCGTATCCGTCTGTAAGAATCGGCGGGGCGCTCTTTGCCGGGTTTGCGTCCGTGGGCTGGATTGCAGAACGGCTGCTGGATGTGCATAGCTCGGTTGACGTGATCGTGAATGGCGTCGCGCACCACGCCGTTTGGATCGCAGGGGTGTTATTCCTGACTAGTCTCGCGTGCTGGCGGCTGGGTAAGATTCTCGAGCAGTAAGGCACAAAGCCTGCGGCCATCACGCAGACCTCCCCGCTTGGGTAGCCGGCCGAGAGCCAGACCAAGCCTGCCGACTCGTGGCGGGCCGCGGCTTCGCCCGCGAACTGGGCACGGTTGGGAACGGTCAGGGAGTGCTTCGAAAGGCTACGTCGCCGAGAATGACACCAAGTGGGATCGGCTATCAGCGCATGATCTCCCTGCGCGACGGATTACTCGGAAACTCGATGGAGCGGATTACATTCTGCCTGTGAAACGCCCCTTTGCGGAAACCGCTGCACCGTGGGTAACTGTTGGGAAATCGCCAAGTAACTCGCGAACGTTAATTTGGATAACAGCGCTGTTCCCAGCACCTATCTGGCAGCCTTGGTCCCCGAGCCGTTTCCCGGAAAGGCGACTTCCATGCCAGAATCGGACGCTGCTGAGCGCGTCAGTTCAGCATGGCCGCTAGCCACTCTGCAGGACAATTCCCTGACGGCGATATGCGCGAACGTGAGAGCGCAGTGCGGGCCATCGAGTAGAGGCTGGATACGCGTAAGCGCCAGCCTTGGGACCACTGGCGTACTGTAAAAACAAAGAACAGCTTTGAACTCGGAATTGAAACTGAGAATTGGAAAATGAAAACTGAAGACTGGCAATCACAAATCGCAAATTTCAGACTCGCAAATTAAGTCCCAAATACTCGTCACTTGTCACTCATAACGTAAGGCCACCATGGGATCGACGCGCGATGCTTTTCGCGCCGGGACAACGCAGGCAAGCGTGCCCGCGATCGCAATCACCATTGCCATACTGGCGAACGTCAGCGGATCGCGCGCGGAAACGCCCCAGATCTGGCTGGCCAGGAGCCTCGTCAAGCCAAGATTGGCAATTTCCCCGATCACGATCCCCAGCGCCACCAGTCGCAGTCCCCGCGCGAGGACCATTCCCAGGACGCCGCTTCGCCTTGCGCCCAGAGCCATGCGAATTCCGATTTCGTGCGTCTGCAACGAAACCGAGTAAGCCATCACGCTGAAGACACCGATGACCACCAGGAGCAGGCCTATGGCAGCAAACACGCCCAGGACCACAAGACCGAACCGCGGGCCCGCGTACACGAAGTCCTGGAGGAAGGTCTGGATGGAGCCGCTCCGCGTCAAGGCGGCGTCAGGATCAACGGCCCACACCGCCCGGCTGATGCTTTTCAGCATCGGGTCCGGATTGCCCGAGGTTCTTACCAGGAGACTCCGCCTGCCAAAACTGGCGACGGTGTACGGAATGAAGCCCTCCGGCATGGTAGGCTGCTGCAGATCTTCCTTCTTCGTATCCGCCACGATACCGACGATCTCGAAGTAGGCATCGTGCGGCGCTTCCGGCGCCTGATCGAGGGCGTTAAATTTGATCTTTTGCCCGATAGGATCTTCCTGGCCGAAAAAGCGCCGTGCCAGAGCCTGGTTGATCACCGCCGCCTGGCGCGCGGAGTCGACGTCGGTCTCCGAAAGCAGCCTGCCGCGCACCAGCGGAATTCCCATCGTCCGGAACCAGCCCTCGCTGCATGGCTCGAATAGTGCATTCCAGCGCTCGGAATGGGTTTTGCCCGGAACTGTCACTTCGCTCTGCGGTCCGCCGAACGGGGGCAGGCCAACGGTCACCGCGGCAGCGACCACGCCGGGTACTGCGCTCAAGCGCGGCAGCACCTGTTGGAAGAACAGCTTATTCTGCTCCGGCGTGCTGTAGTGACCCTCTGGGAACGCCAGCCGCACGGCGAGGATGTGCTGCGGATTGAAACCGAGGTCTACGTGCTCGATGGCGAAAAAGCTGCGCATCATGAGGCCGGCTCCCGCCAGCAGCACGATCGACAGCGCCACCTCCCCCACCACCAGGCCGGACCGGAACCGGCCAGGGCGCGAGCCCGAGTTTACGCCCCGTCCTGCGTCTTTGAGGCGGGGATGCAGTTCGCCACCCACAGCGTGCAGGGCAGGCGCAAGACCACAAAGCAGCGTAGTAAGCATGGTGACGGCCACGGTGAACAGCAAGACCGGTGAATTCATCTCGATCACCGCTTCGCTGGGCAGCGCGCCTTGCGGAAGCACCGCCATCAGCGCCTTCAGGCCCGCATAGGCAAACAGGCATCCGAGGAAGCTGCCCGCCGCGGCCAGTACGAAGCTCTCCACCAGAAGCTGCCGGAGCAGCCGCCCGTGGCTTGCGCCAATGGACGCACGCACGGCGATTTCCTTTTCGCGCGAGCTCGCCCGCGCCAGCAATAGATTGGCAACATTGCTGCACGCAATGAGAAGCAGCATGGCGACGGCAGCCAGCAGAACGTAGAGCATCCCTTTGAAGTCTCCTACGACGTCGCTGGCCAGAGCGTCCGTCTTCACATTGAAGTGCTTGGGATAATCTTTGGGGTAGAGCTTCGAGATTCGCTGCGCGATCACATTCAGGTCTGAAGCGACCGTTTCCGGGCTGATGCCGGCTTTGCGGCGCTCCTCGGGAATCAAGTACATCCGCCGCCGATCTGCCACCGGCTCCCCGGTAACGACGGCGCCGCTCCCGCTCAAGCCGAGGGGCAACCAGACGTCTGCGCCAAAGTACTGGAAGCGCGGAGGCATGATGCCGACGAGCGTGCGTGGAACGCCGTTCAGGTTGAACACGGTTCCCAGGATGTTCCGGTCACCATGAAACTGCTCCTGCCACATCCGGTAATTCATCATGAATACGGGAGGGGCGTCCGGTGCTCCGTCACCGGTCGCGATCCAGCGGCCGAGGACGGGCGGCACTCCCAGGAATTGAAACGTGTTGGTAGTGACGGCGGCTCCCTGCAACTCCTGGGTGCCTCCGGCCCCAGTGTAGAGCACGTTCGCAGGTCCGGTTCCGGTCATGTCGGCGAAAACGTGGTTCTGCTCCCGAAAATCGAGAAATTCAGGCACGGAGAGCTGCAGGCGGCCGGATTGGGTGGCCTGATCGAGGTCGTGGATGCGAAAGATGCTGATGCCATCCGCGTCCCTGTAGGGAAAGGGGCGCAGCAGCGTATTATCCACGACGCTGAAGATCACGTCAGTTGCGCCGATTCCGAGCGCAAGAGTGAGCACGGCGACGGCGGTGAGGCCGGGATTTTTGCGCAGGATGCGAAGGCCGAAGCGCAGATCTTGCATGAGGTGGTCCCACCACATCCAGCGGCCCTCTTCGTAGAAGCGCTCCTCGGCCCGGGTGACGTTTCCGAAGGCGCGCAGCGCTGCCATGCGAGCCTCTTCTCCACTCAAGCCTTGCTCTTTCAGTCGCCCCGTCTCGAGCTCGAGATGTGCGTCGAGCTCTGCTGCGAAGTTGCTCGGCTTGCGTTTTCGCCAGAACATCGCTTTAACCCTCCCCGGCCTCGGTTCCCAGAACCCGCCCGATGGCTGCCGCCAGTCGCCGCCACTTGGTCGTTTCTCTAACGAGTTGTTTGCGGCCCGCCGGCGTGAGCTTATAAAAACGCGCCTTGCGGTTGTTCGCGGAGGTTCCCCACTCGGCCGCGACCCAACCTCGCTCTTCCAGCCGCTGAAGCGCGGGATAAAGTGCCCCGTGCTCGACCAGCAGTTCGTCCCCGGTGGTCCGCTGAATGGTGCGTCCGATGCCCTGCCCGTGTTGTGGGCCGAAAATCAGGGTCCGCAGGATTAGCAGGTCCAGGGTGCCTTGCAGGAGTTCCAGTCGGTCTTTCTCTTTTTGGGTAGACATACAACCCAAGTATCGGTATCTTGGGGCAAAGTGTCAACCCAAAGTTACGGGTGAGACATCCGCGGCGACCTGGCGTTGTGGCCAAGCGCTGGGGCGGAAACATCCGCCGAATCGACTTCGCTGGAGTGGAACGGGATTCGGCCTGAGAAACGCTCTTTGCGGAAACCGCAGCGGTGCACCGCGCATAACTGTCGCGAAATCGCCAAGTAACTCGCTAACCTTATTTCAATGCATGGGCTGTTCTCGCCAGCTATCGCGACGGACAGAGCCTGCACCTCTCCGGTTAGCCACACGACCAAGCGCCTTGTTAAAAGGGCCTCAGGCCGCGCTTGCCGTCTGAGAAGGGGCCTTTCAGGCCGAATCCACCCCCGAGGGCTGTCCGTCGGCCGAAAGCCACTTGTCGAATCTCCAGCAGCGGTCATGCGGTCAGAGGGCAAAGGCGCTATCTGGGGGCCGGAACGCCTAGAAAGCTCCCCCTGTCCCAAAGTGTGCCAAGAGTCTGCTCTACAATGCGATGGATCTCGTTTGAGGGAGCGCACATCCGAGGCTTTCAAGCCGTTGCCTCCGCACCGGGGCAACGCAGCCCATGGTTATTGAACGGCCACAGCGGTCGAAGGTCGCATTTTCCGAGCCGAAGCGTTTGGACTAACTCTTCGGAAAAGGCCCTCGTCGCCGGCAAGGACGGCAAGGCCCTGACGCTATTGGGTCGGTCGCGATTGCGGCGCAAGAAGTCGCGGAGATCCCGCTTGCCTGGTGGGTTGCGCCTGATTATTACTGGCAAAGGTGGGAAACGACAAAGCGAGGGGAGGAAGAAATGGGGCCATCGCGAATATCAAATTGCCATTTCGGACGCGCAGGCATTGGTGCCCATTTAGGCTTGGCGGCATTTCTTGCCGTGGTGCTCATGTTTTCACCGGTGCGTGCGAGTGCGCGCAGTCTTAGCAGGTTCCGGCTGCCCGCCCGCTCATGTAGGCCATCACATTTTGCGTGATTAGCGTAAGACTTCCTTCTTTAGCGCAGCGCACCACCGTTTGTTGCTCGAGCCCGGCGAGCGCCAGATGACCCGAGTCTCCGGGCAGGTCTTCGACCCAGGTAATATCCCTTCCGCGTTCGCAAGAGTGCCTCTATGGCACGCTAGGGCCGTAGTGCCAGCGAGTTGACGGCGCGGGTTGCCGCCTGTTGATGATTCCGACCACAGCAAGGTTATAGTCGGTGTAAGCACGGTAGGTGCCGCGCAACCAAAGCAACACCGCGTGGTCGCCGGACCCATCGGGTACTATTGGTCTCAGATTGTCCGCAGAAGAGTCCGCCGTGATGGGTGTCCACAACCAGGAAGCACCGCCATCCGTGGTGTTGCCTTTAAAGATTTCGTAATGCCGTTTGCCATCGGCTCTGCTCAGCAGAGGCGTTCCCGATTCGGGTCGCACGTTGGTGGAGATGTAGACGATGTCAGGATCACCGGGGTCTAAGATAATGTTGCCGGTATAATCCAATTCACTGGCATATAGGCAACTCCCAGCGTAGGCGATCTCGTGATCGACCCATTGTTTGCCGTTCCAGCGCGCGTAATGATAGCGATGATCCTCCCCGGCATTATTGAGCTGGGGGCCCGCTCGCACTTTGCGCACCGAATAGGCCACGTACGGACGGCCTGAGGGGTCCAGGCGAATGTCGCTGGTCCATGCGATGTTGGCGGCGTCGCCCGAGAAAATCCGCGTGCCCTGCTCGGGGGTTTTGAGTCCCGGCTTGAGCGCGCAAATCTGAGAGCCATCTGACCTGTACAGCATCCCTGCCTTGTAATAGATATGGTAGTTGCTGTTCCCCTCGAATTCGTGGGGATGCCCGTCCGTGTAAAACATGTGCACGGTGTCGATGCCGTTGGAGGCGTATTTCACGTACGGGCGATGCAGGAATGGACCGGGAACACCAATGAGAACACCTCCGCTTTTCCAGGTCTCGCCCAGATCGTCGGACCAGCCGTAGGAAGGCTTGTTTCGGCCGTCGAGGCCGCGAAAGAAATCGTAAATCCGGCCCCTGCCGCGATTCTCCGCAGCGAGCCAAACCAAGTTTGAGTAGGTGATTTCGGAGCTTGCACTCGGAGTGAAGGTGCGCTCGGCTTGCCACGCGGCGGCGTCGCCCGGCTCGGAGATCCGATAGTAGAAGTGATTCTCCATCCCGTGTCTCGCATAGGTCGCGAGCATCCGGCCGTCAGGTCGAACCAAAAAAGCCGGTGCGTTGTGATCGTCGTACGGGTTGTTCTGCTCGCCGCCAAGCTTTGGGTGCAATACCGTGAGGCGCTTCCTCCCGCTGGAAAGATCGTAGGTGACCACCTCGATGTTTCCTCGGCGGTCGGGATTGTAAACGCCTGCTGCCACCGAACCGATCACGAGCGTGCCATTAAGGACGAGAGTGCGTGCGTCCTGGAACCAACACCAACCGCCATCATCATTAAAGACGATGACCGATCGCGGCTGCACACCGTAAAGCGCCTGCGCGGAGATAGCGATCAGCCAAACCAGGAGACGAAGTCTGATCCTCAAAATGAGATCAGTGCTGAATCGATCTGGGAGCATCATCATCGCTTGTTGAGTCCATGGGTCGGCCCCATGTTTCCATAATGCGTCCCTCGGCCGGTTAATGGCTGAGAGCCCAGACGTATGCGGCAACAGCCGATAATTGGTCTTCGGTGAGTTGCGCTCCACCCATGGGCGGCATCGGGCTGCGATATTCTTTGGGGTGCGCCACTCCTTCCCGGATCGTTTTCAGGATTCCGGCGTAACTGCCATCGCTCCAAAGCCACTTTTTGCTGGTCAGGTTAGGACCCAGGGGCGATCCGGTAGCGTTCGCACCATGGCAACCCGCGCAGGCGGCTCCGCCGACCTGGCCGTGGTAAATGCGGTCGCCTAGGGCAACCATTGCGGGGGTGGCGCCCGGGGGAACGGGAAGGCCCGCGCTGGCGTTGGTTCCCTCCGGGGGCCGGGCGTGCGCCCCTTCAATCTCACCGGCTCCGCCTGAGTCACTCGGGCAGGGAGTGACTGCTGGGGCGCCGCTGTTGAAGCCCTCGCCCTTGTAGACAATGCGGTAGATCCGGCCACGGATATCATCGGAAACGTAAAGCGAGCCGTCCGGGCCGACGGCTACGCCGGAGGGGCGATGAGTGGCGCCGTCCGGGGTCTTCACCGCTCCTGCGAAACCGTCGGCGAACACCTCACAACCTCCAGAGGCGCGGCCATTGACGAGTTGCTGAAAGACGACGTTGTATCCGCCCTGCGGGTAGGGTGCGCGATCCCAGGAGCCGTGGAAGGCTATGAATACCCCGTTCCGATAGTGGGCGGGAAACTGGTTCTTGTCGTAGAGCGCCATGCCGTTCGGCCCCCAGTGGGCGGGAAACGCGGCCACCGGGGCGGTCTTGTTGGCACAGACGCCCACCTTTTTGCCGCCGTCGCCGCCGTACTCGGGCGCCAGCACGAGCTTTCGCCGCACGCCGTCGTAGTAGCATTCGGGCCAGCCGTAGTCGCCGCCCGGTTTCAAGAGCAGCAACTCTTCAGCAGGCAAAGTCGCTTCCTCGGGGGCCTTGTAGAGATCGGGCCAATTCGCATGGAGTTGGTCACGCCCGTGCTGCGTCGCAAATAATCGCCCTGCAGCGTCGATGGCAAGCCCTTCAGCATTGCGGATCCCGGTCGAGTAGCGTTCCGCAGGTGAAAACGTCTGGTTCGTTTTGTTCGCGTCATAGCGCCAGACGCCTCCACGAGTCTCGAGTTCAGTGCATGGATTGTGGCCGGGCGATTTGAGCTGCCGATTCTGCAGTTGGCAGGCATTGGTGGCAGTGGCAACGTCCACGTACATCGATCCGTCGGCGGCGATGACAAACGGATGCATGGGATGGTCGCCGCCCAGAGGCAGTCCGGAAACAATGGTTTCAGGAGGATTCTGAGGCACGGTCGAGCCGGCAGGGAGTGCGTATCGCACGATTCGATCGTTGCTCTCCGCGTAGATCGAGCCCTTATACAGGCCAATGCCGGTGCCGCCTCGTCCGCCAGTCTGGGCGGTTTCACCGAAGTGCTCAATCGCGTCAGCCTTTCCCGCATCGGTTTTGTCTTGCAAAGCCACCAAGAATGCACCCGCGCGCGGCACCTCACCGCCGTAGTACTCGCCCGACCAGGTATTCGCGTAGACCACCCCGCTTGGCGCCACCACCAGGTGGCGAGCGTGACCAATGTCGTCAGCAAAGACGGTGGCGCAAAAGCCGCGGGGCAACGTTAACCCGCTGTCGTCGCCCGGACACGAACGATTTTGAGTTTCTTGCGCAGAATCGTATCGGTTATGCAGCGAAAACAGGCAGAACGCCGCAAGGACGGCCATGCAACACAGCACAGTTCGACTGACGCCCAGGAATCGCATTGAAACCTCCAGAGATCGGCTGCAAAAATATCCTCGCTATTTTATTACATTTTGTGCGGCATCATCGGGTTGTCGCGGGGGGCAAACTCCGCGATTTCCAGCTTGCGGCGCGGGTCATGCCAGCCGATCCATCATCAAAGCGGGAGCAGCGGAATTATCGCGAACCGCTATACGCAATCGGATCCGAGCCCGGTATCGCCAAAGCTCGATTGGACAAATGTCCCGTGGTGGGCAAGGCGGGTGGTGACGGCCGCCTTGAATTCGATTTAATATGGCTGGAGCGGATACAAAATCAGGCATTCTAGGCTAGCGAGGATGATATGACCATTACGCTTGAGAAACCGGCTCTCAGTTCGGCGGCTGCGAGGTTCCTGAACAAAGAACACAGACTCCTGATCGATGGGAAGTGGGTTGCCGCTCAGAGCGGCAAGACCTTCGCGGTCGAAGACCCAGCGACGGAAGAAACGATCGCTCACGTGCCCGCGGGCGACAAGGCTGATATCGACCTGGCCGTTGCCGCTGCACGCCGGGCTTTCGAAACCGGGCCGTGGTCCCGTATCTCCCCCGCCGAGAGATCACAGCTCGTCTGGCGGCTTGGTGACCTGCTGGAAAAGCATCAGGACGAGTTCGCAGAGCTCGAAGCTCTCGACAATGGCAAACCCGTGACAAATGCGCGTAGCGGCGACGTGCAAGGCTCGATCACCATGTTCCGCTACATGGCGGGATGGGCGACGCGATTGAACGGCGAGTCCATCCCTGTGTCGAGCCCCGGGAATTGGCACGCCTATACGCTGCGGGAGCCGGTTGGCGTGGTGGGCCAGATCATCCCCTGGAACTTCCCGCTCATGATGGCGGCGTGGAAACTGGCGCCGGCGATGGCGGCGGGGTGCACGATCGTGCTCAAACCCGCCGAGCAGACTCCACTCACCGCGCTGCGTTTTGGCGAGCTGATCCAGGAAGCAGGCGTTCCCGATGGCGTGGTCAACATTGTTACCGGATTTGGCGAGACCGCCGGCGCGGCACTCGCCGAACATCCCGATGTGGACAAAGTGGCTTTTACTGGTTCGACGGAGGTTGGGAAACTCATCGTCAAGGCATCCGCCGGAAATCTGAAACGAGTGTCGCTCGAACTGGGTGGCAAGTCGCCCGCGATTATTTTCCCGGACGCCGATTTGGATCTTGCCATTGCCGGCACAGCCTCCGCCATTTTCTACAATCAGGGACAGTGCTGCACGGCGGGATCACGGTTGTTTGCGCACAAGTCAGTATACGATCGTGTCGTCAGCGGTGTAGTGGTGGAAGCCGGCAAACTCAAGATCGGGCACGGCCTTGACCCCACGGTTAATCTCGGGCCGCTCGTGTCGAAGGAGCAGCATAATCGCGTGACGGGATTCATTCAGGCCGGCCGGACCGAGGGCGCGGAGGTCGTTGTCGGCGGAAGAGCCGGCGACGGGCACGGCTATTTCGTCGAGCCCACCATACTTGCGAAAACCAATCGCGACATGCGTGTGGTGCGGGAGGAAATCTTCGGCCCGGTGGTGTGTGTCCAGTCGTTTGACGATGAGGACCTCGACGCGGTGGCCAAGTTCGCGAATGACACCGAATACGGCCTGCAGGCCAGCGTTTGGACGCAGAACCTGAGAGTTGCCCACCTTATGGCCCGCAAGATCAAGGCGGGCACAATCTGCATCAACGCCCACAATTATGGCGATCCAGCTTGGCCGTTCGGAGGATATAAGCAGTCCGGATGGGGCCGCGAGATGGGCAAGGAAGTCATGGAACACTACACCGAGATGAAGTCGGTTGCAGTAAGGCTCTAAAACAGTGGAACCCGGAGAGTCATCTGTAAAATCAACTTTCTGAAGGCGAACGGGAGCTTGCAGGGCGCGCACTGGCTGAATCCTTGCTGTTTAGACGCCCAATTGGAGGGAAGTCATATAGGCGCTCCGCGCTATCCTCGAACCTGTCTGCAGAACGCAGCTGTACACCACCTGGCGATGAACATCCTGACTTCTTAGAAAACTACCTCTTGCCCATGTATTCTCCCCCATTCGCAGAAGCATTATGATGCAAAGTCAATCGCAACGACCTCATGAAACACGATGGAAGGGACATCCAGATCAATTCCGCTTTCGTCTTGCCGGTAGGGAATTTCTCGCTGCGCCACCAGCAGTTGAACCTTCGCAGCGCGGCGTCCGCTTGGAAGGCGAACGCGCACACGCTGTTTCGGCGCTGGAATAACCTCCCGAACAGGTCCCTTCATCATCATGGGATTAGTCAGGTTCACCAAATGAACGGTCAT
>DASYYZ010000104.1:0-6638 GCA_035946735.1 Terriglobia bacterium
TAAATCGCTTGCCAGGATCCGCTACAAACCGGCAGATGAGGCTGAACGAGTAATGCTCATACTAGCAGGAGATGATTGGCACGAGTTGAGCAATATGGGTGCCGATGCCGTGCCCCTGCTGGAGCGCATTCTCGTGTCATCGCCTTCGCGAGAGATGCGCCGTTCCGCGGCAGTGGCATTGCAACGGCTATTGTGGACGCCGGCCGACGAATCGCAGAAGATTGCTTTCTTTCTTGCGCTAGGTGAATTTGATCACCTGGTCGCTCTCGGCGACAGTGCCGTCAACCAAATGATCGCTGTGATGTCTGATAAAAACTATGGCGAGCGACGGCGTGTTCCCGCTGCGCTCGCGGAGATGGAGCTGGGATCGGAATCGAAACTCCAAGTGTTTAATGCGCTTGTTTCATGCTTGAATACAACCGAAGAGATGGCTGTTGCGGCCACCACGACACTAGGCGATATGGGTTGTCCCGATGCCGTGTTGCCACTTATCGCCCAATTGGATCAATGGAAAGGCCGAGCTTGGACGGACGAAGCCACGGTGCATGCTCTGTGCGTCGCCCTCGGCAAGTTGGGCGATGCCCGCGCGGCGGATCTCCTTAAGGCCTTTGCCAATGACAAGCTTCAGTATCAATCAGTTCAAAAGGCGGCGCAGGCCGCATTGGTTAACGTCCTAGGACCTCAGGCGGCGGAACCAGAGCTCAAGATTCCACCGCCAATCCAAGCTCCAGTTGCGATTGAGTCCACTACGTCAGTGACGCCGCGAGCTGAGCCAATCTTCGAGAAAAAATGGTGGCGGTTTTGGAGATGATCCCTGGCCACCTTGGGTGGCGACGACATTGTCTTGTGTGTCGTCGCACCGTACTCTAAAGGTGAGCTGTGATCCACTTTCGGATATGCTGGATGGACCGGCGCGGGAAGCGGTGCTCAGAGTTGTAGAATCGAAAGTCGAGCGAGGCCGCGCGTTCCGCCAGCTTGCTCTTATTCTCCAAGTTCTTCTCGCGCGTGAACCACTCATCGTCCGTGGCAGCGATATGCAGCACATGGGTGCGCGCCGGACGATAACGGGGATTCTCATGCCAGTCGCCCGGCACGCCGCCGCACACGCCGATCGCTCCGCGAATCTCGTCCGGATGGGAGAAAACGTAGCGGTAGTTGTAGGCGCAGGCTTGCGAAAAGGCCAGCAAAAAGACGCGCGCGGGATCGGCTCGATGCTGCCGGACCGCCAGCCCGATCAACTTTCGGACGGCTTGATGATGGAGACGGACGGATTCCTCCATCTTGTAGCTGGTGCCCCAGCCGAACACCACCCGATAGGTCTTGGTGTCCGCAAGATCGTTCGCGCCGTGGCGAATGAAAAACTGATTCTGGCCCTGAAGGGAGATCACCACCATACCGTCACCGGCAATCCGCCGGGCAACGCGCATCATGGAATCCTTGTCGCCCTGATAGCCGTGCAGCGCGATCAACAGGGGATAGCGTCCTCGGCCGGGCGCTCGGGGAAAGTCGATTTCGTAGTAGCGCCGAACCGTGCTGTCGAAAGAGCATTCCATACGCGGATGTAGACAGGCGCCTCGCTTCCGCAGAATTTCACCTCCACCCCATTCGGCGAGGTGCCAATGCGATTCCCCCTTCATCATAGTAGGCGCCAGAGCTTCGGGACACTTCCGTTCCGGCCCGACTCGGCTCGATCCGGGCCTGATTGATGGAGACCTCGCCGCGGAGCAGGGCCGAGGCTACAGCGACCGAGAGCCACCCAAGAGGGTGGTCTCCCGGAACGTCTGCCCTCGAACGAAGGCGGGTTCTGACTATTTGTCCTGCGGCCTAATAATCTCCCTAGACTTACTAATCATTGTAATCAAAACTTTTAGCGTTGACTTTGGTCCCCGTGTGGTGGACTATTGTCCACTACGGGTGAGGTAAACCCTTAGAGCGTTAGCTGTAGGCTATTCAAGTAATGCAGAAGGCGGCCAAGAGTCGTTCGACGAATGCGGGAAAACCATGGCCTTCATCCGGCAGCGTGGCAGTTCGTACTATTTGGTCCACAACGTGCGGGAGAAAGGGCGTGTGCATCAGATCCAGCTCGCATCGCTCGGGAAGCGGCCGAGAATCAGCGACGAAGTGGTGCAGTCGGTCACGGCCAACCACCCTTTTGTCGAGGTCGATTGGCCGCGTATCCGGCACAAGGCCTCCTACGAGCTCGTGGGACCTATGCTCAACGATGCAGAGTACTTACGGGACCTTCTGGTCGAAATCCGCGCCGTTCATCTGGAAATCGCCGATTTCCAGTGGCCGGCCTTGGAGATGCAGCGCGATCGCGACCTGCAAACGCGGTTTGCGACCGAACTCAAGCTCCTGCGAGGGACTTTGGAAGTAAAACTTAATCAACTTCGGAAGGGAAGGTTGGGAAGGTTCGGGATACGGTTTTAAACCTGGAAGTGACAACCAGGGGGGAGAGATAACTACTATGAGCGCATATTCGACGGTTTTGAATCCGATGGCCAGCAGCCCGGAAGTCCGTGATTTTGAGTCGGCCTTGGCCGCCCGGGTCGTGGGCCAGGAGCGGGCGGTACGACGGCTAGCCCGCGTCTATCAAGTGCATTTGGCTGGATTGTCGTCACCGGGGCGTCCGATCTCGACATTGCTTCTTCTAGGTCCGACAGGTTCGGGGAAGACGCGCCTCGTGGAAGCCGCAGGCGAAATCCTTTTCGGCACGCCCAACGCGGTGCTAAAGATCGACTGCGCGGAGTTCCAGCACAGCCACGAAATCGCCAAGTTAATTGGGTCACCGCCCGGATATCTGGGTCATCGGGAAACTCAACCGCTGATCACTCAAGAGACGCTGGAGCAGTATTACACCGACAAGGTGAAGCTGTCGCTCGTGCTCTTCGACGAGATCGAGAAGGCAAGCGACGCCCTCTGGCAGCTCCTTCTCGGCATCCTCGATAAAGCTACCCTCACCCTTGGTGATAACCGGCGAGTGGACCTCTCACGCGCCATGATCTTTATGACCTCGAATTTGGGCACCATTGAGGTTAACAAGCTCATGAGCGGAACCCTCGGCTTCTCGGCCACCACCGTGCAAAACGACGACGCGCTGGACCAGAAGATCTACCGGGTGGCGAGTGAGGCGGCGCGGCGTAAGTTCTCGCCGGAGTTCATGAACCGCATCGACAAGCTGATCGTCTTCCGCTCGCTGAAACCGGACCACCTGGAGCAGATTCTCGATATCGAACTCGGGCGCGTGCAGGAACGCATCATGTCGTCGGCTGCAGGCAGCAAGCAGTTTGTTTTTAATTGCACTCCGGCCACGCGGGACTTTTTGTTGCGCGAAGGGATCGACATGAAGTTCGGAGCCCGTCACCTCAAGCGCTCGATTGAGCGGCACCTGGTATTCCCGCTTTCCAGCTTGATGGCCACGGGCCAGATCGATTTGGGGGACTTGATCACTGTCGACTTTGACCCGGAGGTTGCGAAGCTCATTTTCCTGAAAGAGGAGCGCGGCGCTTTGATTGGGCAGGCGCCGGTACCCGTCGCAGGAACCGAGCCGATTATTCCGGCGCAGGTGTCGGCCGCCCTGGCTCGAACCGTGGCTACAGGGCGAAGCGGAGAGTAATTGACCGGCAATCGCCTTTTCAGTGAGGGGCATCAGCCTGAAAGGAACAGGATGATGCCTGCCTCATGCGGGCAAAGAAGCTACTGACCACTTCAGGACCACCCGCCGAGCTTTTCCCGCACGCCAGATACGTCACCATCACAAATTATTGTGTCCCGTGCCCGATCGTCCTCTGGTTGAATTTGGCCAGGTTGATCGGTGCATTCCGGCCGGCTGACAGCGCAATCAGTGTCCCGCCGGGCGCGCTGCCTTTTACTGCTGATTGTGATTGATGCCGATGGAGGCTGAAAGGCCATGCGCAACATCAATGTTGGAATACTTGGATTGGAGGGGGGTGCAATTGCGGCGCGAAAAGGACGGAGGATCGGGAGATTTGATGACTGGGGCTGGTCGCCAAGTCGAAGCAAAAAAGACTGAGCGGGATCAAGCTCGCTGCACCGCCTGAAAAACAGCCCCAGGGTCGTTGGTTCTGAGTTGACGGAATAAGAGGCTCTCTAGCGCCAGTGACCAGGTACGAAACCCCAACCACCACGAACCCGGCGATAGTGTGGCGGGACCCAACGCGCACGCGGGCGCGGAGGCATCCGCCATTCTCCCGGGACCCAAACATAACGGCCACCATCCCACCTGTGATATCCCTCGACCCAAACGAATCCCGGACCGGGCGCGACACCCACCACCCCGACGTGGACCGGTGGCGGCGGTCCAATCCGGATCACCACCTGGGCGCTGGCTATTCCTGCAGTCAGTAGAAAAGCAAACAGCAACACTGAAATCCGCCTTGCCATAACGGAACCTCCTGCATCTGAATTGTGGCGCGGACATCGCACCCGCCCGGAGACTTGTATTCCCGAGCGCGAAGCAGAGACTCGATGAGGCCGCTTCTGTCGAATGCGTAGAGCAAGTATGTTTCCAAAAGGGTTCGGCACGGATGTGGTTGACCTTTCGGGCTCGACGGAGCCTGGAAACCGAGTGGACGGTTTCGAGAACCTTGTAAATGCCGCAATTCGTGCATGCTGGCTGACGGTTTAAGTTATCGGAAGCACCGAGCGCTCTACCGCGATCGTTGGAACCTGGGCCAGTAGGCGGACCGGAAGTCAACAGGCGGTACCGGCAGCGACGATCCAAGATCTGAGATCCTAATCTGAAGTTGAGAGCGCCAGTCGCTAGCCGATTCCCGATATCGCGCCCTGAGCCCTTCGGAACGCATCTCACTAAAGTGGGACGGACCCTCAATGCTGGCGTCCCGTTAATGTTCAAGTTTGGCGGGTTCGGACAGAAAGAAGGCAATCGCGACAGAGCGGCTGCGGTCGGAAACACAGATTGACGCGCTGACAGACTTTCTTGGCGGCGGTACAATCATTGCAGGGGTTTTTGTAGAAGGAGGCATCTCAACAATGCGAAAACAAGTGGGGGCAATAATGGGTTCCATGTGCCTGATGGCATTTGCTGCCGTTCTGGCGGCGGCGGGTGTCACGGGTGATTATGTCGAAGTGCGGAGCGCGGATGTTTACACAGGCCCATGCTTCGCGAATTCTCAGGTGGACCTGGAGGGCAAGCAGGCCATTCTCGCCTGGCACGTGCAGCGCGGCACGTGGCAAGGCGTGGACCTTTCCGGGCTGAGCGTGGTGGCGGTGGTGGATGCCAGTTCGACGCTGGGCGACCCCACGCACAATCCTTACCCGGCGAGCGCCGTGCTGATCCTGGACCAGCGCGCGAATCCGGCTGAGCGCGCTGCGCTCGAGTCGATGGCCGAGTCCGAGGCGGGCAAGCTGGTGGGCCATGTGGTGCGCGTGGAGTCCGCGCCCATCGAGCTCACGGTGGGCCAGAGCGGTGAACACGGCACGGTGAGCCTCGAGGCCGGCAACCTGGTGCGCATTCGCACCCGCAGCCTTTGCGCCGGCGATCATATTTGCGGCAACGAAGAAATCTACTATCCGCCGCTCGTGAAGTCGGCGAATGCCATGCCCGCATTCACGCTGGAAGAGGCATTCCAGGGCAAAGGTCTCGGGCTAATCTGGACGCATGCCGATACGCGGAGCGCGTATGTGGGAAGCTTTCAGCTCTAGCCGTTTGTTGAAAAGCGATTCGTCGGGGCCTCGTCAGGGCGGGGCTTTCAGCTCCGCCGCAACGGCGCCCCTGAAAAACTATTGAAAACACCATGCAGGTCGCCGGTGGCACGGCTGTAGCCGCCCCAGCCCCTTTTCAGCAAACTACAGGCCGCGCATGGCCACGAACGCCACACCCGGCAAGTGGGCGTCCTGCCTCTGAATTCGCGACACGGGAGGATCGAGGAATGACCGCCATGACTGCAAGACTCCGTTCCGTTTTGATCGTTGCCGTGGCGCTGCTCGTGACGGGCGCGCTTGCTGGGGCCCAGGACTTTACAATCCAAGCCTCGCCGTCGCTCTCCTCTCTTGGCGTGCCGGCGGCGCTTGCCGACCAGCTCGATCCGCAGGGATCGCGCCTGGTTCGCAACTCAAACGCCGGCAGCACCCCGATCGCCGACGTCTGGTGGGTGAAGGCTGCGCCGGCCATCAAACCCAGCGGCTCGGCCGGCGACATCCTGGTGAACAACCTTCAGGTGGGCACGCTGGTTGGGCTCTTGCAGTTCCTCTCCAAGGACGCCGAGGACGCGCGCGACCAGAAGTTGAAGATCGGGCTTTACACCATGCGCTACGGGCAGATCCCTCAGGACGGCAATCACATGGGCGTGAGCCAGTACCGCGACTTTCTGCTGCTGAGCCCGCTCGCTGCCGACACCCAGCTCGACAAGGTGCTCTCCTTCGACGATCTGGTGACCCTGAGCCGCAAATCTACCGGAACCGGTCATCCGGCCGTAATGAGCCTGGTATCGCCCAATCCGGCCTACAAGAAATTACCGGCGGTGGTGGCGGACGATCAGGGCAATTGCTCCATCCAGGCGAATCTGCACGAGAAAGCACCGGGCGGCGAACAGAGCACGGCGCTGGCGTTGCTGTTGGTGACGCCTCCCAAGGAGAATGGCGGATCCTAGACGATG
>DASYYZ010000105.1:0-41247 GCA_035946735.1 Terriglobia bacterium
CAACGTCAGGCCAGGACCCGAAGATCGAGGCAGCGGAGCAGATTATCTCGGGGATGTTGCGCCAGGGCCATCACCCCATTGTGTACTGTCGCTTCGTCGCCACAGCCAAGTATGTTGCGACACAGCTCGAGAAGCGCCTCACTCCCCGTTTCCCGAATGTTCATGCGGTTGCCGTCACGAGCGAGACTGGAAACGATGAAGAGCGGGAAGTTGTTATCGACAGATTGGTCGAGAGCGAGAAGCGTATTCTGGTTGCAACGGACTGCTTAAGTGAGGGCATTAATCTTCAGGACGGCTTTGACGCGGTCCTTCACTATGACCTGCCTTGGAATCCCAACCGCTTGGAGCAGCGTGAAGGGCGCGTGGACCGCTTCGGACAGAAAAGGCCCGAAGTCCGCGCTGTCTTGCTCTTCAGTCCGGATAACCCGATCGACGGCATCGTTCTCGACGTGCTTATCCGGAAAGCCAAGCAGATTTATAGAGACCTCGGGATCACTGTGTCCGTGCCCGCGAACAGCGAGAGTGTCGCCCAAGCTGTTGTGAAGGCTCTTTTCGAAGATTGGAGCGGGAATCCAGAGCAATTGCGGCTTGACCTTGGCGACGTCGATACTGTCAGGGCCTTGCACCTCGCGTGGGACCGTGAAGCAGAGCGCGAGAAAGCCAGCCGAGCGCGCTTCGCCCAGCACGCCATCAAGGAAGAGGATCTGAAGGAGGAGCTTGAGGCCACCGACGCGGTCTTGGGCGATCCCGAAGTGGTGCGCAGTTTCATGGTTCATGCGACCCAGCGTTTGAGGATTGCCCTCCAAAACCGAGGTAACCACTACCTCTTGGACCCAGCCAATCTTCCGAGGGGAATCAAAGAGAAGCTAGGATGGCAGAAACCGGTGAAGGTGGTCTTCGATAGCCCGCCGCCCGAGGACGTCGAAAACGCGATCGTGCTCGGGCGCAATCACCCGCTTGTGGCGTTTCTGGCCGAACGCGTTGTCGGCAAGGCATTCCTGCCGACCAGCCCAGAGGACTTCCAGGAGGTCGCGCGGTCGGGAGCGGCGTACACCGCGAGTGTCGACCGCCGTACATGCCTCGTTCTGCTTCGCGTCCGCTACCGCCTTGCGCGCAGAAACCTGCTAGACCAGTTCGCTGAGGAAGTCCTCACCACCGGGTTTCGCGCGGATGTTGGCAGCGGGAACGGCAAGCCTGTCTGGCTCGAAGCAAACCACCCCGACACGCTGGCGCTCATGGAGGCAAAGCCCACTCGCAACATTTCGCCGCAAGAAAAACAGCAGCGCATCGAACGTGCCCTCCAAGAACTTGCCAAGGAGATCGACGGCCTGCAGGTCATCGCGGACGCTCGGGCTAAGGAGCTCGAAGCCTCCTATGAGCGTCTCAAGCAGCAGATCGGAGGCTCGCGCGTGCAGGCCACCGCCTACTTGCCAGACGTTCTCGGTGTCTACGTTTTGCTGCCCGGAGGAAAAGCCTGATGCAGTACGTAGCCATCCGGTCCGAGGGTGGGCTCATCCCTTACGACATTCTCGACCAGATTGCGAGGGAGGAAATCGCCGGCCAGAAGGGTCCCGACTTCGGCCTGTCTAAAGGCCGGCGTCTCACCGATGAGATCCAGCGTGTTTGGAGCGATGCGCAGAATCTCTGGGACATATTCAGCCGCCGAAGGGATTCACTCTCGGAAAAAGACCCTTATGGGACCACCCTCACCCGCGACCGGTGGATGGTGCCATTGCTCGCGGACCCCGATCTGTTCGGATACGAGCTCACTCTCCAGCCTTCCGGCGCGGTCGTCAACGGTGTCAACTATCCTATCTCACACCGCGCCGGACACGGGGAGGAGGCGCCGCCGGTTTACATCGAAGGCTGTCGCGTTGATCTCGACCACCGCGCTGCCAAACTGCGCACGAGTCCCCGGGCTATCCTGCAAGACTACTTGAACAACACCGAGCGGCACCTCTGGGGAGCTCTCACCAACGGCCTCAGCTTTCGCCTTCTGCGCAACACGGCCCGTGCCTCACGGCCCACTTACCTTGACTTCGATCTGGAGAGCATCCTTCGCGATAGCCGCTTCAACGAATTCGCCCTTTTCTACCGGCTCTGCCACCGTAGCCGCCTACCGCACCTCGATGCTGAACCCACAGACTGCTTTCTTGAGACCTACTACCAGCAGTCGATTGAGCAGGGCGGACGCGTGCGCGACCATCTGCGCGACGGCGTCGAGAAGGCGATTACTATGCTGGGCACGGGATTCTTGCGCCACCCCGCCAACCTCTCCCTCAAGGAACGCCTCACCACTGGGAAGCTAGCCGCTGCGGAGTATCACCGGCAGCTTCTGCGTCTGATTTACCGGCTGCTGTTTCTGATGGTCGCCGAGGAGCGCGGGCTGATTGCGTCCACTGGGCAGGATGACGCCCGTCGCCAAGCCGTCTACCGCGACCACTACAGTGTGAACCGCCTCCGCGACCGGGCTGAGGAGGTGGTGGAGGCTTCTGCCTTCAGCGACCTGTGGTTGGGATTGCAGCGAAGCTTTGCGCTTTTCTCCTACGGCCCCGATGATAACGTGCTTGGTATTCCCCCGCTCAACGGCGACCTGTTCAGCAGGAACGCGACGGCGGACCTCGACGGGACTCACCTCTATAACCATGATTTTTTGGTTGCCATTCGCCACATCTCTATGTTTCGCGCAGAAGGCGTTCAGCAGCGGGTGAACTACTCACAACTCAACGTCGAAGAATTGGGATCAATCTATGAAAGTCTGCTCGACTTTCATCCCACGATTGCCGACCAGCCCGAGGGGCCGGCCTTTGAACTTCAGGTGGGCAGCGACCGCAAGACGACGGGTTCCTACTACACCCGGCCGGAACTGGTGCACGAGTTGATTGAAAGCGCCTTGGTTCCGGTGATGGAACAGCGTTTGGCTGCCGCGGTGGCGGCGGATGCCACCCTCAAGGACGGCCTTACAGCCACTAAAGAGAAGGCCATTCTCTCCATGACCGTCTGCGATCCGGCCTGCGGTTCAGGTCATTTCTTGTTGGCCGCAGCAAGGCGGCTCGGCCGGGAGTTGGCCAAAATAAAGACCGGAGAGGATGAGCCCACGCCGGAGGCCTTCCACGGAGCGGTGCGCGACGTGATTGCCCATTCCATTTACGGCGTGGACCTGAATCCGTTGGCCGTCGACCTCTGCAAACTGGCGCTGTGGCTAGAGGGGCACTGGACCGGTAAGCCCTTGAGCTTTCTTGACCACCATATCAAGTGTGGCAACAGCCTGATCGGAGTGCTTGACTCGGACGTGCTCAAGCAGGGCATCCCCGATGATGCATTTATTGCCGTGACAGGGGACAGCAAGGACGTGGCCAAGGCGATCAAGAAGCGCAATCGGAAGGAGCGTGAAGACTGGGAGCGAGGACAACGCGGCCTGCCGTTTAGCGACACCGTGCTCGATAAGCTAGAGGGCTATGCCGCCAACCTTCACGAGCTGGGCGAAATTGCCGAAAATAGCCCCGCAGATGTGAAGCGTAAAGCCGAACTTTATCGCAAGGTATATGAAAGCCCGGAGAGCGAGCGGGCCCACCGTGCCGCCGACCTTTGGACAGCGGCCTTTTTCGTCCTGCTCAAAGACCCGAGTGATCCCGCCGTCCCAACTCACGACTTTCTGATGGAATTTCTTGAGCGGCCCGTCGGCATGCGCGCCGCGCTGGTGAAAGCGGATGAGTTGAAGCTGAAGCAGCGGTTCTTTCACTGGCATCTGGAGTTTCCCGAGGTCTTCGCCAATGGCGGGTTTGATGTCGCGCTCGGCAATCCCCCGTGGGAACGGATCAAACTTGAAGAACAGGAGTTTTTTGCCACACGGGACTTGGCCATTGCCGAGGCCCCGAACAAGGCGGCGCGTCAGAGACTAATCGACCAGTTGAGCACTACAACCCCCGTTCTCGCTCAAGAGTTTGAGGAGGCGAAACACGACGCGGAGGCAGGGAGTAAGTTCGTGCGCTCCAGTGGTCGTTATCCGCTGACAGCGGTCGGTGACGTGAACACATACGCGTTGTTTGCTGACCTCTCCCGTCAGCTCATGAACCGACGAGGTAGCGTAGGCATACTTCTGCCCACAGGGATCGCAACTGACGACACGACGAAGGCCTTCTTTAGTGAGGTAGCTGAAAAGCAATCCCTGGCGCGACTTATCGGTTTCGAAAACGAGGCCTTTATATTCCCGGCAGTTCACCACTCCTTCAAGTTCTGTGCTTTCACATTAAAGGGAGAGCAAGGGAATGCTGAGCAAGCGGACTTTGCCTTCTTTTGCCGACACTTTGAGGACGTAAGAGATCAAAGTCGTCACTTCAAACTGACCCGGGATGATTTTCGTCTGCTGAACCCGAATACGCTTACCTGTCCTGTCTTCCGCACTCACGCGGACGCTGAGCTGACGAAGAAGATTTACCGCCGCGTCCCAGTGCTCGTGAACGAGCGCACGGGCGGAAATCCTTGGGGGATTCATTTCATGGCCATGTTCCACATGTCAAATGACAGCGCGCTGTTTGAGAATGCACGGAAGGACGGACTGGTTTCACTCTACGAGTCAAAGATGGTTTACCACTTTGACCATCGTTACGAAACATTTGAGGGGGCAACCCGGGCTCAGCTCAATGTGGGGAGCTTACCGCAGCCATCGGCCGAACAAAAACAGGATCCTAGTCTTTGTGTGCGGCCACGATACTGGGTGTCGAAGGCTGAACTGAATGGGCGGTTGGAGCGATGGAATCGGGAAGGAACAGAGCTCATATGGCGGTGGGAACGCGACTGGCTGCTGGCATTTCGTGACGTGACCAGTGCGGTCGTTGAGCGCACCTCGATTTTCAGCCTCCTACCCCGCGTGGGAGTGGGGAACAACGCGCCACTGGCAATTCTGGACAAAGACACTGCAACCTTCGTCTGCTGCCTCCTTGGGAACCTCAACACTAACCTTTGACTACGTAACGAGGCAGAAGATCGCGGGCAGCCACATGAACTTTTTCTTTGTCAATCAGCTTCCTGTCCTTGCGCCAGACAGCTTCTTGCCCGCTGACATCGAATTCATCGCCCCGCGTGTCCTGGAACTGGTCTACACCGCCTGGGACATCAAGCCGTTTGCCGACGACCTCTGGCGAGTATCAGACGAAAGACTCCGTGGACTCACACGCAGCCAGTGGGAAGAAAACCAGACCACAACAGCCGGCCACGAGTTCAATCCACCCGAGTGGGCCGAGATTGCGGAAGACGGCATTCCGCTCGCGCCCTTCAAGTGGGATGAAGGCCGACGAGCCCAACTCCGCGCCGAACTCGACGCCTACTACGCTCTCCTTTACGGCCTCACCCGAGACGAATTGCGTTACATCCTCGACCCCAAAGATGTTTACGGCCAGGACTTCCCGGGCGAGACCTTCCGGGTGCTTAAGGAAAAGGAAGAGAAGCGGTTCAGTGAATACCGCACCCGCCGCTTAGTTCTGGAAGCGTTCGACCGCCTGGCCCCGGAATTCGCAGCACGACCCGAAAGCCAACTGTCGCCCGTCGTTGAGAGCTAATTGGAGGCATTCACGCATGGACAGCCGACGCTCATACCCGGGTTCATGATGGAAGACTATCATCGAGTAAGGCGACCCCGGGGTGATATGATGGCGGTAGCCAAGGAGGTTCTGCCAGTGAACACGACCGCTTATCATGTGGGCGACTATGCTGACCGCATTGTCCGTGATCCTGCGATTTGCGGGGGCGAACCTGTGTTTAAGGGAACGCGTGTGACACTCCGGACGGTGCTCGCCAGCCTCGCCGAGGGCGATCCTGTGGATGAGATTCTGGTGGATTTTCCGAGCTTGGCCGCCGATGACGTTCGGGCCGCGATTGCCTTTGCTGCCGCCTCGGCCCAGGAAGACCTGCCTGTCTCTGCGGCGCCTCACATCGGATGAAGATCAAGCTAGATGAGAATCTTCCCAGGCGTCTCGTATTGCGCCTTGGGCTCATGGGACACGACGTTCACACTCCCCATGACGAGGGCCTTTCCGGCGCGCGCGATTTTGAAATATTGGAGGCCGCTCAGAGTGAACGCCGCTTTCTCATTACTCAGGATCTCGATTTTTCCGATGCCCGTCGATTCGGTCCCGGCACGCATTGCGGAATCTTACTTGTCCGGCTTCGTGAGCCCAGCCGCAAAACATTGACGGAGCGCATTGAGGCACTGTTTCGCGACGAGGACGCGGAGAGCTGGACGGGATGCTTCGTAGTGGCTACCGACCGCAAAGTCCGGGTGCGGCGCCCGCCGGAAGGGAGCCACGCGTAGAAGCGTAGTCGCGTGGGTCGCCCGAAGGGCACAGTCAAGCAGCGCCTCTAAGCCTGTCAGTAATTGCGGCACGCCAGCAAAGCTGCTGGGGACTGTAACAGATGGACGTTTTCGCACTCCGGAACAAGGTTGTTTCCGACTACCGGCGCTACATCGAGAGCTTCGTCCGCATCCGAGACTCGCGGATCGACAGCTACGTGCGCCAAGAGTTCGACTCCGGTGTCCTCTGGCCGGACAGCATCCTGCAGCTCAACCCCGCCTATGAGCCTGGTCCCACCCTAGACGAGCTTGCTCGTCAGAGCATCATTCTCCCCGACACGGCCAGGTTCTTCCGTAAGTTCGACGGGTCGCCACTGCGCCTTTACAAACACCAGCGAGAAGCCATCGAGATCGCTCGCCTTGGCGAACCTTACGTTGTGACCACAGGCACCGGCTCAGGCAAAAGCCTGACGTACTTGGTTCCCATCTACGATCACATCCTGCGCACCGAACCGCACAAACACCAAGTCCGCGCGATCATCGTCTACCCAATGAACGCGCTCATCAACAGCCAGCTCGAAGCGCTCAAGGCCTACGCAGCCATGGCGCTCGATTCTCCGGTCCGCTTTGATCGGTACACGGGACAGGAGAGGCAAGCAGCGCGCGACCGCATTCTACAAGACCCTCCACACATTCTCCTGACCAACTACGCGATGCTCGAATACATGCTGCTGCGACCGGCGGAACGCGTCTTCACTGAACAAGCGACCTCCCACCTGGAGTACTTAGTGCTGGACGAATTGCACACCTACCGGGGCCGTCAGGGAGCGGACGTCGCCATGCTGCTTCGCCGCTTGCGCGAGCGAAGCGGCAATCCCAAACTGCTGAACATCGGCACCAGTGCCACGATGGCCACCGAAGGCAATCGCGAAACCCGCCATCGCGCTGTCGCCGCCGTTGCCGGCAAGATCTTCGGCGCCAGCGTCAAACCGGAAAACGTTATCGATGAAACGCTGCGACGCGCCATCCAAGTCGCATCGCCCGAGGATCGAATCGCGCTCCGAGCAGCGGCTGAGGCGCCCGTTCCCTTGGAATTTAGCGAATTCATTCGGAGCCCCTTTGCAGCCTGGGTAGAAGAGGTCTTCGGGCTAGAAGAAAAGGAAAGCCACCTAGTCAGACGCAAACCGATCACCTTCCAGGAGGGTGTTCGAAAACTCAGCGCGGGGGCGGATCTGCCTGAAGAAACCTGCTCCCGAAAACTTCAGCAGCTTCTCTCGGTCGGCAACAGCCTTCGCAACGAAGATGGCGAGCCGCTCTTTGCCTTTCGACTGCATCAGTTTCTCGCCGCTGGAGGCACGGTCTACTCAACGCTAGAATCTCCCGCCACCCGCCAGCTCTCGTTGGAAGGTCAATATTATGCTCCGGGGGGTGACGGCTCCCGATTGCTGTATCCACTGGTATTCTGCCGGGAATGCGGCCAGGAATACTACATGGTCAACTGGAGAAAAGGCGTGGATGGCCGGGTTGCACCGCGTACGCCGATATTCTACGCGGACGATCAGGACTCCGAGCTTTTGCCCGGATATGCGGCTCTCAACGAAGACAGCCTGTGGAGCGAGGAACGCGAGATAGACCTACCCGATCATTGGTGGGAATATCGCGCCGCCGGCCCTCGCATCAAGAAGGACTACAAGCAGCATGTTCCGCAGCGGCTCCTGGTCGCTGGCGATGGAGCCGTGTTGGACAAGAGCGGCACGGGCAGCCAAGTCTGGTTCCAGCTAAGTCCGTTCCTGCTCTGCCTCCGCTGTGGCGTGGCCTACGACCGAACGGAGAAGAACGACTTCCGCAAGCTCACTCGCCTAAGCCATACGGGTCGCAGCACAGCTACGACGCTGGTAAGTGGATCGGCGATTGTTCAGCTGCGCAACGACACCGCCGTCAGAGAAGAGGCCCGCAAGCTTCTCAGTTTCACCGATAACCGGCAGGATGCTTCGCTCCAGGCGGGCCATTTCAACGATTTCATTCAGGTGGCCCTAGTTCGCGCGGCGTTGTTCAGAGCACTCACCGAGAGCGGGACCCTGGACCACGCCACGGTAACCCAGGCCGTTTTCAAAGCTCTGGCGCTCAGGGAGGAGTTCTACGCGCTGCAACCGGCGGGCTACGGTCCCGGCAGAGATCGCAATGATCTCGCCATGCAACGCTTGCTGGAATACCGTCTATACGAAGATTTGCGTCGGGGCTGGAGGATTGTTCAACCGAACCTCGAGCAATGCGGGCTTCTGCGGATCGAGTACCCCGGTCTCGCTGAACTCTGTAGCGACGAAAGCCGGTGGGCCACTCATCCCGTCCTTCGGGAGGCAGACCCTCAGGATCGTGCGCACGCGGTTTATGCGTTCCTAGATCACCTCCGGCGCGAGATGGCAGTCGATGTCCGTGTACTCGACCCTGCCGAGGAGTGGGAGCTACGGCAGCGCGTTCAGCAGAACCTCCGCGATCCTTGGGCGTTCGATAGTGACGATCCGATTCGGCACAGCACTCTGTTCGTCCTGCCGGGCGGCAATGGCAGGGAAGGGCAGCGCGATCGTAGCCTTGCCTCGAATTCCAGACTGGGTCGGTTTCTCCGCTCGCGTGGGACCTGGAGAATCAACACCGACATCCAAACGGGGGACTGGGAGCATTTCCTCAGTGAGCTTGTGAAGATTCTGCAGGGCAATTATCTACGAGTCACTAAGACCCATACCCAGCAGCCAGCCATCCAGTTGCTCGCAGGTGCGATGATCTGGAAACTGGGAGACGGCAATCCACCCCGCCCCGACCCGGTACGTTCCAAATGGATGCGATCGGCACAACTGGAGAAGGCCGAGCGTGAGGCAAATAAATTCTTTGCCGAACTCTATCGCGAGACAGCGCGCCAGATGGCGGGCGTGGAAGGAGGTGCGCACACGGGCCAGATTCCCTCTGAGTTACGGGAACAAAGGGAAGAAATGTTTCGTAGCGGGAAGCTGTCGGCACTCTTCTGTTCACCGACGATGGAACTCGGAATTGATATTCGCGATCTCAATGTCGTGCACATGCGCAACATCCCTCCTACGCCCGCCAACTACGCACAGCGCAGCGGACGAGCTGGACGAAGCGGCCAACCTGCGCTAGTCGCGGCTTTCTGTAGTGAGGGCAGTCCGCACGATCAGTATTTTTTCCGGCAGCCGCAGCTAATGGTTGCAGGAGCCGTAGCCCCGCCGCGTCTCGAACTGGGCAATGAGGAGCTTGTCCGCGCCCACGTGCACTCGCTTTGGTTGGCCTCGACTGGCATCGCGCTGGGAAACAGCATGCACGAGGTGCTGGATCTGGAGAATCCCCCTGGTTACCCACTGGCCGCTGATGTCGAGCACCGCACTCACATCCCAGAACCAAAGGCCGTGACTCTCTTCCAGGAGGGCCAGCGGATTCTCGATGCGTGCGGCGACGAATTGAAGCGGTCAGCATGGTACAACCCCGGCTGGCTTGCCCAGGTGTTGAAGGATGCGCCTTCCCGTTTCAACGCTGCCTTCGATCGGTGGCGCGAATTATACCGTTCAGCTTTAATGCAGAAGGATGAAGCGCGAAGGGTTGTGGACCGGCCAAGAGCCACACAGAAAGAGAGGAGCCAAGCCGAGGCCGCAGAGCGTGAGGCGACGCGGGAAATTGCTTTGCTCCTCAACCAGAGCGACGAATCTACAGAGTCCGATTTCTACCCGTATCGATATCTGGCGGCGGAAGCTTTCTTGCCCGGTTACAACTTTCCACGCCTGCCACTTCGGGCTCTCCTTCCTGTTGAAGACAAAGTGCACATTGTCGATCGCCCTCGTTTCCTCGGTATCGGCGAATTTGGCCCTAGAAATGTTCTATACCACGAGGGCAGGAAGTACCGCATGTCCCGCTGCATTCTGCCCACAGGCGGTGCAGAGAGCCGTCTCCGGAAGGCAAAGTTCTGCATGATGTGCGGGTATTTTCACGATGAGGAACATGTTTCGGCGGATAGCTGCAACCACTGCAAATCCTCTTTGACAGGCGACACGAGCGAGTTTGTCCCGCGGTTATTCGAAATGACAACTGTACGCGGGGCACGTGCAGATCGAATCACCTGTGATGAGGAAGAGAGGACCCGTGAGGGGTACGAACTGGTCAACTATTACCGGTTTTCGACGGCAACCGACGGAGGACCGATTTTGGACAAGGCAAGCTGCGGAATTGGGAGCGGCCAAGAACTGCTGAGCTTGACTCACGCGCCGCAGGCCGAACTGTGGAGGGTTAACCGAAAGTGGCGGCGATCAGACCAGCGAGGCTTTAACTTGGATTCCAAAACTGGGTTCTGGGCAAAGAGACCCGGCGATGATGACCTAACGGGCGACATAGAGGCGGCGCGGCTGATTACGGGAGTTCTCCCGTTTGTGCGTGATACGCGGAACCTCTTGCTGGTGAAGCCCTTTATCGCAGGCCCTACATCCAGCGAAGCCTTTCTGGCGAGCCTTGCCTTTGCGCTCCAGCGCGGTATGCAAATCCTGTTTCAAATTGAAGAGCAAGAAATAGCGGTGAATCGCATTGGCAGGAATGCCGAGCGCAGAATCCTTTTTTGGGAGGCTGCAGAAGGCGGCAACGGCATCTGGCCGCGCCTGTTCGAAGAACCGAGCGCCATGGCACAGGTTGCGCGAAAGGCTCTGGAGATCTGCCATTTTGATCCAGACACTGGCGAAGATAAAGCAGACTTGGGCCAATGCAGCCGGGCGTGCTACCGATGCCTGTTGAGCTACTCGAATCAGATGGACCACCCGTCCCTCGACCGGTTCTCCGTTAGAGACTACCTGTTACAGCTCGGCGGCGCCGCAACAACGAGAGCCGCTGCAGGTCGCTCGTATGACGAGCAGTTCCTCTGGCTGGAGCAGACCCGTGATCCCCACTCCAGTCTGGAAGGCGAGTTTCTGAAGTTGTTGTACGACACTCGGAGGCGCTTGCCAGATCGGGCTCAGTTCCGCCCCGACTCTGGCGTCTATGCTGAAGCGGACTTCTACTACGAACGTGACGGCCTCAAGGGGATTGCTGTCTTTATAGACGGCCCGACCCACGATGAGGAGGCTCAAAAGGCGAAGGACCAAATGGAGCGGCGAAAGTTGGACGACTTGGGCTTTCGAGTAGTCGTCATCAGATACGATCAGCGGTTAGAGGATCAGGTACGACGGTACATGGACGTGTTCGGTCCGGGGCTCCCTTGAGTTCTTTGTCCGCGCGGGCTTGAATTGCCGCTTTCCCTCCAACTCACCGAAGTTCCTGTCTCATTCCCTTGACCTTGTCCACCAGCGCGATCTAAAAACAGAATATGAGCCTCGTATATGTCTTCCCCGCTTCGAAGATGGAAGGACAGCCCGTCGCTGATTTGGCGCGCGCCGGTGAGGGATACACGGCGGTCCATGGCCGAGTGACCTTCCCATGTGCCTCCAACGAAGTCAGTGTCATTGTCAGTGGAATGGGCCCTAAGAAGGCGATGTCGACCGCACAAGCGGTGCTCGACCCGGCTGGCGTTCAAAGGGACCACACACGGAGTGCGGCCAAAACGCCTGACGCAGTCCTAGTGATCGGGCTCTGTGGCGGCCTAACCGGATCATTGTCCGAAGGCCGGATCGTCGCATACACGAACTGTCTTTCGACTGACCCAACCAGCCCACCGATTGCAACCGACGCGCAAATCACCGGCCGGATCGTCCGGCTTCTCGCCTCTTCGAACATCAGATGCGATCAGACCATTGGGCTTACCTCACCGCAAATCGCCACCAACCGCGAATACCGGCTGCGTCTAGCCCAGACAGGGGCCTCCGTCGTGGATATGGAGACCTACGCCGTGCTCTCTGCCGCCGCCCGTGCCGGCGTCCCGGCTGCGGTGCTCCGAGTCGTCTCGGACTCGGTCGATCGCGAACTTCCCGACCTTAACCGTGCACTGAACGAGGACGGCGCTCTGGACGGCCGGAAAGCTCTCGGCGTGGCAATCACGTCTCCGCTGCGCACCTTACGGCTCTTGGCTGCAAACAAAAGGGCAATGCAGAGGCTGACCGATGCCTTGCGGATCGTGCTCCCGTCTGACTGCTTCGGCCAGTTAGGCTAGCCAGCAACGGCAGTCAACTCGCGTGGTACAATCACCAGAAGAGGTGCACGGTGATGCGATCGTACGATGTCCTATGGGGCAGGTCGCCGCGACTCGGAACGGCCCGCAGAAGGCAGATACAGCAGGCGACCGAAGCCGCGAACAGGCGAGCGCCTTCCCTTACCTTTCTGGGCCTCTGTCTGGCAGGTCTCGTCATCATTCTCGCGATCGGGATGCTCAGGCTCTTCATATTTGGGCCCTGGTGGACCCCTGCGCGTACTCATGCCAGCGCCTCTCAGTCTCAGGCGCAGCGTCACCCCGCAGGCCAAGCGCAAACGACTTCGGCTTCTTCTAACCGTGCAGGCCGCCCTGCGCGTTAGCAGAGTGTTGCCCGCGTCTTCCCCACAGAAATCTAGCCGTGGCTTCCATCCAATCCAACGACCCTCCCGTTTGTTTCTTGCAGCCGTGTGTGTCTGACTGTCCGTGTGATAATCTTTGCGAAGGGGGCATGGCCATGCTCACTCTCCGTCGTTTCCACCGTGGACCGGCCTTGAACGTTTGTCGCGGAGTCCGGTTGTGTTTCGGCGAAAGCCCCTTTTCCTCCTAGCCCTCACTCTCCTCCTGTGCTCCTGCGGTAGTCATCGCGAGGCGAACCCTTCCAAGATGCTTGCGGATGCCGACCGGTTTGCCATGCTCTACAGCTGGCCCAAGGCGGCTCCCCTGTATGCGCAAGCCGAATCGCTGTTCCAGAAATCCGGAAACCAGAAGGGCGAGCTTAGCGCCAGGCTCGGTTACGTCTGGGCAACGGCTGATCAGGGTGTAAACGCGAACCTGATGGCCGAGATCGATCGCGATCTGTCCGGCTCTCTCGTCCACAGCGATTCTCGCCTTGAGCTCCGCGCGCTGATCGCGCGAGCTGCTTTCGACCGCGAACAAAACGAGGCGTCCGGACGGGAGACGTGGCAGCAAATCCAGACTCTTGCGAGGACCCTCGATGACAAACGCTGGCAGGCGCGGGCCGAGGCTGAACTCGGAGAAATTACGTACATGGACGGCGACGTGGAGTCCGCCGTGCGCATGTTCAAGGACGCAGTGCTCTCGGAGTTCCTGCATCGTGACCTCGGTGCGGCGATCTTCTACATTTCCATGGTCGGCAACGGTCTCGTGGAAACCAGTGAACCGGAGCGTGGTCTCGAGTATTGCAAGCGAGCCCAGGGCTTCACCGGGCTCAACAATGACGTTGGCTTTCCATTCCTGGCTTACCAAGGCCAGGCACGCGCGTTGATCGCACTCCATCGCGGCTCGGAAGCCCAGCGGGTACTCGACAAGGCACTAGCGCGGGCACGCGCACAAACGAATCGCTCCGCTGAGACACAGTTGCTAATCGTGGCCGGCGACGAGGCGCTCACGCGGAACCCAGATAAGGCAATTACGTATCTCAGAACCGCAAACCAGCTTGCGGAGTCCAACGGATTCCGGCACGCCTTTGCCTGGAGTGGGTTAGAACTGGCGAAAGCCTACCGCGCTGCCGGCGACTTCAGGCTGGCCGAGGCATTTGCAAGTCAAGCCCTCACCGCAATGGTAGGCATCGAAGACAAATACCATTTGCCCCAGCATCTGGCGTTGCTGGCCGACCTGGAAGCAAGAACCGGCAGGCCAGATCAGGCCGAGCGGCTGTATGACCGGGCAACAGACGTGATCGACGGGCTGTTGGTCAACGCGCCGAGCCGCGAGATTGAGAGCTCGCTCATCGCTACCGAGAGCCAGGTCTATCTCGGTCACTTCAGTTTGGCGGTGGCCGCGCACCGCGGCGCAGCCAGCGCATTCCGAATCATCGAAAACGCTAGGGGCCGCTCTCTTGCGGATGCCCTACGGAGCTCTCCCGCGTCCGATCCACCTCCCGACGCGACGACCGTCGCGGCGCGCCAAGACGTCGGCCGAATTCAGCTTGCTCTGCTCCATGAGACCGATCGAGACAAGAGACGTGGACTACTCGACAAGCTTTTCGAGGCGGAACAGGTCGCCACACCGATAACTGGGCTCCATGGCGCTCTTGGTTCTGCCGCAGAGCACCCTAAGCCGGTCGAACTCGGAGCTCTGAAGTCCGCCCTTGGCCCGAGTGAAATGATTCTTGAATACGTCCTGGACGAACCGCGATCCTTCTGCTTGCGTATCACTCGTGCGCAAGCCACCCTGATCCCTCTGAAGGCCGGCCGGCGGGAAATCGATGCCGCGGTTGAGAATTACTTGGGTGAGATTCGATCCGGCCGGCCGGCGACGAAGAGTGGCCAGAACCTGTACTCACTTTTGCTGGAGCCGGTCGTCGGCAACGCGGACAGGCCGAGCCTCATTGTAGTGCCCGATGGCAAGCTCAATTTGCTCCCATTCGACGCACTTACGGATAACGCGGGCCAGCTCGTGCTGAATTCCCACGTTGTAAGCTACGCTCCATCCGGCACGGTCCTTTACCTGATTCGAAAAAGCCCTCAGTCTCAGAGGCCAGCCAGACGTTTCCTTGGCATCGGTGCGATTGAATACGTAGCCCCGCCAGGCGTGCGGCCAAACTCGACGGGTGCTGTCACCGACCCATTTCAGAACGATCCAGTTAGGCTCGGTGATATCACGAAGACAAGAGACGAAATTATCGACGCAGACCGTGCCTTGGGCGGAAATGGCGCCCTCCTTCTGGGCAGTAGTGCTACTGAGGCCGCCTTCAAATCGCAACCCCTCGGTGACTTCCAGATCATTCATATCGCCACGCATGGCATCGCCAACCCGCAATTTCCCGACCGTGCAGCGCTGGTTCTCGCAAGCGATCCGCGCTCAGGCGAGGATGGGTTGCTTCAGGTTCCTGAGATCAAGGACCTGGATTTACATGCCGATCTGCTGACGCTTTCCGGCTGTGACACTGGTGTGGGAGACCTCGAAGGTGAAGAGGGTGTGGCGAACTTAGTCCGGGCGTTCCTCGTCGCAGGTGCTCGGTCGATCGTCGCGAGCCTGTGGGCAACCAGCGACATCTACACTCAGAACCTGATGCATCACTTCTACCGCCACGTCGCAGAAGGTCAAGGGCCAGCCCAAGCACTCCGCCAAGCAAAGCTCGACTTGATCCGAAAATTCGGTGATCAAGCTGTGCCAGCGCTTTGGGGTGGTCTCGTCGTGCTCGGAAACCCATCACCTGCTGCTTCCACTGGAGCACTTGCCTCTACCGAGCCCGCTCTCATCGACGTCCCATCGGTTCAACCGTGATGGAACGGGATTATTGGAGATCAATACGAAGGGGGAGTCTCACCAAGCGTCTCTAGTCTACTTGAAGTACTCGCTAAGCGGTTAACTCTAGATTTTTCCGAGCGTCACAGGGAGGCGCGGTTTGGGGACAGGGTTTTGGAACCCGCAACAGAGACGATCCGAAGCCCATTGCCGCAGCTTCGGCCCCTTTTTAAGGGAAGGATGTGGGATTTCCGAAACCTCAACCGCAGGGCTTTCCACTTTCGTCCCAAAACTTACCCTCTTTGAGACGGAAGCCCGCGTTACGCAAGTATCTACATTGAGGAGTTTAATCCGAACTGTTCCTTCTCACTGGCGCTGAAAAGGTCTTTCGCGAAAACAGCCGGGAATTGGCCCTCGGCTCCTTCGAGCGGTACGACCGTGAGGTTAGCCCAGCGGGCTTCACACTGACCGAGCGCAATGTGAACCAACACGGTGCAGTTGTTATTTTTGAAAACAGCCGAGTTCCAACACTTTTCTAGCGCTTTGGAATAACCACCGTGTCGTTCGTCGAACCAATCCGACGCACGCTCAATTTCAGTCGGAATCACCGAGACAACGTAACAAGTTGAGGATTTAGTCATCGCAAACCCATGTTCATGCTGATCCTCTCTTGTCATCTCCAAACTGTTGGTTGCAGTCAGTGCCAACAATGTGACCGTTTCGTCTGACAAATGAGTGCTAAGGAAGACGGCACATTCCGCGTTGCTTATAGATATTCTTGCGCGATGATCCACCAGCATCTGGCCAACCGTTGGGACCAACCCAAAAACAGGGCCATGAGCAAAACAGAGGCTTCCTTCGCCTACAAGTGTTACGGAAGGGCGCCCGCCCTCCTTAAATACCAGTGAATAGACTCGATGATCCGGCCTCACACCGAGCCCTACGCCGGAGACAATGAATTCGCTCTCTTTCCCTTTCATCCAAATCCCAAGCTCGATCTTTTGAAAAACGAAGCCCGCTAGTTCGGCTTGGTGTTGGAATTCTTGCAATCCACCTCTGTTTCTGAATTCTAAAGCTAAACGCTTTACTTCCCCGAGATCTGAGGCAATCGGGGAGGGGTGCTTTCTAAGGAGAATGGATTCCCGAATTAGAGGGTGATCGCCTTCAAAGTATGCCATATTCTCTTCGAATCGCTTGCGGTCATAGGTGTCCCAGAGAGGCGGAGCAGACGCAACGATCGGGAGAACAGCGCTGGGGTCCCCGAGCCTTAGAAGCGCGGAGGCGGCGTCCTCATTATTTACGTCGTAGACTTCGTCCATGACGGCCAACAACGGTTTGAGTGGATTGTTGTGGGTTTTAAGCTCATTAATAGTCGTGTCCTCCGCATGTAATAAAATCCTATTGAGTACGCTAGCGGCATCACAGCAGACATCCCATTTGTCGTCGGTAAGCGCATCAATGGCGTAGTCCCAATCAGCTAAGCTGAAGCTGAACTGTTCCGAATATATCAAGGTCTTCAGACGGTCTTTGCGTTGTTCTGAAACGTTGTTCTGAAACATTGCGTGTCTTCCCACATCCTGCACACTTCGCGGGATCCCGAGCCCAGTCATGCCCTTCATCCCAGGGACCGGTTGCAGATTGAACTTGCAACCTTTCCAGCCGTGGCCCTCATCGCGCGATCGCTTGCAGACCGAGCATTTGCAACCTCTCCACTTATGAGCATTTTGTCGCTTCGTCTTGCAGATTGTGCCCCTTCGCAGTCAGTCGTCCCCCGCTCGTAAGCGTTCTGTCGCTTCGCCCCGCAGATGCTACACTCTTCGCAGTTACGAGCCCAGTTGTGACCACCAAAAGCGCATCTCAGCTAGGTCAACGTTATCTTTTCCATCCTCTTCTTTGGTCGCCCTGTCCCCATGCAGTTTATCAGCTTCTGGCCAAAAGCGAGGCCTGTAGCGCGCGCGGCGATTTTCCCACAAAGGACCCTTTGCGCGACACCTCGCGGGACGGCGACAAAACTTTCCCATCCATCCCGTTACTAGCGCACTCGTCCCGAGAGACTGTAAAATGTGTCCGGTGCAAGGAAGTTTGGCTAACGAGACTAGTCTCCGAATCGCTGTGCGATCGATGAAGGGAAGTGTGTCGAAGGTCGGCCACAAGTATCGCTTCCAGATCCGAGTAGAGGGCGCTAACGAGAGCACTTCCCCACTGGGATGGACCGGCGTTACGATCAATGTTCCGACGATTAATTCTCGCGAGCAGTACTCAGCGACCGAGGTCCAAATGTCGAGTGTCGGTTGCGGCACACCATTTCAGCATGGACCCGGTGACACTATTTTTGGATTTCGTGACGATGGATCATTCGGTGAAAAAACCGCGAATTGCTTATTTATGGAGTCGGTTCGTGAACACTGGCCGCCGCACGAGCCCATCGCTTTGGAGGCAATCTTGCTTACCCCACAGCGCAGTTTGGACTTTCACGTGAGGGTATGGTCGAACCGACCGGAAAATGGCGGTGGCTTCGGCGACCCCGATTGGAAGACAACAGAACGCCAAAAAGATCAGCAGGGGATACCAGCGTACGCCCTCACAGTTAGGTTCGACGTGTGGGATCAGGTGAAGCGTTGGTGCCGAAGATTATCTGCTGGTGAGCAAAAGGCCCATATTCTGATACGCCAAGGCGCGTCCCAGCCACCCCCGTCTCCGGATGAGAGGCTTGACCAATTGATCGTCAGACTACGAGCAGAGGTTGGGGAACCCGATTGGTTTCAGAAGCGAAGAGAGGCGCTGTACTCGGTGATAATCGCCGAGGGAGTTCGCATTACTCCCGCTCTGGCGCATTTGGCGCTTGAATTCGATCCGGACCGACCGCACGCCGACCCCAACGCTCGAGTCGCAGCAGAGGCAGTTTGTCTTATAGAAAGAATCGGGCACCTAGACGAAAAATTCGCACAGGCTTTGCATAAACGATTTATTCGCAATCGCAACTTTAGAGAATTGATGGAGCAGCCCGACGCGACCAACTGGGCGGGCCTGTACCGGCAAGTCGGACAGACGCTCCAAAAGCTTGGTTACTTGCATACGCGCGGAGTTGAACCACGGTTCAGAATTGTACCAAACAACCTTGCCTTCCTGGGAGAAGGCCAAGGTCTTTTCGCCATTCAGTTTGAATGCGGGCAGTGTGGCAAGACAGTTCAAATTCCTGTAAATAAGCTCATCAAGTCCGGCGTCGGGGCGAATGTAAAATGCCATTCATGCTATAACATCACTTATGTCCCTCCCAATGCGGGAAAAGAGTGATGCGGCTCCGACAACGCTTCGCGACGCATTGAGGCGCACCTGACTCAGCTTTCAGCCTGTTTCACAAAGGACCCCTTGGGGGACGGATTCCTTCGCACCTCGACGCATAGCTTACTTGCACATACGACTCGCACCGGCTTACCGCGAACTGTCGCGTTGGTCCCTCATTTAACGCACTACCTGTTTGTCCCATTCCCGAAAATCGCGGTGCTGGGCCAGTGTCCCACCGCGATCATACACCCGGATTTTCGGACCATACAGCCCCCGCGCCCGCCGCGCTTAGGTCTCAGCGACCAGTCTCCTCGGAATCGAGGATGAGGCACGATCTCGAACGTCACTTGTGTCGCATTGCTCATTGGCCCGCCTCCGCGAGCTCGATCAGTTAGACCCTGCCTTAACGAGCATGGGATAATAACTCCAGCTCGTTCCCGACTCCCGAATCCAGAGCAGGTAAGGGCCGGGCTGCAGCCGCTGGGCATCAAGTTTAATGTCTAGCACGGCGATGTGATCTCGCAGGGTCGCTTTTCCGTCAGACTTCAGCAGCGCCTCACCTGGCCCTTTCGTAATCTGAATTTCGTAGTCCCCTGGCTCGCTGCCGGTCGGCAGGTAAATCGACAACGCTAAAGGCGCGCGCGGAAGCACCGCAGGTGACTCGTTGCCACCGGACTCCGTCCCACGTAAGGCGGCTTTGTTCCGTAGGTCCAGCAAGTTTGCTTCGTACGTTACGCTCCCGCTTTGACTAGGTACCTGCGGTTGCTCCTTGGTTCCCACGGCGAAGTGATGAACGAGCAATCCCGCCACCAACACCAGCATTACCGCCGCCGCAACTCCTAACCTCCGCAATCTTTCGCGTTTGCGCCGACCCTCCCGCAAGGCAACGTATTCGTTGAAGCATGGTGAGCACTGGCTTATGTGCGAGTCCCATTTCTCTGCAGTGGCCCGGTCGAGCTTGCGTAAGGAAAGCGCCTCCAAGATTTCGGTACCTGGGCACCCCACACGCTCCGGGTTCGGAAACGCGGTCGAATAATATCGCCGGCCTGCCGCGATCAGGCGCTCCTCGTCTCTCTTGGATAGAGGCTTCATCTTTAGGGGGGAATCGCAGCCATTGAGCTGGAGGGACTGGAACCTAGTCGTTCCGGGTCTTTATGGGTACAGCGCGGCTTTCGACGCGTCCTGACTCCGCGATGCGCACCCTCAACCTCTCAATCCCGTGAGCAAAGCGCTTGCGGGCAGCCTCAGCCGAAATCCCCAGGTCTGCCCCGATCTCGTCCCAGGAGTCTCCCATCGCTTTCTTCAAGTGAATGCGCCACGTTTCGCCGTCAAGCAGAGAAATCAGTTCCTTGGCGAGCAGTTGGTTCTCAAGGGCCTCCGCCCACCCGTTGTCATGGGTAGCCTTGAGGCGGTCCAAGTCCCACACCGACCCTCGATAGTCGATCTCCGGCGTTCTTGCCAGCAATTCCTTGACGCGACGCACCACGCCACTGAAGAGGTATCCCTCGGGGCTCCTGATCTCTGACCTTCCCTCGACCACGACCGCCGACTGAAGCACATCCTCGAGAATTTCTTCCCCGCGCTGGCCATCTCCGAGATAACGGGCCGCATATTCAGTGACGCGCCGCCTGATGCGGCGCGCCGCCTTGTGCAGCTGCCTGGCGCCCCGTTGCGTCCCCGAATCAGTACCGCCCGGTGCCTTGCCGCGTGCTATCGCAGAATCCCACAGCCACCGGCTTGCTTCTGCCCTTTCGTCCCTTGCCATAACACCAGCTTCCAGTTTCTCCCCCTGCTCTCGAAACGCTCTCATTTTTCGTGGCTCATTTTCAAGAAAAATCTCTGCAGCGCTTGTCCGGTTTTCCGTTTTTTGGCCCTCTTTACATATTAGGAGAGCAATTCTTCTCCCAGACCGCTGCATCAAGGAGGCTTCAAAGCCCATGAGGACACGTCTGTCTCAAAGAATCACTCCCAAAACCTGGCGTATTGGGATCTTATCACTAGGCGCCTCTCTTTCCCTCGCCGACCGCGTGTACGCACAAGGCGACCCTTGGGACCAAGCCGTGCAGACGCTTCAAACTGCCTTCACCGGCACGATCGCCACCGGACTCGCCCTCGTGGCCATCGTCGTCGGAGGTCTCATGTTTGCCTTCGGCGAAGGCGCCGCCAAGCGCACCCTGGCCGGCGTCATCTTCGGCGTTGGCATGGCCGTTGGAGCGGTGAATTTCATGTCCTGGCTCTTCCCCTGATGCCGATCCACCCCATTTCTTTGTTGCCCGAGTGGAGCGCCATGACACGCCGAAACAGTCCGGTTTTCCGATCCCTCAACCGCCCCCTGACGCTCATGGGAGCGGAGCGAAAGCTCTTCTTCTTCGCTCTCATGATGGGCGCCGGGGTTTTCAACCTGCTTCACACCTTCGTCGGCGGAATCCTCATGTTCTGCGTACTCTACGCCTTCGCCCGCTGGGCCACCGAGACCGACCCGCAGATTCTTCGATTCCTCCTCAATTCCGCCAGGATTCGCGTGCAGTACGACCCGGTGAAGTTCGCCCCCGTGCATGTCCGGAGGGTTCGTCATGTTTAAGCTGGAGCGCGCCCTCAAACCGTACCGTGAGGCAGGCTCCCTCAACGAGCAGGTAAATCTGTTTGGCTTCATCGACGAGCAGACCTTTCTCACCAAGAGCGGTGACGTGGGAGTCGTGCTGGCGGTTTCGGGCGTTGATTACGAGTGTCTGGCCTCCGCCGACGTGGATAACTACACCAAGCGGCTCGAATCGGCCCTCAAGCTGTTCGACGAAAAGTGCCGGGTTTACCAGTACCTGTTCAAACGCAACCAGCCTCCGATCCCTTATCAGACGTACCGAAACCCCGTCGTGAACGCCGCTATCGAGAACCGGGTTGCGTTCCTGAGAAGCAAGGCCGACAGCCTGTACGGGCTCGAAATCTATTACGTGATCTTGATGGAGGCGCTGCGCTCGAAGAGGGCGTTCTTCGCGACCCTGGCAAAGGCCGGCGAGGACCCGCGCCGGGCCTGGAGGGAATTGCGGGTCCTCCTTTCAACCGACAAGGAAGTCCTGTTGCTCGATGCCGAGATCAACCGAGCGACGGGCGCCATCAGTCAAAGGGTCCGCAGTTTCATTCTACAGATCAGCGACTTTGTCGCTGCCCAGGCTCTGCCCAAGGCCGAAGCGTTCAGGGTCCTCAAGCGCACGCTGAATTTCTCGCCGCTCAAGCTGGAGCACGCCCGCCTGAAGCACGACACATTCCTCGACTTCTACCTTTGTGAGTCGCATCTCGAGTGTCACCGCGGCTTTCTGCGCCTGGACGATTACTACGTCAAGGTGCTGACCCTGAAAGAGCCGTCCGCCCGCAGCTTTCCCTTGATTTTCCAAAGGCTTCTCGAAGTGAACGCCAATTTCTTCGTCGTGACGGAGTGGAACCGGGAAAGCCCGGGCAAGTCGCGGAATCTGATCCAAAGCCGGCGGCGCCATTTCCACACCACCAAGCGTTCCTTCATCAGCTACATGAACACCTCGGACGCACCCGCGAGCGCACAGGACGTCCTTGTGGACGACTCCAAAGAGGCACAGATTCACGAGCTTGGTGACGCCCTCAAGGAGCTGGAGGTCAACGGCAATTACTTCGGCAAGTTCTCGCTCACCGTTGTGATTTACGACGTGGACCGCGCCAAGGCCGAAGCCGCCTGTGCCGACTTCTACAAGGTGTTCAGCATTCACGACGCCCAGCTTTACGAGGAGCGCTACAACCTCCTGAACGCCTATCTCGCGGCCGTACCCGGCAACCATCCCTTCAACGTCCGGTACATGCACATCACGAACGCCAACTACGCCGATTACTCATTTCTCTTCACGCTTCACTGTGGCGATTCTGAGAACCGGCACCTCAAGAACGAGTACCTCGCCGTCCTCGAGACGAACCACCGCACCCCATATTTCTTGAACCTGCATTGCCGGGATGTCGCCCACAGCGTCATTCTCGGGCGCACCGGCTCGGGCAAGTCGTTTCTGCTGAATTTTCTTATCACGAATCTGCAGAAGTACGAGCCTTACACCTTTATCTTTGATCTGGGCGGCAGCTTTGGGAGCCTTACGCGGCTCTTCGGCGGCTCGTACGTGCGGGTGGGCATCGAGTCGCGCAACTTCAAAATCAATCCCTTCTCGTTGCCCCCGACCAAACAGAACCTCGATTTTCTAACTCTCTTTTTGCGCGTGCTGGCGGAATCCCACGGGAATCAGCCCATCAGCGCCGAACATGAGCGCGAGCTTTACGATCAGGTGCGGAACCTGTACGAAGTGGACGAGACCAGACTTCACAGGCTCAGCACACTGGGGAACACACTCCGCCGCGATCTCGACAGCCGGCTTTACAAGTGGAAAGAGGGCGGGCAGTTCGGATTCCTGTTCGACAACGAAGAGGACACCGTCAGCTTTTCGCGCTTCCAGTATTTCGATTTTCAGGGGATGCGTGAGTACCCCCAGGTCCTGGAGCCCTTGCTCTTCTACATCCTGCATCGCGCCGACGCGGTGATCTGTGACCCGAAGCTGAGCGGCGTCTTCAAAGCCTTCTTCATCGATGAGGCGTGGGTATTCTTGCGGAATCCCAGCATCCGCACATATATCCTGGAGGCACTCAAAACCTGGCGCAAGCACAACGCCGCCTTGGTACTTTCGACCCAATCGCTCGACGAGCTCCGCAAGTCCGAGATCCTCGACGTTATCATCGAGACCTGCCCGACCAAGATCTTTCTGGCCAATCCCGATCTTGACCGCCAGCTCTACCGGGAGCAGTTCCACCTCAACGATCAGGAGCTGGAGATCATCACGAGTCTCATCCCCAAGCAGCAACTGCTCATCAAGAACTCGGACGTCGCCAAGGTCGCCAATCTATGGGTCGATTCCAAGAGCTACTGGCTTTACACCAACGACCCCTTCGATAACCGGAGGCGCGAGGAGGCCTTCCAGAAGTACGGCTTCGAGAAGGGCCTGGAAATCCTCGCCGCGGAGCGGAGGCTCGCATGAGAACAATCCTATTCTCCGCCATCAACCATTTGATTCCGCGCTGGCGCTCCTTGCCCCAATCGCCACGGCTCTCTTCCAGCCTGGCGCAACCATACAGCCCAGGACGACCGAAATCGCAGCATTTCATCGCCGGCACCTTTCTGGCCACGGTCTTCTCAGTCGCACTTTCCGCACCGAAGTGCAGCACAACATCTTTTACGGAGGTTCGTCATGTTTAAGTCAGTTGTCCCGGCCGTGCTCTGCTTGGCTCTGGGTACACCAGCGGTGCCCTTCCTTCACGCCGCGGACGGCGCGCGGCTTGTGCACTACTCCCAAACCGATGTCATTCTCATTCGCGCCAAGGTGCGGTTCTCGACCCTCATTGTCTTGCCCGCCGACGAGGAGATTCTCGACTTCACCACCGGCGACAAAGAGTATTGGATTATCAATGGGACGCACAACCTCTGCTATCTCCATCCCGCCCAGGCCGCCATCCGCAGCAACTTGAACCTCGTCACCGCCAGCGGTCACGTCTATTCATTTTTGCTCACCGAAATCAGCAACCAACCGAACGTCGATCCCGATCTCAAGGTGTTCATCGTGCTCGCCGATGACGCGAACGCCTCAGCATCCGTCAAGCCCGCCGCTTACGTCCGGGCGAGCGAGGCCAACGCCTACAGAGACGAATTGGCCCACGTTCAGAAGCAACTTGCCGACGAGATCCAGCACGAGCACGCTGAGGAGCAGGCGGATGTAGCGCGGTACCGCAGCGAGTATGCCGGCAAAATTCGTTTCGACTACCGCTACCCCAAGAAGGCAACGGCGGCGCCATTCAATGTGACCGCGATCTACCACGACGACAAATTCACGTACATCCGCAGTTCAGCCCAAGAGAAGCCGACAATTTACGAGAAGAAGGACAACAAGCCCAACGTTATCAATTTCGATTTCCAAAATGGCGTCTACATCATTCCCAAGATCGTGGACGACGGCTATCTCGTCGTCGGGAAAAAGAAGGTGACATTCACCAGGCAGGGGGCGTAGCCCGATGAAAGCCAACCTGAGGCCCACTGCGAAACAGGCTTCACTTCCATCATGGGACTGGATCGAGCGCAGGCTCGCCGACTTTGTCTTGGCGCAGGAGAAGTCTCGCCTTCGAACCCGAACACCACTGCTACGACTCCTACTCGGCGGCAGCAAAGCCCCTTACCGACGAAAGCCACGGAGGTATTGAATCATGCCGGAAACTGCCCAAAATCCCGCCTCGACGATCGAGAACAAGGCACCCAAGCCGCCCGGCCTGATGCCCAAGAATCTGCAGGCCCTCGTCATCTCGGGCATCGCGTTCTTGATGATTCTGGTGATGGCCCTGACTGGCCAAGCGGCCTCCCATGCCCACTGCCGTCAACAAACATCCCCTCCCTCAGACCATACCGGTGAATTCGGACAAGCTCAGGGCATTCAGGAACGACATTCAGCAGGAGCAGGAGCAATCCGCCCCGGCGGTGGAACAGGCTTTGCTGGCGCAGCAGAATCGGCTTGCCGCCCAGGCCCAGCAGAATGGCCAGAATCCCTACGGGACGGCTTTCACGCCGCCAAGCCCGAACGGCGTGTACCCGTCTGGCGCATACCCCACCCGCCGGCGCAACGGGCTGGAGCTCAGCCCAACGAATTGGACGCTATCAAAGAGGAGCGCAGGAAACGGCAGTATCTCTCACTGTTTGCCGACAATGTCGCTCTGACCTATCGCAAAGACATGTCGAGGGCTAGCGCCGACCCGCCACCGCAGACTCCGGCACAGCAAGGTCCTCCCGACCAGGCCCTCCTTTCCTCTGCCGCCACAGCCGACGGTCCCGACCCGTTTGAGGCACAAAGCCAGCTTCTTGCCCAGCAGGCGGCGCAGATCGCCCAGGAGCAACATCTGCTACAGCAGACCGAACAGGCGAACCCGCTTCGCCGTCGGCAGCTACCGAGCCAAACGCAGGTTTCCACCAGCGAGGCCGACTCCAGCCGGCACCAAACTCCTGGCCAGCAAAACTCACCCTCCGCTCATGCCGCGTCATCGCCTGCGGTCCCAAATTCCGCCAGTGGCAAGGACTACGTTCTTTTCGAGGGCACGATCGTCGAAGCCTTGCTCATTAACCGGCTCGACGGCAGCTTCACCGGACCGGTCAGTTGCCTTGTGACGAATGATGTCTACTCTCACGATCGCCAGCACCTTCTCATTCCAGCCGGGAGCAAGGTTCTCGGTGAAGCCCAGAAGGTTGACACGTTCGGGCAGGGCCGCTTGGCCGTTGCTTTCCATCGCTTGCTCATGCCGGACGGCTACTCCGTGAGCCTTGATCAGTTCAAGGGTCTCGACCAGGCCGGTGCCGCGGCCCTGAAGGACAAGGTAAACAACCACTACCTCAAGATTTTCGGCGCTTCTTTGGCGATCGGCATTCTCGGAGCCGCGTCCGAGTACGGCACCGGCTCTGCCCTGACTGCGAACGGCGCTGATGAATTGCGGCAGGGCTTTGGTGCGGGCCTAGCCATTTCCAGCCAGCGTGTCCTCGACCGCTTCCTGAATATCTTGCCCACCGTGACGATCCGGGAGGGCGCGCGGATCAAGATCTATCTGTCCAACGACCTCCTAGTCCCCGATTGTAGCCAGCACCAAATGCCCTCGGACCTCTGAACCCGACGACGGAGCAAGTGATGAGGAACCAGACCCAACGGCGACGTGCAACCCGGATTGCTCCAGCAGCACTTATCTTGCTCGCCCTAATGATCGCCTGCTCGCACGGCCGCGGGAAGAAATACACATGGGCCGACCGCCTGCCAACCAGCGACTGTCAGCCGCGTACCCAACAGGCCCGAAGCGAACTGGGAGGCTGTCCCAAGCTGGCGGATTCCCAGCATCCCACCCCCGCAGAGGTCCGTGAATTCGTGAGCTACATGAACAGGAAGCAGGAAATCGAAGGGACTGCCGTGCCCGAGGGCCTGGAGAGACCGGGATGCCTGCAATGGAGGGTTGATCCCTCAACAGGCCAGCCGGAGCGCTACGGCACCGGCAGGAAACAAGGTTGTATCTCACTCGAGGATGCCATCAAGAATTCCAATTTGCCTTGACGTGAAAGGAGACAAAACCGTGAAAAAGAAACTGGCCCTTGCAGCGGTCCTATTCACATTGGCCGGCAGCCCCCGCAACGCCAAAGCACAATTCGGCTTCGGCATCGTCTACGATCCCACCAACTACGGCAACGCTGTGCTCCGCTATTACGAGCTCATTTCGCAACTGCAGCAGCTTCAGGCGACCTACGCGCAAGTCCTCAATCAGTACAACCTCGCGATGAACATGGCGCGGAATCTGCCCAACATGGCGAACCGTTACGCCACTAATTGGGCGCCGTGGCGCTACGGTGCAGCCCGAGACGTGTTTGGCAATACCGCTGGCTGGATAAGCGGAGTCAACACCGGTTTACCGCCCACCGTCCTTACCGGCTACCAGAACGCCACCAATGCGCTGCAGACCTACAGACCCTCGGATCTCTCGTCCATGGACCCAACCGTCCGCCAGCAAGTTGAATCCCGCTACGGTACCGTGGAACTCGCTGACGGTGCCAACCAGGATGCAATGGACACCCTCGGCGCCATCCGCACCAACTCCGCGACCACGACAAACGCCATCGCCAATGTCCAAAACGATTCTCTTTCAGATGACCCGACCCTCAACACCGAGGTCTCGGTCCTCAACAAGGTGAACGCGACAAACGTCCTTGCGCTGCAGAATGCGCAGGACACCAACAAGCTGCTGGTGTCGATTCTCGAGCAGCACACGATCGCCGCAAAGCGGCTGCGTGACGCGGACACCGAGGCAATTAACGACGATATTTACCGCCGCGCAAACGTCGTTCCCATGAACAGTCAGCTGTCTGGCAGCTTCGGATCACAGCTCGCAACTTACCGGCTTCCCTAACCCTCAGGAGGGCTTCGATGGGCGCACTCAACGAGGTTTTCAACTACATCTCGCAGTTGCTGAACAGCCACGGAGGCCAGTTCGCCTGGATCGGTCAGCAGATGTACACCGGCCTCGCCACGATCATGATCGCCTGGTTCGGCATTCAGGCCGCGCTCAGAGCTCACGAGCACGCCGGCGGCTTCAATTTCGGAAAGCTGGCCGAGCTTCTACTGACCATTTCCTTCGGGTACGCCATGGTCACGTATTACAACACCCCGATCCCCGGCTTCGGTCGCAGCTTCTATCACCTCGTCACGGACGAGGCGCAGTATCTGACCAACCTCATCGGAAACACGGCGCTCGATAACGCAAATCAGGTGATCAATAACTACTGGCAGGGGGTCGCGCAGCCTTCAATCGCCAATCTCGCAGCCAACCTTGAATACGTTCTGATCGACGGCATCATGAGCTTTTGGCAGTTTGTGGCCATCGCGGTGAACCTCCTCGGTCCCGTCGCCGTGGCCGTTGCAGTCCTCGTCGGACCCGTTTTTATCCCGTTCTTCATCGTCCCGAAACTCGACTGGCTTTTCTGGGGCTGGCTCAACTTCCTCATTCAGTATTCCTTTTACCAGGTCGTCGCCGCGGCCGTGACCTTCGTCATGTCCAACCTGATTGTCTACATCCTTACACAGCCCCCGTTCGTTCCCGTGCCCTACGAGCTGAGCACCCTCCTGGGCTTAACGGTGATCGTTTTCCTTGGCGGAACGTACGTCATCTTTAAAGTTCCAGCTCTCACCAATCATCTGTTCACTGGGAGCTCCGGCGCCGGCCCCGACCTGTCTCGCGTCGTGGAGGCCTTCTTATGAGTCAATCCCAAACCACCTTCAACGAAGCGAAGCAAATCTACCTCGAAACGTATGGCGACGCGATCACCACCAGTACCTATCTCAAGGCGACCGTCGCCGTGCTTGCGCTGATCGTCCTCGGTTTGGTGATACTGAACCTCAAGACCATCCAAACGTTCCGCAACTGGCGGCCCCTGGTGATCCGTGTCGATGACATCGGCCGGGCTCAAGCCCTCGACTACAGGAGCCTTGAATACCACCCCGGCGACGCTGAAGCGAAGTATTTTCTTTCTGAATTCTGCCGGCTGTATTACCGGCGAAATCGGTACACCATAAACGACGACTTCACAAAGGCCCTCTATTTCCTTGACGGCAAACTGGCCAGCGACATCATCCAGCGCTCCAAATCAGAGGACACGATCAACAAATTTCTCTCTGACCCTGGTTCCGCGCAGGTCGATGTGGACGTCCAGAAGGTCACGTTACAGCCGATGATTAAGGCCCCCTACCAGGCAAGCGTCGACTTTTATCGTGTCGAATACGCACCGGCCGATCACTCCGTGATCAGGAAAACCCTGTTCAGGGCCACGCTTCTTTTCATATTCAAGGACCAGGTGCCGAACGACTTGATACCGATCAACCCGCTCGGCCTAACCATCACCTACTTCCGGCAAGATCAAGCCTTCACGGACGAGGTGCACCAGTGAGCCCTCGAACGCACTTGGCACCCTTCGGCCTCTGCTCAAATGGCTTGGATAGGCAGGTGAAAACATGATCGCCAACGCTCTGTTTGCCTCTGCCGCCTTCATGCTCGCGCTGCTCTTTTTCCTCATCAGCCAGATGCGTTTCCTGATCCCTTATCGCCCGATGCTGATCCATCACTACGGCCCGGCAATTCTGCTTTATGCTGCCGTGCTGTTCGTTAACCTGACGGCCGCCGTCTTCTCCCTCGGCCGCCGCTTTTTCCTTAAGGACACGGGACGAAAGCTCGCCCACTTCGACCGCGAGCTGAATGCTGGGCGTACACCGATGCCGCCCCATCTTCATCGCGAGGAGCTCAACTGAATGGCCCGATCCGGCCGAGATCACAGACTCGATGATGAGCGGCAGCCCGCTCCTCCCCCTTTCCAGCGAGACTCAGTCCGCGATGGCACGGCTGACCAACGGGGCCCGAGCCGCGCGAGCACTCCGGGCCACAACCGGCTTAGCACTAAGGCTACTGGCCGTGTACGGCTGGCCTCCCGACGTCGGCCGTACCCCGATCCCGATCGCGACAGCCATTACTCCCTCCGGGATTCGGAAGTTGCAACCTTACTAGAAATCGCCACCTTCCGTGCTGTCACTCTCGATGATTTGACCCAATTCCGCTACGCCGGTGACGAAGCCCACGCTCGACGAGATCTAGAAAACCTCGACCGCCAGGGCCTCATCCGTCGCCGTACTACGTATCCGGAGCACGCTACTTACCTCACGCTGACCCGCCAAGGGCGCCGATTCATCGAAGGTCATCGGCCCTCCGGCTTGCACACCCACCAAGTGCTTTATCACGGTTTTGTCAAACCGCGCGAGGCCAAGCACGATGCAACGCTTTACCGCTTATACCAGCGCGAGGCCGAGCGGATTCAAGCAGACGGCGGCCAGATCCAGCGCGTGATTCTCGATTTCGAACTCAAGAGAGCGATCAACCGCGAGCTTTCCAAACTCAATTCGTTGCCCGAATCCATCTGCAACCAGCGCACGCAGGCGATCGCACAACAACACGGCCTGACGGTTGTCAAAGGGAGGATTCCCGTCCCCGACATCCAGATCGAATACGAAACACCAGAACGCGAGCTCGCTAGAGTAAACCTCGAACTCGCGACTGCCCACTATCACCGCGCCGGCCTCGTCGCTAAAGCGAGCGCCGGCTTCGCCATGTACGCACTGCGAGAGGATGCTGCGGCTTTACACCGCGCGATGCTTGAAACCGGCTTAATGGAGGAGATTCTCTCGCTGTGAACACTTACGCTCCACATCTCGCAGCACTCCAGGCGCTCGGTTACGAAGACCGGGAGGCCCAGTTCCTCTACTTCGTTGCCACACATTCGGGATATTTCACAATCCAGCAGTTCCTCGATTTCACAGGCCAGCCCAAGGGCCGCCCGGCTCACCGCTTTGTTCAAAAGCTCGTCTCCAGGCGGCATGCTCGTACCACTGAATACGCCCGCAAAACTTACGTGGTTAACGTTTATTCCCGCCGCGCTTACGCGGCCATCGATAAGGAGAATCTCCGTAACCGCCGTCGACAATCGAAGGACCTTACCCTCACACGACTACTTATCCTGGACTTCGTCCTGGCCCACGCCACCGAGGGCTATCTCGAAACCGAGGCTGATAAGGTCGCCTATTTCCACGATCTCCTGGGATTGTCGCTTCCCGCCTTGCCCGGGCGAATCTACAAGGGTGCTAAGTCGAACCAGAACACCAAACGCTACTTTGTCGACCGATTTCCTATCTTCATTCCCAATCAGCAAAACGGTCTCGGCCTCCAACCCGTTGTGACCTTCACCTACTGTGACAGGACCGCTCCGAGCCTCACGCAATACGTTACGCACCTCCGCGCCTACGAGAAATTTCTTCACCGCCTGCCCGCTTTCAACTTCGTCTACGCTTCCCCAAACTCCGCCAACTTCAACCGGGCCAGAGCTTTCTTTTCGCGCGTTTTCCCCGATGCCGAGGCCGTTGACGCCCGTCACCTCGTTCGATACTTCCAGCTACGCCTGCTCTGGGAAAGCAACCGAACCAACATGCTCACTCGGGCAGATCGCGACTTTCTGCGCGCTGGGGACAAACGCTATCAGGGCGAACTCTTCGCCTCGGCGTTTCACAAGTGGGCCGCCTGCGGACTCTCCGACTCCGACATTAGCAGTCTCTTGGGACCGCCAAAGCCAAGGCAAGAAAGGAACTTTTGTACGTATGTGCTTCCTCATGAGCACAACATCTTTGAGACCTTTGCCGCCTGATTCAGCGGAACGTCAATTTTCGAGCACCGTTCCGCTCACGTTCCGCTCACGTTCCGTCTCCTGTGACTCTATTGAACGGTGGCGCGGTGACTTACGCCGCGACGCGGATTTCGAAAGTGACGGGGCAAAAACCACCCCGTGGCCGGGAGCGACCCCGGTTTGGGCGCCATTTTGGGCGCCAATGCCCCTGCGGGCTGTGGGGGTCGCTCCCGGCCACGGGTCACCGTCGACAGAGACCAGCTTCCGGTTTTTGCCGCATCACAGCCTGACCAAACTTTGGTATCGAACCCTGACCAATTCTTGGTACGGCAGCAGGAGCCAGGATCTCAGAGACGCCTGACCGGAAGGAGACCAAGCACCGATGCCTCTCTTAAGAAAACCAACACCCGTCATTCCAAAACGCCAGTATCACGTCCGCATCTTGGAACCCCTGGCGGTCAAAATGGAGCGCTACGCAGAGTTTCTCGGCGCCCCGAATATTGACCACGTCATCGCAGAAGCCCTGGACTTTGTCTTCAGGAAAGACAGCGATTTCAACAGTTGGCTTGCCGAACATCCTCAAACGGACGCTCTCGCCAGCCCGAAGTCGCCACGTAGAACCACGAAGCCAAACGGGACAGGCGGAGCGCGCGACGCGGCCGAGACAACGCATACCGCCGCTGGGAGCACAATATGATGCAGAGAGTTCTGGCTTCCAAAGACTTTGCTGCTTATCTGCTGGCCTCAGCCACTGGCCTCACGCTTTATTACCGCTGCCCGTTTCCTGCCGATGATCTCATGCTCCGCCTGATCGCTATCCGGCAGCCGACTATCTACGAGGGATTCCGCTACACATACACCCTCTTTCTGTTCACAACGCCCTATATCGCGTTTTCGCTGATCCTCTCTGGTCTCTACATCTTTGCTTTCCGACCCACACGCAAGGTGAAGCCGATGGAGCTTCCGAAGTACCCGGACCCGCGCGAGCGCACCGAGCTCTCCCTGGTGCTCGGCGAGGTGCACGATCCGCGCCGGCTGGGGCCCGCCGAACAACCGTACTGGCTGACGATTCCCGAGCGCGGCCTCTTCACTGGTATAGCCATCCTCGGAGCGCTCGGAGCCGCCAAGACCAGCGGCTGCATGTACCCGTACGCGGAGCAGTTGATTGGGTACAAGGCTCACGACCCGGAGCGGAGGATCGGCGGGCTCGTGCTGGAGGTGAAAGGTGGTTTCTGCCACAAGGTGCGTCAGATCCTGGAGAAGCACGGGCGGGCTGATGATTACGTCGAGGTCAATCTGCGGGCAGACTACCGCTACAACCCCCTTTACAACGATCTGGACGCGTACGCTCTCGCCTACAACATCGCGTCGCTCTTAAACAACCTCTTCGGCAAGGGCAAGGAGCCCTTCTGGCAACAGGCGTACACCAATCTGGTCAAGTTCATCATCCAGCTTCACAAAGTCGCTTACGACTACGTGACCCTGTTTGACATTTACGAGTGCGCGATCAATCCAGAGCTTCTGGACAAGCGCATTCACGAGGCTGAATCCCTGATTGAGGGACGCCACTACTTTGTCGTATCCAACGACGACTTTCTCTCCAACCCGGAACTGGAGCGATTTGGATTCGTCGGAGACGATGCTCTCGGGATTCAGAAGGCGCCTCAGTCGCGGGCTCTGGAAGACGCACTCAAGGCGGCCGAGATCGAATACGACGCCCAGACGGAAACCGCGCCGCAGTCAGCCGACACATTCAAAAGGGAGATTCTCGAAGCGGTCAAGCGCTGGTTCTACCACGACTGGCGGCGCATCGAGAACAAGCTTCGGACGTCGATTGTGGAGGGCATCTCCGTTTTTCTCTCCCTTTTTGACGACAACCCCCTGGTCAAGCGAACCTTCTGTCCACCCAAGGAGTGTTATGACCCCAAGACCAATGCCGATGGCCGCTACGGACGACCGCTGCCACCCTTGTCACAGTTGATCGAGGCCGGAAAGGTTTGCACGCTCAACTTTCCGGTGTCGCTCAATCCGGGTTTGGCCAAGGCCATCGGCGTCATGATGAAACTCGATTTCCAACGTGCAGTTCTGAATCGCATCCCGGAAATCGAAGCCAACCCCACCAAGCACTTCAGGCAGGTGTTCTTCATCTGCGACGAGTACCAGGAATTCGCCACGGCCGGAGAGAGCGACCCCAGCGGTGACGAGAAGTTCTTCGCCCTGTCCAGGCAGCCCCGATGCATCCCGATCGTGGCCACGCAGAGCATCAGCTCGCTACGATCGGTACTGCCCGGCGAGACGTGGAGGACGCTCCTCCAGACCTTCCGCACCAAAATCTTCCTGGCCCTCACGGACGATTTCTCCGCCAAGATCGCGAGCGAACTTTGCGGAAAGGAAGATCAGTGGAAGGTCAACTACAACATCTCTGAAAGCGGGCACGATGCCCGCGTCTCGCTTTTCACCGGCAACGCGATCGCGCACAAGGCCAACGTCACCACTTCGAAGAGCTACAACACCCTCAGCGACTTCCGGTTCGACACGAAGACTTTCACCGAACTGAAGAACGCGCAGACGGTGACGCTGGCCTACGACGGGTTCAATCCGCACCCGCCGATGCTGATGTACCTGAAGCCCTACTTTCTGGATGTGAACAAGAGCTACTTCAGGCAGTTGGCCGATGGCGAACTGGAGAACGACTTGAGGCCAAAACCGGAGGAGAGGGGGAATGCGGCATGACAGGCTTTGAGATGATTCTTCCATTTCTCCGGCCTATCGAAGCCCACATTCTCGACCCCGATGTGAGCGAGATCATGGTGAATGGTCCCGAGCAGGTGTTCGTCGAGCGGGGCGGCTATCTGGAGCACATCGAGGGCGTCAGCCTGAACGAGAAGTCGCTCATGGTGGCCGTCAAGAACATTGCCCGACGCTTGGGTGATGACATCTCGGAGGAGAAGCCAATCCTTGATTCGCGACTGCCAGATGGCAGCCGTGTGGCCGCGGTCATTCCACCCTGCAGCTTGAACGGCATAGCACTTACCATCCGCAAGTTCAACGCCCGGCACTTCGGCATTGACGACCTGATCCGCATTGGAACGATCACCGGCGAGCTTGCTGACCAACTCGCGGATGCGGTGCGGTTCCGGAAGAACATTCTTATCTCGGGCGGGACCGGCACCGGCAAGACTACGCTGCTGAACATTCTCGCCAACTTCATTCCGAACGGCGAGCGGGTCCTGGTGATCGAAGACACCGCGGAGATACAGATTCGCACCTCGAACCTCGTGCGATTCGAAGCCCGCCGCGCGCAGAACGGCCTTCCCGCTGTTACGATCCGCGAATTGCTGAAAGCGAGCCTCCGTCACCGGCCCGACCGCATTTTGCTCGGCGAGATCCGCGGTGGCGAAGCCTTCGATCTGCTCCAACTCTTGAACACGGGCCATTCAGGCACGCTTTCGACGGTCCACGCCAACTCCGCGCACCAGGCCCTCAGTCGCTTCACAACGTGCGTCCTCCAAAGCGAGATGGATCTCCCATACCGCGCCATCAAGAGCAACATCGCCGATTCGCTCAACCTGCTGGTCCAAATCGAGCGCCGCCCCGGCCGGCGATTCGTCTCTGAAGTCCGGGAGATCGCCGGCTACAACCCGGAGAGCGATCAGTATGAGCTTGTCCCCATTTTTGTCCGACAGGAGGAACCGGAATATGCAACCCAGCTCTGACATTAACAGCAGTTCGCGAGTTCGACCTGGAGACAACCCCGCGCTCCAAGGCTACAAAGACGGCCAGGGTGTCGACGGCCCGGACCGCGAATTCGTACGCACCGCGCTCCAAGCAGCGCTTTCTGAGGACGAGATCGAGCGGCGCCTCTTGCTTCGCAGCGATTTTGTTCGTCTCAGCCCCGGAACTGATGCTCACGCTTACGCTCGCCGGCTTATCGAAGACGAGAAAAACGGCGTTCAAACCTCGAACATCGGCTCCCTTGGCGAGCCCCAAGCACCGCCGCCCCCACCTGAGCATGACGGAGCGCCTCCGTCTCGGGCACAAGCATCGGAGGAGGCCGTGCGGAGATACATCACCGACAATTTCGCACGAGACGATTGGCTTGCCGTCTTCGTGCGCAACTCCGAGACCGGAGACGTGGTCCACCGGGTCAGCCCGGCGCAGCGGATCGCTAGCTCCGACTACCAGCGCTGGCTTCGCTACATGAACGCCCACGGCTCCAACGTCTACATGAGCCTCAACACTTTCCGTGATCATGCCCAGGGACGCACCAAGGCGGACCTCAAGGAGATTCGGCACCTGTACCTCGACATTGACCACCAGGGCCCGGAGAGGCTCGCTGCGGTCCTCAGCGACGACACCGTCCCCACGCCCAACTACGTGCTCAACACATCGCCCGGCAAGTTCCAAGTCGTCTGGCGTGTTGAAGGCTTCGGGCCGGATGAGGCAGAGAGTGCTCTTCGAGCTCTAGTGCAGCGCTTCGGCGGTGATCCCGCCGCCACCGACTCAACTCGAGTGTTTCGGCTTCCGGGCTTCAGCAACAAGAAATACGAGCAGGACTTCCCTGTGACGATCCGCAGCGAGGCACCACCGAACCACGTGTATCGCCCTGAGGACTTCAAGGTGCCCAGCCCCGAGCACGAACAATCAGCCGAGATCAGCCCTTCACGCCGCGAGCCGGTGCGCACGAGCGGAGGCAATCGCAGCCAGTCCGAGAGAGATCTGGCCTATGCGATTCGCCACCTCAAGGCCGGCGACGACCCGGACGAGATCATTCGTGCGATCGCCGGCTACCGCAGTGTGGATCAGTTCGACAAGCGAAACCCCGCCAGGGTCATCGCTCGCAAGAAACCGAAGCCACGCTATTACGCGAAGCTGACGGTCACCAAGGCCATGGCCAACTTGGGTATCACGCGTCCTGCCCAGGCCAAAGCACCGGCGCCAGCGGAGAAATTTAGCGGAGAGGCGGAATTGGAGCCGAACCGCTGAGGAGCACGCATGTACCGAAAAGACCTTTGCCCAATCCTTCGTACCCTGGCTCGCTGGGCCCTGCTGAGCGCCGCACTCAGCGGCTTGCTGTTCTTCTCGGCTGGTACCACTCGGATTCCGAGCCTCGAGGCCTACATCCTCGCCTTCTCGGGCTTGCTGCTGATCACGATGCTCGTCTCAGACCCTGACCTCGTTGAAGAGCGCTTTCACCCGGTAGAGGCGAACCTCGACGCCGGAGCCCGCTCTGCGAGCGGGTTCCTGTTTCTCTTGACCCTGACGGCGGCCGCCCTCGACGTTGGGAGACTTCATGCGTCTGCCGCACTCCCAAGGCCGATGAGGACAGCAGCGCTCGCCACCTTCGCCCTCGCAACACTGACCCAGGCGTGGGCGATGGCAGTGAACCCGTTCTTCTCGCCCGTGGTGCGCATTCAGTCCGAGCGCGGCCACCACACCATCACTCGTGGCCCCTATCGTTTCATCCGACACCCAGGTTACCTGGCCATGCTTATCGCTCTCCCGGCGAGCGCACTCGCTATCGGGTCTTGGCTCGCGCTGATTCCTGGACTCACGTTTTCGGGGGTAATTGCGAGGCGAGCAGCCATCGAGGACAGCTTTCTGAAACTCAACTTAGCAGGCTATGCCAGCTATGCGCTCTGCGTCCGGTCCCGGCTGGTGCCGTCGATATGGTAATCCGTGTCCAGGAAGGACAGATGAAGTCCGACATAATTGAGAGCGCAATACACCCAGAGCCAGAGCGAATCGAACAGTCCATTCTGCTCATTCGCGGCCAGAAGGTGATGCTGGACGCCGATTTGGCGGAGCTCTACGGCGCCAGCACCAAAGCTTTCAACCAGGCGATAAAGCGCAACGCGGACCGATTCCCAGCCGATTTCATGTTCCGCCTCACCGAAGAAGAAAAACGCGAGGTGGTCACAAATTGTGACCACCTCCGTAAGCTCAAGTTTTCAAATGTCTTGCCGGCCGCCTTCACCGAGCACGGAGCCATCATGGCGGCGACCGTCTTAAACACCGCCAGAGCAATTACGGTCAGCCTCTACGTCGTCCGAGCCTTCGTCAAAGTTCGCGAGCTCGTCAACACCCAAAAGGAATTCGCCAGAAAACTCGACGACCTGGAGAGAAAGCTCGTGGAGCACGACGAGAAGTTCAGCGTCGTGTTCGCCGCAATCCATGAGCTGATGGAGCCCACTGCAGTTCCGCCGAAGCGCCGCATCGGGTTTTCAACTTCAGAGGAGTCATCATCATGAACGCCCTTCAGGAAAGCACATCCGTCGAGCAACCACTTCATCGGCACGACCTCCAAGGCTTCGAAGTGCCCGTCGACGTCAGGACTGCGGCCCGATTTCTTGGGGTCAGTCCCTCGTTGGTGTATGCTTACGTCGAGCGAAAGCAGATTCCCCATTTCCGAATCATGGGCCGCGCAATTCGGTTCAGCATTTCCGAACTCGAAAAGTGGCGGCGAAAATTCTTCGTCGATGGAGGAATCAGTGAGTAGAAATGGCAGGCCACGTAAGACAGGGGGAGTCGTATTTGCCCGCAGCGACTCGGCGTCCCTCTGGGTTCGCTACAGGGACCGCGACGGCAAGATCATTAAGGAGTCAACCGACACCGCCGATCCCGATGAGGCGGCGGCGTTCCTGAGAGGACGATGCGAAGACCGGGATCGCGGCCGGCTTCCCGTGATTCTTGCCGCCAAATACTTAACCTTTAGCCAATGGGCCGACTGGTTCCTGGAAAAGCGCTCCAAGCCGCCTTACAGGGCTCAGAAAACCCACGAGCAGAACATGAACGCCACGAAACTTCTCCGGCCGGTCTTCGGCGACATGAGACTTGCCGACATCACCCCGGAGTCGATTGAGAATTACATCGATCGCCGACTCAACGAAGGCAGGCGGACTTACACCAAGCTGTTGGGCCTTGTCCATCGCGGCCGACTCAAGCCCGCCACCGTTCACCAGGAATTCCGCGTGTTGAGAAGAATGCTGAATCTCGCCGTGAAGCAAAAGAAGCTGCAGACCAACCCCTGCGATGCCGTCGAATTTCCGGTTTCCGTCAAGCAGTCCACCCGTAAACCTCACTACCTGACGGCAAACGAGCAGGAACGAATCGAGTTCTTTGCTCCAGGGTACCTCAAGAATGCCGTCCTCATTATCACCGAGATGGGCCTCCGGCCATACAAAGAGCTAATGCCCATGCTGAAATCTCAGGTCGATATCGAAAATCGGCTTGTCCACATCGCCGACTCCAAGACAGTCACCGGAATCGGCGACATGCCGATGACAGATCTTGCCCATCAAGCCTTCAAAGCCCAGATGGACGAGAGCCTTGACTCTGATTACGTGTTTCCGACACTCAGTCCGAGGGCAACGAAACCTTACATTGGCAGCCTGAAGAAGGCCTGGAGTACGGCTCTCCGTCGGGCGAAAGTGCCTTATTTTTCCCTGTACGAGCTCCGACACACGTTTGCCACACGCCTGAGCGCCGGTGGGGTTGCGGACCACTTCGTCACGCTCATGCTCCGGCAAGGTGATGCGGAGGTCTTCAAACGTTACAGCCAAGCCAAGCTCGCCATGATGCGCGAGGCGCTGGCCAAGCTCGATCGGAACGCCAACCAGCACCAGACTTTTGGAACGGCGCTCCAAAACTGACCGACTTTTGGAACAGTTTTGGAACGTTTTGCTAAATTCAACGAGCCATGAGAAGAGACGATTTGTTGATGGCGAAGCGGTTAGATGGTACGCCCGGGGTGATTCGAACACCCGACCCCTTGCTTCGTAGGCAAGTGCTCTATCCAGCTGAGCTACGGGCGCATCTCGGAATCGCGGAGGCCTTCATAAATTCAAGGACAGCAGTAAAGGAAGAGCCGTCGCAGATTTATTTTCGGCTGCCGCCCGCTATATGTCAACTCACGGCGAAAGCTCAGTACTAGTGGCCTAATCGCAGAGCCGCCGTTAGCATGGCCGATGAGGCGCATCGCAGAGCCTCATGCGCTCACACCGCTACTCGTACTAACGCTCTCTCTGCGACAGGCCACCAGGCGCTTGGATGGGGTAATAAGTAAGGCTACCTGCCACATCGGACGGGTCTGAGAAAGCCCTCAGCTCGAAGAAAGGCTCGGGGCGGTTTTTTTTGTATGCCGCCCCAAGGCTCAAGATCTCTAGTCAACCCGGAGATCGTTGGCGACGGAGAAGACCCCGGGCACGCTGTTCGCGCGTAGATAGGCGACGTTCTTGTCCATCTCGTTTCCGACATAGCCCACGAGTGTCACATGGCCGTTGTCAACAATGATGTGAATGGACGGATTTGCGCCCATAGCGTACCGGTACAAACCGGGACCACTAAAAACAGCACCATAAGTGGCCCGGCGAATGCGATCATCAAGATTCGAAACCGGCATCACCTCGATCTTGTTGGTCACGCTGGCGACGCCTTCGATGCGCTTCACCACATTCTGAGCGTCCGACTTCAGAACAGGGTTGCGCACTTGCCCGAACAACTCCACGTCGCGCCCATCGACTCGAAACTCAAGGTTGTCAAACACGCTGTAGTAGGGGAGCATCAGGAGCTGGTGCCGCACCTGCTTCTCGATGTCAGCCTGAGGTCCGCCCTGGCTGGCTGAAGGCAGATTCCGGCCCTTGTCAAGAGCGAATGCCGGCGCAACCGCCAGAACACCCGCCAACAAGGCCAATGACATTCTCGCTTTCCAATTCTTATTCATGATTTTGATTATTCCTTTCTTCGAGTGTGTTTCCATTATGGCGTAGCCTCTATGGTGTAGCCTCGATCACTTCGCTTCTTTCACTTCGATTGGATGCGCCATTTGCTTCCGCGATGTGTGCGTGGCGGACGTAGCCGCAGCAATATATTTCGCTCCAGGACTGTAACCTTGGGGATTCGAGTGACGTCGTACGACGCCAGCATGCGGCTGATAAAGTTGTCGCACCGGTAGTCGATGATGCCTGGTTTAGCTTCCCCCTAGGCTAGCCGCGCACACACAGGGCCGGTGCTTCAGAGCCAGGCGGCCTTCGAGAAACAGCGTATAGGAGAGCAGCAGCAACCCGGGGTCAGGGAGCTTGAGATTGGGGCGGAGGCGGGTATCGATCCCACCGCGAACGCGCCGCCACCAACGCCCGCGACGCGGAGAAAATCAACCGCTTTGCCGACGAGCTGAACGCCGAGATGCAAGATGTGCTCGCCTACCAGTCTCTCGACCACCTCTGGGAGGAGCGATGAAGTGCGGAGATCTGTATCTGCTGCGCCGTCCCGGAGGGTGGATGGCGCACAGCGGAGCTGTGCGATTTCGAAATGACACATGGCTCGCAGATCTTCGATCTACGCCAGCATGGCCCTCCGATTTCACGCAGCGAAACCTTTCTGGTGTGCCGCCTGGCAGCCAGTCCCTTCGGGACCATGCAGACCGCAAAAATCAGCGGTCTGATGCTATGAAGGGGGCGGCTGAATTCGAGTAGGATTCGGGTATCTGGAACGAATCTGAATCGAAAGGAGCGCCCCCTGAAATGTTATACCTCGGAGTGGATATTCATAAGAAGAGTTGTTGGGTGACCGTGC
>DASYYZ010000106.1:0-5305 GCA_035946735.1 Terriglobia bacterium
AGCGGCAGATTCGGACGCCATCGCGGCGGCCAATAACGCGAACCTGGCCGGGTGCGCGATCGACATTTTTGCCGAGGACGTCTATGGGCCCGGAGTGGTGCCGAGCCCGTATCTAATTCCCCCTGGCTTCACCTGCCCGTAAGGGTGTAGTCGGCAGGCAACGACCCCATCGTTGCAAGTATAACCCTGGGTGTTGAGGTGTGAGATAAGAGCGAGATTATAGAAAGCAAAAGGGGACAGCGAGGTTCTGTCCCCTTTTGGTTATCCTTCCTACACCAGGAATACGCACCAAGCGCGCTAGCTAGGCGCTCCAGATTCTTCTCCATACAAAATACGCAGGGATACCGGTGGCGAGAAGGCCGAGACACCAGATCGCATCCAGGGGCCGTTCAAAAAGCGTGTCCCCCAGGATCAGCAGCGCGATCCCCACAAAGACGACCGGGACAACAGGGTAGCCCCACATCCGATAGGGCCGCGGGAGGTCCGGCTGGCGGCGGCGCAGAATCAGAAGACCCAACGTCACCAAGGCATAGAATATCCACTCGGAATAGATGGCCTTCGTGTAGAGGGCTTCATAGGCGCCTGTCAGCGCAAAAGCTCCCGCCACCACAGCTTGGGCTGCTATGGCTAGGTGAGGCGTGTGGAACCGTCTATGGACGCGGGCGAGCGCCCTCGGAAAGAGCCCGTCTCGCGCTTGCGCGTAGGGAATTCGGGAGCCCGACAGGATCGATCCGTTGAGAGTGGCAAAGGTTGAAATAAGCACGCCGATCGCGACCAGGGTGGCTCCTGGGCCCCCGAGTAAGTGCCGCGCGGCGGTCGCCGCGATTGTCATGGTTGAGACTGCCTCCGCCGGGGTGAGGACGTAGAAATAAGCCAGGTTCGCGAGCAGATAAATTGCAAGCACAAGCAGCGAACCGGCAATCAGCGCCAGGGGCACATTCCGCCTTGGATTCTGCACTTCGCCCGCAACCATGCTCAGGTTGTTCCAACCGTCGTAAGCCCACAGCGCCGAAACCGTGGCCAGGAGAAAGCCGGAAGCCGCACTTGAGCCGGAGGCCAGCGGGACGGTGGTTGTGAAGTGCGCGAAGGAGCCATCGCCGATGGTCAAGCCGAGTACAATCAAGGCTCCCAGCACCGCCAGCTTGGCAGCCGTAAAAACGGTCTGGACCGCGCCGCTGCGTCGCACGCCGAGTACATTCAGACCAGAGAGCAGAAAAATTAGCAGCACCGCTCCCAACTGCACTCCAGTCAGCTTGAGGGTCCACTCGTGTCCAGGGCGGCCGAACGATCTTTCCCAGAGGACGCTCGACAATCGGGGAAAGAAAAAACTGGCATATAGCATGAAGCCGGTGGCAATGGTTGCGATTGAGGCCGCTTTGGCAATCATTAGCTGAGCCCAGCCATAAAGGAAGCCCGCGCCGGGCCCATAGGCTTCGCGGAGATAAACGTATTCTCCTCCGGCCTCGGGAAGCGCGCCGCCGAGCTCCGCATATCCGAGCGCGCCAAAAAGGCTGAGCACGCCCGCAAACACCCAAACCTCGATCACCTTAATCGGCGAGCCGACGTGAGCGAGCATCTGGCTGGGCACCAGGAAAATGGCGGTTCCGATCACGGTCCCCGCCACCACGGCGACGGCCGCGTAGGGTCCGAGGCCCTTGGCCAACTTGCCCGGCTCGATGGTGTCACGCCGATGTATTCCCACGGTGAATCAGAGTCCCCTCTTGATCCTGCAGACTCAGGCTTGCGCCCTGTCGGCTCTCTTCGTAGCCATGCTCGCCGCCCATCCAACCGCAACGGTCACGCAAGTTCCAACCACAACATACCAAGTCCAGGCGATCTCGGTCCCGAAGACCACGGCGAGCAGGACGCACAACCCGGCCAGCGCTCCAATCAGCGCTCCGGCCGGCGTGGTGCGGCGAACCAGCGCGCCCAGCAGAAAGATCCCGAGCATACTTCCGTAAGGCACTGAGGCGATGGTCAGCGCGGTCTCAAGCACGCTGTGGTGCATCTGAGCCATGGCGAGCGCAATTCCGGTCAAGACTGCGCCCCAGACCAGCGTAAAACCGCGAGCAACACGCAATGAGTGCTGTTCGTCCGCCGAGGGCCGCAGCAGCGGCTTGTAGAAGTCCACTACCGAGCTCGAGGCCAGGGAATTCAAGGCCGCGCTCAGGTTTGCCATGCCAGCGGCCACGATCGCCGCGGTCACTAGACCAGCCAATCCAGCCGGCAGCTTGGTAACCACAAACGTAGGAAAGACTTGATCGGGCCGCGCAAACGGACTTGACGGCGGAAACAAGCGGTAGTACTCGAACAGGACGGTCCCTGCGAGCAGAAAGAGCGCAAACTGGCCCAGAATGACGAAGCCGCTTGAGAGCAGGGCGGCCTGGCTCTGACGAATGTTTCGCGCCGCCAACAGCCTTTGGACAATCAACTGATCGGTGCCGTGGCTCGCGCTGGTGAGGAACGTGCCGCCGATCAGGCCGGACCAAAAGAGGTAGGGCTGATGAAGGTTAAAGCGGAAGTCAAAGATCCGCAGCTTGTCACCGGCCAGCATCGCGGCCTCTTGGACCCGTGGCCAACCGCCCGGAATTGCGTGCAACGCCACGAATAGAGCCGCGGCAGTTCCCCCGATACAGATACTGAGCTGAACGACATCCGTCCAGATCACCGCTGTCAGCCCACCCTCGAACGTGTAAAAGAGCGTCAGCAGCACGATCACTGTAACTGCCGTCAGCGTGGCAGTATGAAACACGACCTGGACCACGATCGATATCGCGAAGACGCGCACTCCTTCGGCCAAGGCGCGAGCCGAAAGGAACATCGCCGCCGTGAAAAACTTGACCCGCTGCCCAAAGCGCCGCTCGACAAACTGGTAAGCGGTGAACAGTTCGCCGGCAAAATAACGAGGGATCAAGACGAAACTCACTACCACGCGGGCGACGAGGTATCCGAAAACAAGCTGGAGGAATGCGAAGTCGGAAACGTAAGCAATTCCCGGCGTGCTAATAATGGTGAGGATGCTGGTCTCTGCGGAAACCACGGAGAGCGCCAGCGCCCACCAGGGAAGGCGGCGGCCTCCCAGGAAATAGTCTGAAAGTGTACGCTGGCCCCTGCGGAAATGCGATCCAAACCAGGTGATGCCTAGCAGGTAAGCGAGGACAACAGCCAGGTCGATGGGGCGCAACGCCAAACGTGCTCCTTGGTTTTGGGCGCTCGGCACGGAAAGCAACTGCGGTCGAATCGCCCTGCCGCCCCGCATCTTAGCACGACGACCGCGAGCGCGGCCCCGGCAATCGTCAACGCAGGGCGGGTTCTGCATGAGGTTGCGGCCCGAATCTCGGGCCTGACATCCAATTTGTCTGAACTGTATTCTAAGGAGCCGAGGATGGCTGCAAAATTCCACTTGAAAAGTTCGTCCAGTCCTGATATTCCAGTTGCGCACCTTTTGCGTGCGCGCGGAGGAATTCGGGTGAGCGGGCGTGCTACGCAGAGGCCGCCTTTTTTAACGAGCGGCGGTCTCGGCCACATCCTATGAAAAGACTGAGGGGACGATGACAAAGAGGATAACTGTACTTCTGAGCGGTGCGGCGATGGCTGGCCTGCTCTTGTGCGGAGCCAGCATCTTGGCTTCGCCGTTGATGATGAGCATTTCAGACACCGATGCCTCACCGCTGGCTGATGCCGGCCAGGAAGGCGCTGCCAAGCAGCCGCAATGGAAGAGCCGGGCCGAGTACGATGATTTTCAGAAGATTCTGGCCAACAAGGATCCGCATGCGATGGCGACGGCAGCAGACGCCTTCCTGCAAAAGTACGCCACGTCTGACTTCCGGGACCAGGCTGAGCTGGTGAAAATGCAGGCCTACCAGCAGCTCAATCAGCCTGACAAAGCCATGGAGGCGGCGAAGGACGCGCTAAAGGCAAATCCGGACAACCTTGGTGCGCTGAACTACCTCTGCTTCGCGGCCCCCTTCGTGTTCAAGCCTACCGACGCCAATAAGGACACCGAGTTAAGCGACCTCGAGGCCAATGCTAAGAAGGGCCTGGACGTTGTAGGCCGGCAACAAAAACCACCCAACATGAGCGAAGCTGATTTCAACACCCAGATCAAGCAACTTAGGGCGAATTTCAACGACGCCGAGGGATTTGTCGCGCTTCAGAAGAAGGATTACGCCACCTCAATCACGTCGCTGAATGCAGCCAAGGGTGATAATCCCAGCGATCCGTTTATCTTCTATCGCCTGGGCCTTTCTTATCTCAACTCCTCGCCGCCAGACTACGATCACGCCGTTTGGAACCTGGCGCGTGCTTCGGATCTGGCAAAGACGGCCAAAGCCTCCGACGCGGGAGCGATTGAGAAATTCTATCAGCAGGTGTATCAAAGCCGGCACGGATCGGATGCCGGTCAGAACGAGCTCGAGACCCAGGCCGCCAGCAGCGTCGATCCGCCGGCCGATTTCAAACTGACTGCTGCCGCCAAGCACGCCAGTACCGGGAACCAGTTTATCGACGCTTTCTACAGCTACGAGGACGCTCTGAAGGCAGGCGGGGACACCGAGAAGACGACCTGGGATCAGATCAAAGGCCAGGCGATTGGCGGTCCCGGCTATGTCGACGGCACACCTCAGCCGGGAACTGATGCCGCCAGTTGTGTCTTGCACGTCGACATCACCAACGAGGCCAAAAATTCGGCCGGCGTCTACGATATCGAGCTTAAGGATTCGCAGCCGGGCTGCAAGGACCTGGCGCCCGGTGATCCGATTCGCTTTACGGGCAACATTTCTGGCTATACCGTCACCCCGAGCTTCGTGCTCACACTCGACAACGGCAAGATCAACGATGACGACCTGAAAGCTGCGATGGACGCCAAGAAGGCTGCGGCCCAAGGTAAGAAGCCTCCGCCGCGGCGTCGCCCAGCGTCGCAGCGGTAGCAGGTGCTTCGCTGTTGCGGGCCGATGAGTCGGGCGGGTGGGGAGCAACCCCACCTGCATGGCCCGTCATCGCCAGGATGGGAGTGCACGGCGGTTCCCATCCGTGGAGCCGCTCTCAGATCAATCCTCAGCGTCGATCGTCGGATTTCGCTGGCAAACAGAATCATAATTCATGGTCCAGCCCTGCCAAAACCCGCGCCGGCGTTAGTGTTTTGCTTGTCTTGACCCTCACCAAGCCGTGTGTTAGCTTGCTTATTTAGGGCACGGACCGCCTTCGGAGATCAATTGACAGCAGCCACAGGTGCAGCGCTCAAGCGGACTGCGCTCAATGCAATTCACCGCGATTTGGGCGCGCGCATGGTGGATTTCGCCGGCTG
>DASYYZ010000107.1:0-24413 GCA_035946735.1 Terriglobia bacterium
ATGCTCTTTCATCCTCAGATCGATGGCGGGATCCCGCTCGACGGTGCCGTTGAATCGCAGCAATTCCGTTCTCATCGTCGCTCCACCTTCTGCTTTCGGGATCCAGGCTACGTTGCTACCTTCCCTCCGGCAAAGAGTGTAGGATACTTTGGAGCCGTGCGCCTGCGCGATGCCGAGTTTGTTCATGCCCGCGAGACGGATCGATTTAACGGGCAAAGCTTCTGGGATTTCATGAAACTCCTTCAGGAGCCACGTAGCGCAGACCGCGGGTTTCGGTCTGCGGCTTTCCCCACCGGTAGCGCTCAAAAGCCGCGGACCCGAAAGCGGGGTCCGCGCTACCTGCCTGCGCCAGATCAAGGCCAAGTACGATCCGGCCAACCTGTTCCGCCTGATCAAAATATCAAACCGTAGAGGAAACCATGTCTCAGGAATACATTGAGATCCGCGGTGCCCGCGAAAATAATCTCAAGAACGTCTCGCTGCGTATCCCCAAACGCAAGATCACGATTTTCACCGGCGTCTCGGGTTCCGGCAAATCCTCGATCGTCTTCGACACCGTCGCGACCGAGGCACAACGCCAGATGAACGAGAATTTCAGCATGTTCATCCGCACCTTCCTGCCGCGCTACTCCCAGCCGGACGCCGACGCCATCGAGAACCTGAGCATGCCGGTCGTGGTGGACCAGAAACGGCTCGGCGGCGGGTCCCATTCGACGATGGGCACCATCACCGACATCTACCCGGTGCTGCGCCGGTTGTATTCCCACATCGGCAAACCGCATGTGGGACATGCGAATGTCTTTTCCTTCAACGACCCCAAGGGCATGTGTTCGAACTGCAACGGCCTCGGCCGCAAGATGGGCGTGGACGTGGATCTGTTCCTCGATAAATCCAAATCACTGAACGAAGGCGCGATCCTGTTCCATGAATATGCCGTGGACAGCTGGGGCTTTAACTTCCTCGGCCGGTCGAACTTCTTCGACATGGACAAGAAGCTTTCGAAGTTCAGCGAAAAGGAAATGGAACTGCTCTTATACAGCAAACCCTATAAAGTGAAAACACAGGTCGGCGGCAAGGCCTTCAATTTAACCTGCGAAGGCATCATCAACAGATTTATCGCCAAGTACATCACGCGCGACGTGAAGACCATGTCTGAACGTACCCAAAAAGCCGTGGCGCCTTACATCACGATGGCGCCGTGCACGGTGTGCAAGGGCGCGCGCTTAAGCCAGGAAGTGCTGAAGTGCAAGATCGACGGATACAACATCGCCGAGCTGGCCTCGATGGAAGTGGGCCAGTTGATCGGTGTGATCAAAACCATCAAGGAACCGAAAGCCACACCGATTTTGAAAACACTGATCCAGCGCCTGCAATATCTCGTGGATATCGGCCTCGAATATCTGACCTTAAATCGTGAAACAGACACGCTCTCCGGCGGTGAGTCGCAGCGCGTGAAAATCGTCAAACACCTGAGCAGCAGCCTCGTGGACGTGATGTATGTGTTCGACGAGCCCAGCGTGGGCCTTCACCCGCGTGATGTGCATCGTTTGAACGAGCTTTTTCAACAATTGCGCGATCGAGGAAATACGGTTTTGGTGGTGGAACATGATCCTGATGTCATTAAAGTGGCTGACCATATCGTGGACCTGGGTCCGCATGCAGGGAGTCAGGGGGGCCAGGTCATGTACCAAGGTCCGTTCAAAAATTTGCTGAGCGCGGACACTCTAACCGGAAAATATCTGAAACAGTCGGTTTCGATCAAAAGCGATTTCCGTTCCCTCAGGGGAAAACTGCCGATCAAGAATGCAAGAGCCAACAACTTGCAGAACGTGAGCGTGGACATCCCGAAGGGCGTACTCACGGTGATCACCGGTGTGGCCGGTTCGGGGAAGAGCTCCTTAATTCATCAGACCTTTCTACGTCAACACCCGGACTCCATTGTGATTGACCAATCCCCTGTGGGTGTTTCGAGCCGGTCCAATCCCGGCACCTATACCGGCATCATGGACGAGGTACGAAAGGCCTTCGCGGCCGCGAACAAGGTGAGCCCATCCCTGTTCAGCTTCAATTCGGAGGGCGCCTGCGAGAACTGCCAGGGACTGGGCGTGATCTATACGGAGATCCCCGCGATGGGCGAGGTCAAGTCGCCCTGCGAGATCTGCGAGGGCAAACGATTTAAAGATGAAGTGCTGGAATACAAGCTCAACGGGAAATCGATCAACGATGTGCTGGAAATGACGGTCAGGCAGGCGCTCGAATACTTCAAGATCGACAAGGTTACGAGCAAGCTACAGGCCATGAGCGACGTGGGACTCGATTACCTGACCCTGGGTCAGCCGTTAAGCACACTCTCCGGTGGCGAATGCCAGCGCATCAAACTGGCGAGCGAACTGCACAAACAAGGCAGCATCTATGTGCTGGATGAGCCCACCACCGGTTTACACATGTCGGATCTCAGTCACCTGCTGGAGATCATGAACCGCCTCGTGGACGCCGGCAACACGGTTATTGTGATCGAACACAGCACAAGCGTGATCAAGAATGCAGACTGGATCATCGATATGGGCCCCGAAGGCGGCACGAAGGGCGGCAAGATCATGTTCGAAGGCACGCCCAGGCAGCTGCTCACCGCCGCGAATTCGTTCACCAGTGAGTACATACGGAATTAACGTCATCGGCAGGCTACGAGCGTAGTCTAGAGTCGGGCGACGTCCTCCCTGTCTCCGAGTTTCCGTTTCGATGCGGAGGTTCCGTTCCGGCATCATGCTCACTTGCAGGCGCCATGAGGTCCAGAGGCGACGGACAACAACGACAGCTTTGCTCCGATTAATCCGCTGGCGGCAGATGCGTCTCTGGCGGCGATACCCGGGCAATTTGCGCCCGCGGTGAAGTTCCCGGATTGACGGGTTTCAAAGGCGGCGTCCACGGCAACTCACACTACGAATACTTTTCGAACTCCTGAGAGTCCAGCCTCGAAGCGCTAGGCGCCGAGGCCTGCGCCAGACCATCCTTGGACTTTACGAACAGGACGACTGGCGCTGGCGTCCGAATCTGACACTGAACCTGGGCCTGCGCCTGGGAGATGGCGACGGTGCCGACCGAGGTCCATGGACACTTGGCCAGCCTGCTGAATCTCACCAACCCGTCTCAACATCTCGGGTCCCCTTTCTTTCACAACCCGACGTTGCGCAACTTTGAGCCGCGTGTGGGATTCGCGTGGAACCCGTTCCGCGATGGCAAGACCGCGGTGCGAGGCGGGTTCGGCATGTACGACGTGATGCCGCTGCCTTACGAGTTCTCTCTCGTGGTCAGTAAGCAGGCCCCCTTCTAGCAGCACGGCACCGCGACCAACCTGCCGGCGGGTTTGTTCTACACCGGGAGGCGATGGCGATTGAAAAATCGAGCCCTCGCATGTACGTCAGCATCACGGGCCACGACGCGATCGGGGTAATCAATCGCGACAAGCGCACGCTGGTCGAAGTTTGGTCGGTTGCCAAAACTGGAGGTCAAAACACGCCGCTGACGCTGGATGAACGCGACCACCGATTGTTCACCGTCATTCGCAAGCCCGGCAAATTCCTCGCGCTTGACACCAACACTGGAAGGGTAATCTTCAGCGTTCCGACAGTCAGCCACGCCGACGATTTGACGTTTCGACCAGCAGACCAAGAGGATTTACGGCGCCGGGGACGGCGCGCTCGACGTTTTTCGGCAAACTGATCCCGACTATTATGATTTGACCGAAAGAATCTCCACTCGTTTTCGGGCTCAAACCGCGTTTCTGGTTCCGGAATCGAACACTTACTACGTGGCGGCGCGTCACGAGGATAGCCCGGCGGAGATATGCCTGTATAAGGTCTTGCCATGAGCGCTTAAAGCCAGCGTAAGCCGGAGGCTCCACCGAGCGCCGGCCGCCTCCGCCCTACCCAGCCCTTCTCTTCCTCCCTCTTGAGTCTGCGGGAGGATCTGGATCGACAGCAGCCAGCCAAGCTCCGCGCCGGCCCCTCGTGACGAGCACCCGATTCTAAAGACCGCCCACGCCTCAGAGTGGCGGAACCAACGAGGCCGGCGCGGGTCCCGCCACCTCCGATTGGGAAACATCGCGGCGTGCCTGACTTTGCCGGTGGTTTGTGTGTTGTTCTTCATCGGCATAGCCTGGGCCGACTGTCGGAGGCAAGATTACTGGAACGGTTAAAGATCAAAGTGGCGGCGTCGTTCCGGGGTCGACGGTATCCGCTGTCAACGCGGCCACCGGAGTGACCCTAACGACCACCACCAATGACGAGGGCGTGTACACCTTCCCGGTTTTGCAGGTGGGACAGTATGAGATCGACGTCACTGCAACTGGGTTCAAGCCCTACCGCCGCACCGGCCTGGTGATCGATATCAACGGCGCCCTGGTGATTGATGTCACGCTGCAGGTGGGCGAACAGAGAATACGGTTACCGTGATGGAGCAGGCCTCGCGGGTTGAGACAACGGACACCCAACTGGGACAGGTGATCGGGAGCAAGCAGGTGACTAAGATTCCACTGAATGGCCGGAGTTACACGGACCTGTTTGCCACCCAGGGCGGTGTGAGCCCGGTGACCACCAGCGGCGTTCAGAACAGCAGTTCGGGCGGTGGATTCGGTACGGTTCCGGTGGCCGGCAATGACAGCACCGGCCAATTCTTGATCAACGGCCAGCGCGAGTCCGCCAACGGGTTCTACCTCAATGGCGCCAGCGTTCAGGAAACCATCGGCCAGCAGGCAGGCATCGTTCCTGATCTGGACTCAATCTCTCAGTTCCGAATCCTCTCGAGTAACGCTGACGCCGAGTACGGTGGCTATAGCGGCGGTCTGATTAATGTTGTGACCAAGTCCGGCGGGACTCACTTCCACGGCTCTCTTTTTGAGTTCCTTCGCAACAAAAATCTGGATGCCCGCGGGTTCTATTCACCGGAGCGCCCCGCCTTCCTGCAGAACCATTACGGAGGAACAATCGGCGGGCCGATCAAGAAAGACAAGCTTTTCTTCTTCGGCGATTATCAGGGGCAGCGGACCGTCCAGGGCGTCGAGACGGGCGTGGTGAGCGTGCCGTCTCTCGCAGATCGAACGGGAAATTTCTCCGACGCAGTCGGTACGCTGACGGGGAGTGTCAATGGATCCTATTTGGCTCAAACCCTCTCCAAGCGCCTGGGCTACCCGGTGGCGACGCGCGAACCGTTCTATACGCCGGGCTGCACGACCGGTGCGCAGTGCGTCTTTCCCAACGCTGTAATCCCGCAGTCGGCCTTCGCGCTGCCAGCCACTCGGATGCCCCAGTACATTCCGAAGCCAGCGTCGACGCGGACCAGTTCTCATCCGGGGCCGAAAAGCGGAGGCTTAACGACGACAAAGGCTCGGTGCGCCTGGATGCCAACACGTCGAGGTATGGAAATGTGTCTCTCTACTATTTTGCGGACCGGTACCATCTCGACGATCCCTACCCCGGCGGCTTCGGAGGTGCGACGCTCCCGGGTCCCTCCGGCCCCTACGATGCGCTCTCGAATGGTCTCGATCAAATGGTCGTCCTGAGGCACACGCGGACCCTTGCTCCGACGACGGTCAACGAGGCGCATGTCAGTTTGTCCGCCTGAACAACAATTTGGGTGTCCCCAAGGGCGGTGTAGCTGTCAGCCTGGCGGAGCAGGGCATCTCCAGCCGGGGTGAGGGAATCCTGCAAGGCTTCCCGCAGTATGCCGGTGTGGGAACGCTTTATTTCAATTCCTTCACGGCCGGCACGAACCCGTCCTTCCTGGAACAGATCAACAATACGTACCAGGCTGGTGACGATCTCTCCAAAGTGGCGGGCAACCACACGATGAAATTGGGCGGCGAGTATATTGGATATCGGGTCAAGCAGCTTCCGGACCTGGTTGCCAACGGCACCTACTCATTCTTCGGGTCTGGGAGCCAGTCCACGGGCAACGGTTTCGCTGATTTCCTGTTGGGCCTGCCGGATTTCTACTCGCAGCAGTCTTCCCCGGCGTTTTACGAGAGTGCCAGCAACAGCGGCTTCTTTACGCAGGATAGCTGGCGCTTGCGCCCCAATGTCACGTTCAACTATGGCCTTCGCTGGGACTACATCACTCCCTGGACAGAGAAGTACCGCCAGACCACGACTTTTGTGTATGGCATGAATTCGAAAACCTTTCCGGGCGCGCCGACAGGATACCTGGTGCCGGGCGATCCCTTGCCGGACGGGTCTACGATTCCGGACGCCATTGCGCCGACGCCGCTGGACAATTTCTCGCCGCGACTTGGCCTGGCTTACTCTCCCGGTTGGTCGGATGGCTTCCTGGGCAAGCTCACCGGGGGGCCTGGAAAAACCGGTATCCGGTTTGGGGGTGGCAGATTCTTTACGGCCGTCGAAGGCTTGACGGTCGCCTATCCGACGGGTAATCCGCCCTACGGTTTGACCTATACCAGCCCCGAGGCTCCGGTGATGGCGACTCCCTTCGTTGGTGCCCTTACGGGGACCGAATACATTCAACAGTTCCCGGTCAACGTGCCGCCTTACAACGTGTCGACGCAGAATCCCGATCCCACCGTGGACTGGTCGCGCTACGAGCCCATCAGCGGCGCCGGCAGCGTCTGGTACCGGAACAAGACTCCCTACACCATGTCGTTCAACCTCACTCTCGAGCGGCAGGTTGGCTCGAACACGGTGATAAGCGCCAGCTACATCGGTTCGCTGAGCCGACATCTGCTGACCGTCCACGGAGCCAACCCCGGAGTCCCTGCGCTCTGTCTCAGCCGAAGCCGGCCGCAGGACGTCGCTCCGGGCACTCCGACCTGTGGGCCTTTCGGGGAAAACCAAGTGTACACGCGGCCCGACGGCGCTATTGTGAGCGGAACGCGCGCGCCGTTTCCGAATTCCATCGAAACCGACGCCTACTACGAAAACATGGGCAATGCCAACTACAATCGCCTGGAGCTTACCTGGAAGCGGACCGCCGGGCCGCTGAATTTGCTCGCGAGCTACACTTACACCAAGTCACTCGACCAGTCTTCCAGTATTCAGGAGCAGGTTGATCCCTACGATTTCGGGAAGACTTACGGAATTTCAGCCTTCGACTGTCGACATTGGCCCTGGGCGGGCCGATGTCCCAATCCCTCCTAACACTGAAACAGGTCCTGCCAATTTCATCCTGAACTTCTTGCTCAGTCGCACATTCGGCTTTGGCGGCGAGGTCGGCGAGCGACACGGCGGAGAGGATACTGCGTCCGCGGGGCGGGGGCCGGTCTGGCGACGAAGGCCTTGGCGGACGCAGCCTAAGCACCGGTGGCGGCTTCGGATTGGACGGGGCTACGAAACGCCGCTACGCGCTCACGCTCAGCCTTTCGGTCCTTAACGCCCTGAACAACGTCAACCTGGCCCCACCGGTTGGAGTTCTTGGCTCTCCGCTTTTCGGGCAGTCGATTGGTCTAGCCGGGGGGCCCTTCTCAATTTGGGCGCGACTGTCAGTCTTGACTGGCACGCGCAGCGTGCGCCGGAGAATGAATTCGTCTTCGAGGCTGAGGGCAAAAAGACAAGACTAGATTTAACGGGAACGGGGAGCGCAAAGCACTGGACCACCTCGTCTTCATTTCTCACCGAAACTCAAGGCTGAACCTCGTAAGATGGGAATTCTTTCTCGGAGCCTGTCGATTTTTCCCTGTCCGGATGGAACAACGCTTCAATTCCGGTAGCCTTGGCAAATCCCGTTAGTCCAGCCATTGATTAGACTTATTTCGTGCCAGCGGGCTCCCGGTCGTCAAGCCGGAAGGGCAAGGACTTTTTGGCACCATTTATGCGGGTCAGCGCTCTCTAACGTTTCAGGGAACTATCAAACCGGCGGCAGGTACGGGTCTGCGATCGCGCCGGGGAGAGGGGGACTAGTGTTCGCGCCAGGACTGCCTCGGCCACATTCGGAGGCTTACGGGAGCAAGCTTGCCGGGATCGCTGCAGCCTTTGTTCAACGCATCGCTGGAAAGTGGTGGCGAGAGCAGCCGGAGTGTGGAAACTACGCCGGGGTTTGCGCTGCTTCAGCCATCTTCCGGCGAGAAGAAGCGGCGGCGCACCTGCTTCGGAGCGAGTTTGCTCATCCAAGCGCTTCTCGCAAGCGCATTCCTATGGCTGCTCACGCTCCCGCCCGCGCTGCGCGAGGGGGAAGAAGCGAATAAGAATTGGAACATCACGCTACTGGCGCCTCCACCGCCTGCCCCGGTTCACAAACCAATCGTAGCTTCGGCCACCCTCCCGCGACCCGCGGAGCGGACGCCGCCTCATCAAGTCGAGCCTGCAAAAGTCCAGGCTCTTCCGAAGACGGTTCCAACCAGTGCACCGACGCCGGTTCTCCCGCACGTAGTCCATCCAGTGACGGCAAAACTCGAAGCGAGTCCCCCACGCCTCGCACCGCCGCCGGCCCCGAACATCAAGCCAAATCTCCCGAAATGGGAGCCTCAAACGCACGTGGGCGCGTTCGACAGTAGGCCAGCAGTTGCCGCGCTCAAGCTTCCCCGAGCAAAGGTCCAGACCGGAGGGTTCGGCAGTCCTGACGGACTCCCAGGTCAAGCCGAGGGCGGCAACCATGGGAACGTTCCGCACGTTGGATCGTTCGACCGCCCGGAGGGTTCGGGCTCCGGCAACGGGACCGGCGGCGCCAAGGGCGCTCAGGTGCTGGTGGCGCGCGCGGGATTTGGCGACGGCGGGGTTTCCGGCGCGGTGGGCCATGGATCTGCCCGCGATGTCAAAGTTCACTCCGGCAGTTTTCCTGACGCGCAATCGATGACCCAAGCCTCGCCTCAGGCGAAACCGCAGGCGCCGGCTGCCACATTCGAGCCGGTAGTGATCACCGCCAAGCCCGACCCGGTGTACACGGCCGAAGCGCGGCAGCTGCAGGTCCAGGGCGAGGTTGTGGTCCGAGTGGTTTTTACGGCAGCGGGACGCGTTCAGGTTGTGGGCGTGCAGCAGGGCCTTGGGCATGGCCTTGACGAAGCCGCCGTGCGTGCGGTCGAGCAGATCCAGTTCAAGCCGGCGCGCCGCGGCGGTCAGCCCGTCGATGCCACCGCAACGCTGCACGTTATGTTTCAACTTGCGGATTGAGGAATTGAACCTGAGTCCGAGTTACGACGCGGCAAATGGCAGGTCCCCAAAGAAGACAGCCGATAGACGGGAGACGAGCGCCTACTTCTGAGACGATGCGAGGGAAAAGATGGTGTCTAGAGCAAGGGTCGGGACGGTGCTTCTGACAATGTTCCTAGGACTCTGCGGCGCCGGGCAATCACGAGGACAAGTGTCAGACCAGGCGCCACAGGCGCGCCCGGGTTCTCAATCTGCCGGAGCCAATACGGGATCAGCAGAGAAGCGCCAACCTCGAGAATCACCCGAGTTCACCCGCATCGTGAATGCCGTGATCGCGCGCGAGAACCATTTGGTGAAGACTCTCGAGACCTATAGCCCGCGTATGGAGATCTACATCCAGGACCTTCGGGTTGACCAGGAGCTCGGCACTGTACCGGTGAACGACCATTACTTTCTGGGCCGCGTACAATTCCGGCCCGACCGTACCATTGCCGTTCGTTCCCTTTTGCCCCAGCCGGGCTTCGGCGCGCGTGTTCTGAAGGACGTCAGCCACCCGATCTCGCGATACTTTTCGCTGAACTACAAGCCCTCCACTTTTTATTTCAGCCTGGTTTTGGATACGACGCGGTTCGATCGCGATCACTACGATTTCAACTTCGTGCGGCGAGAGTTCCTGGGAGATGTGCGTTGTCTCGTCTTCGATGTGACGCCGAAGCCGCACGTCTACAGTGAGCTGTTCCTGCTCCATTGGGGGGAGGACGGATTGTTCAAGGGCCGCATCTGGGTGGAAGATCGTGACTACAATATTGTCCGCTTCAACGGTGGCTTCACGCCCGCTCCTCCGGGAACCACTTATTTTCACTTTGATAGCTGGCGCGAAAACGTGCAGCCCGGCCTCTGGCTCCCCGTTTACGCTTACAGCGAAGAGCCTGGGATCAAGTACGGGCTGAATCACACCCTGAGCTTCCGGGCGCAAATGCGCTTCTGGGGCTATGGGCTGGAGAATCCAAACCACCGGTCGGAGATGACGCGGATCGAGGCGGATGCTCCTTCCGACGTGCGCGACTCCAGCGAGTCCGGCCGCGACTCGTCACCCGTTACAGGCGAACGGGAATGGCAGCAGCAGGCGCAGGATAACGCTCTAGAGCGGCTACAGAAGGCGGGCCTGCTGGCTCCGCCCGGCGACGCCGACAAGGTGATGGAGACGGTGGTGAACAACCTGGTAGCGACCAACCACCTCGACAATCTGCCGGCGATTCGCTGCCGTGTGCTGCTGACCTCCACAGTGGAGTCTCTGGCGATCGGCGACACGATCGTCTTAAGCCGCGGCCTCGTCGACGTTCTGCCGGATGAAGCCAGTCTCGCGGCTATGCTCGCGCACGAGCTGGCGCGCATCGCGCTTCAGCAAACAATGGATATCGATACCGGCAAATGGGCCTTCCAGGATCGCCTGATGATACCTGACGAGGACCTTTTGAAGTACCTCAAGTTCAAGCCGAGCCAACGCGACGAACAAGCCGCCGATGCCAAAGCCATTGAGATCTTGAGGAACTCACCCTACAAAGACCAGTTGGGGAAGTCCGGCCTTTTTCTTCGCGCAATGGCTGACACGGCTCCGCGCACCCCGCAACTGTTCGGTGCGCAACTGGGCGATCGTCTGGTTCAGAAGGACCAAGTACACCGCTTGGCGGCCCTCATGAATTCGGCGCCGCAGCTCCAGCGATCCAAAGTCGACCAGATCGCTGCGCTCCCCCTGGGAGCGCGGGTGAAGGTAGATCCTTGGAGCGACGCGGCAGAGTTGATGAAATCGAAGCCCGTAACACTGCTCTCAGCGCGCGAAAAGATGCCCTTCGAAATCGCGCCCTTGCTTCCTTATCTTACTCGCCTTCCGCCTCCGCCTGAGCAGGCCCGCCGATAGGCAGGGAGTGAAAGCCCAGCAGCTCTACGGACCCCGCGAGAGCGGGACCGGCTTCTGGGTTGCCGTGGATACGGGGCTGAAGCGGCAGGACATCAATCCAGCGGAAGTGCCTCATGCCGCGACGAGGAGGCCTGTCACGGGCGACTGACCCGCGTGTAACGGCCTTACCGGATCCGTTGCGTTGTTTGATTTGCAGCACGAGGGAAAATCTCTAGCCCGCGCGGGTCTCTGTAGGCCACGACCGTTCCAGAGTAGAAGTCGCGGACAAAGTATTGGCGGCCCGCGGCAGGCTTCGGGGGATCGTGCATTTTCTGCGTGACTTCGGAGAGGTCGCCGGCCGAATCGATCCACTCAGGGAATCCAGCCGGCGGTAACTCGAACAAGTCGTATCTCTTTTCCATGGCCGACCTCACAAACTGACACTTAAGTGGCCTCGTTATGGGACCCGTGGCGTTGAAGGTTGTGCAGCTTGCATCCAGCCTCCGCCGAGTGCCTTATAGAGCTGCACCAGGCTTGATACTCGCTACCGCGCGCCTGTGGCAGAGTGAGCTTCCGAGACGTAGAACAAGCGCTGGCCGTTGAGAACCTCGACATAGGTGGTAATGCCTCCCCGGTAGCGGGAAAGGGACAGGTCGACTGAGTCTTGGGGATCCTTGACGGATTCTTTCTGGCGGACGCGGACTTGATATTTCTGGTAACCAATCAGAGCGTCAGAAACATCGCGGAAGGCCAACTGGATCATTTGCTTGTGAGCGATCACTTCCTGTCGTTGCTCCGATTCCGCCAGCCGAAGATTACCCTTCAAAGCTCCACCCGTGAAAAATTGGCTGAGTAACGGCGCCGTACGACCAGATGCCTGTATCTGAGCTCATCAAGCTGGAAAAAATGTTGCTGCGTCCGAAAGCGCCACCGCCAGAGAACGTGAGTGAAATGCTGGGAAAGAAGGCCGCCTTCGCGACACCAATTTCGGCATTGGCAGCCACCAGATTCTGCTCGGCCTCGCGAATGTCCGGCCGGCGCTCGAGCAAGGCAGAGGGCAGGCCGGGAGGGACTTCCGAAGGAAGGGTTTGATCCACCAACGGACGGCCGCGCGGCACGCCTTCCGGATAATTCCCCAGCAAAATGCTGATGGCGTTCTCCTCCTGCGCGATCTGCCTTTCCAGATCCAGATTCTGTGCGTTCGCTGCGTCCAGCACTTGCTGGGCCCGGAACACGAGCTGTAGTTTCCAGCGATCTCTGTCCGAACTTAACAACAGCTTCTGCAATTGGAGGTAATCTTGCAGTCTGCTGGAAAGCTCGCACTCTAGAGGCGGCGCTTTAGGGTGAGCCGGTGCTTCGAAGTCCGCCCTGCGGCCCAAAGCCTACGGGCGGCCCGCGGCACGGGAGACCCCCAGCCTGCGGATGCGATATTGTAGCGTGGATCGCTTCAAACCCAGACGGGCTGCCGCACCCCCGGGGCCAGCTAGAACCCAATGGGTATCCTCAAGCACCGCCAGGGTGTGCTTGCGCTGAGCTGCCTCAAGGATGTCGTGCTTGTGAGGCCGCCGTTGTCATTCGCCGCGAGCGGTTTCAGCTCAGTCAACTCTACCCTGAGGAAAGACCTGGTGGATAGAATGACCGCGCGTTCGATCACGTTCTGCAGTTCACGAATATTGCCGGGCCAGTGATATCGGGTCAGCGCCGGACGGAATGGTTTCGACGCGCTTGTTCATGCGCCGGGAGAACTGCTGCGCGAAAATGCCGCACCAAGAGCGGGATGTCGTCCGCGCGCTCTCGCAGCGGTGGTGGATGCACTGGAAAGACGCTCAGGCGGTCGAAGAGCTCGGCACGGAACCTCTGCTCCTCCACCATCGTTGCCAGATCACGGTTGTAGCGGCGATGAGCCGCTGCATCCGTGCGGAGGTGCGACTGCTTCCCAGCCGCTCCGTGGTCATTGTAATAAGCACGGCGTCTTGCGCAACCCGACCGTCCAAACATTGGCGGATGGCCTCGGATTCGATAGCGGTGTCGACGAATTGCAGTTCCGCGATTTGATTACGGCGCGGGGCCGTCTGGTTTGGCAGCCGCTGTTTATGCAGCTTCCGAAGGCCTGGACACGCTAGTAATCTAAATTGGCTCTCCCGGGCGGGGCGGCGGGATTTGCTCTCACCGTAGGGACGATCCGATAGTCCGCGCGATGGACCAAATTGTGCAGATCGCTGGACGCGATGGCCCGGAGTGTGGATAGCTGGTCCGCCGCATCCTCTTCGCTGAGCGCGTTCAGCGGCCAGTCGTGAACTGTCGTCCCTCGAAGATGAGGGTATGGAAGCCGCGTCCGAAATGGGCCTTTCTGTCCTTCCGACTTGCGGAGCCGCTGTGTGTACCGTCACCAAGATCCTCAAAATGACGGATCAGGCTGGTGATATAGGCGGGTTAGGCGGGTATCTCGCTCTTTGGCATCGCCCTACCTGCTCGTTGTGCTTGTGAAGTGCCAGGCAGCACTCATAAAGCCAACCTCAGCAAGATATGCTTGACTCTGTTCCAACCCATTGTCTTCGTGTAGTCTGTTCTTCTCCATTGATCCCTTCGCGAACTGTTTGCGGGCGTTGCTGCGACTTTTGGGGGACATGAAAATGGCTCGAGCGTTTCGGAGTTTCGATGTGCTTCCTGCCGGAAAGCAGGGCATCGATAGGCCAGGCGCCAGGTCCGATCATTGCCAAAGCCGCACCAAGGGTCGCCAACACAATGAAAATCCAGGGACGGCCGGCACGCGAGAAAGCAGTCCAGACCTCAACGATGGTCACCAGCGTTCCCGCCACTGGGGTCCACAAACCGGCGAGGAGAAGTATCCCCGTACGGGCTCCTATGACTTGCGGGGCAACTGATGCAAGCTCAAGTGCTTCAAGTAGTTCGGCGATCCCATAATAAATTAGAGCAGCGCCTGTGAGCAGCCGGAGGAGCACAAGGCCTGCCCCCGGCCAACCGTTGGCGAACGTCGAGAACAGCCGTTGCAAAGCAGTCCTCTATATTTCTTTTCAGGGTATGTAACCCCGCGCACCAGCTCTCTAAGCGCCCGCGACACTTGGGCGTCGCCAGTATACGTCGTCAGGACAATGATCCGTGCGTTAGGGAATTCGCTGCGAATGGCGATGATGACCTCGATGCCGCCCAAGCCCCGCATCTGGAGATCCATTAGCGTTACATCCGGACGTAGCAAGCGGAACTGTTCGATAGCTTCCTGGCCGTTGGACGCTTCCGCGACCAACTTCATATCAGATTCTGCGTTGACTGGTGCGGCGATCCCCTCCCGAAGGAGAGCATGGTCATCGACGGTGAGAATCCGAATTGGATTGGAACCACCATTCATAACTCTATCTCTGCCCCGGAGGGAGTTGAAAGTCGAAAGTAACGGCGGCCGGTTTTTGCCCTTAACTTCCTTTAAATTTCAACTTTCGACCCTGCCCAGAGAACCACAACCGCCGGCGAGCGGGAGATGTTCCGTAAGCAACGAAGGCGGGAACCGTCAACTCAACTTCTGTGCCCGCTCCGGCTTCACTCCAAAAATCCAATCGGGCCCCGATTCGCTCCGCACGCTCACGGATCCCAGGCAGCCCCCAGCGTCCGGCCCGTCCACCTTCCTTCAGAACTTCCGGGTCCATGCCCTTTCCGTCATCACGGATGCGCAAGCGAAGCAGGCGATCATCGTATCGAATCTCGGCTTCGATCTGACGTGCATGTGCGTGCCGGAAAGCGTTTCGTAAGACCTCGTGGGCAATTCGGTAGACTTCGTCTTGGAGGATCGGAAACACGGTTTGTCGCTCCCCCTCTACCGTGACACGGAAGTTCGGCGAATCGCGGTTCGCGTCCTGAGAGCCCGTGAGTTCTTGACCCATGGCCGTCAGAAGGTGTGCGAGATCACCCTGAGCGACCGGCTCGGACCGTAAGTCCTCAATCGCATCCTGGCTCTCGGCAGTGGCCAGATCCGCGCTAATTAGAGCGCCATCAAGAGCTTGAATGGCTTCTTCGGGGCGCGCGGGAAGCACGTTGCGTGCCGCCTGAAATCGAAACATCAATCCGTGGAAACTTTGCAGCAGTGTATCGTGCAGTTCCCGTGCAATGCGTGTCCGCTCGCTGACGCGTGCCTCCAGTCGCCGGTTGGATTCCTGGGCGACCTAGTGCAGGCGGCGCTGATACCAAGCACGTCACGCGGAACCAAGAGGTCTGGTAGTAGGCGGGGATGATGGAAAAATCCAGGAATGCGACGGCATCGTTCCACAGCCCATCGTTGTTGCAGCCAACCACTCGAAATCGGATACCGCCGCGGCCCCAGGTTGCTGTAGTAGGCCTGGCGGCGAGTGCCGACGTTCTGCCAGTCTGCGTCCACGCCTTCCAAGTTGTAACGAAACTCAACTCGCTCAGGTATGGAAAGGCTTAACGCGGTATAGTCAATTTCAACGGTGTGAGTGCGAGGGGCAAACTTGACTGCGTTCGATATCGATGACCTGCAACACTTCCGGTGCGGCAAGTATCGCAGGCCTCCGCTCGTACGCAATCAAAGGCAGGCGTGCTATAAGCGCAGAGCTTTTTCTCGTCGCGCTCGTCGCACGCCGGCAGGCGATTCGAAAATAGTCCCACTCCGTGTAGCAGAACGAGCAGACAAGCGGAACGCTTGGCGCCATCGCTGATAGCGATTATGACCGGTAGCCTTAGAGCCTGCACGGGTTTGGAAACAGGGCGCAATTCCCCCTCGCTTGCGCTGAGGCCGGACCATGCTGATGGTGATGTCCCTGGCCGCCTTCCTCACTTCCACTAACCCGTCCCCATCCGGTGGTTCAGTTCCGCTATCCATCCGCAGCCACCGTTTGAGGTCTGCGGCCCGGCTCAATCTGCACGAACTGCCATCCGAACCGGCCTTTGATACACAGATTGCCGTGCGTCACGCTATGGTCAAGCGGAGAGGTTACACGAACAATTTGGCCGTCCTGCTGGTGCACCGTCAAGTCGCAGCCTACGCCGCAATAAGGACAGATGGTGTCAGTCTGCGTCTGGCGGCTTTCGTCCCATGATCCTGCCTGGCGCATCTCATATTCGCTCTTGAACATCAGCGCGCCCGTGGGGCAGACGCCAATACAGTTGCCGCAATAGACACAAGCGGAATCGGGCAAGGGAACTTCAAATTCCGTGGCAATGTGGGCGGAGAACCCTCGACCCGCCACGGCAATCGCGAAGGTATTCTGTGCGTCTGAACCGCAGGCCTCCACGCACTTGTAACACAAAACGCACTTTGAGTAGTCGCGGATGTAAAGCTCATTGTCAATCTTTGCCGGCTGCGCGCAACTGGCGGCTGTTGCGCCGAAGCGCTCGGGACGACCACCGTACCGGTCCATATACGCTTGCATCGTGGGCGCTGTGGAAAGGTCGACAGACGAAGCCAGAAGCTCCAATACCAGGCGACGGCTTAGGCCGACGCGCTCTGAGTCCGTCTTGACGGACATGTTAGGTTCCACTTTACGCGAGCACGCGGGAACGAGTACGCGCGAGCCTTCCAGCTCAACCACACAAACACGGCAGACGTTGACGGGGGTGAGGCTCTCCAAAAAGCAGAGCGTAGGCGTGTCAATACCCAATTTCCTGGCGGCGTCCAGGATCGTGGAACCCTCAGGGACTGAAACAGGCTTACCATCAATTTTGATTTCAACGGACCGGCGTTCACAACTCGGCGGCGCTTGCGGCACGGGACCGCGCGGTATAGGAACCGTAGGCTGGGGCGCATCGAGTGGCGAGTCTATGATCAATTGAGTCATAAGAACAAACCCCATCGCTGCACCGCCGACTCGAGCGCGCTGGCTGCGGTCTGACCGAGTCCGCAGATTGAGGCATCGCGCATGGCTTGGCCGATCTCACGCAACAGAGTGATTTCTTGCTCTGCCGAGCCCAGAGGCTTGCCGCTCACCAGGCGCAGGAGCGCTTCCTGCTGACGAACCACACCGACGCGACACGGAACGCACTGGCCACAAGTCTCATGGCGGAAAAAACCGGCGATGCGCAGGAGAATGTGGCGCAGATCAACCGTATGATCAAACAGCATCACAACTCCGGAACCTAGAGTGGCTCCGATGGCGCGCGTGCCCTCAAAGGTGAGCGGCGTATCCAGTTCCTCGGGCCCTACAAAGGTTCCGGCCGCGCCGCCCAAGAGAACCGCCTGCAGTTTGCCGCTCCCAGCGACGCCGCCGGCAAGGTCGATGAGTTGTCGCAGCGTGCTCCCCATGACGATTTCATACACACCGGGCTGCGCCACGTGTCCGCAAAGGCAAAAGAGCCTGGTGCCCGCGGAGTCTTTCGTGCCAACCCTGGCGTAGGAAGCGCCACCCTCGAGAATAATGCCGGGGACGTTCACCAGCGTTTCCACGTTGTTGACGGCGGTCGGTTGGCGGAACAGCCCGGACTGCGTGGGAAACGGCGGCTTGTTGCGCGGTTCTCCGCGATAGCCTTCAATAGAGTTAAATAGGGCGGTCTCCTCGCCACAAATATAGGCGCCGGCGCCCCGACGGATCTCAACGTCGAATTGCAAGCCGTTGCCAAGAATGTTGTCGCCGAGAAAGCCGCTTTCGGTCGCTGTCTTGATCGCTTGTTGCATTCGCTCCGCGGCCAGCGGATATTCGCCCCTCAAATAGATGAACCCCCGGCGCGCCCCGGTAACGAAACCGCCGATCGTCATACCCTCGAGCACGGCGAAGGGATCGCCCTCCATGAGGATGCGATCCTTAAAGGTCCCGGGCTCGGATTCATCAGCGTTGCAGACAACGTAGTGCGCGCGGCCACGTTTCTCGCTCAGCAGATGCCTCTGCAAGAAGAGCGCTTCCCATTTCTGCGCAGTTGGAAAAGCAGCGCCCCCGCGCCCGAGCAGTCTCGAGGCGAACAACTCACGCAGCGTGCTTTCCGGGCCAAGCTCTAGGGCTTTACGCAGACCTCGATAGCCACCCAGTTTTTGGTAGGCTTCCAAAGTTGAGGCGCCACCTTGAGCAATGCGATGGAGAAGTCGCAGGGGCGAGAATCCATTTTTTCGGGCCGCCTGGGGCGCACTAGTTTTAACGTTCAGCACATCTGGTTCGGCGGGAAGCCGACCGTAGACGGCGTCTTCTGCCAAAGAAGCCACGGCTTCCGCCGACGCCGGGGCCAGCACCCGTTCATAAGATTTTTCGCCAGCCGAGGTGACCAGTGCGGCGGGAGCGCGCTCACACAGACCCAGACACTGGCTGCGAAGCCAGATCGCGCGTCCATCGGAGCACGGGAAAGCTGCGGCACCCAGAGTACGTTCCAGTTCGGCACAAAGTTTGTCCGAACCGTGTGTAAAACACGCAATATCATCACAGACGTGGGCTACCACCCGGGGACGTGGCTGGAGCGAGAACATTCCATAAAAGGACGCCACGCCATGAACCTCGGCGGGCGCGACGTTCAACCGCAATGCGACATAGTTGACAGCGCCAGGGCTAATCCAGCCGATGCGGTTTTGGATGCGATGAAGTAAGGGTAGAAGGCGATGCCGCCTGTTCGTGGCGTCGCCGCTGAAAGCCGCCCGAGTATCGACTGTTTGCCGTTGGGCGCCTTGCCAGCTCGATTCGGGCGCGCCCAAATCCGAGTCAACGGCAGCGCGCTCTTCCGCGGTCGCACGCGCGTTGGTTAGGTGAAGGTCCAATCACGTCCTTTCATGTTCTTTCAATGCGGATGGCCGTGGCCTTGAACTCTGAGGTGCCAGATTTGGGATCAACGGCATCGATGGTCAGATCGTTGGTTGCGACCTGGTCGTGAGCATGGACTGACAGGAATGCGAGGCCCGGGCGCAACGCCGAATCAAAGCGCACCGGAGCAACCAACGAGCCGCGCCTCGATGTCACGAGGACCTGTTCACCTTCGCGCAATTTGTAGCGCTCGCCGTCTTCCGGAGAAACATCCAGCGCTTCTCTGCGCCGCAGGGGCGACGAATATTTCCCGGTTTGGACACCGGTATTGTAGTCGTCCAGGCGGCGGCCGGTGGTCAGGCGAATGGGATACTGCTCGTCAAGCTGATCGACGGGCGGCTCGAACTCAACCACGCTAAAAGGCGCCCGGGGACCAATCAGCGGCTCACTCCACAGCCGTCCGTGAAGAAACATCTCGCCCGGGTGCGACTCGTCATAGCACGGCCACTGAATGCCGCCCATCTCCTCCAGGCGGCGGTAACTCATGCCGCAGTGCATGGGGCTCAAGGAGCGTAATTCATTCCAGATCGCTTCCGGATCGGGCGTGCCCCAGTCGTGGCCGAGGCGGCGGGCTAGGTCAAAAACGATGTCAAGATCGTCTCGAACACCGGCGGGAGGTGGTACGGTGCGGCGCACGCGCTGCACGCGGCGCTCACTGGAAGTCACAGTGCCTTCGCTTTCAAAAGCACCAGCGGCGGCGGGAAGCACGACGTCAGCCAGTTCAGCGGTCTTGGTGTAGAAAAGGTCCTGTACCAGAAGGAATTCTAGCCCGCCCAGGCGTTTCAGCGCGCGACGCCGGTCGGCTTCCGAGTCCGCGGGGTTTTCGCCCAGTACGTACAGTCTGGTGAGGTTGCCGTGATCCATGGCCTCAAACATATCGCTCAGGTGCCAGCCACTTTTGGATTGAAGCTTCACATTCCAGGCTTTCTCAAACTTGGCGCGCAGTTGGTCATTTTCGACGTGCTGAAAGCCGGTAAGGCGATCAGGAATCGCACCCATATCGCCGCCGCCCTGTACATTATTCTGTCCGCGCAGGGGATTCACGCCGCTGCCATAACGGCCCACGTGTCCGGTGAGTAAGGCAAGGTTGATCAGGGCCACCACGTTATCCACGGCGTTGTGATGCTCAGTGATTCCGAGAGTCCAGCAGATCTGCGCTCGCGGAGCGCTGGCGTATGCGCGGGCCGCCTTGCGGATGGCCTCTGCGGGCACGCCGGTATCGCACTCGGCTCGCTCGAGCGTGTATTTCTCAACGTGAGCTTTGTAGGCTTCAAATCCGCTGGTGGCGTGTTGGATGAATCTTTCGTTGGCCAACCCCGAGGCTATGATTTCGCGGCCCATGGCGTTTGCCAGCGAAATGTCAGAACCCACGTCCAGGCCCAGCCACAAATGGGCCCAGCGCGCGGAACTGGTGCGCCGCGGGTCCACCACATAAAGCTCGGCGCTGTTGCGCATGCCCTTCAGCAAATGGTGGAAGAAAATGGGGTGCGTTTCCCGAGCGTTCGATCCCCACAGCAAGATCACGTTGGTGTCTTCAATTTCACGATAGGAACTGGTGCCGCCACCTGCTCCGAAGACCGTCGCCAGACCGGCGACGCTAGGGGCGTGTCAAGTCCGGTTACAGCTATCAATATTGTTCGTGCCCATGACGCTGCGGACGAACTTTTGCGCTGCGTAGTTCAATTCGTTGGTCGTCTTGGAGCAGCTGAACATTCCGAAGTCCCGCGGGTCTTTCTTCGCGATGGATTTGCGGAACTCCGCGGCGACCCGGTCCAAGGCTTCATTCCAATCGGCGGGACGATGGCAACCGTTCTCGCGCACGAGCGGTTGAGTCAAGCGGGCTCTTGTTGGCTGAGGCATAAGGTCCTCCGGGTAAGGAAATCATAACACCTTGAGGCAGAATCCGTGCCCGCCCGAAAAGGGTTGGTCTGCCGTTTACTCAATGCCGGGCAACCGCGTGAAGTTCACAGCGCCCTCTTATTTACTGGTCGGAGCCGCGGGCGTGGCCGTGCCGTTTGAAACAGAGGACGTGTGTGTGGCGGGAGGCGACTGAAACAGCTTTTTCGCATTTTCCCAAAGCTGCACTACACCCCAGCCCCAGGGAAGCCCGACAAACAGCCAGGCCAGTATCACCAGCGCCACGGGCGTTTTCTTGTATTGGTCCATTTATGCTCCGTTCGGAGGACTACCAGCCTCGACCTCTACGGTTAAGTGGTTGCCATTTGCTTACCCATACCCTCAACTTTATCCCAGTGTCGCGCATGCACCGGCCGCACCGCGGCATTGGCGCAGAATCCGACTATGAGTAGCGCGACCATAACATACAGAACGGTGGAATATGCATCCGCGAGCGGCACGCCATGATTTTTCTGATACTCGCGGATGTAGTTCACCAGCACGGGTCCACAAACGCCGGCAACGGACCAGGCGGTGAGTAGGCGTCCGTGAATGGCCCCTACCTCCATCGTTCCAAATAGGTCGCGCAGGTAGGCTGGGATGGTCGCAAAGCCCCCACCATACATGCTGAGAATCACGCCGCAAATGCCGACAAACAGCGGAATGCTGTTCAGGCCGCTGGCACCGGTGCGCGGAGCAAGGTAATACAGGAGCGCACCCAGCACAAAGAACACATAATAAGTATTCTTGCGGCCGATGTAGTCGGAGGCAGACGACCACACAAAGCGCCCGCCCATATTGAACAAGCTCAGGAGCGCCACAAAGCCGCCCGCCGCCGCAGCGGTAATCCTGCCTTTGAACAATTCCTGAATCATCGGCGAGGCTTGCTCCAGAATCCCAATTCCGGCAGTCACGTTCATGCACAACACTAACCAGAGCAGCCAGAACTGCGGCGTTCCAAATGCAGCATTCACCTCAAGGTCACGGGTGGTAACCAGAGCCTTGGGCTTGGCGGGAGCTGCCCAGCCTTCGGGTTTCCATCCGTCCAGAGGAAGACGCACGGTAAAGACGCCGAACATCATCGCGGCGAAATAAATACTGCCCATCACCAGGAACGTCTTCTCCACTCCCAGGTTGTGATCGGTACGAAAGTAGGCCATGAGATTGTTGGCCAGGGGAGACCCGATCAGCGCGCCTCCCCCGAATCCCATGATTGCCATTCCCGTCGCCATGCCCGGCCGGTCAGGGAACCACTTGATGAGAGTTGAAACCGGGGAGATGTACCCGATGCCGAGGCCAATACCGCCAATCACGCCGTAGCCAAGGTAAATCAGCCAGAGCTGGTGGAGTTGTACACCGAGGGCGGACACCACAAAACCGCTGGCGAAACAGACGGCAGAAGTGAACATGGCCTTGCGCGGCCCAACTCTCTCCAGCCATTTACCAAACACCGCCGCGGATAGCCCGAGACAAACAATGGCCAGGCTAAAGATCCAACCCAAGTTCGTGAACTTCCAGTCCATTGGGCTCGGACTGTCCACTCCAGGAAGAGCCTTGAGTCCACCTCCTGTGGTTGAGACCTGCACCAGGTAGTTCAGCGGCTTTTTGAACACGCTGAAGGCATAGACTTGGCCGATGGCCAGGTGGATGGAAAGCGCTGCCGGCGGCACAAGCCAGCGGCTGAACCCCGGGACGGCCACAGAGTGGCTACGGTCGAGAAAAGAAAGCGCGCCCATAGGTCAGCCTCAAATGCGTTCCGCATGCACGGGCCAATCAAATCCGCGCAGTGCTGGTCTCCGGAACGCCGCTGGGCTATTGTGACAGGGCGTATCCAGCCGTCCGGTGTCAGTGTCGGAATGCGCGAAAAGGGTATCACCGAGCGGCGAACATATCAACCAGGTGTACTCGTCGCGTCGTTAGCACGGCGCCCAACAACAGTTGGGGCAGCGCCCCGGGATGCGGCTCCGCCGTCGATGTAAGCGCTGCATCCGGTCCTGGAGACGATCTGGTTCGACACGCTGCGGAAAAGCCCTTCCACGCTGCCACCGAAGCCTTGGCAGATTGGAGTATGATACGTTGAGCGCACTTTCGGTTCACGGTTTCACGCTGGCTCATAACGGTGAAAGCCTTAGGGCCGGAGTGCCCGGCGGCCATCTCCGAGGATGGGCAAACCCTCCTCGTCCGCTCGCCCACCAAATCATTCGCCATCTGCCGGAGGACCTGCGAAAAAGCCTCTGCAAGCGCAGAGTGGTCCACGTGTTTCTTGCTACACCTCGCTCGGCTTGATCATTAGAGGCTTACGGCAGATGGAACGTGTACCCTGCTACGCAAAGTGAACTTAACCTTCGGCGCTCAATTGGCCAAGAGACCTGCCTGTTTTTGGACGCTCCGGCTCCCGTCTCTCAGAGCCTTGCCGCAACCGACTTCGTCTCGGTGTAGTGTTCCATGACTTCCTTGCCCATCTCGCGGCCCCAGCCCGACTGCTTATATCCTCCAAACGGCCAAGCGGGATCGCCATAATTGTGAGCATTGATGCAGATGGTTCCCGCTTTGATCTTTCTGGCCATCGTGTGAGCAACCCGAAGATTTTGTGTCCAGACGCTCGCCTGCAGGCCGTACTCGGTGTCATTTGCAAACTTTGCCACCGCGTCCAGGTCCTCATCGCTAAAAGACTGCACGCACACCACAGGCCCGAAAATTTCCTCTCGAACTACACGCATCTCGCGATTGGTTTTCGCCAGCACCGTTGGCTCAACGAAGTACCCATGCCCGTTGCCGGCTTTTCCGCCGACCACGATCTCCGCACCCTCGCTGCGACCGGACTGAATGTAACCAGTGACGCGGTTATGCTGCTCTTTTGAAACGAGCGGCCCGAGATTGACGGCAGGGTCAAGACCGTGTCCAACCTTCAGCTTGCCAGCTTCCGCTACCACCCCGTTGACGACCCGATCGTACACAGATTTGTGCGCGAACAATCGTGATCCAGCCGTGCAGCACTGTCCCTGGTTGTAGAAAATGGCGGAAGCCGTGCCGGCAATGGCGAGATCCAAATCGGCGTCCGGAAACACAATCGCGGGCGATTTACCGCCCAATTCAAGCGACACTCGTTTCAGATTTCCGGCGGACGCCTTGACGATGAGCTTGCCAACCTCTGTCGAACCGGTGAAAGCCACCTTGTCTACATCCGGATGCGCGGCCAGCGCGGCGCCGGCGGTTTCGCCAAAGCCGGTCACGATGTTGACCACGCCGTCTGGAACCCCGGCTTCCTGGATCAACTCGCCAAAACGGAGGGCTGTTAGCGGTGTCTGCTCGGCAGGCTTCAGCACGACCGTGCATCCTGCCGCTAGGGCCGGAGCCAGCTTCCACGCCGCCATCATGAGCGGGAAGTTCCAGGGGATGATCTGGCCGACCACTCCCACGGGTTCACGCAGCGTATAAGCGTGCCAGTTCCCCGGCGTAGAAACCGCGATCGTTTCTCCGTTCAGCCGCGTCGCCCATCCTGCCATGTAGCGGAACATGTCGATCGATCCCTGTACATCGCCGGCGCGCGCGTTGGTTACGGGTTTGCCATTGTCGAGGGCCTCGAGTTCTGCGAACTCATCCCGATGCTTTTCCAGAAGGTCTCCAAGGCGCCAGACAATCCGCGAGCGCTCGCCCGGCGAGATTCGGGACCACGGACCTGTTTCGAAAGCCCGCCGAGCGGCTGCGACGGCCAAATCAATGTCCGCCTTGTCGCCAGAAGGCACATGGGCGATGATCTCTTCCGTTGCCGGGTCTTCCACTGGGAAG
>DASYYZ010000108.1:0-18820 GCA_035946735.1 Terriglobia bacterium
GGCCCGGCGCCACGACCGCCAAAGTCCAGGTGCTGGCTCCGAACGGCACTTTGACCAGCAAAGTGAATCTGAGAGTCCAACCGTGAAGCCCAGGTCTGCCCTACGCACTTGCTCTCGATTGCTTCGCCGTCGACCTCAGCCACGAGCATTTTCCTGGCCGTGCACAATTTCGGCTAGGGGACCGAATCCTCGGCAGTGGCTCAAGGGGCGGAGACCGGCAGGACCTGAATTGTGTGCAGCCAAGTTTCTACGCTCTGAGGCCAAGCGGTGACGGGAAGCGCGGTGCGGCGGAGGCCGTAGCCGTGTCCACCCTGAGCGTAGATATGCATTTCGGCCGGGACCTTGGCGTTCTTGAGGGCCATGAAGTAGACGACGGCGTTTTCGACATGCACCGGATCGTCCTCGGCCTGGACAATGAAAGAGGGCGGCGTTTTGCCGGTGACCACAATATCGGGGTTGGGAGCGAAGTTCTGGTCTTCGAGCGCGAGGTAGCCAGGATAGACGATTACGGCGAAGTCAGGACGGCAACTCAGTTGGTCAGCGGCATCGACTGGATCGTAGAGGCGTTGGTCGAAGTGAGTGCTGAGGGCAGCAGCAAGGTGGGCGCCGGCGGAGAAGCCGAGGACGCCGACCCGGTGCGGGTCGATGTGCCAGTCGGTGGCGCGTGAACGGACGATACCAAGAGCCCGCTGGGCATCCTGAAGGGCGGCAGACGACTTGGGATAGGGTCCGGAATCGGGTACGCGGTATTTGAGCAGGACGCAGGTGATGCCGGCGGAGTTGAGCCAGTCGCACACCTCGATGCCTTCGAGATCGATGGCCAGGATGCGGTAACCACCTCCGGGAAAGACCACAACGGCGGCGCCGGTGTTCTTGCCCTTCGGTGTGTAAAGCGTGAGGGTCGGTGTGGAAACGTTGCCGAGACGGACGAGCGGCTTGCCCGCGATGAGGTTGTCCTTGGCAGTTGTGGTGTCGATCTCCGGTGCCGGACTAGGCGGGGCGCCGGGCGCTCCGTGCGGCCAGATTGTCAGGGTTGTGTGGCCGGACGCAGGCTGCCAGGCGGGCTTCTGGGCGAACAGGGTGCTGCAGATTCCGATTGCGGCCAGAAGAAGCGGACGCTTGCGCATGGACTAGACCCTCCTGATTTGCACAAAACCTCGTAGAAATGATCGCAGCCGAACGGAATGTGACGCAAGTTACCGCGCGCCCGGGTAGTGTTTTAATTGGAACGACACTGCCCAGAAATCGATTTACTTTAAGCTGGGAGCCGCCGTAATCTTGATTCTTATGACTCTCGAGGAATTCCGCAGCTCCGCGATGCAGGAGGCGCCGCCGAACGGTTTGAGCCTTGCCCTCGCCGGCCTGTGGTGGGATGCGAAAGGCAATTGGAAGCGAGCCCATGAATCGGCCCAGCAGGACGAGGGCCCTGCGGGCTCCTGGGTTCATGCCTACCTGCACCGCAAAGAGGGAGATTCGTCCAACGCGGGTTACTGGTACCGGCGGGCCGGCAAGCCTACCGCGCAGAGTTCGCTGGAGCAAGAGTGGCTCGAGATCGCTGGGTCGCTGCTGAATGATGCCCAACATGACTAGGCTAGCAGGACCACGCATCTCACCCGAGCGCGGGAAGATCGGGGTAGTACCGGCGGAAGCCTGCCGATAGCTATTGGCCGAGCTCGCCGAAAGGAGCGTGACTCTGTGACTTCCTGGCGTTGTACTTCTCTCGGGCGTTCTGAATGTGCCGGCGGTTTTTGCGCGCCCAGGTCTCGAGCTCCCTGATCGGGAGCAGGAGGCTGCGCCCCAGTTTGGTGAGCTGGTAGTCCACCCGCGGCGGAATGGTGGGGTACACAGTTCGGGTGATCAAGCCGTCGCGCTCGAGGCCCTTCAAGGTCAGAGTGAGCATCCGCTGCGAGATGCCTTCGATCGTGCGGCGCAGTTCGCTGAACCGCTTGGTTCCACCTCCCAACAGGACCACGACGAGCACACTCCATTTGTCCCCCACGCGATTGAGCACTTCCCGCACCGCGAGGCACTCGCCAGGAACATGATTGTTACCCAGTGACATAAATGTTCCGTCTTGCGTCCTACCGGTTCTCATTATAACCTCGGTTACATGAGGGAACCTAGAGATAAAGGAGAACTGGCCATGCAAAGTACGACAGAATCGCCCGCGGCAACAGCACTGAGGACGAGCGTCTCGGAGGACGCTCTCGATCAATTATTTCGTGAAGCCAGGACGCTCCGCGCCTGGCGGCCGGCGCCGGTGCCCGCCGGATTGCTGCGTAAGGCATACGAACTGGCTCGTCTCGGCCCAACCAGCGCAAACTGCTCGCCGGGACGGTTTGTGTTTCTCACCACTCCTGAAGCCAAGGAGCGTTTGCGGCCGGCTCTTGCTCCGGCCAACGTCGAAAAGACGATCACCGCGCCGGCAACCGCAATCGTTGCCTGGGATACCGAGTTTTATGAAAATCTTCCCAGGCTCTCCGCGCAACCTGGCATGCGCTCCTACTTTGCCGGGGACAAAGCCTTGATTGACGAGACTGCATTCCGCAACAGCACCCTGCAAGGAGCTTATTTCATTATGGCGGCGAGGGCTGTCGGACTGGACTGCGGCCCGATGTCGGGATTCGACGCCGGAAAGGTGAATGCTGAATTCTTCCCTGATGGCAAATGGAAGGTGAATTTTCTCTGCAACCTTGGCTATGGAGATCGCAGCAGCCTTCGTCCTCGCGAGCCGCGGCTGGAGTTTGACGAGGCTTGCGTGATCTTGTGAGCGATGGGTCGAGGGTCGCTGACGGCCACGAAGGGCGGCGGCCCGAACCGAGATACAACCTGAGCGGCTGCGCCGCCCGCCTAACCCGGCCCCGTTATCGGGCAAGCCTGAGTTCAAGCAATGTAACCGTGAAAGGCTTGAACGAAAATTCGAAGGCCCGGCCGCGGAGAGCCGCCGCCCGGGTGCTGACTGACACGCGTTCGGGGTCATCGCGGCTGTTCATCACCTCCGGCGTCAGGCCGTGTTCGTGATCCTCAAGGGTGTACACGTTGCCTGAGGCCACCGCAGCCGCGAAGTCCTCCAACTGGAAGCGGATCGCCATCGGCTGCGGGGCGGCATTCACAGAGTAGATGAGTAGACGCGTGCCGTCCTCGCTCAGGCTGGCGCTGATGTCGGGCTGCTGCTGCGGCCAGGCTTGCGATCGTTGCACGCTCAAGGGATAGCTTCCCGCTGCTTTCGCATACAGTTTCTGCGCGTAATACGCAGGCGACTCATAGATCCAGCCCGGGCCAGTCACAACGAACCCTGAGCCGAAGCTGTCCGCGAAGTTGGAACGATTCGCCATTTTCACCAGGTCCGCGTAGCGCTGAAGCAGGTTGAGGTAGCGCGCCACGCTCAACCCGTTGCCCAGGGTCTGCAGCATGCCTCGCCTCAGTCCCCAGTCGCCGGCGGTGGTGTTCCACTCGGTCACTGCCACGCCAATATCCTTTCCTGTGCCCGCGCCCGCGATCCAATCCTGCAGGGTTTTGAAGCTCTGATCCTCGTGCGAAAGGTCGTCGATCTCGTAGTGGTGCGGCGCCAGAAAATCGAACGCGGTGCCGGCCGCTGCCAGCAGGCTTGCGGTGGGAAGCGACGATATGAGCTTGATGGAGGCATCGGCCTTTCGCATCGCCTCGGCGAACGATCGCACCGTGCTGTTGTACTCGGGCACATCCACTTCGTTGCCGATCTGCCAGTACTTCACGCCGTAAGGCTCCGGGTGGCCGTTCTTCGCGCGCAACGCGCCCCAGCGGGTTTCGGGGCCGGCGTTGCAGTACTCCACCTCCGCCGCAGCATCTTCGGGCCTCTTACCCGTCCAGCGCACGCAGATCAGCGGTTCAGCGCCCACGTGTCTGCAAAGCGCGACGAACTCGTCAATGCCCACGAAATTCTCTTCCAGGCCACCCCAGACTGTGGTAAACGGCTGACGCTGGTCCCAAGGGCCAATGCCGCCTTGCCAGTCGTAATCCTCAGTGGTGCTGCCGCCGAAGCGAATCACGCCCGGATGCATGGCCTGGAGCGCCGCCACCACGTCCGGGCGCCAGGCGCCAAGAACGGCGTCCGAGCCGATCAAATAGACGCGGTCAAGCCATACCGTGCCCGGACCTTCGAAATCAAGGGTCAGGGTGGCATTCTCCAAAGTGCGGTTTGCGCGCAAATCCGCCTCTGCCGCGGTCCACTCTTGGCCGGCGCGGCCGAGAGGCACCGGCCCCGCAATCACGCCGCCTGCGCCGTGCAACGTCGCGCGCACCTGCACGCCACGGTCGCTCCGCATGTGGAGCCGCAGGCGGTAGCCGACGCCTTGTTTCAAATAGAAACCATTCTGCGAGATGCCCGCGCGCGCATGTTCCACCGGGATTGCGATCTTCTGTGAGCGAGCGCCGTTGAAGGGATTGGCGGTGTCGAACGAATAGCGCGCCACCTCCACGGCGCCGTCCGGGTACCAGGGCCGGTGCGGCTCGTCGGTTTCGGCCTTGTAAGCGACCTTGCATGGCGGGGCCTCTTCAAAGCTCGTGGAGACCACCTGTTGGGCGATGATGGAAGGGATCAAGTTACATAGAATCTCGATGAACTGGCCCTGCTGCATCGCGCTGATGGGCTGCCTGGTCAGATGCCGCGCTGAAATAGCGACCTCTTCACGGCCCGGCGCAGGCCCGAGTTGCGGAGACGCGATGGGACTCAGCAAAAGCAGAACGAATGCGATTGGCAGCATGGAAGCTCTCCGACGCCCGGTGGTTTTGCCCCGCGGTAATCAAGGGCGGGGGCTGACCGGTTGTGCGACCTCATTTAACCGATTGTTGATTTCACACCGCCCCCGCGCGGTGAGGTGGCTGCGCAAGCGCGCCTCTCGAATTGCTGCGCTAAGCTCGCTTTGAAGTGCGAGGCCAGGCGCGCACGGCCCACCGGTTCTGCTCCTCGATAAAGAGCAGGCGATTATATTTCGCGAGCCTTTCCGATTGGGTGATGGACCCGTTCTTGAATTGATCTGCGCCCCATCCTACCGCCAGGTCGGCGGCCCAGTCATCTTCGGTCTCGCCGCTGCGTACGCTGAGCGAAACCGCCCAGCCTGCAGCTCTCGCCATCTCCAGAGCGCGCGCAGCCTCGGTCAGCGTCCCGACTTGATTCACCTTGAGCAGCAGGGCGTTGCATGCGCCGGTTTCGACGGCTCGCCGGATGCGGTCCGGGTTGGTACACAGGAGATCGTCGCCCACGACCAGGGCTTTGTCGCCGATGGCGCTGCGAAGGCCGGGCCAGTGTTGCCAGTCGTCTTCGGCGAGGCCGTCCTCAACACTGATGATGGGGTAGTCTTGCAGCCAATTCCCGAGCCGATCGATCATGGCGCGGCTGTCGAGTGGCTGCTTGCCGAGTTCGTAGCGCTCATCGCGGTAGAAATGACTTGCCGCAACGTCGACTCCGAGCGCGATGTCTTTGCCCGGCACGAATCCAGCTTCTTCAATCGATTCAACTGCTAGCGCGATCATCTCCGCCGCGGTCTTGCAGGGTGGCGCGAGGCCACCTTCGTCAGCCCTAAGCAGCCGCATGCCGTAGCGGCGCAGAATCAACTCCGCCGCGGTCTGGTAGACCTCATACGTTGCGGCGAGCGCGGAGTCAATGCTGGCAGCACTCTGCGGAATGAGGAGGACATCCTGGATCGGCACCTGGCCACCGGCGTGTTTTCCGCCGCTGAAGAGATTGACCGTCAGACGAGGCAAGTAATCCGGTTCCCGCCGCACCAATTGCGCGAAGTAACCGTACAGAGGCATCCGTTGATCAAGGGCGTTTGTGCGTGCGAAGGCTACAGACACAGCCAGAATCGCATTTGCTCCCAAACGCGATTTATCCGGGGTGCTGTCAAGGGCGATCATGGCCTGATCGAGCTGCGATTGAGCGGCTTCGATCGCGTCCGGTAACCCAACTCCGGCCAAGGCCGCGTTGAGGTCCAGATTGACCGATTGCGCCGCTTTGCGGCAGCCGAGGCCCCGATAGCGGTCAGGGTCGCCATCCCGCAGTTCCCGCGCTTCGGCGCGGCCGGTGGAAGCGCCGCTCGGAACCGAGGCGGAAGCCGAAACTCCGCTCTCGAGCGTACAAGTAGCGCTGACTGTCGGACGTCCGCGGCTGTCCAGAATCTCGCGAGCGGTCAGACGCTGAATCTTTGGCATCAGGACTCCAATCGAGTCAGGAAATCGGAAATGAGCTGAACAACGGTGCCGGGCGGTGCCTGCATCAGGGAGATCGCCGCGGCGCGCTGCCGAATGCGCTCACCGGCGCTCAGGTATTCGAGCGGCGAGCGGCCGGCCACGCGCGCCAGAAGGCACCCGAGCGTGTGCCGCACGGCTCGCGGCTCCAATTCCGCCGCCCAGGCATTACCACCACCGGTTCCGCTGGCATTGCCAATGGTCGCACAGTACGTCCGCCAATAGATTCGAGCGGCTTCCGCGAAGGCGGAGCGCCGATCCAGCAAATGATGCGCCTTGCTGCAAAAATGGGCGAGTGAGAATCCGAGGTCGAAGGCGGGATCGCCAAAGTGGGCCACTTCGTAATCCAGCAGGATCAGCCGGCCATCGTGCACCAGGACGTTCTTGGGGCTGTAGTCGCCGTGAACCAGCGTGATCCCGAGCGAGCGCGTCTCCGCCACCAGATGGTGCAGGAAATCAGCCGCTTCGGGTACCTGCTCCGCCGAGTAAAGGTAATAAGGTTCGAGACGCAGCGACTCGAAGAAGGAGGTGTCTGCAAAAACCTCTCGCACTTCCGGGTGCGCCGCCGCGCGCCCATGAACGTAACCGAGCAGGGTTCCGAACTGTTGGAAGTGGTCCAACTCCACCTCTCCCGCAAGCAGAATGTTCTTCCAATTCTGATGCGGGATGGGCACGGCCTCCATGCCGAGAAGATGCTGCTCACGATCCTCGAAAACGAGCTTGGGCACGGCGCCCGGCGGTGCGAAGCGAGCGTACCACTCGAGCGCCAGTGCCTCGCGATGCGCCCGCTCCGGGTCGCTGAACCAGTCGACCTCCACCCGGAGCTTCGGCAGCGCTTGCTTCAGCACCCAGCCCCGGCCGTCCGGGAACCGGACCATCACCGTGCGGTTGGAGACGCCTCCGGCGAGCTTCAGGAATGGGAGTGTTTTGCCCTCAGCATTGAGGGTGCACCGGCGGAGATAATCAGCGAGCGCGCCGAAGTCTTCAATGTCGAGCGGGATCATATCGATTTCGGGCCGGCGACCGGGCCGGCACGTCGGCGTCCGCCAGGGCGCTAGACACAATGTGTCTAATGCCGGCGCAAGGGCTTTTTCTCTACCACGCCTTCGCCTTCTTTAATCACCAGCAGGTTGTCGGCCGGAAGATTCAGGATGGTTTGAACCTGGCCGGAACTGACGGTTTCCCCACTGTGACTCTTCCGGTCCGGCGGCGAGGGCCAGCGCAACTCCAGGCGATCCACTTTGGTGGCGGAACCTAATCCGAAGTGCAGGCGCAGATCGCTCGATGAGAGATAGCTTCCGCCGCTCTGTACCGTGTCGTACTCTGTGAGCCCGCCCGCCACCACCTTCACTTCGGTCCCGATGCCGTCGCGGTTGCTGCGCGCGCCGATGAGCTTCACCAGGATGGAATGGTTCCGGTTCGGGTGCTGGTGGCGCAGCAGGTCGGGCGAATCATTCATGTTCGTCACCGCGATCTCCAGGTCGCCATCGTTGTCGTAGTCGGCGGTGGCGAGTCCCCGGCTCACCTTCTTGATCTCGAGTCCCGGCCCGGAGCGCAACCCGACTTCGTCAAATTTTCCGCCACCCCGGTTGTGGAAGAGCATGTTGCGCTCGGCATAGGTGATGCCGGAAGGATACCGATCCATCTGCGGCGAGGTCTGGCCGTTCGCCAGAAAAATGTCTTTCCAACCGTCGTTATCGTAGTCGAGAAACTTCGCGCCAAAGGTGGTGAAAAGCCAGCCCGCTTCTCCCAGGCCGGCGAGGTAGGTGACGTCCGTGAACGTGCCATCGCGATTGTTATGGTAAAGGTTCTTGACATCGTCGGAAAAGTTGCCCTTCACCAGGTCCCCCCAACCGTCGTTGTCGTAATCGGCAAAGTCGACTCCCATGCCGGCCTGCTCCTGGCCTTCGGCGCTGTAGGCTACGCCGGCCTGGGGCGCGACATCGGTGAAGGTGCCATCGCCGTTGTTGTGATAAAGCGAGCTGGGCGTGGAATCGTTGGCCACGTAGAGGTCCGGCCGGCCGTCGCGATCGTAGTCGCACCAGACGACGCCGAGGCCCGCGTAGCGCTCGGGATCGATTCCTGCGCGTTCGGTGACGTCAGTGAACGTGCCATTGCGATTGTTGCGCAGGAGAATGTCGCGTCCCCCCGGAAGACCACGCGGACCGCAGAAGGTCGCGATGCCGCGGTAGGTGCAGTTGGGCGCGCTTCCCGGCTCACCCAGTTTTTCAATGTCGACGTCCAGGTAGTTTGCGACGTAGAGGTCAAGGTAGCCGTCTCTATCGTAGTCGCCAAATGCGCAGCCCATCGACCACCCGTGCCCGGCGGCGCCGGCCTTGGCTGTGACGTCTGTAAATGTGCCGTCGCCGTTGTTGTGGTAGAGCACGTTGCCGCCATAATAGGTCACGTAAAGGTCGTCAAAGCCATCGTTGTCGTAGTCGCCCACGCATGTGCCCATGCCCCAGCCGGTATGAAGGAGGCCCGAGCGGGCGCTCACGTCCGTGAAGGTTCCGTCGCCGTTGTTGCGATAGAGGCGCGAGGGCGGGGAATCCCCGCGCCTCCAGTGCTCAAAGGTTGATCCGTTAACGAAAAAGAGATCGGGAAAGCCATCGTTGTTATAGTCGATCCAGGCGACTCCGCCGCCGCCTTTGGCCTCGATGATGTAGCGCTTCTCGGACCCGCCGCTGGTAAGGGTGAAATGGATTCCGGCCTTGGCGGCGACCTCTACGAAGTGATCGTCAGCCTGTGCCGCTGGGGCTCCGCCGAGTGCCGCGGACAGGCGGCGCCGGGTCGTATTCCCACACAGCCAGAGGAGGCATCCCACCATCAGGGTCGATCCGGATCGCACCGCCGCGCTCTTCCATAACATTCGAATCTCTGTTGCACGCTGTCGCGGCGCGCTCTGGACAGGCTGCGGCTGGGAGCTTCAGGGCTGTGCCGGTGGAGCCGGGGTCTTCGTGTGGAGCGCCGCCACGCTCTGATACTCCTGCTCGGCGTCCTCCTTCCGCCCCATCTGCTGATAGACGCGCCCCAGCGTGTAATGCGCCTCCGCATCCCCCGGAGTCGTTTTCAGAACGGTCTTCAACTCCGTTTCGGCCTCCGCAAGATGGTTCCCGGCCTCGAGAACGCGAGCCAAGCCGTAGTGGCCCTGGGAGCCTTGCGGCCTTAGCTCGATCGCCTTGCGGAACAACGGTTCTGCGGCAGTGGCATGCCCCCGCTCGAGCTCAATGTTGCCGGCGAGCCAGTAGGCGTCATAGAAGCCGGGGTCAATCTCGATCTCCTTCCGATACTCGGCGAGCGCCGAGGTCAGGTCGCCCTGACTCTGATAGGCGAAGCCGAGATGGTAGTGAGCGCCGGAAAGCCGCGGAGACAGTTGAAGCGCCTGTTTGAACTGTTGAATCGCCGGGAGGGTTCGATTCTGGTTGTGATACACGCGCCCCAGCAGCAGATGCGCTTGCGCGTTCCCCGGATCTAGCTGCAGGCAGGCCTCGAGCGGCCCGACCGCGTCCGCGTGCCTCTTCTGGCTGAGCTCTACCAGCGCTAGGTCAAAGTACGTCGCCGCTATCTTAGGGTCGAGGTCCAGGGAACGCCGGAAAGCCTGGCGCGCAGCATCTGCCTGCTGGCTCTTGAAAAGGACAGCGCCCAGCAACTGGTATGCCCCCGCCGACTGCGGATAGTCCGCAACCGCCCGGCGAGCCAGATCCCGGGCCGCGGTCAGCCCGCCAGCGTCGAGTTCAGCCTGCACCTGATTGGAGTACTCCTCCTCCGACGGCCGCCTGGGCGGAGAATCTTGGGCAGTCGGATAGCCCCGGGCAGGCGCTGAACTTTGAGCGAAGGCGAGGAGCAGAAAGAGGCAGGACACCGCTGACAAGACGTTTCCCGAGGCGGATTTGTTGCTCACCGCATGAGTCTAAAGGCCCACTTGCAGGCAAGTCAAACTTTGGGCGACAAGATGGGAATGCCACGGAAGTGCAAGCTCGCGACCGCTCGCGCCTCCCGTGTTACCCTTGAACTCGCTCGACGCAGCACATCTTTTCGGGCAGACGGAACCAAAGGCGATGCGACACTTTTGCGAGTGGACAATCTGCCTCCTGACGCTCGGCTTGGCTGTCGCTCTGTTCGCCAATCCTGACGACGCGCCACAGACGCTGCAGACCCGGCAGCCAGACGTCATACTTCTCACCATCGACACGCTTCGCGCCGATCATCTCCGGTGCTACGGCGACAGAAAGGTTGAGACGCCCAACCTCGATGCCTTTGCGGCCTCCGCGGACCGTTTTGCCCACGCTTATACTCCTGTGCCCATCACCCTGCCGGCGCACACTGCGATCATGACCGGCACCTACCCGATGGCTACGGGAATGCACGATTTCAGCGGCAACAAGCTCTCGCCGGACGCCATCACCCTGGCCAGGACTCTTGGCGCCCAGGGTTACAAGACCGCGGCCTTTGTGAGCGCCGCCGTGCTCGACTCACGATTTGGCTTGGATGCCGGCTTCGACACCTACTACGATCACTTCGATTTCAGCCGGCTCGATGAGAGCAGCCTGGACCTGATCGAGCGCCGTGGCGACCAGACGATGGACCTCGCGCTCAAGTGGCTCCGCGAGCAGTCCGGAGTGGCAGCGGCCGGCCCGCGAAAGCCGTTCTTCCTCTGGGTGCACCTCTACGACCCGCATTACCCCTACGCGCCGCCCGAGCCCTACGCCACCCGGTATCGTGATCACCTTTACGACGGCGAGATCGCCTTCGCCGACGCTCAAGCAGGCCGGCTCTTTGCCGATCTCAAAGACCGCGGCATTTTCGACGGGGCAGTGATCGTGGTGGCGGCGGATCATGGCGAGGGACTCGGCGAACACGGCGAAAAGAATCATGGCTTCTTCATTTACAATTCCACTCTGCACGTGCCCCTGATTGTGAAGATTCCCGGCATCGCTCCCCGCGTGGTGCAGAGTGAAGCCAGTCTGATCGATATCTTGCCGACCGTCCTCGATGCTTTGAAAATGGCGGTTCCCCCCGGCGTCCAGGGGCGGAGCTTGATTGCCGACATGCAGGCCCGGAAGATAGCTTCAAGCGAGCCGCGCCGTGATCTGTATGCGGAGACTTATCTGCCGCTGCTTCACTTTCGTTGGAGCAACCTGCGCGCGATTCAGGAACAGGGACTGGCGTACATCGACGCGCCCCGGCCCGAGCTCTATGACACGCGCACCGATCCGGGGGAGCTCAGGAATCTGGCGGCGCAACGTCCAGCCGTTGCACATGAGCTGCGCGCGAAGCTCCTGAGCCTCATCGCCAAAGATACGCCGGGCGCGGGCTCCGGCGCGGGGGCACAGCAGGTGCTGACCGATCCGATCATGCTGGAGCGGCTCCGGTCTCTCGGCTACGTTGCGATCGGCGGCTCTTATGCCGATCCCCAAGGCAAGCCGCTGCCCGATCCCAAGGACCGAGTCCAGGTGTACGAACTTTTTTCCGAAGCCATGTCCGACGGCCAGCATGGGCGTTATCGGGAATCCTTGCAGAAGCTGGACGACGCGGAAAAGACCGAGCCTCGCTCTCTTCCCATCCACTATTTAATGGCGCTCGATTACTACCGCCTGAAAGATTTCGCTCACGCCGCCGCGCGATTCAAATCGGCCATCGAACTCGATCCCAAGTTTGCGCTGGCCACTTATTATCTCGGTCTCACCCAGGCTCAGACGGGGGATTCGGAGGCGGCGGCCGCGTCACTTCAGCACGCTCTCGAACTCGATCCCACAAACTTCGCCGCGGCGTTCGACCTCGGAGCGCTCCTGTTGAAGATGAAGCGGGTTGACGATGCGGTTTCCGCGTTCCAGAAGGCGATTGAGATCAATCCTGACTTCGCCAACGCTTACGAAGCGCTGGGGGAGGTCTACCTCTACCAGAAGCGGCTGGACGACGCGGCGCACGCCCTGGAGCGCGCCGTCCAATTGCAGCCCGGCTTCGCCAAGGCCCATTACAATCTGGGGCGCGCCTACCAGGCATTGGGAAAAAACGACGATGCCCAGCGGGAATTCGAGCGCGCCAGGCAACGGTAGTTGAGGTGTTGGTAGCGCGTCAGAATCTTCGCCGGGGTGGCGCATACATCGCCCTTTCTTGATGCGCCAACAGACCGGTAGGAGAGCTAGCGTGTCGTAAAAGACGATGCCGCCGCCACCCGTGGTGGCCAGCGATTCTAAAGGATTTACGTTAATCTATGACTTTTAACGGAAGTATGTCTTTTACGCACAGGACAACGGTTGGTTACTCAGAGGTTACTACAAGACTCTCAGCGGTCCGGCGGAACGATTTGAAGTCTGACGGTACAGGTAAGTTGGCGGTACTCATCGTACTTCTTGCCGTTGGCTTTGTATTCGACGAGCCTTCGCAAGCTGCGTAGAAGATTATGGATCTCCCGGCCCGCAGAATCGCTGTTCTGTGCGTCGGTATGCTTCCACAGGTCTTCGTGACAGGCTGGGCATTGATGTGGCAACTCATCCCACTTGTTGGGGCCGAGCGTTATTTTGGTAGCACATTCCGGATTGCCACATTCAAGCTGAATACCAATGACTTCATCAAGCGTGATAAACGCTTCATTCTCCTGCGTCATAATTCTCCTGCGTCATAACTGCCTCAGCTAATCGGATACGCGGAGAAAACGCAAGACATTAAGTTTAGACAGCCCTTAAGGCGCTGATTTCATGGCAAATATAGTGCTACCGTGGCCTCACTTTTTTCTTGACACATGCTGTGCGCTAGATATAAAATTAAACCATGAGAGAAGAGATGCGCGAAGAGAAGAGGCACCAGTTATCGAAGTCGGAAGTGATAGGCGTTATCCCGCTTGCCTGCTCCGATGAAGATGTTGCAGTCGAGTTTTTCGAGTGGCGTCGCTGGGGCGCAACCCCGTGCTGCGTCCGCTGTGGCAGCGTGGACGTTCACAAGATGATGGCGAAGAATGGAGAGCGGAACAGGCGCTATCTCTGGCGCTGCCACGATTGCAAGAAACAGTACACGGTTCGCATCGGGGCGGTTTACGAGGAAACGCGGCTCCCGATGCGCCATTGGGCCTATGCGTTCTGGCGGGCCGCCACGTCAAAGAAAGGCGTCGCTGCGCTTGAGATCATGCGGCACTGCCAGATTACCTACAGGTCGGCTCTGTTCCTCATGAACCGGATTCGCTTTGCGATGGCTCCGAGCGCCGATGAACCGAAGTTGAAGGGCATTGTCGAGGCTGACGAAACCTACGTCGGCGGCAAGGTCATCGGGAAGGGCGTCTACTACGCCAAACACCACAAGACTCCGGTGTTCGCGGCGGTCGAGCGGGACGGCCGGAAGCGCAGCCGCGTTGTCGCGGACGTGACGAGCCGGACTCTGCAAGAGGCTCTCAGGGAAGAAGTCGATCAACAGGCCCGCATCATCACCGACGACTACCCGGCATATAGGGGCCTCAATAGCCGCTTCGAAGGCGGACACGACACGGTGTGCCACAGCACGCGGGAGTACGTGCGCGGAGACGTTCACACGAACACGGTCGAATCATCCTTCGCCCTCGTGAAGCGCGGAATCCACGGCATCTACCACAACGTCAGCAAGGAGTATTTGCACCGCTACCTGTGGCAGTTCGATTACCTCTGGAACAACCGGATGCTGAACGATGGCGAGCGCACGGCGCTGGCGATTCGGTGTGCCGAAGGAAAACGCCTGATGTACAAGAGTCCGGCTGCATAGGCGGGAAAGCAAAAAGGCCCGCTGGCAGGCGGGCCTCGTTCAAAAGATGTCTCTTAGAGTAGGCGCATCAGGCGCAATCCGAACCTAGCATTTCGGGGGTGTCTGATGCAAGGCCTGACTAGTTTGCTCGACAGAATCCACGCGGAGGAGCAGGCGCGCCAAACCGAGGCTACCCGCTTCGTCATCGAGCACAAAATGAAAATCGCATTGGCCCCACGAAAGTGGAATGAACTAAAGCGGCAGTGGCAGGAAACTTGCGTGAAGCTCAATGCTTCTGGTGGGAATTTTAGATACGATGAGCGATCGCCAGACGAAGTGGCCGTCGTAAGGCTGAACTCAGAGGGCGTGGTCATCGGTCGCGTGGTTCTTACGTTCTATTTGGACATACCGGTAATCATCTGTGACATTTCGCTGCACCGCCAAGACCGAATCGGGTTTAGGCCGATTGCCGACGACATCGTATGGACGCTGAACGGAGCCAACCAGCCACACACAGTTATAGTTGAATATCCTTTTGGCGTATTGAGTGGATTGAAGTTCTGATTCTCGGAATTGTTATGGAATAAGCATTGGACGATGGGGAAGGAAACCGCATGAGTACGCGAAAGCTCATCGTCATCGCTATTATTCTCGTCGTCGCTCTCGTCATCGGCGTCGTACTGGTAGAGCAGCAATTCGGCTCGCTTAACAACTTCCTGCGCCTACTGAGCGAGGTTTCCAGTGAGCCAGCTTCAAGCAGGACAGAAGCGTTCGTGCGCTTTAGCATCGGCGTGATTATGTTGCTGGTACTTGCTGCCTTGAGTCTGTTCCTCTATTTCCTGCCCTCGATCACGGCGAAGCGTCGCAAAAAGATCAATTACCGGGCGATCTTCACATTAAACTTGCTTGCGGGCTGGACCTTCGTCGGGTGGGTGATAGCGATGGTGTGGGCTACCACCGTCGATGCTCCACCGCCCACGCCTAAAGAGGTGACCTAAAGGCGGGAAAGGCCCGCCGCCAGCGGGCCTTCGTTCCAAAATCCGTGTAGAACTGTCGGGGCGCATCAGGGCGCACACCCAAGATAGCAAAGGAGTGTGTTCGATGCAAGTATGTGAGATCAAAACCGTTGTCATGCAAAGAAATATGGATTTAATCCGAGAATTACTGCTCAAATTGGAGTCCGACCAACACTTAGACGGCAGAAAGTGGGTACAGTATGAGGCGCCGGAGGAATTGGGAATTACAGATCACTCTGCCGAAGAGGTCGGATACCATCTTAGCCTGCTTATTCAAGAGGGCTTTGTACGCGGAAGCGTGCGAACGGATATAGAGGTAATCCCGCCAGTCAGTATGTTGACTTGGCAGGGTCATGAACTCCTTGATAACATCCGCGACGCTGGAATCTGGGGCAAGACTAAAGAGCGGCTCAAGGGTCTTCCGTCCGTCGCAATCTCGATCATCGGGGAAGTCGCTAAGGCCGAAATCAAAACAAGGCTGGGACTGCCATGACTCATGATCAAATTGGGTGGATTCTGGACGTGATCTTTTGGTTGATTCTATTCGGCGCGTTCTTTCGAGCCGTGCGCTACCTTCGCGAGATTCGAGATGAACTACGCTGCCAGACAGCTTGCCGACTCAGTGAGGAATACCGGACGTACTGCACCTCAAAACTCAAGGCCAAAGAGGAACCGCTCGAATTTGGCGACTGGGCCACAGGACAGCCATGACCAGACAAAAGCGAAATCCACGACCGCGAGCCGTTGCCACACCTGGCAAGAAGCGCGGGCCAAAGCCTCAGTACCTCAAGATCGAAGGGAATTGGGAAGAGGCGATCACGAAGTCGTTTCAGAAAAAGAAGCCGCCTGAAGGCTGGCCGAAGTAAACCTCGAAAGGAGCAGCCCGTTGCTATAGGCGTCGGCAATCTTTGGAAGTGGGCTACTTTGAAAAATCTCTGGCAGTCGAATTGCCCTTAGAATAGCAATTCTTGCTGGCCCGCCTTTGTCAATCGCCAACGGTCCGCACCTACACGCTCTGCAATGCTTTCCAGAACATTCAGAATCGTCTGATGTTCCGGCGTCATGCCATTTTTGAGAAGCGGCATGATATTCAGAACGATATCGTCAAACGTCGGGTTCTTGTTGGTATGCTCCATCCGCTTCAGGAATGAAACCACGAAGTACCGGACCCGGAGTTCCAGCGGAATATGTGTTTTGAATTTCTTGTTTTTCCGCAGGTTGAAGGTCTTCGTCTTGTCGTCAAACTCGAACGCCTCCATAAGCAAAGGCGTGAGATCGGCGTATTCCTTCGCCAAGATATCGAGGAACCCAAGCTCAAGACCCCGGATCACCAGCTCGTCGTTGATCTGCTCCAGCGTTGCGCCGTGATGCATGGCTATGACGGATTCAATCGTTTCCATCACCACATCCATGACCGGCGCGCCAAGGGCTATCTTCCCAATAGTCTTGGGATTTTTCACCTTGCGAAAATTGATGATGAGCTGACCTGACAGAACGGTAAACGGGTTCTGGCGTTTTTTAAAGCTGGTCTGTCCATTGTTCTGTTTCACCGCTCCTGCATACTCGAAGCCCGCGTTTTCGGCCGCATCAACTATCAGGTGCCAATACGCCGGGTCTTTATGCGCGAAAACAAAGCTCATCCAGCGGTCATATTTCAGAACACGGCCCATCTCGGCAATGGACTGCGCCAGCAAGTCTGAATATTCCTTCTTGGTCTTGCCTGCTTCACCGCCTTCGATAGCCTCATTCTTGAAATCCTTCTTCGTTACCGGCAGGTCTAGCCATGCTGTCCACATCACCGAAAGATCGAGATACGGGATCTTCGAGCCATAGGGAGGGTCGGTATAGATGTAATCAACGCTTTCCGCTGTAATCGACTTCAGATCGGTGGCCGTGCCCTTTATGACCTTCGCGTCCTTTACAACGGCGGGCGTAAGCAGGCCGATCATTTCCTTCTTTGCCGCCAATACCTTCGTTAGCCGGGACTTGAAGTAGGTCATCATGTCGATGGATGCTGGCTGAGGCGCGATGCGGTAGCGGTAATACCGGAAGATCGAACTATCACCACGGCCTTCGGTCCTGCCCTTAGAACTGTGGTAGGTCAAATTTACCTTGTTCAATAGGCCGGAGAACATCAGCAATAGACATCCGCGCATTGCCACCGGCTCCTTTAAGATCAAGGATTTCAGGTACGCCAGTTGCACAAGCTGTTTCGAGCTGAACAATTGCTCGATAGTTGGAACGTCAGAATTTTCCGGAAGTTGAACGCCCTTCGGGTACGGATATTCCTCCAGCGCCGCTTCGATTTGCTCTTTGGTTTTCGGCGCATGCTTCCGGAATTGCATTTCAATGTGGTGGTACGATTCCGTGAGCGCAGCGAGATCAACGGGCTGAATCAGATTTTTGACGATGAAATCCGACAACGGGTTGATGTCGATGTGAATGGCTTTGCGCCCCAACATCAGGGCTTCCACCAGCGTTACACCGCTTCCGCCGAATGGATCGAGCACCATATCGCCAGGTTGCGTGAAGGTCTTAATGTAGTGCTGGACCACACTCCAGACCTGCTTCGTGAAATACCCGTGGACGCCAAAATGCCGCCTCGCAGTCTGCTTCTGGAATGACGTGATTTCGGCAGGCGGAGTGATAGCAAGGTAATCGAATGCCGCCTTGTTCGCCGCAGCAACGCTCCGCAATTTCTTCGGAAGTTGAGTCGCCGCCTTAACCGGCGCGAGGTACTTTTCCAGTTCTTCCCAGTAGTGCTGTATCTCGCTGACATGAAAGTAGAGGATAGGCTCCTTCTGCCTAACGTCAAAAAGTATAAATTCAGTCCCATTGCACAGCGCAAACTGCTCCACGCGTATTTCCGGATGGATGCCGTAACTGTAGACCTGTTCGACGTTGTGCCCGGTCTTGATTTCCTCGCCGGGCGCCTTCGCATCCAAAACGAACGTAAAGTTTCCATCGACCGTCAGCAGGTAGTCCGGGATGAGTGTGACAGGCTTTTTCTTCGAGCCTATCGTCAGAAACGGATGCTCCAGCGGCTTGCTGCGGATGATCCTGTTTGGCCCTGACGCCTCATACCCGAGCGCGTTTAGAATGGGGAGGATGATCTCCTCTCGGACGGAATCCTCTTTAAACCACGGCGAACTGAGCAGGGTGAAGTCAAATTGTTCGAGAGGAACTGGAACCGCAGTGTCCATCTTGTTTAGGCCGCTCTTTTTGACTCCCGCTCTTCTGCTTCCAGCAACGCCACTAAGTCAGAAACCTCAAGCAGCCGGTTGGTTACGCCTGCTGCCATGGCTGGGCTCACGCGCAACGAGCCGTGAATCCGAATCAGGTTGTATGAGAAGTAGTACAGGGCGACGGCAGCCGCGTGGTTTTCGATCTTGCGGGAGAACCCGTTCGACAAACGAGTGTAGCGTCTCAGGTGTGTGCGCACAGTCCAGTTCTGGCGCTCGACGTAGCTCGTGGAGATGTGATCGGGGTCAGGGTTGCCGGATACCACCTTGGGCAGCGCAGCAAGGCACACGGCGGGACTGTAGCGGCGTTCGTCCTCGTGCTGGTCCTTGCCGTAGACCTTGACCAACATTGCATAATCCACGTCGCAGCCGAACGCGCCTTCGACGGCATCGAGATAGACGCTGTGGCCGTCACTGGTGAGTTGAACCCGATTCTTGAGGCGTGCGGCAAGATCGTTGATGAAAACATTCGCGGTGAAGGCCCCGCGCCCGCCAAGCGTCCAGCATGGCACCAGCTTGGAGTCCGCATCGACGGCAATCCAAAGCCACACGTTGCCAGCGCCCGGAACCTTTTCGGCAATCTCGTGGGTGAGCGTCTTTTCCTTGCAGTAGCAGAATCCCCAAAGCTCA
>DASYYZ010000109.1:0-32211 GCA_035946735.1 Terriglobia bacterium
GAGAATGGACTCTATCGCGACAACGGGGAGGGAGTGGTGGCAACACCACTCCCTTACCCACTCCTCAGCCGCAGCGCTCAGCCATCAGAAGTGCGCTGAGGAAGATTACAGACGCCGTAGTGCATTCGGCACCGCTGCGGCTGAGGACAGCCGCGCTCCGCCCTCGCAGGCCGGTTGCGAGATTTTTAGAAAGATTGCCCAAGCCGCGCATTGTCATGCGCCACCGAACAGTGAAATCCCGCGTTACCGAAGGGGCCTGATCCTGCGTGGAATCTCAGTTTCGCTAACCGGCTTGGTTCCGGGCGGGCGAGACGCTTGCGGTGGCTGGTCCATCCACAACCAGTAGCCGCTGAGGGCCTGGGTGATTTCCACGAACCGCTCAAAGTCCACGGGCTTGACCAGGAAAGAGTTGGCTCCCAACTGATAGGCCCTGTTCACATCGCGGATATCATCAGAGGAGGTCAGCATCACCACGCGCAAATTGGAAAGCCCGGACTCTTGCCGAATCCAACGCAGGACTTCAAAGCCGTCCATCCCCGGCATTTTGATGTCCAATAGCACCAGGGACGGGAGTGGAAATTCCGCCCGGTTGGCAAAAGGGCCGGCGCCCTTCAAATACTCGATGGCCTGCGGGCCGTTTCTGACCACTTGCACGGGGTTGAGGACCTTCGACTTCGCAAAGGAACGGCTTATGAGAAGAACATCATTTTCCTGATCTTCAACGAGCAGGATCAGCGCTTGATCAGACACGCCTTTTGCAATAACGCATCGGCACGCTGCCAGGCTATGGGGTGAAGACCCTACGAAAAGTAGCGCAGGCGTCCCGCCTGCGAGTTAGGGCGGCGTCTCGCCGCCTGAATGGGGCGAGACGCCCAGGTAACCCGCAGGCGGGGACGCCTGCGCTACTTTGTCAAGGGCCCTGCGCAGTCCGTCTCAGGCTGTCCAAAACAACTTGCCGTCGAGTCCGAAGAGGGGAAAAATAGCTGCCTGATAACTTGCGCCCGTAGCTCAGTTGGATAGAGCATCTGCCTTCTAAGCAGAGGGTCCCGCGTTCGAATCGCGGCGGGCGCGCCACTCTTATACCAATTCTTATACCACGAGTTGGGGGAGGCGCCGGAAACCCATGCGTTGAAAAAACGACGCATGAGCAAAAAAACGACCGGAAATGCACATAATAAAGGGATGCAGAAAGCGTCCCTGAAAAAGAAAAACAGAGTCTGGATTCGCAAAGCCGACGGGGTTTACCTCCACAGCCCCAGCGGCTTTTACTATTGGAGGCCCTGGCGGTTCATCAATGGGCGCATGATCAGGACCTGGGAGAGTCTGGACACCACCAGCCTGAAAATCGCCCAGGAGCGATATGCCAAGCTCCGCTACCCATCCGAAGGCAACGCTCCCGTTCCCAGCAACGGTGCGCCAGCTCCGCTGCCAGAAGTCATCACCATGGGGCGGGTGATCCGACACTACCGGGACAGCAAGTACCCCGACAAGCACAAGCAACCGCGGAAGGGCCAGAACCTCACGGACGAAGAATCCCACTGCGAAACCCTGCTAAAGTTCTGGGACACCGTTCCAGTGGACCAGTCAGGGCCGGCTTCCTGCGACCGCTACTATGAATGGCGCAAGAAAGAGGGGTTCAACAAGGGCTGCACCGGCGAGCGGATGGTGGACCGTGAGTTGAATACGCTGAACAACGCGTGCCGCTGGGCCGCTCGGTGTGAGCTCATCAAGACAAACCCGATGCGGGACCGCCCTAAGTACCAGAAAAGTACCGATGTGAAACATTGCCTGGAATTCATGCCGCGCTCAGCAGACGAACTCCACGAGGCTGCAGCGCTGCTCTTCCAGCACCCGCATACGGTCGTCCTCGGTTTCCAGATGCTTTCCGAGGCTTATACGGGCCTCCGCACGATTGAGGTGCTCAAGTGGGGCGAGGACCATTTCGGCACCGTCATCACGGGCGGCGAATTTATGAACGTGTGGCGCTGCAAAGGCCAGCACGCAAATAACCCCTACTCCAAGGTCCACCCAGGGCTGAAGGCGCTTCTGGAAGCCCACGCAGCCTGGAAAGCGGAAAATTACACAGACCGCAAAGAATTCTTTCCTTCCCACTGCGGCGGGACTGTGGATAAGGGATCACTGGCCCACGCCCTCCGTCGGATCCGCAAACAGCTCAAACGGAAGCTGACCAGCCACGGCATGAGAGCGTTTTACGTGCTCATCCGACGCAGCCAGGGAGCCAGCGACGAGCAAATCGCCGACGAAATCGGCCATTCCAGCAACGGCGCGTGCATCAAGACCACGTACGGCGGCTCACCCGAAGAGTGGCGGAACGGCAAAGCCCCGAACTTCTCGTGGCTGCCCGCCAACGTCCCGGTCGCTTGGTCGGAACTCGAGAAGAACGGCTGGAAGTTTCCGAAGCCGGAGCCTGAGCCGGCCAATTAGCTGCTTAACGCTTACATGTCCGGTGGACGTTGCCCGCTTAGCCCGGGGTATCCTTCTGGGGCGAACGCCGGCCCCGAAAGGGCCTTGTAAGCGACGGCAACGCGGTCTCGAAAACAACTGCGACCGTTTTGGGGCGCTTGCTGATGAGCTTCGATCCCAAGGCGGGAGAAAATGCGAGACGAACTCCTCTTTGATCTTTGATCCATCTGTGCGCAAAGCCATGAAATTGGTTTAGTCGTCCAGTTTAAGGATCACCTCCGGTTCAATTGTTCAAGGGCGCGCCAGGATCTAGGTGGGAAAACTCCGCGCGGCACCAGCATTTTCAGGCTCGTCCGATTGAGGTTGAACCCGTGAACCCGTTTTCCATGGGTATTCGGGCGCGCCTGCAATCCGACAGTTGCCTATAGCATAGTTTGGGGTGATCCAAGCGTGATTCTACTGGAGGCTTCATCCGATCCTGAAGGGCTAGAGCTGGCCCTTCTGATCAGGTCGTGAGCCTCGATGAGGTCTTCTGGTAATGTGGGGCGATGTTTGGCCATGGTGCAAGATCAGGGATTCCGGCCGTGGCGCAAAGCGAGAGTTTTGATTGTGATGGTGATTTGGTAACCTCGCGGCGTGACAACGAGTGCTGAACTGGAGAAGAGATGGCTGGGGAAGTTGACGCCGTTGAGTCCGGCGTCTGGACGCCAGCAGGGGGGTAAAGCGCCGCACAACCCGCTGTTGCTGCATGCCATTTGATGTTTTCATTAGCTACTCGCGTGAAGACAACATCCCGCTAAAGACCGGCGATGGGAAAGGTTGGGTTACGGCGTTGCGTGACGAACTCCTTGACGACCATCGTCGGTTTTCTACGGAGCCGTTGCGCATTTTTCTAGACACTTCCGATATTCACACTTTCGACGATTGGCGGCATCGCATTCTCATCGGACTGCGGGAAAGCAAACTCTTGCTCGTCTGCTTGTCGCCAGATTATTTCAAAAACCCGGCATGCCTCTGGGAATGGGAGGAATATCAGAAGCGCCAAGTCCACATGCAAATGGGACAGGAAAGTACCGTGCCGATTTACTTCAGCGAAGTTCTGGACAGCGATGAATGCCGGATCGGTGCTTGGGCCAAAGCCTTGACGCGGAGGGCAGTTGTTCAGGCCGAGCGTGAAACGTGGGAGCGACGCTGGAAGGACTGGCACGCGGCGATATGCCGTCAACAGTGGGTTGATCTAAGGCCGTGGTTTCCAGACGGAATCGGGGCGCTCCGCGATACGATTGTCCGCGAGCGTATCGCTGACCTTGGATCGAGGCTGTGGGAGCGCATCCAGAGTGTGCGGCGGGCCGCAGGCGTACAGGGGAATCTTCGCCGGCTCAATCCTCACTTCATTGGCCGCCTCACCGAATTGCGTCAGGTTCACGAAAGTGTCGCGCTTGGGGCGGTTGGGGCCATTACGGTATTACACGGACTTGGCGGACAGGGGAAGAGTGAGTTGGCTACCGCGTATGCGCATGCGTGGGCGGGGCACTATTCCGGTGGTCTCTGGGCACTTAACGGAGAGGGAAAGATGGAACTCATTCCGCTGTTCGGTGACCTTTGCGTCGACCTTCAGATCCCGTTCAGGCTGAGAGCAGATGAGACGACTGATGCACGAGGACGGCGCGCTCTGGAAGAAATGAAACGCCGAGCGCTGGCTGCGGGTTGCAGCGAAACCAGCGCTGGGACATGCCTTGTCATCATAGATAACGTCTCCGACCCGAGCCTCCTTGCTGAGCCGCAACTGGCTCAACTTCCGTGCGAGGACTGGTTGCGCGTCCTTGTCACTACACGCGAAGCGCCGGGAGCATTTTCTGCATCGGGCGGGAAGCCGCTGGTCTTTATTGGGGTGGACGCATTACTGGAAGACGAGGCAGCGCGTCTGCTTGAGGATCACCAGCCTGACGGGCGGTGGCCTGGAAGTACTGCCTCCGCGGACGCCACTGCAGCGCGAGCGATTGCACGCGACCTGAACGGCTTTACCCTGGCAATTGAGACGGTCGCGATTTACCTAGGCCTGCATTCCGATATCCGACCCAGCGACTACTTGAGTCGCCTCCGCGCCGAGGGATTGGTTAGCGTAGATACCTTGCCTGACAATACCGGCGTGGCGCGGCATATGCGACACCGCGAGAAGCAACTTAGCATTGTGATAGGCCAGACGTTGGCCCGTCTCACTCTGCCTGAGCGCACCGCATTAAGGTACGCTGCTCTGCTCCTGCCGGATGGCATTCCTTGGCCGTGGTTGCAAGCGCTGGTGACACGACAGCATATGAAGGCGTTCGCCAACCGACCGGGCTATCCCAACCCATGGTCTTCAGTGCGGCGCCGGTTGGAGGGGTTGCGCCTGGTTAATACTCGTGAGCATAGCGAAATAGCAAGCATGCACCAGCTAATCAGAGCGTATCTTTTGGTAAGGGAGGGCCCTAAAATTGGAGACATAGTCATACTCGACAAACTAGTGATGGCTCGATCAGTTTTGCAAATGGCCGTCCGGGGGTTCCTGGAGGAGGACTGGGACTTTGGCTTCCCTATTCCTTTGTTATTTTTTCAAATCCCAGTCGGTGAATACGAAATGGGTATCATGGTTGATTTTGTCCTGTCCCGGCTACATTCCTCTTTTGCGAGCAGCGCACATGCCGCGCTGGCGTTTTGGTTCGCGAGGGATTCCTCCTTTAGCATTGATTCGGGTTTACGCATTCGGCTGCTCGAGGCGACGCTTTCTTACATTCGGGAACATGAGCCTGAGGCTCATGAACCACGCTTTCAATTAGCCGCGCTTTGCCGTCTCGGTGACTTGGCGATGAATCAAGGGAAGCCTTCAGCGGCTCGCGAACTTTTCAGCGAATGCCTGGCCGTTGTCGCTCTTCACGCCGCCAGAACGGAAGATAGTGAATATTGGGAAGGTGAGCGGTCGCGATTTATGCTTCGGCTTGGCAGGATCGCACTGCTGGAACGGGATTTTGAAAAAGCCAAGCAAGAGATCAGCGAGGGTCTGCTAATCGCAAAGCGTCTCGCCAGCGCGCATCCGGAAGATTGCGAAAGACAGCAGGAGTTCGCCGATGCTGAAATGGCAATGGGCGACGTTCTTGCTGCGACTGGGCAACCAGAGATGGCCCGAAAGGAATTCAAGAAAAGTGTGCGAATGAGGCGCAAAACCGCTGAGATTGGCCCTAGTCAAAGCCCCAAACAACGAGCACTCGATGATTACTTGGAGGAGTTCTTGTCAGAAACCGGCAACCCCGGGGTGGCCACCAATCGGTACGCGAAAGGGCTTCTGGAATTATTTCGGGAAAATATCAGTTTCGTAGCGCAGCATCCTGAACGACAGCGGCAACTCGCGACTCTTCTTCAAAAGTTGTGCGATGGAGCGCTTCATGAGAATGACGTTTCTTCAGCTGAGCGATACATCGAAGAGAGTCTCATGATCGTTCGCGATCTCTGCAAGGCCGACCCGCAAAACGCCGAACTGAAGGCTGATACGATGTATTGCTTACAGCGCTTAGGCGATATTTTCGAGCGCGTATCCAACCTTCCTCGAGCCTTGGCAATGAACCAGGAGGCGTTGGGTCTAAGCCGAGAACTCGTAACCGTTGATGGACATAACATCGTGCATCAGGAGGATCTCGCCATATCACTTTTTCATACTGGGCGCATCATGGCTCGGCTTGGCAATGAGCCTGAGGGACGAAAATTCGCCGTTCAGGCGCGCGAGATTTTGAGCCGTCTTGATGCGACGAGCCAAATTGTTCCTGACACGCCGGCGGCACGCCTTTTGGCCATCCTTCGGAGAACAGGTATTTGACTTCGCCAGAGTTTCCCGCCCTCCGCGGCCTCAATGGCCGACTTTGTAGGGCTCCGACAAAGTCGGTTTGCGCGGCGGGAACGTAGGGAAGTTCCCGGCAGCTACGAGACTATGGGCACGCCTAAATGGAAGTCATCCGGTTCTGGTGCAGGTCTCAGTGGCCTCAGTGGCCCGGCTCCGTGGCAAATCAAATCTCTTGGCGCAGGACAAGTATGGCAGCCTTCGATGTCTTCGATAGAATCGCGTGCGCTGCCCGTGTTAGAGGCGAGATGACCAGATTCCATTCTCTAACCACGATGGCATTGTCTGAGCGGAGCCGCCGGGATTTCCTGGCTCGTTGCAGCGTCACTGCGTAGTTGCTAAGCGGGTTGCCCTGGTAGGCTCCCAGGAAGGCCGGTGATGTGGTCTTCGAGGTGGTGTTTCAACGCGGAGAGGTAATCCATGTGAGCAGCCGCGAAGCTCTTTAAGGGTTGGAACTGTTGTTGGTCCTGCTTGCTGCGTAGAAGCCCGCCATCGCCCCAGGTTACGAGGATCGGACCGAGTTCTTCGCCTCCTTTAAATTCCCATTCGACCGTTAGGACCTGCAGGTGGTGCGCGGCAAGAGCGGTATCCTCGAAGTCCCGGGTTCCGTGGGTTGTGACGTACGTCATCCATTCAAAGACCCCACCGTAGATCTCCTCCATAAGGCGGACGGGAGTTTCTCGTATGTGTTCGCCGGTCCACGCGACTATGCCGACCAATACGCGCACCCTGCCCGTGCTTCGCTCGTCAACGACGATCTCGAAGTTGGGGCACAACGAGTAATCCTCTTTCCATGCGATGTTGTATAGGCTCATGAAAAGGTTGGTCGGGTTGTAGAGCGAGACTACAACCGTCGCCTCCGGGGCTGTTGCCTCGATTTCCTTCAGGTATTCAGGCACATCGGCCGCCCACACGGAATTGCCAGCCAGCACTATGTTCACGTGTTCTTTGCACTGTGCCCAAGTGGATGCAAAACGAGGCGAAGTCGTCTTGTGGAGATAAATTGGGCTTCCTCCTTCGATGGCTTGTGCGAGCTGAACGATTTCCTCATCAGCGAGAACCGATTCAATCCGGCCGAATCGCCCGTGTCTCACTGAAACGGAGACCGACCATTCCTTGCGGAGGTTGGTTAGCTTTTCGGGGTAGCCGGTCTCGACGGAGTCCCCCAGCTCGTTATTATTGATGTAGGCAAGAAAATTCTCCTCAGGTAGGTCGAGGCCGTCTTCCCAATCGATTCTCGCTTTCAATTCCGCTGCTTCTTTCGTGCCTAGGTTCTCGAGAGGCGAGGAGAAGATGACGTAGTTGGCGTGCGGTTGTATGAACCTGGCGCTTGTGCCTGCATAGTCGCAGTGCAGGATTGCGAAGTCCTGAACCCCCGCCCCTTCGAGGGCAGCCACTATCCTTGGTGTGGTGGCGTCGCGGTCAGCAGCTTTCGCGTAAAGATAGATGCATTGGGCTTGGCTGATGTTCAGGGCAGAGCCTCTTTTAACGAGTTTGACCTTCGACACCGTGGTGACTGTGCCGTCTGGTAGCGCCGAGATGTTGATGCCCTCGACCGGGTACGGCGTTACTGCGGCAAATTCTGACAAGGGAAGCAGCAGTTCGTGCCATTCGGCCGACACGACCATCAGTCTGATCTTTGACTCGTCCAGCCCGGCGCGGATCCGGAAGAGAGCAGTATATTTGTGAATCTCATTGAGCGCCTGCCGAGCGGCTTGGTCTGAGCGCTTAATTTCGATAACGACCACGTGGCCGAAGATATCGCGCGCAAGGAGATCTATGCGACCACCAGCGCCGATAGGGCTCGGGAGGGGGTATTCCTTGTCTATCAGTGCAAGCCCGTCTTCAAGGATATTCAGGTGTTCGGCGAGGTGGTCTCGGATTTTATCTTCAAGACGATTCAACATGTGGAGATTTTATTGTGACAGATTTAACCGAGGGCGCGTTTGAGGCGGGTCACCGCGCGGCGAACCGAAGCTCGGGACTCGGCTGATTTGCCGTACCAAACGAGGCTCAGGCTGCGTTGCAGTTCCTTCATCGGCTCGGCTGCGACCTGAGCGAATCGTTGTTCGGGAAGGAGACGGGCGGCGACGTCGGGGATGAAGGCGGCGGCGGTGCCGCTTTCGATGGCCGACATGAGGAGGCTGAAGCTTTCGACCTGAATGATTGGCCGGAGGTTGAGGCCGAGGGTAGTGGCGATTTTCCGTACCGCTTTGGCGTGGAATGGGTCCCCACCCAGTTCGGCAAATGGGATAGGGCGGCCTTCAAAGACCTCGGCTGCTTCTTTGGTACGCAAGAAGGTTCGAGGCAGCGCGAAGACGTGTTGGAGAGGGGCGATTACCTGGCTTTCAAGATCGTCGGTGAGTACTTCCGTGCGGATTATCGCCAGGTCGAGATGGCCGGACCGAACTTCGCGAAGCGCGGCTTCGCTCGGGAAGCTACGCACTTCAAACCGGAGCGGTGGTTCACCAGACATGAGTTCGCCCAGGTGAGGCATGATGAGCCAGCGGAGCACGGCTTCGTTCGCGCCGAGCGTGACGGTTTCCGCTGCAGCGACGGCTGCGTTCATGACATCATCGAGTGAGCCGAAGAAGGTGTGGGCTGCCAGGACGACGCGGCGACCGTTCTCATTTAATTGAAGGGTCTTCCCGACCCGGTCGAAGAGCGGGGTTCCTAGCGCCTTTTCCAAATCTTTCAACTGGCGGCTGAAGAGGCTTTGGCGATTGGGGTCAGGGCCAGCGGCGCTAACTATAGTACCTGCCTCGACCACAGCACAAAGCGTATGGAGGCGGTCTATCGTTATTCCGGCCAAAGTCGCGCTCTTAAACGCCATACATGACTTTAAACTCATGATACATGCCAAATCATGCCTTCACAAGATTAAATGGTGACCTAAGATGAAGGCATGACTCGGTTACAAGATTTGCGTGTTGGGGCGATACTGCGGGGGTTAATCCCAGGGCAGGCGGTGACCCTTCGGCACGTCGAGTTGCATAGCGACGACGTGGCGTCGGTTACTTACGTGGACGGCGAGGGGAAGGTTGAGCAGGCGCTGATTTACAAGGACCAAGAGCCGCAGCTTGAGTTGGTGCAGCAGAGCAGGCCACTCAGCTTCGAAGCTGACGGCGATTTGTTTCGATTGGTTTCGGAAGCGCAGCGGCTCCGCTATGCCTTCCTGTTCGACCCGTTGATCGCGGTGACAACTTCGGCGGTGGACCCGTTGCCGCATCAGATCACGGCGGTGTACGAAACGATGCTCAACCGACGGCCGCTTCGGTTCCTGCTGGCGGACGATCCTGGCGCGGGGAAGACCATCATGGCGGGTTTGCTGATCAAGGAGTTGATGATTCGGGGCGACATTGCGCGCTGCCTGATTGTGGCGCCCGGCGGGCTGGTTGAGCAGTGGCAGGACGAACTGGATGAAAAGTTCAGCCTGGCTTTCGACATCATGACGAATGAGGGCCTGCAGGCGGCGCGAACGGGCAACTGGTTTCAGGAGCACAACCTGTGCATTGCGCGCTTGGACAAGATGAGCCGGAATGAGGATGTGCAAGCGAAGGCGTGCGCGGTGGATTGGGACCTGATCGTGGTGGACGAATCGCACAAGATGTCTGCATCGTACTATGGCTCGGAGGTCAAGTACACGAAGCGTTACAAGCTGGGCGAGGCCTTATCGAAGAGCACACGGCAGTTCCTCCTGCTAACGGCGACACCGCATAACGGCAAGGATGAGGATTTTCATCTCTTCCTGAAATTGCTGGATGGTGACCGTTTTGAGGGCAGGCCGCGAGACGGCGCGCACGTTGCGGATGTATCGGACGTGATGCGGCGAATGGTGAAGGAGCAGTTGGTGACGATGGAGGGCAAACCGCTGTTCCAAGAGCGATGCGCCTACACGGTGGATTACACCTTGAGCGCGGAAGAGGCGGAGCTGTATCGGCACGTGACGGATTACGTGCGCGAGGGATTTAACAACGCGGACAAGCTGAATAATGAGAAGCGGAAGGGGACGGTGGGATTTGCGCTGACGTTGTTGCAGCGGCGGCTGGCGTCATCGCCGGAGGCAATTTATCAATCGTTGCGGCGCCGCCTAGAGCGGCTGGAGGACCGGCTGCGCGAGGAAAAGTTGTTGCGGCGGGGGTCGGCGAGCGGCTCGACGCGGCTGGCGGAGGCCCCTGAATTGTCAGAGGAGGACATTGAGGACCTGGATGAGGCGCCAGAGGCGGAACTGGAGCAGGCGGAGGAAAAGATCGTGGATCAGTCCACGGCGTCCCAGACCATCGCGGAGCTGGAGAAGGAGATTGCAGAGCTGCGCGCCCTCTCCCAGGAAGCGGCCCGGCTGCGCCGTTCGGGAAAGGACCAGAAGTGGCAGCAATTATCGGAGACCTTGCAGGTCCCGAAGATGTTCGATGCAAACAACAACCGGAAGAAGCTGATCATTTTTAGCGAGCATCGGGACACGCTAAATTACCTTTGCGAGCGGTTAGGTGACCGGCTGGGGAACCAGAACGCAGTGGTAACAATTCATGGCGGGACGCCGCGGGAGCGGCGGCGGCAGATTCAGGAGGCGTTCGAAAATGATCCCGAGGTGCTGGTGTTGATCGCGACGGATGCGGCGGGTGAGGGCATCAACCTGCACCGCCGGGCGCACCTCATGGTCAATTACGACCTGCCTTGGAACCCGAACCGCATCGAGCAACGGTTTGGGCGGATTCACCGCATTGGCCAGCGCGAGGTTTGCCATCTGTGGAACCTGGTGGCGCACGAGACCCGGGAGGGCGAGGTCTGGCACCGATTGTTGGTCAAGCTTCAGGCTCAGCGCGACCGGCTGGGCGGGGCCGTGTTCGACGTGCTGGGGCAAGTGTTTCGTGACCAGCCGTTGAAGGACCTGCTGATCCGGGCGATTCGCTATGGGGAACAGCCGGAAGTGAAGTCGAAGCTGGAGCAGATCGTGGACCGGGAGTTGGACATCGAGAAACTGCGAGCGCTGATCGAGGATCGCTCTTTGGTCCACGAGAAGCTTGACTCGGCGCGGGTGCGGAGCATCCGTGACGAGATGGAGCGGGCACAGGCCCGGCGATTGCAGCCTCACTACATTGGGTCGTTCTTCCTACGAGCATTTGAGCAGTATGGGGGTAGCGTTCACCGGCGCGAACCGTTCCGGTATGAGATTCGGAACGTGCCGGCGATGATTCGGCATCGGGACCGGGTGATTGGGATGCGGGCGCCGGTGTTGAAGGCGTACGAGCGGGTGACGTTTCACAAGGAGTACATGCGCCTGGAGGGGAAACCCCCGGCGGCGCTGGTGGCACCTGGTCACCCACTTTTGGATTCGGTGGTTGACCTGCTGCTCGAGCAGCACCGGGACCTGTTGCGACAGGGGGCGGCACTGGTGGATACGAACGACAGCAGCACTGAGCCAAGGGTGCTGTTTTACCTGGAACACAGCATCACTGACGCGCGCCGGGATGCCAGCGGGAATCCGCGGGTGATTTCGCGACGGCTACAGTTCGTGGAGGTGAGCCGGGATGGCCGGCTGGTGAACGCCGGGTTCGCGCCGTATCTCGACTACACGCCGCTAAATGCCGAGCAGAAGAAGCTGGCAGAAGCGGTCGTACGTGAAAGCTGGTTGGGCGAAGGGTTGGAAGGGCGCGCAGCGGCTCATGCGATTCGGACGATTGTGCCGGAGCACTTGCGCGAGGTGAAGACGCGTCGGGAGGCGTTGATTGACAAGACGTTGATGCAGGTAAAGGCGCGGCTGCTGGCAGAAATTCGCTACTGGGATGAGCGGGCGAATTTTCTGCGGGCGCAAGAGGAGGCGGGGAGGAGCAAGGGGGGAAGTTTGAATTCGGGAAACGCCAGGCGGCAGGCCGACGAGCTGAGCGGACGACTGCAAAAGCGCGAGGAGGAGCTAAACCGTGAGCGGCAGATTACGGCCCGGCCGCCGACCGTCCTGGGCGGTGCGCTGGTGATTCCGGCGGGTTGGTTTGCCCAGGCGGAAGCGGCGACGGCAGCGTCGGTGCTGCGCGAGACGCCGCCAGCGAACGGCGCAACCGATGCGGAGGTCGAGCGCCTGGCGATGGAAGCTGTGATGGCACGTGAACGGGCGGAGGGTTTTGAACCGCGTGATGTGTGCAAGGAAAACAGGGGGTACGATGTCGAGTCGCGATACCCGGCAAGCCATGCGAAGGCGGGCCAATTGCGGTTCATCGAGGTGAAAGGCCGGGTTGTCGGAGCGCCGACGGTGACGGTGACCAAGAATGAGATTCTGACGGCGCTGAATAAGCCTGACGATTACATCCTGGCGATCGTTTTCGTCGGGGCTCAGGGAGCGGAGGCGCCGCGGTACCTGACGAAGCCTTTCGAGCAGGAGCCGGATTTTGCTACGGCCAGCGTGACATTCCGGATTAGAGATTTGGTCGAACGGGAGGAAGGAACCTTATGACACCTCCTGGATTCTTCAACGAAGTTGCCGCCGCGGCGCGCCGGCGTTGGGAGCAGCTTGACGCCGATCCGGGGCTGAAGGGGCCGTGGCGGCAGTTGTTTGCCCAGGTTCAAAGCCCGCGACATGTGCTTTCGGAGCTGCTGCAAAACGCTGATGACGCGGGCGCCAAGTCGGCCAGTGTTCGGATAGTGAACGGGGAGTTTGTCTTCGAACACGACGGCGAGGATTTCACCAAAGACCAGTTTCAGTCGCTGTGCGGTTTTGGATTCTCGAACAAGCGAAATCTCTTCACGATTGGGTTCCGAGGGGTTGGTTTTAAGTCCACGTTCAGCTTGGGCAAGAGGGTGAGGATCCAGAGCCCGACGCTGGACTTGGTATTTGAGAAGGACCGATTCACCTTACCGGTCTGGAGCGAGGAGGCCACGCGGACGCCGAAGACGCGCATCAGCGTGGCGAACGTGGACAAGTCGCGACTGTTGCTGCTACGCAAGAACCTGGAAGCGTGGGCGACCAGTCCCGGCTCGATGCTGTTCTTCCGAAACCTGGAGGAGCTGGTGATTGAGTCGCATATGATCCGGCGAGAGGTCTTAGCGCGGGGGCCGGTGACCGGTTCGCAGCGGATACGGCTGACGGGCACGGAGACGGCAGAACTGCTGCTGTTTCGGTCGGAGGAGGAGGCATTCCCGGAGGAGGTCGTCAACGAGATTCGGGAGGAGCGGAACGCGGATGACCTGCACTTGCCGCCGTGCTCGGTCGAGGTGGTGCTTGGGCTTGAGGGCGAGCAGCGGTTGTTTGTGGTGTTACCCGCGGGAACGGATGTGGCCCTTCCGTTCTCGATTAACGGGCCATTCCTGCAGAACCCTGATCGGACGGCGATCAAAGATCCGGAAGCGTCGGCGTGCAATCGGTGGCTGTTGGAGCGTGCAGGGAGGCTGGCCGGCGAGGCGATGGCCGCCTGGCTGAGTAAGGAGCACCTGTCAGTGGAGAACCGGGCCGGCGCATACCGCGTTTTGCGTGGGCCGGTGGGAGATGCAGCGGACCTTGGTACCAGCGCGACGAAGATGGTGATGGACGCGATGCTGGGCGCGGTTGAGGACAAGCCGATTCTGCTAACGACCGAGGGCCGGCTGGCGGAGATTGGTGAATGCACGGCGCTGCCGGCGGAGTTGCATGAGGTGTGGGAGCGTAAGGACCTACGGGCGGTCTTTGCGAAGGCGGCGAAGCACTTGCTTTCAAGCAGCGTTGGGCAGGAGACTTGTGCGGCGCTGGAGGCCCACGGATGGATTGAGAGCGTGAACGAGGAAGCTGCGCTTCAGGCGCTTGGCGGCCAGGTGGGGGTTCCGAAGCCGTCGTCCTGGGCGAGGCTGCAGTTGTTGTGGGAGTGGGTTAAGGGAGAGATTGGTTATGACTGGCGGGGTATAGGGCGGGGCCTGCATATCGTGCCAGTGGAGGGACAAACAACGTTACAGCCCGGGAAGGATGTCATTCGGGTATCGTCGCGCGGGCAGCAGCTTTCGGAGAGTGATTGGAACTTCATATCGAACTTTGCGCTGGCGATAGACCAGGGCTGGGTGGCCCACCTGAACAAGCTGAAGACGAAAGAAGAGGAGGGAGAGGAGCATCCGGCACTGACATTGCTCCAAGAGCTTGGGTTGCATGAGCCGAGCCCGGTGGACCGCATCGCGGCTCAGGCATCGCGGCGTCTTCTGGGGCGCGATTCGATACCGGAGGAGGATTTGGTGCGTATCGCGCACATCTTCGCCGCGCTGGATGCGACCGTACCTGACGATTTTCGATATGCTACGGGAGCCCCAGAGGTGCAACAGGTGGATGACTCGGTTGTTTTTGACGCAAATGGTGAGGTAGAGGCCCTGGTGCCGGAGGCGTGGGCTGAGAAGCACCTTCTGCTTCCGAACTACGTCCAGGAATTCAAATCATGCACGCGGGACCGTTGGTATGAGTGGGCGTATTCGGGCAAGAGCAAGCTGCATGCGTTTGTGCCGCTTACCTTGCAGCCCAAGGGAATGTATGGGCGCAAATCGTTTGTGGAGCTAGTGACAAGCCGTGGCGGCGAAAGCCCGAAGGAGTACCGGTACAAGAATGACTCGTTCATCATTGGCGATTTCGATTTTCCGGCTGAGGTCCTCCAGCACTGGCAGGAGGAGTCGGCCGAAAATCCAAAGGTGTGGGCAGCGGTGGTAAAAGGGCTGTTGCTCGATCCTTTGGCCGGTTGGGAAGAGGCGTTGGATGTTGATGTTCACCAGAAGAGCACGCAGGGCACGACCAGCGCGCTGAGCTGCGGGAAGTTGACGCCGGCGTGGCTGGTGCGGTTGCGGTCGCTGGCGTGTTTGACCGACACGCACGGCAATCCGCGCACGCCGCCCGAATTGCTGCTGCGGACGCCGGATACGGAATCGCTGCTGGGAATCGAGGCCTTTGTGGCGGCGGAGCTGGACGACTCGCCGGACAAGAAGAAGCTGTTGCGGCTGCTCGGTGTGCGCGACACGGCGACTGGGTGGGAGAAAGTGGTCGAGCGTTTGCGGGGGTTCGCGAAGCTCAAGGACCCGATGCGCTTTCTGGCCGACGTACTGCGGCTGTACGAGGCGCTGGACCGGATTTCGCTGCGGTTGACGGCGGATGAACTCGGGAAATTGAGGGCTGTGTTTGCGGCAGAGGCGCTGATTTTGAGCAACACGCTCGATTGGCTTTCCACGTGCGAGCTGTCGCTGCACGCGGACCCGGAGGACGATTCTCCGGTGGTTCATTCGACGGTGCATGCCCTGGCACTTTGGCTCCGGGTAGGGGTGCCGGAGCGGCCGGTATTGGAAAAGAGCCTGGAATGGTTGAAGACGCTGGCGGCGGGAAGCCGGCTGGACGGACCTTCGTACAAGCGGGCCAACCTGGCGCTCGCGCGCGGAGGCCGGCGCGTATGGGATGAGTTGGGGCACTGGCTGAGCCTGGACCAGACGTGGGAGCCAGTGGGCACGCTGAAGTATCGAGTTTCGATGCGGAACCTGACGCGGTGGGAGAAACTGACGGTGGAGACCAAGCGGGCGACTGCCGACTTGCGAATGTTGCACGGGGAGATGGCGGAGGAGGCGCCCTTTACAGTCTGGCAGATTCTGGCGGAAGCGATTTCGATGCAAGTCACGAATGTGCGGACAATGCGGGGGCGCGAGCGGCGGATGGATTGGCTTGGCGCACTGGCTGAGGGGTTGGCCCGGGTGAAATTGGGGGACGACCCGGCGACGGCGAAGGTCCGGGAGGTCGCGCGGCGTCTGCTAGCGACAACGTGGGAAACGGTAAGCGAGCTGGAGGTAACGCCGTACATCGAGGGGGTGCCCGTGGGTGAGCCGCAGAGGCCGAGGGTGCTTTGGTCGGATACGAAGCTCTATGTGGCGGACGAGCCGACGGTGAGGCTGTACCGGGAATTGAAGGAGGAACTTGGCCGGCCGTTTGGGGAGTCAAGCGTGGTTGATGCGGTGGCTCACTGCATAGACCGGGACGCGGAATTTGTGACCGAGTACCTCGCGGCCAATTTCGAACTAGATGTGCAGGCGGAACTGCCGCCTCAGCCGGAGAAGGGAGGCGCCGAGGAAGGGAAGGCCGGACCTGAGAGCGGCGATGCTGAGTCTGAGGGTGAGGGGCGCGACGGCGAGGCAGGCCCGGGTGAGGCGACGCCGGCGGAGGAGGGCGAGCAAGGGGAACCCGGGGAAGACGGATTGCGCGAGGATGAGGAGGAGGGGGAAGACAGGCGGAAGCGCGAGACGGATTCGAGGCCGAAGGAGCCGACGTTCATGGACCGGTACGCGCACAGCCGGGGTTTTCGGTGGCACGACGGAGAGCGGTGCTACACCCATGCGAATGGGGCGTGGATTGATAAGGGAGAGGCGCCGTTTTCGTGGTACGAACACGTTAATGGGGCTGAGGTCGCGAAGCGGCTTTTCGTAGAGGAGGCGTCACTGGCGGCGGGTATCGAGATTCCCGCGGAGTTGTGGCGTTTGATGGAGATCAACCCGGACACCATCGCGCTTGTATTGTGCGGCGCGGACGGCAAGCCGAACGAATGGGGCGCGAATGAGCTGAAGGAGCTCCACGCCGCGGGGCAGATTGTTTTGCACCAGTCACGATTCATTCTGAAAGAACAACCAACAACATAGGAACCTATGGCACGACGAGTATTCTTCAGCTTTCACTACGACGAGGACATCTGGCGGGTAAACCAGATTCGGAACATGGGGGTGACGAGGGATTGGGAAACGATGCCGTTCCTGGATCACGCGTCATGGGAAGCGGTGAAGCGAAAGGGCGACGCGGCTGTTAAAGCCTGGATTGACCGGCAGCTTGATGGCAGCGGCGTGACCGTGGTCTTAATTGGGAGCCAAACGGCGAACCGCAAATATGTGAAGTATGAGATTCAGGAGAGCCACCGGCGGGGCAACGGTCTTCTGGGCATTTACATCAACGGGCTTAAGAACCAGGAGGGTCAGACGAGCGGGAAGGGGCGAAATCCGTTCGACGATTTCACGGCGCAGGTTGATGGCTGGTTTGGGCCCACCACAAAGCGGTTCTCCGAAATTTACCCGACGTACGACTGGGTGTGGAACAGCGGGTATCAGAACATTAACGGCTGGATTGAGGAGGCGGCGAAGAAGGCGGGCCGGTAAAGGGAAAGGACGAATATGGCAGAAATCAGCAAAGAGCAACTAGTGCGGGACTTTTCGCGAGCTATCGCGAATGACGAGGCGGCACTGTTCATCGGCGCCGGGATGTCGGTGGGCGCCGGGTTTGTGGACTGGCGGGGGCTGCTACGTGAGATCGCGACGGACCTGCGCCTGAATGTGGACGAGGAACACGACCTGATAGCCTTGGCGCAGTACGAGTACAATCGAAACCAAAACCGGGGACGGCTGAACCGGAAGATCGTGGAGGAGTTTCGTGACCGGGCGACGCTTTCGGAGAGTCATCGTTGGATTGCGCGTCTGCCGATTGACACGGTTTGGACCACGAATTACGACGGGTTGCTGGAGCAGGCTTACGCGGAGGCGGCGAAGACGGTGGACGTGAAGCACCGCACGGCGGACCTGCTGCGGCGAATCCCTCATGCTGACGTCACGCTGCTGAAGATGCACGGGGACGTCAGCGCGCCGGACGAGGCGGTTCTCATCAAGGACGACTATGAACGTTACCAAGCCAGACGCGGGCTTTTTACGAGCCGACTGGAAGGCGATTTAAGCTGGCGGCAGTTTCTGTTCCTTGGATTCAGCTTCACGGACCCGAACATTGATTACGTTTTCAGCCACTTGAGGTGCTTGTTGGAGGAGAAGGCGGAGAACCAGGTCCCGCGGTATTGCGTTCTACGCAGGCCGAAGGCCCCGGCGGCGGGCGTGGCAGACTTCGCGAAGCTGCAGGCGCAGTTTGACCGGGACTCACGCCTCTTGCCGCACCGGATTGCGGATTTGGGGCGGTTCAACATTGACGTGGTCCTGATTGATGAATACCGGGAAATCGAGGAGCTGCTGAGGAAGCTATGCCTTGCAGCTTCCGCCAGGAACATCTTTATCTCCGGGAGCGCGCACGACTATGCGCCAGCTGGCCGGGACAAGGTCGAGCGGTTTTGCCGCAAGCTCGGGGAGCAGATCGTTCATCGCGGGTACAACCTGGTCTCTGGTTTTGGGCTGGGGATCGCCGGAGCGTGCATCATAGGGGCGCACGAGCAAGCGAAGCGTGAGAAGGCGGGGCGGATTGGGGAGAGATTGCGGCTCCACCCGTTCCCACAGGAGTTCAGGGACGATGCCGAGAGGAAGCGGGTGTGGGGGAAGATCCGGACCGAACTGGTTCGAGAGTCCGGGGTGACCGTTTTCATCGCCGGCAACAAGCTGGATTCGGCCAGCGGTCGGGTGATCGTTGCGAACGGAGTGCTGGAGGAGTTTGCTTTGGCGAAGGCGAATTTTCATGTGCTCATTCCGGTGGCGGCCACTGGGGGTGCGGCTGCCGAAATTTGGGGCCAGATGAAGCCGACCCTCGGGGATTTCTTCGGTGCGGCGGACGTGGGGGCGGACTTTGCGGTCCTGGAGGACGGGGGCAAGACAGAGAGTGAATGGGTCGAGGCGATCTTCACAATCATCAACAAAGCGAGGAACAGGTAGGAACTATGGCATATTTCACGGAACAACAGTTGCGAGATTTGCGCCCGGCGTTTGGGCAGCAGCGCAGGAACATACTCACTGAGGCGGCCGGTGCCGACCTGACCGTCTTCCTGTCTCATAGTCACAGGGACCGCCCCCTGGTGGAAGGGTTGATCTCCGTCTTGGATGGCATCGGGATCAGGCTGTACGTGGACTGGAACGACAGGGACATGCCTCGTGTTACGAACCGCGAGACCGCCGAGCGGATCAAGGGGCAAATCAGGCGCAATACGCTGTTCATGGTTCTTGCGACCGATGAGGCTTTGAAATCCAGATGGGTTCCGTGGGAGGTCGGGGTGGCTGATCCGGTGAAGGGCGAGGATTTCATTCTGCTGATTCCCGTTGCAGACGCCAGTGGGACATTCCGGGGTAATGAGTTTCTTCAGCTCTATTACCATTTAGATTTCGGGGCGTTGAGAATGCAGGACTGGCAGCGGTCGCGGTACCGCGTGCTATCGCCTACCGCCGCGGATTCTGGTTCGCTGCTGGAGCATCTGCAATCGGTGAGGAACAGGAGGCAGGTGTTGTGATGAGCTACAAGAAGAAACTGATTGAAGTGGCGCTGCCGCTGGAGGACATCAACCGGGAAGCGGCGCGGGAGAAATCGATCCGGCATGGCCACCCATCGACGCTGCACCTGTGGTGGGCGCGGCGGCCGTTGGCGGCCTGCCGGGCGGTGCTGTTTGCATCGCTGGTGGATGACCCATCCGAGCGGATGCCGGAGTTGCTAGCGGATGCAAGCAAGCGGGCGGCGGCGGAGAAGGAATTGAAAGTGCGAAGGAAGGCCTGGGCCGGCTTGAAGGCGACCTTCGACAAGGCGAGCGGCGCCGGCGTGAAGTCCGTGGCGGACCCTGGGCTGGAACCAAAGCTTGAAGACGTTATCGAGGAGCAGGAGCGGGAGCGGCTATTCGGCATCATCCGAGAGTTGGTGAAATGGGAGAACTCGAATGACGAGCGCGTGCTCAAGCGGGCGCGCGAGGAAATCCTGAAATCCACCAACGGCAAACCACCGGCAGTCTATGATCCATTTTGCGGGGGAGGTTCGATCCCGTTGGAGGCACAGCGACTCGGGTTGGAGGCGCACGCGAGCGATTTGAATCCGGTCCCGGTGCTGATCAACAAGGCGCTGATTGAAATCCCGCCCAGGTTCGCGGGGAAACCGCCGGTGAACCCAGAGTCGAAGAAGAAATTCACTTCCTCCGGCTCGTGGAAGGGTGCGGCAGGGCTAGCTGAGGACATTCGTTACTATGGGCAGTGGATACGCGAGGAGGCAGAGAAACGGATTGGCCACATATATCCAAATGTGAGGCTTCCGAAGGAGCATGGTAGCGGAGAGGCGACAGTGATTGCGTGGTTGTGGGCGCGCACGGTGGCGAGCCCCAACCCGGTGGCCAAGGGTGGGTACGTGCCGCTCGTGCGGTCATTTTGGCTCTCGACCAAGGCGGGCAAGAAAGTGTGGGTCGAACCCGTTGTGGACCAGGACACGATGACCTACCGATTTGAAGTCCGCACTGGGAACGGCGAGCCGCGTGTGGGCACGGTGAGCCGCAATGGGGGCGTTTGTCTGCTAACGGGCAGTCCGATACCGCTCGAATACATTCGAACCGAAGGCAGAGCCGGTCGCCTCGGTGCGCGGATGATGGCGATTGTGGCCGAGGGGATCGGCCGCAGACTTTACCTTGCTCCTACCGAGGAGCATGAGCGAGCGGCTATCCAGGCTGTTCCGCAGGACGTTCCAGATTCTGATCTGCCAGAGCAGGCGCTCGGTTTCCGCGTTCAACTATACGGGATGACAAAGCATCGCCACCTCTTTTCCCCGCGCCAGTTGACCGCTCTGACCACCTTCTGCGACTTGGTAACTGAGGCCAGAAAGGCCGCGCTTACTCATTCTGAAGGTAATCGGGATTACGCGGATGCGTTGGCGGTTTATCTGGGTTGTTGCGTAAATGCCGTGTCAGATGACTTGTCGACTATCGTGACGTGGCGCTCGGGACATGGGACTGGCGCAACCCGATCGACATTCGCGAGACAGGCTCTCCCGATGGTTTGGGACTTTGCGGAAGCAAATCCTTTCGCCGATGCAGCAGGTGACCTGAGCTCGGCTAGCGAAGCGGTCGCGCAAGTGGTTGAATGTTTGCCCGCCAATCGTCAAGGGCATGTGATATCCCATGACGCAACGCATCCCTTTCCGGTCCGTAGTGTCTGCGTGTCGACCGATCCGCCGTACTACGACAACATCGGGTACGCTGACCTGAGCGACTACTTCTATGTCTGGCTGAGACGATCAATCGGCGAGATAGTTCCTTCTTTATTCTCCACGATGCTTACGCCGAAGCAGGACGAATTGATCGCAACTCCATTCAGGCACGGCGGCAAGAAGGAGGCCGCTCGCACCTTTTTTGAGAGAGGGCTATCGGAGGCATTTGCGAGGATGCGCGACGCCCACGATCCGTCCTTTCCGTTGACCGTCTATTATGCGTTCAAGCAGGCCGAATCGGATGACGATCCGGACGATGCAGACGAAAGAGGTGGAAGGGCGACCAGTGTCGCGTCGACGGGCTGGGAAACGATGCTAGCTGGTCTCGTTTCGTCTGGATTCAGCATTTTGGGGACGTGGCCGGTTAGAACGGAGCGTGGAAATCGAAGCGTTGGTCTTGGAACGAACGCCCTCGCTTCCTCTATCGTTCTGGTCTGCCGACCGCGCTCAGAAGACGCGGACGTCGCCTCTCGGCGGGACTTTTTGGCTGCGCTGAAAAAGGAATTACCGGAAGCATTGCGGGACATGCAGAAGGGCAACATCGCCCCGGTGGACTTGGCGCAGTCGGCCATCGGACCGGGCATGGCGGTTTTCAGCCGTTACGGCCGGGTGTTGGAGGCGGATGGTTCTCCTATGGGTGTACGGACTGCACTGGCACTCATCAACCAGACGCTAGATGATGTCCTGGCGGAGCAGGAGGGCGAGTTCGACGCGGACACGCGCTGGGCGGTGGCCTGGTTTGACCAGAACGGTTTCAACGAGGGTGCGTATGGCGTGGCAGAGACGCTATGCACGGCCAAAAACACGAGTGTCAAAGGAATGGAGGAAGCGGGCATCCTGGCCGCGAAAGGCGGCAAAGTGCGGCTGCTGAAGAAGGAGGAATTGCCGTGGGATTGGGATCCAGCCCGGGATTCGAGGCTGACGGTGTGGGAGGCGACGCACCATTTGATTCGGGCGCTGGACAGCGGCGAGCATGCCGCGGCCGGACTGTTGAAAAAGCTTGGTCCGCTGGCCGAAGTGGCGAGGGATTTGAGCTATCGCCTCTACACCGTGTGCGAGCGCCGCAAGTGGGCGCAAGAGGCCATCGGGTATAATGCGTTGGTGTTGAGCTGGCCCGATTTGAAACGGCAGGCGGATGAACAGAGGGACCTGGGGCCGGCGCAGAGGGAATTGATCTAGGAGAACCATACATACAAGGAGAACCCAAATGACAGCGAATGAACCAACTAACTCGGGCAATCGGAACATGTTGTTCCTAAGCCACGCTAACCCGGAGGACAATCTGTTTACGCGCTGTTTGTCACTGCGGCTGGCCCGTGAAGGGTACCCGGTTTGGTGTGACCTGACGAAACTGCTTGGGGGCGAAGATTTTTGGCGAGACGCCGAGGCCGCCATGCGGGACCGGACCGCGAAATTTCTCTTCGTGCTCTCGAGGACCTCGAACCAAAAACAAGGGACGCTCGACGAGCTTGCGCTCGCGCGACGGCTGGGCAAGCAAATCCCGAATTTCATCATCCCGCTTCGGATTGACGATCTGCCCACTGAGGAGATCAACATCGAGCTGCACCGGCTCGCGTTCATAGATTTTGCTAAGAGCTGGGTTGCCGGCTACAAGCAGTTGATTGAAGCGTTGGAGAAGGAGAAAGTGCCGCGCGACGCGCGATTCACGCCGGATGCCGTGACGAAGTGGTGGCGGGAGAATTACTCGGTTGCCGAGGGGGTGACGCCAACGCCGGAACGCTGCGCCTCGAACTGGTTCGAGTTTTCTCAGTTGCCGCAGACGGTCTGGCTGCATTCGATTGAGCCTCAGGAGACGTTCGAGAAGGTGGTCAAGGCCGACAGCCTGAAATTCTCGATTCCGACCCGGCCGCACGGAAATTGCCTGTTCAGTTTCGGTAAAGCGGACGAACTATCAGCGCACCTTAGCGAGCGCGGTTTGGAGGTTGTCCACAGCGTGGAGTTGGGGGTTGAAGAATTCAGCAAGGAGGGGCTGGAGCATCCCGACATTGAGCGGCGCGACGCGCGCTACATTCTGAGCGCGATGTTCCGCGACAGCTTCGAGCGTTTCGCGGCGTCCAGGGGGCTGCTGCCCTATGAGCTCTCGAGTGGAGCGAAGTACTACTGGTTCAAGCAAGGGTTGGTGGAAGATGACAAGGTGTTCTTTACCAATACCGCCGGGAAGAAGGGCTGGCGAGCGATGGTCGGATACAAATCGTTTAGCGCGAAGGAGGGCCAGACCCGGTATCGCAACTGGCATTTCGGAGTTCAGGCACGGCCGTTCTTCTGGCCGTTCGCCGGATTCGCAGTGAAGGCACATGTTGCGTTCACTGAGAATGGCGTGCTCTACGACAGCAAGGCGAAACAGCACGCCGCCCGCCGGAGCCAGTGCAAGAGCTGGTATAACGACGATTGGCTGGACCGGATTCTGGCCACGATGTCATTTCTTGCCGGGGCGAGCAGCGATGAGCTGCTGATTCCAGTGTCCGGCGAGCAGCAGCTTCGCGCAAAGCGGATTCCCGTGTTGTTCGACAGTCCGGTGTCGTTCCGGCTGATGGAGGAACAGCCGGCGGTGGAGGAACCGGACCGCGAGGACGAGGAAGCGGTGGAGCCTGAAGAAGAGGAGGTGGAGGCGTGAACAAGCTTATCCATTTACCCGAACCGACACTGCTGTTTGGACACGGCCAGAGTGTTGAGGACCCTCGGGACGGGTTGAGCCTCTTCGGGCCGTTCGATTCGGCACAAACGTTTGGAGTGCGTTACGGCGTGATTGGAACGAAGACCGGTATCCGACGCTTCGCGGAGTGGGTGGAGAAAATCCAGCATCCGGTGGTGGAGGAGAAACCGACACGGCTGCGTCCGCCATTCCCAGGGTTTGAGGCGGCATTTGGCATTCCTTTCAGTCCAAAGCCGCTTGTGAGTGTAGAGTTTGAGGAGTCCGACCTGATGAAGCATGTGCTGTTGGGGGACAGGTTCAAACGGGTTTACGAGACGGCGGGATTTTTCACGGAGCGGATCTTTGAGGCGGTGCGGACGGAAGAAGACAAGCCGACGCTGTGGTTCATCATCGCGCCCGAGGATGTCTATCGGTATTGCCGTCCCGCGCAGACGGTGGAAGCGGAACTGCGCATCCAAGCGACGGGAACCATGAGGCCAGCGGAAGCGCACGGGCTGCAAAAGCAGCCGGCGTTGTTCGGGGAGTGGAACGAGGCGGCGGTGCCGTATCAATACGACCCGGACTTCAGAAACCAAATCAAGGGCCGACTGCTGTCACAGAGCATCCTAACGCAAGTTGTTCGCGAGAGCACCCTGGCGCACCGCGAATTTCTGAACAAGATCGGAAAGCCGACGCGGCAACTGGACAAGCTGCAATCCGAGATTGCGTGGAACCTGGGGTCGGCCATTTACTACAAGGTAGGGGGGCGGCCGTGGAAATTGAACGGGGTGCGAAAGGGGGTGTGCTACGTGGGCCTAGCCTACAAGCGCGATGAGAAGAACGCTGATCCGCAAGCCGCGTGTTGCGCCGCGCAGATGTTCCTCGACTCCGGTGACGGGGTGGTTTTCAAGGGGAACGTTGGCCCCTGGATGACGGGGAAGCGCGGCCATTTCCATCTGACGACCAACGCGGCCTATGAGCTGTTGAGCCAGGCCATCGAATCGTACAAGGGGAAGCACGATGGGAATCCTCCTGATCAGCTTTTCGTTCACGGGAAAGTGCGTTTTGGGGACCCGGAGTGGCACGGCTTTCTGGAGGCCGCAGGTACGCGAACGAAGGTGGTAGGAGTGAAGATTGACGATGCCGATGGCTTCAGGCTCTACCGCGAGGAGGGCTCGATGCCGGTGATGCGCGGAACAGCCTGGGTGCAGGACGAGAGGTCAGCTTATCTGTGGTCGCGGGGTTTTACGCCTCGACTCCAAACCTATCCCGGCAAGGAGGTGCCATCGCCGCTTTTCGTTGAGGTCAGCCGGGGGGAGGCGCCAATCGAAACGGTGCTTCAGGACGTGCTGGCGCTGACGAAGTTGAATTACAACTCGTGCAGATTTGCCGATGGCGTGCCGGTGACTTTGAAATTCGCCGACGGAGTCGGTGAGGTTTTGATCAGCGGGCCATCGGTTCCGAAGGCGCCGCTACCGTTCAGGCACTACATCTGACGCAACCATGAGCAAGCGGGAGATTTCGTCGTTACTTATCCTACTTTTCCGGCATCATTGACGCAGTACTAACGAGCAAACTGGTATGGCACAAAGTAATCATGAACGCGTCGGCAAGGCGCTAGAAGTCCTCAAGGCTGGGCTGCCCGCTTTTGTGGAGCGGGAGCTAAAGAGCGCACATGGCGCCAGGTGGTGGGCAACGGCGAAGCAGGTGTTGGGGCCGGGTATCCAGGTGAGCGGTTCGGAGCAGGCGCCAGAGTGGGATGCAGCCGGGCTGCTGCGGCTCATGTGGGAGTGCTGGAATGACGTGTTCGGCAAAACACTGGGCCGGGCCGAGCGGAGTATCGTGAGCGAGCTGTTGGAGATCCGGAACAAGTGGGCGCATCAGAAGCCATTCAGCACGGATGACGCTTACCGGGCGCTGGATTCGATGCACCGGTTACTGAACGCCGTCAGCGCACGGAAGGAAGCGGAGGAATTGGAGGGGCAGAAGGCCGAGCTGATGCGAGTGAAGTTCGATGAACAGGCACGGCACGAACGGCGGAAGACGCAGGCAACATTGGGCCTGGAGTCCGGGACAGCGGCTGGCCTGAAGCCGTGGCGTGAGGTGGTGACACCACATCCGGACGTGGCGTCCGGGCGGTACCAGCAGGCGGAGTTCGCGGCCGATTTGTGGCAGGTGTATCGCGCGAGTTTTTCACCGGAGATACGGAAGACGGTATCCGACGAGTACGCCGACGCGCAGGAATTCTTCCGTCGCACCTTTCTGACGATCGGGTTAAAGGATTTACTGGTGCGGGCCGTGCGGCGGCTGGCGAGCGACGGCAGCGACCCGGTAATCGAGCTACAGACGAATTTCGGGGGCGGCAAGACGCATTCGATGCTGGCATTGTGGCACCTGTTCTCGGGGCGGCCGGCGGCGGAGATGCCTGGGCTGGACGTGGTGATGACCGAGGCGAAGGCGGGGCTGCCGAAGCAGGTGCGCCGTGTCGTCCTGGTCGGGAACAAGATTTCGCCGGGACAGCCGGACAAGAAGGACGATGGGACGGTGGTGCGAACTTTGTGGGGGGAACTGGCCTGGCAGCTTGGGGGAAAGGAAGGGTACGGACTGGTAAAGCAGGCGGATGAAACCGCGACGAATCCGGGCGGCGCGCTCGGGAAACTGCTGCGCAAATATACGCCCTGCCTGATTCTGATTGATGAGTGGGTGGCCTATGCGCGGGGATTGCACGACACGAAGGACCTGCCGGGCGGCGACTTTGAAACACAGTTCACATTTGCGCAAACCCTGACTGAGGAGGTAAAGGCGGTGCCCGGGGCGATGCTGGTGGTGAGCTTGCCGGCGTCCGCCGACGGGAGCGGCGGCGTGTCACCGACGAGCGACGCGAACGACGAGGAAGTGGGAGGCGTGCGCGGGAGAATGGCGCTGGCGGCCTTGCGGAACGTGGTTAGCCGGGTGGCGGCAGCATGGCGGCCCGCGAATGCCGAAGAGAGCTTTGAGATCGTGAGGCGACGGTTGTTTCAACCTTTGCCGGAACCGAACTACGCGTCGCGGGATAACACAGCGAAGGCGTTTTGCGATCTCTACCGTGGGAACCATCAGGAATTCCCGCCAGAGTGCCGCGAATCGGACTTTGAACGGAAGCTGAAAGCGGCGTATCCGATTCATCCGGAAGTTTTTGAGCGGTTGTACCAGGATTGGTCTGGGCTGGTGAAATTCCAGCGCACGCGCGGCGTGCTGCGGCTGATGGCGGCGGTGATTCATCGGTTGTGGGAGGGCAACGACCGGGGGCCACTGATTCTTCCGGCAAGCGTTCCGCTGGATGATCCGGTGATTGTTTCGCAGCTTACCGGGTACCTGCCTGGCGGGTGGGAGACGGTGATTGAGAAGGACGTGGACGGCGTGGACGCGTTGCCGCGCAAGCTGGACGGCGAAAAGCCGAACCTGGGGCGGTTCTCGGCGTGCCGCCGCGTGGCGCGGACGTTGTTTTTGGGGTCGGCGCCGATTCCTGGCGCCGCGAATCGTGGCGAGGAGGATAGGCGTATCAAGTTGGGTTGCGTGCTGCCGGGGGAAGCGCCGGCGGTGTTTGGTGACGCGCTGCGCCACCTGGCGCAGGCGGCGACATACCTTTACCAGGACAATGCCCGTTACTGGTATTCGACGCAGCCGACGGTGACGAAGCTGGCGGATGACCGAGCGGAGCAGTTGCGGCGGGAACCGGACCGAGTGGGTGAGGAGATTCGGCGTCGGGTGCGAGAGGACCTGCGGTCGCGCGGTGAATTTCCGAAGATTCACCCCTTCCCGGCGAATTCCGGCGATGTGCCCGATGACATGGAAGTCCGGCTGGTGGTGCTGGATGTGGATAAGCCTTATGCGCGTGAAGGCACGAACCTGGCGCTTGAAGCCGCAAAGGAATTTCTGGCCCAGCGGGGAAACAGCCCGCGCATCTACCAAAACACGGTGGTGTTCCTGGCGGCGGACCGGAGCCGGCTGGATGAGTTGGAGCAGGCGGCGCGGTATTACCTTGCCTGGCAATCCATTACCGAACAGGAGACGGAGTTGAACCTGGACAAGTCGCAATCGCGGCAGGCAGCGACCCAGAAAGGGACATGGGACCGGACCACGACGAGCCGGATTGGCGAAACGTTCCAGTGGCTCCTGGTGCCTACGCAACCCAACCCGCAGGCGGCGGTGGAGTGGCAGCAGACCCGGTTGACCGGGGCGGATGCCCTGGCGGTGCGGGCCTCGCGAAAGCTGAAGAGCGACGGCCAGATGGTGGCGCAGTTCACGCCAACGCTTTTGCGACAGGCGCTGGACACGATTCCGTTGTGGCGGGGCGACCATGCCGCTGTGAAGCAATTGGTGGAAGACTTTGCGCGTTATCCCTACCTACAGCGCCTGCGCGATGAGGATGTGATCCTGAGCTCGATGCGAGAGGGCGTCGCGCTGATGACGTGGCGCAATGATACGTTCGCGTTTGCGGAATCGTTCGACGAAGCGAAGGGGCGATATGTGGGGTTGCGGGCGGGACAGGTGTTGGCGTTCGGGGGTGATGCTGTGGGACTGCTGGTAAAGCCAGCGGTGGCCGAACGACAAATGGAGGCTGAGCGTCCGCAGGCACCGGCGAAGTCAGAGCCGGCAGGCAAGCCGGCGACCGGGGGGCCGGCGCCTGGCGGTCCTGGGCCGGTGACGCCGGGGCCAGCGAGCGGGGCACCGGCCGCGGCGGTTCCGCCAACGCGCTTCTTCGGCAGCGTGAGGGTGGATGCCGCACGGATCAACCGGGATATTGGGACGATCGCGAGCGAAGTGATCCAGCACCTGGCCAGTTTGCCCAACAGCCAAGTTGTCATCACCGTGGAGATCGAGGCGCGTGTACCTGGCGGTGTGCCGGAGAAAGCGGTGCGAACAGTTTCGGAAAACTGCCGCACTTTGAAATTCACAAATCAGGGATTCGAGCTTGAGTAAATAGGTGTATGGGGTCGACACAATAACCAGAGGGCTACTATGGCAAGAACCGTGTTCTTCAGTTTCCATTACCAGCGCGATATAATGCGGGCTCAGATTGTGAAGCAGCACCACGTGACGAAAGGAAACTACACTGCTGCCGGCTTCTTCGACGGGTCGCTCGAGGAGAAAGCGAAGGAGGATGGTGATGAGGTCGTGCGGAAGATGATTAACGCCGGCCTGAAGGGGTGCACGGTGCTTTGTGTGTTGATTGGGAAGGAGACGTATACGCGGCGGTGGGTGGACTACGAAATTTTCAAGAGCATCGAGCTTGGGATGGGGGTGTTCGGCATCCGCATTCATCAAATTGCAGACCCGCACGCAGGAGTAGATACAGCCGGGGGCAATCCCTTCCATTACCTTGGTTATGGGACAAAGGACGGTAAGCTGCGGCCGATGATCCAGTACAAGGACGGATGGAAGGATGCCCCGTATCAGTCGCTCATCACGGAATCGACCGTGCCGTACCTGAAGGGGACGGATAAGCCAGTGCTGGACACACTTTTCTCGGTTTACGACTGGGAGGATGACGATGGTTTTAACAACTTTGCGGATTGGGTTGAAGCGGCTGCGGAGCAAGCCGGCATTGAGTAGGACTGCCTGAGCTGTGACCTATGGGTCCTTGCCTTCGAGCCAGTCGGCAAAGCGCACGTATCGCTGACTGGATTTGTGGATATAAAGGGTGGTGCCGGTCTTGTCGAGGTAGGGATAGAGACCGAGGTATTCCTGGCCTTTGAATTCTCCGCCCGCCTGATAGTCCTCCACCATCGGTGCGATGGCGACGCGCGAATTCCGGTAGCCATCCATGTAGCCTAATTCCCATGGCATCCAGACAGATTTCTTTGCGGCCTCGGAGGTTGCGAACAGGAGGCACTTTGCTTGTTTCATTCGGGAGCGAAGCTGGGCGGCGGTCTCGGTGGTGACGTTGGAGCGGTCGAGTTGTGGGTCCTCGATCCAGTCCACGTAAACCCGCAGCCCGAGTTCGGTGAGCTCGTCCCTAAGCCCCTTGATAAGGATGGCATCCTCGCGCGAGTGGGATAGGAAAATGTCGAACGTTTCAGACGCTGTCGCCGTGTTGGCGAAGTTCAGGAGCTTTTCGGCAGACGCGGCCCGAATGTACTGTTCGGTCACGTATCCCGAGGTCTTTTGTGCTTTGGCTGACAGATAGGATTTGGTCAGGAGTCCCATGGCGAGGAAGGCGTTTCAGGGTTTCGCTTACTTCTTCGCCAGCCAGCGCAGAGTTTTGCGCTGGTAGTTCGCGAACTTCTTCAGCTCCTTTTGCGCCCAGGCTGCAGCCAAAGCGACGGTTCGGGCCAGGTCCTTCGGGGCGTAGGTGAACTTCTTCCAAGCCGTAGTCTTTCCATATGCGTCCTCGAACATCCAGGTTGCTCCCTTGGCTTTCTCTTGAAGAACGGCGGTGACGCACTCGGCCATTTTTGTGACGTGCGGGACTTCATACAAGTGCCCTGAAGGTTCGGTGTTTTCGATTATGACGAAGCGCGACATGAGAGCGTGGCGGAGGACTTTCTGAATGACGCTTTCACCAAGGCGGTCAGGCTGGTCTTTGACGATATAGACGTAGTAGCCGGCATCCTCCAGGACCCCTGCTATGGTTTTCAGGCGTTTCATCCCGGGGCCGGTGTCTTTGCCGAGTACCAAGACCGATTCAGAGTCCTCAAGGATATTGTTGGCGCGCTGCCACACCGAATGCCAGCAATCGTGGATCGATGATATGAGACGTTCTCCATGGATTGAAGTCGGAAGACTTAGGTTCCACGAAATGAAAATATGGGGTTCGTCATGGTTCCCGATACTGGGAGCTGATAGGGGATTTCCCTCTGACATATAACGGCGCACAGCTCGGACCATCGCTTTAGCGAAAATCAGGGCATGGAACTTATGGTTCCAGTACTTGGTGTAAATGTGTTCCCGCAATTCGCAATTAAGCACCTTCCCCTTGCGGGTGATCAGGCACTCCGGAAAATCCGACTCAAAGATCTGCAGGCTCTCGCCTTTCTTTAAGAGCGTGAAATCCGTTTTCCTAAGATCGCTTAGCGAAGTTTCAACAGGTTCCCCGTTCATACCGATTGATGAATATTAGACTCTGGTACCGAGAAAGACAGAAAAGATCAGGGAATTCTGCTAAAGCCGCTCAATGGTGCAGCCCTGCCTCAGCAAGGAATTGCCACGCCGCGTGGGCAACTGAATTCAGGTTCACCCTCGTGTAGATGGACCAGAGATTTTGGATCCGGCGACCTCGCAGTTTTCCCGGCACGCGGAATCAGATACTGTTATTTAAGTGCCCGGTCAAAGTGCTCGCGCAAGCCGTAATGGTTAAGTTTCGTGGGGTCACGCGATAGCGAGCGCGTGCGAATGAACCGGCCGATTTTGTTTCTCTTCTTGGTGCTCCCGGTAACGCGCCAAACTTGAATCGAAGGAGAGTAAGTTAGGCTTGGGTGTTGGCGGTTCTGGGTCGTCCAGACGCTGCCCTCCACCCGATCCGGTTATGAGACCCCAATTAACATTCGGCCCTTACTTCACCAGCGGGCACAAGGTGCCCGAACTGGGCAAGGGCACAATTCAACCGCTGGGGTTGCTCTGCGAATGGGCCAGCCCAACCACCACCAGCAGAATCGATTTATTCCGTTATCAGTCCTCTCACGCTCCGACTCTCTGCCGGCTCGAACACCTGCTCTTCCCCTCGGAGCAGTTGCCCTTTTCCTTGCGATGCCAAAGCTTCCAAGTCGTCCAGAGCGCTGGCACCACGTACCTGCCGCTGGAGGCTTTGCTGCTGCAACTGTATCGCAGATGCAAGGTGCCCCAACACATCTTCGCCGCACTGGCCGAATTGGCATCGCTGGTCCCCCTGCACAGCAGTGTCTCCCGACCGATCACCCAAACCGGCCTTTTGGTCGCGCCCGCGGAAGCCCAGGGCTTTAGGCTCAACACGGTCCTCCGCCATGATGGCGAGATCTTTGCCGAAATTGCCTGGGAACCCAATGCCCAGGCTTGTCGCTTCCATGTTTGTATTTGCAGATTCCCTGACCGCAAACCCGACACTGGAACTTGGCAGCCATCCGGCTTGCTCGGCGTGTCGCGGCTCCTGGCTCAAGCGCTCCGCCAGTTGGTCGGCGGTCCGCCGGTTGCCGTCTTCACTCCCGCCGGAGAGCAATTCCTGTGGACCCAACCGGCCCGACCGGCGCGGCAAACCTAAAACCGCGCCAAACACAGTCACGTATGAACAATCCTCTGAGCGAGGAAATACGTGCCGCCGGCAAGGCTCGTCTAAACGAGTTGGACGCCCGGGACATCACCACTCTAACCCGGTTTGCCGAATACAAACTGGTGGTCGTTGGACTGCCGGTTTCTTTCGGT
>DASYYZ010000110.1:0-13913 GCA_035946735.1 Terriglobia bacterium
GGCGGGTTGCTCTCCAGCAGTGCCCGCCTCCGCTTCACCGACCAGCACCAGCATGCTATGGTCTAATTCCAAGGCCAAGGCCTTTACAGCGAATGGCAACCTGTCCCTAATTCCTCTGTCTCACCCTAAGGGTGCAGTCCAAGTCATTGTCTCGAAATTGTTATCATATTGCCCTACGCGTAGCAACAACCGGCAGAGCTGACATGGCGAGACTCCCCCACGCGCTCGAATACAGAGAATGGGCGCTTGCTCATTCACCGGAGGCCCTCCGGCAGATCGCTAACCATAGGTGGGAGCGCTTCGTTTGTTACTTCGAGCCGGCGCTTTCCCCCCGATTCAAGGAGATTTGGCGAGCTGAACTGTTCACGGAAGGCGGCACCCCAGTCCCCAAGGATATGCACTGGGATGAGGCCCTCATTCGGGAGGCAGTGTTCGCCTTTGTCGTGCTCATGAAACTCTCGGAGGCCATCGAGCTACCGGTTACGGCATTTGCTTCCCCCTATAAGGTGTTACCGGATCACGTCCACTTGTTCGACCTTCGAGCAAGCCTAATTCGGCAGAGTTTTGCGAAAGCGGCGAAAGACTCGGACTTTCTGGCTTTCAGCGCCGCAGTCAGGGGTTACCCTAACTTCCCGGTTCCGCCGCATGAGTTTGCCGCATGGACCCGAGCCCGACCAATGATGGACCTCCTGGTACCGGCCCTGTTATTTGCCGCGATCCACGTGGAGCCGTTTCGCCAATGGATCGTCTTCAATACGTGGACTGCTCGACGAGCAGTCGACCCGAAAGATCGCCGGGCGGCCTTGGAGAGTTTGCAGAGAATCAGCGATGCCCTTTTCCCTTCCGAGTGGGCACGTGAGGAACCGAACCCCGCAGGTTTGGCCCTCGACTATCGCTTCATCCGAGAGCAGGCCGACCCGATCCTACAAAAGAAATATCGCAACCAGGAACTCACGCGCATGGAGCTACGCGGGAAGCTTCCACAGTTTCAAACTTCAATCGTTGATCGCTATGCCCACCCCCCTGGGCGCAAGTTTGCTTTGGGCGTGCTTGCCACCACGTACGGCCTTCGCCCGAGTTACGTGGCGAACCTTCTCAAGCGCGGCAATCTCTTTGTAGAAATCATGGTTCATTGGCGCAAAGCCTTGGGCCAATGGCCGCCCACGCCGCCTCCAGAACAGCTCAAACCCGAAAATATTTCCAAGAAGATCAACTGAATAAGGCGATGTTGCACACACAAGACCTGTAGTGTGTCCGCACCTACTGTCCGATCCGAGCTTACCCTAAGCATGGGCCAGGCCGGCACGAAACGGGTGTCGGAAAACCTTGAGAGCGAAATGAGCCGAACCCCACCCCACGACGAGCACGCCGAAAAGATGATTCTCGGCAACTGCCTCATGGGTGAGACCGCTGCCCCGCTTGCCGGTCTTGAACCCGGCGTCTTTTACCGGCCGTCTCATCAGGACATCGCCGCAGAAATCCTAAGAATGGACTCTGAAGGCGAACCCATAAACTCCGATCGATTGGCGCGACGCCTAGATCCCGCCAGAGTTTCGCCCGTGTTAATCGCGGAATTAACCGATGGAATGCCTGTTTACCCCAATCTGACTTTCTACAGGAATCGGATCATTCAGTGCGCGGATTGGCGTCGAGGTGCAGCGTCCGCTCTGAGGTTGCAGCAGGCCTACGTCAGCGCTAACCCTGACAGCATTCGTCAGGCGCTTGAAGAGCTGGACACACTCAGAGCGCAAGGAAGTGACGGAAGGACGAAAACGCTCCGCGCTGTCAGCCTACGCGAGCTACTCTCGATGAACCTTCCGCCGCGCGGTATGCTTCTTGATCCGGTGATACCAGAGCAAGGACTGTCCCTGCTCTATGCAAAGCGGGGAGTTGGCAAGACGCACCTTGCGCTCGGAATCGTTGTCGCAGTGGCGAGCGGGTCACAATTCCTGAGATGGACCGCTCCGAGCCCCCAGCCCGTCCTCTACATAGACGGCGAACTGCCGGCCTCTCTCCTGCAGAAGTGGTGCGCCGAAATCGCTAACGCGATTGGCACGGACGCCGGAGCCGAGAATCTGCGCATCATTACGCCAGACCTTCAGAACTTCTGCATACCCGATCTTTCGACGCGTCAGGGCCAAGACCTGCTTCGACCAGATGTAGAACGGGCGCGCCTGGTGGTTCTCGACAATTTGTCGGCTCTGTGTCGCACCGGCAACGAGAACGAGGCCGAGGCATGGCTGCCCTTGCAGGAATGGGGACTAAGCCTGCGCCGCGCCGGAAAATCGGTCCTGTTTCTGCATCATGCGGGGCATCAAGGAAAGAACCAGCGAGGCACGTCCAAGCGGGAGGACTTGCTCGACACCATCATCGCTCTGCGAAATCCGCCCGACTACGACCCGACCGACGGTTTGTCAGTCGAAGTCCACCTTGAAGAGGGCCGCGACCTTTTCGGCCGCAAGGCCAAGTCGTTCGCGGTTCAGCTCGTCACCGGGGATAAGGGCTCCGAATGGGCGATTCGAGACCTTGAGGCGTCGATGTATGACAAAGCATGTTCGCTCTTCGACTCAGGCGGCAAAGTACCAGACGCGATCGAGGAGTTGAAGCTCCCGAGATCGACGGCTTTCAAGTTTCAGCGACGCTGGCGAGAGCAGTCTCAGGTCTCACCCTCTATGGTGCGAGACTGCGAGACTGCCGAGGCAGATGAGAATGAAGGACAGCATTAAAGAGCTAGCACAGAGTGTTTTACGGAAGTACCCGCCAAGTCCTGCCGAGTCTCAGACGCCCAGGGCACACGACCGAGCGGCGAGACTCGATAACGTGTCGGCATCCGGGCGAGACCGATACACGCTTTGGCTTGAACGGTGGGACCCGCCGAGGTCATTGCGGGTTCAGTAGGCAGCGAGCATCATGCGGCAGCCCCGTCACATTTCGCAGCCGTCCGACCTAGCCCCAGGAATCAAAAGCTGGGTGGACAATTGCCTTATTCCCATCCTCGTCAAGGACTATTTAACCGAGGCGCAGAAAACTCTTGCAACTGAGGCGGAGTCCGTGTCACATTCCGCAGGAGAGGTAACATCTCCGCCCGAGGTGAACCAGTGAGCCTGCGTTGTGCGGCCTACGCCCGATACAGCACGGACAAGCAGAATCCAGTCTCAATCGAGGACCAACTCCGAAAATGCCAGCAGTATGCCACAGAACACGGTTGGCGTTTGCTGAAAGAGCACATCTATTCGGATGAAGAGATCAGCGGCGCGACGTTGCAGCGTCCAGGCCTCAGGCAACTTTTGGCGGAGGCCGAATCGCCGATCCGCGCATTCGATTTGATTCTTGCCGAGGACACCAGCCGGCTGTCGAGGAAGCAGGCCGACGTGTTGAATCTGTGCGAGCGGCTCAGCTACGCGGATATCCGGCTCTGTTTCGTCTCCCAAGGAATCGACAGCCAGGACGAGAAATTTCAACTCTTATTGACCGCTCGCGGAATGATCGACCAATTGTTCCTGGCCGACACCGCGAAGCGCGTTCATCGCGGAATGGAAGGATTGGTCCGCAAGGGTCTGCACACGGGCGGACGCTGTTACCGGTATCGGCGCCGGGAGGATGAGTCAGGCGTCCGCCTTGAGATCGATCCCGTCCAGGCAATGGTGGTACGACGCGTGTTCCAGATGTACGCCGATTGCCACAGCCTCAAGCAAATTGCTAAAAGGCTAAACGCGGAAGGCGTGCCCTCTCCGCAGCCTCAGCTTGGACGGATTCAGCGCTCATGGGCTCCAACGGCAATTCGTCAGATCCTGCTAAACGAGCGCTATGTAGGGCGCGTCATTTGGAACAAGAAGCGCAAAGTCCGCAACCCGGCGACCGGACGGAGAGTGTACCGGAGGAGGCCGGAGTCGGAGTGGATTCGCACGGAAGCGCCGGAGCTTCGGATAATCTCGGATGAGTTGTGGAAACAGGTTTGCAGCCGTTTCGAGTTCGTCCGCTCGCACTTCGGGAGCAAATCGCGGGCAGGCTTGATCACACGCTGGAGCGCCATCGGCTCACCCTATTTGTTTTCAGGTATCCTGCGGTGTGCCCCGTGTGGCGCTAACATGAACATCATTTCCGGCAAGGGCAAACGCGGCTATGCAAAGTACGGGTGCCCTATGCATCACCTGCGGAATACATGCTCCAATGATCTGACAGAGCGAAGCGAGGTTCTGGAGAAAAGGCTCTTACAGGGACTTCAAGACGCAGTGCTCCGGCCCGATGTCGTGGAGTACACCATCAAGAAGCTGGAATCGGAGTTAGACTCCCGATTCGAAGCCATGAGCACGGAATTAGAGGCGCTCCGAAAGCGCAAGAGCACGCTGGAGGCCGAGGTCAGAAGACTTACGCAGGCGCTCGCAACCGGAGGCGGCTCGCGAGTGCCAGCGGCCGTTATCGCCGCCATCAACGAGCGAGAGGAAGAACTCCGCTCCATCAGCGACCGGCTACTCCAAGGAAACCGCGACTCGATCCAGGCCCAAGTCCAGGACATCCGAGAGTTTGTATTGTCCAGGCTCACCGATGTAAGGAGCCTACTGTATTCGGACGTGCCTACCGCCAAGGCTGAGATACTGAGACACGTTGACCGAATTGACCTAACCCCAATGGAAGCAAACGGCGAGCGCTTCTTTGTCGCATCGGGGGAGTGGAATCTGTTGGGCAGTTTTCCGAGCACCAAATCGGTTGGTGCCGCGGGACGGAGTTGAACCGCCGACGCCAGCCTTTTCAGGGCTGCGCTCTACCACCTGAGCTACCGCGGCACGGTAGATATATTTTGTGGTGAGGAACTCAGACCTGTCAAATCGCGCTCGCGATGCGATCACCTCCGGTCGCCGCCTCGTTCGGAGCCCCAAGCAACTTCGCTCCGAGCCCAAAGCCGGCAAGGCTGATAGCCTACATTACTTGCCCCACAAGCCGCCCATGGGGTCGTGGTACCCCAGCCCCTGATCCCGACGCCTGCCGAGCGAGCTAGCGCAGCGGCTCTTCCACTTCCGCCAGCCACTCCGGACGCTTCAGCACCTCGCGCGGCCTTGAGCCGTCCGGCGCGCTGATGATGCCGTCGCGCTGCATCAAGTCGAGCAGGCGGGCAGCGCGCCCGTAGCCCAGACGAAGGCGACGCTGCAGAAGGGAGGTGGAGGCCTTGCCGGAGTCCACCACCAGCCGCACGGCTTCTTCGTAAACCTCATCCAGATCGGGGCCGTCTTCCTCCTGCTCGTCGTCGATCTCAGCGTCAGGATCGCCGATCGGATTCAAAAAGTTTTCGTTGTACTGCGGAGCTGACTGCGCCTTCCACCAGTCCACCACTTTGTTGATCTCTTTTTCAGTCACCAGCGACCCGTGCAGGCGCAGCAGGCGCGAGGTGGCGGGCGGCATAAACAGCATGTCGCCGCGGCCGAGTAAGGCTTCGGCGCCGTTGCCGTCCAGGATGGTGCGCGAGTCCACCTTGGAGGCTACGCGGAACGAAATGCGCGACGGCATATTGGCCTTGATGAGCCCGGTGATCACGTCCACCGAGGGCCGTTGAGTGGCCAGGATCAGGTGAATGCCCACGGCGCGGGCCATCTGGGCCAGGCGCGTAATCGACTCCTCCACGGTTTGCGGCTCCACCATCATCAGGTCGGCCAGCTCATCGATGACGATCACGAGATACGGCAGCGGCCCCTCCGCTTCACCGCTCTTCGCTTCACCCCTGTCGTCGAAAAGATCGAGCGTGGCTTCGGACTCGAACAGGCGATTGTACTGCTCGATGTTGCGCACGCCGCGCGCCGCGAGTTTCTTCAGGCGCTGCTCCATTTCGTGGGTGGCGCGACGCAGGACGTTGGCGGCCACCTTGGGCTCGGTGACGATGGGCGTATAGAGGTGCGGAATGCCGTCATAGAGGCTCAGCTCCAGGCGCTTGGGATCGATCATGATCATCCGCACTTCGCCGGGCGTGGCCTTGTAGAGCATGGAGACGATCATAGCGTTGAGAGCCACGCTCTTGCCCGAACCGGTGGAGCCCGCAATCAGCACGTGCGGCATCTGCATGAGGTCGGCCACCCTGATTTTGCCCGTGATGTCCTTGCCGATGCAGAGCGTCAGCTTTGAACTCGAGCCGGTAAAATCGGCGCCCTCCACCAGCTCGCGCAGATAGATCACTTCCCGGTGCAGATTGGGCACTTCGATGCCCACCGTGGACTTGCCCGGGACGCGCTCGATCAGGATGGATTCGGCCTTCATGGCGAGACACAGGTCATCGACGAGGTTAGTGATGCGGCTGTACTTGATTCCCGCCTCGGGCTTGAATTCAAAGGTGGTGACCACAGGCCCGGGATGGATCTGGGTAACGCTGCCGGTGACTCCGAACTCGGCCAATTTCTCCACCAGGCGCGCGGCCCGCTCCTTGAGTTCGGCCTCGTCAATGCCCTGTTCCTCCGCCGGGGGACGCAGCAGCGCGGGGCTCGGCAGCTTGTACTTGTGCGCCGCGCGACTGGCCTTCGCAGGCGCCGCCGGCGCGCGGCGGGCGGCTCCGAGCGAAGGCGCCATCGCAGGCCGCGTGAGGCCGAGGCCCTCGCCAGATGCCACTCGCGGATCATGAAGGCCGTTCAAAACCGGCCGGGGCTCGTCCGCTTCATCTTCATCCACCGGTGGGCGTGGTACGCGCCGCTGAATATGGGGTTCGGGCGCTATTTTCAGACCAGGAGTCAGTCTCGCGGCGGCCGCAGCCGGTTTCTCCGCTCCGACGGGCGCCTTGCCAGTCTTGCGCTCCTGTTCGAGCCTCTTTTTCAACCGTTGCCGCTCGCGAGATTCCCGCCAGGCGCGCCAGCTATCTCTGACGCCTGCCAGCGGAGCAAACTGCTCCCGCAAGAATCGACCCAAGGTGGCGAAGGAAAAGCGCGTCACAAGAAATAACGAAGCCAGGAAAACGGCGCCGGCAACGATGGCCGCGCCTATCGGATTCAGCCCTTCCAGCAGCGCCGCGCCCAGCAGGTATCCGGCGACGCCGCCACTCCGAATGAGGCCCGCGACCGGCGGCGCGACCGCAAACAAATCCAGCAGCGCGGCCAGCGAAGCCGCCAGCAACACAACTCCCACCGCCTTGGTGCACGGAGCCGCAAAAGGTCTTAGGAACATGCGCCGCACGCCGACCACGAGAAGCACCAGCGGCGCCAGATAGGCGGTCCATCCCAGGCCCTGCAGCAAGCCGTCAGCCAGATAGGCGCCCACGCGCCCGATCCAGTTGTGTACCGCGGACAAAGTGGAAGCCGAGGTGTCAAGCGACGGGTCGAGAGAATGGTAGGAGATGAGGCTCAGCAGGACCAGCGCGCCCGCAGTGGAGAGCAGGAAGCCTTCAAACTCGGCGCGGCGATGAGAATCAAAATGGCTGCTCGCGCGAGGCCTCTCGACCTCGACGCGCGGCCTGGGGTTTTCAATGTCAATCTGCATTCCAGCACCCGGCTTTGACGCGCCCCTCGGAGAGCCGGCCGAATCCCCGGCGTACAGCGGCGCGGAGGTTCGGCGAATCGATCAACTGCCCCGCTGGGCGCCTGGCGGTTTAAGCCGTGGCGCGAGCGAATCCCTCAGCAGCAACCGTACCACAGCTCGGGGGTGAAGAAAAGTAGAAAGGCCCCGCCAGTGCGTGACGAACGGCCCGGCAGCGTCCGTCGCCTGTACCTGGCGACCGGCTTCCGGTCACTCATCCGGCGCACCACACTTTTGCAGGGCGCCTGTTTTCTGAAATATTCCGGCTTCGTTGGCGAGTCCTCCGGAACTTGAGAATCCCGAACCGGCGACTCGCGACCGGCGACTCGCAATCAGGGCGCGCAGCCGCGACCCGATCTTCGTCCACCAGCCATTCCCGGCCCCGCGACCCGAGTGGCCAGTCACGGCGGCCCTGCGCGCAGTCCGAGGCGGCCTCGAAGCCGGCGCGATCCCGAAGTCGCGAGGTGCGCGTTCCCCGCCCGCTCCAGCAGTCTGACAATCGTCCATCACATTTTCCCAAGCCATACCTTTTCTATGACATTCCGGCTTCGTTCGCAGCCGCTGGCGGTGCGATCGCGTCCAGGGATGGCCCGTGCAGGTGACGGTCACCACCGTGTGTGCCGAACCACGGCGCGCCCTCCAGTCCAGCCACGCTGCCCCGGCGGATTCGGGATCGGCGTCGCGAATCATCATGCAGACCGGACTGCGGCCCCAGCGCACCGACACCGAAACTTTGATCCACCACTGCAGCCCGCCCTCTTTGACGCGGCGCGGGAAAACCAAACTCAAAAACGGCGGCGGAACCGGATCCTCCGGGAACTGCGGCCACGGATGCCGGCTGAGCCAGTGGTCCAGGAGGCGCTTGGTCCTCCACAGCGGCGCCACGCACTCGCGCAGGGAGCGCTCGGCCGCTTCGCCGTCGACCGGGACCACGGCGGCCCGGAAGGCCTTCATGAAAGCTTCAAAGGCCTCGGCATCGCGAGCGTCGTGCGGCTCGGCGGCCCAGCCGGCGCGGCTGCGGTATCCGTGCCGAAGCGCGTTCCAGGCGCTGGCGCGCTTGCCTTGTGGTGTACGCGGTCCGGTGGATCGGGCGGCATTGGCGCGATTGGCAGCCAGGAACGCCGGCGTGCGAGTTGGCGATTTGCGAAGACACATGGGACCTCCTTTGGGAGTGACAGGACGAAAGAAGTCAGAAGTAAGAAGTAAGAATCCAGAAGCCAGGAGCAACGGCTGAAATCCCTGTCAAGGACTATAATGGCTCCGCCCTTCGGGCTCTTCGAACGTCCGAATCGATTCCCTGGATCAGGCTAGCAGGCTGAAATCGATTGGTGGGGACACGTGGGACTGGCGGGACCATTTATTTCCGGGCTGTGTTCTTTCCGGCGACTTCAGCTACTTAGGCCTTCCTCGCCGGGGTTCAAAAAATCGAGTAGCGAAATCGCAGAGGTTCGATCTGCGCCATCCTGCCCGACGGAATGGGCAGCTAGGTGGTCGGCGCCCATGGTAAGCGAACTCTCCCACTCCAGAAAAGTGAAAAATGGGGCAGGCAGTCCCGGAACCTCGCCAGCAAGGAAATTCAGAGACTCGGCTCGGAGGCCCAACCAGGATGATCTTGACCCACCAGCGGCGACGGGTTCCTATTTCGTGCTCTTCTTTCTAATCCAACTCCGGAGTAAGCGCGCCGTGAATCGATATAAAAACCTGGGAAAAGGTTTGTAAAGGTCGGGCTTGAGCCGGATGGCCTCGTGGATATCCTGCAGCGCGCCCTCCAGGTCGCCCTTCGCTTTGCGCGCAATGCCCCGGTTCGCGAAGGCCTCGGCATAGTCGGGCTTGAGCCGGATGGCCTCGTTCATATCCTGCAGCGCGCCCTCCAGGTCACCCTTGTCGCGGCGAACACTGCCCCGGGCGTTGAAGGCATAGGCAAGGTCGGGCTTGAGCCGGATGGCCTCGGTGTAATCCTGTAGCGCGCCTTCCAGGTCGCCCCTGTCGCGGCGAACACTGCCCCGGGCGTTGAAGGCATAGGCAAGGTCGGGCTTGAGCCGGATCGCCTCGGTGTAATCCTGTAGCGCGCCTTGCACGTCGCCTTTCGCTTGGCGCGCAATGCCCCGGTTGGTGAAGGCCTCGGCATAGTCGGGCTTGAACCGGATGGCCTCATTGTAATCCTGCAGGGCGCCTTCCAGGTCTCCTTTGTTGGACCGCACACAGGCCCGGTTGTAGAAGGCAAAGGCATAGTCGGGCTTGAGCCGGATGGCCTCATTGTAATCCTGCAGGGCGCCTTCCAGGTCTCCTTTGTCGCGGCGCACATCGGCCCGGTTGCCGAAGGCATAGGCAAGGTCGGGGTTGATCCGAACGGCCTCGTTGTAATCATTCAGCGCGCCCTCCAGGTCGCTTTTCGCGTGGCGTGCAAGGCCTCGGTTGACGAAGGCCTCGCCAAAATCGGGTTTGAGCCGGATGGCCTCATTGAAATCCTGCAGCGCGCCCTCCAGGTCGCCCTTGTCGCGGCGCACAGCGGCCCGGTTGCTGAAGGCATAGGCAAGGTCGGGCTTGAGCCGGATGGCCTCATTGAAATCCTGCAGCGCGCCCTCCAGGTTGCCCTTGTCGCGGCGCGCACCGCCCCGGTTGACGAAGGCACAGACATGGTCGGGCTTGAGCCGGATGGCCTCATTGAAATCCTGCAGCGCGCCCTCCAGGTCGCCTTTCAGGTGGCGTACACCGCCCCGGTTGACGAAGGCCTCGCCAAAATCGGGCCTGAGCCGGATGGCATTGTTGTAAAAGCGGAACTTTTCGCCAAGGTCGGCAGCCTCAAACCCTCGCTCGAACCACTGTTGTGCCGTCAGCTCTTCTTCCTGGACCGCCGGAGCCCTCTCAGCCGCAGCCTTCTGTTCTGCCGCCGCTCGCTGTGCGGAACTGGACGCCGGGTGCAGCACCGAATCCAGCGGCACATTCAGGAATTTGCAGCGCAGCCGCTCCATCGCTTCCAAAAAGTAGTCCGGTGGCATGTTTAGCGCGTTGTAGTGGTTGAGTGCAGCCAGTTCGCCCGTAAGCTGACCGGCTATTCCAGGTGTGCCAAAGTCGAAGCCTTCTAGCATGAGCGGGACGATATTGCGGCGGCTGGCCAGAGCAGTCTCGATCTCGCGGCGCAACCAATCCGCCGGGTTGCTGCAGCGCTCCAGGGCGGAGGGGGTTAGCACGACAAGGAAATGCGACCGAGCCCTTATGTTCTCGAGGATGATCCGCTCGAAATCGCCACTAGCGATACCAATGTAATCGAAGAACACGTCATAGCCGTGATGTGTCAGGTCCTGGAAAACGTTGAGTGCCCAAGGAAAATTTATGCGGCGATAGCTGATGAAAACGGTTTTCTCGATGCGCTCCATACCCCACACCGGTGTCCCTGACGAAGGACAGAATTGAATGATACCAACAAGAAACCCGGAGTTGGCGCAAACCGCGCTTTCCGTTCCGCGGTCTTTTTAACATAACAGCCGCGGACCGGAAGGCGGGGTCCGCGTTGGCTCAACGTGGGACGACGAGCTCAAGGTCGCCTGCCACTGGCCCGCCTAACCTCGACGCGCCTCGCGCGCCAAACCTTCGTGTACCAGCATTTTCAGCAGCGTCTGGTAGCCGATGCCTTTGCGCTGGGCGATTTGGCGTGCCTGCGCAAGATCGGCGCCAGGCAGTCGAATAGCGATCTGTGTGCTTGGCCTCTCGTTCAGGCTTGCAACCAGGCTTGATTCTCCCGCCTTGCCTCCTTTTGATCGGCTTTCAGCCGATTTCTGCTTCAGATAGGCGCGCCCGCCGGAGCTTGCCCACCAATCGGCCTCCGCGCTCTCGCTCTTGAATTTTGGCATCTGGAGCCTCTTCTTCCCCATGGCTTCACTCTCCCTCTGCACGCCTCCTGGCATACTCACGTCTTTGCCCGCGTCGAGATCGTAGGCCGTCACCACGCGAATCTTGCCGGCGCGTTCCGTTACGATCAAGGCGAGTAAGCGGCCTCGCTCGGTCTCACCGTAGTACACGAACCGTGGCTCGCCCTCAACCTCTTGTTCATAAATAGGAACAGGATCTCTCCGCAGCGCCTGCTCCGCTTCTTCCTGGTCGATCTGGTGTGCCCGAATCTTACGGAGATTGTTTCTGTCCCACTCGAACATGACTCGCCCCATTGTATATGCAATGCATAGTCGCGGCAACCTGCGCCCTCATCGGAGGCGATTTTCGCTCGGGTGGCCAGAGAGGTAGCGCAGAACGCGCTTCCCGATCTGCGGCCTCTACTACCATAGCAGCCGAGGACCCGAAAGCGGGGTCCGCGCCCCTGGGCCGCGGTCCGTTCCGGTAATGAGCCAGTGAGAAGATCGGAGAGGTTCGGCACGGCAGGATCGATGCGCCGCCCCGCGCGCAACTCGACCCCGCCGTCCGACTTTGGAATCAGTTCCGCGAGATGCTGGCGTGAGGATCGATCACGTACTTCTTGGCCGCACCCTTGTCGAAGTCCTTGTAGCCCTGCGGCCCGTCATCGAGCGTGATCACGGTAACGTTGACGGCTTTCGCGATCTTGATTTTGTCGTAGAGAATGGCCATCATCAGGCCGCGATTGTACTTCATCACCGGGCACTGGCCCGTCATAAAGTGCAGAGACTTGGCCCACCCGAGACCGATGCGAATGCTCAAGTTGCCCGTCTTGGCGTTGTCATCGACGCCGCCGGGATCGTCCGTCACGTAAAGCCCGGGAATACCTACGGCGCCGGCCGCGCGCGTAATCTGCATCAGGGAATTAAGCACCGTGGCCGGAGCTTCTTTCGACGACCCCGCGCCGTGACCGCGAGCCTCAAAGCCCACGCAGTCCACTGCGGAGTCGACTTCCGGCACGCCCAGGATCTGCTCGATCTGCTCGCCGAGCTTGTCGCTCTTCGAGAGGTCGACGGTCTCGCAGCCAAAGCTTTTCGCCTGCGCCAGGCGCTCCGCATTCATGTCACCAACAATGACGACGGCGGCTCCCAACAGATGGCACGCGGCAGCACAGGCCAAGCCTACGGGTCCCGCGCCCGCCACGTAGACGGTGGAACCGGTGGTGACTCCGGCCGTCACCGCACCGTGGTACCCGGTCGGTAGAATGTCCGAGAGGCAAGTGAGGTCCTGGATCTTTTCCATGGCCTGCGCTTTATCGGGGAACTTCAGCAGGTTGAAGTCGGCGTATGGAACCATCACGTACTCCGCCTGGCCCCCCACCCATCCGCCCATATCCACGTAGCCGTAAGCCGCGCCGGGCCGCGCCGGATTCACGTTCAGGCACACGCCGGTCTGGCGCTCCTTGCAGTTGCGGCAGCGTCCGCAGGCGATGTTGAACGGCACGGAGACCAGGTCACCGACGCTGATAAACTCCACGTCGCGGCCCTTTTCAATCACCTCGCCGGTGATCTCGTGCCCCAGGATCAGGCCCTTGGGCGCCGTTGTGCGGCCTCGGACCATGTGCTGGTCGCTGCCGCAGATGTTGGTAGAAACGATCTTCAGAAGCACGCCGTGCTCGCACTTGCGCCTGCCGAGCTCCAGCTTGGGATAGTCAATGCTCTTGACCTCCACCACTCCCGTTCCCATGTACGCCAGACCACGATTGCCCGCCATAACTTCAAACCTCCTGATTTGGATTTCGGACTATAAATCTTCCTCTAATTTGTTGCGGGTGGCGCAGACACGCGTGCGCCGCACGTTTGCGATTCCTCCCCTTGGCCGGTTCCCCCGCGGCGTCCGTCCGTTCAAAACGCCGCGGCGCCGGCCTCCGCTACAGCATGATCCTGATCGCCGGAGCCGCCGCTGACGCCAATGGCTCCCACCACTTTCCCATCGCGCTTCAGCGGAATCCCGCCCGCAAAGATCATGATTTTGCCGTCATTGGAAGCGTGAATGCCAAAGAATTGGCCTCCGGACTGGCTGTGCGTGGCCAGATCTTTGGTCGCGATGTCAAAGGCCCGCGAAGTGTACGCTTTCTTGATGGAAATATCGATGCTGCCGATCCAGGCCCCGTCCATGCGAACGTGAGCGACTAGATTGCCGCCTCCGTCCGCTACCGCGATGTTCATGGGTTGGCCGATCTCAGCAGCTTTCTTTTCCGCGGCTGCAATCACCCGCCGCGCGTCGCTCAAAGTCACCATTTGATCTCTCCCTGATTGGTTGATTCTCCGGCTGCGCTTCACTCCTGGAAACGTTCCTGACTCAAATTTTGGACTGATCCGCGGCCAGCCCCATTCTTCCGGCCTTTGCAGTGTACTCCCTTCCCTTCATAAGGCAAAGAGGCCGAATCGAGACATGTTAAATGTTACTGCTAAGCGGCTGTCAAGCCATTTAGAAATGTTACCCGGCGCGTCGTGAGAGATGTAACCCTCCCGAAGAGCCATCAGGAGGGTTGCCATGAGTCACGCCTCGCGCTGGGAATA
>DASYYZ010000111.1:0-26886 GCA_035946735.1 Terriglobia bacterium
GAGTTTCACACCCCGTGAACGAGCCGATGCCGGCGACAATCTTCAGTACGGGGCTCTGGCGCGCCTCAAAGCCGGATTGAGCCAAAGTCAGGCTGAGTCCGATGCCAACCGTGTGGCCCGGCAGATCCAGGCTGACTATCCCGCTAGTCGTGTGCCACATAAATAACTGGACAATACCAGCGGATCGTGCTAGGCTTCGTTTATGTGGAAACCTGCGAAGCCTCTGAACGTGACCGAAGATCAACGCGCGACACTAAATCAATGGGTACGGGGACGAGGCACGGCACAGAAGATCGTGCTCCGCACCCGCATCGTCTTGTTGGCCGCCGAGGGAATGGCGAATCACGCCATTGCGCAAGCTCTGGGCACCAATCGCAAGACCGTGCTGCGGTGGCGGGGGCGCTGGGCCCAGGGCGGGTTGGAAGCGCTGCAGGATCGCACTCGGCCCGGACGCAAGCCTCGCCTGACGGCGGAATTTATGCAACGTGTGGTTCACCTCACGACCCAGGAGAAGCCCCCAGCGGCCACCCACTGGAGTACCCGCACCCTGGCTCGACACTTGGGCGTCTCCAAGATGGCCATTCAGCGGATCTGGAAAGCTCATGGTTTACAGCCCCACCGAGTCAAATCCTTCAAGCTCAGCCGCGACCCTCATTTTGTCGAGAAACTGCGCGACGTGGTGGGCTTGTACCTGAATCCGCCCGCGCACGCGCTGGTGCTGAGTGTGGATGAGAAGAGCCAGATTCAAGCCTTGGATCGCACCCAGCCCGGTCTGCCCCTCAAGAAGGGGCGTTGCGGCACTCTCACCCACGACTACAAACGGAACGGCACCACCACCCTCTTCGCGGCCTTGAATGTGCTCGAAGGCACGGTTCTCAAACGCTGCCAAGCGCGTCATCGCCATCAGGAGTTCTTGGCGTTTGTGAAGCAGATCGAACAGGAGACACCGCCCGAGATGGACCTGCATCTCATCCTCGACAACTACGGCACGCAGAAACATCCCCAGGTCGAAGCTTGGCGGGCGCAACATCCTCGCTTCCACTTTACTTCATTCCCACCTCGTCTTCCTGGCTAAACCTGGTGGAACGCTGGTTCCGCGACCTGACTCAAACTCGGCTCCGCCGGGGTGTCTTCCGCAGCGTCACCGAGCTGGAGGCCGCCATTGCCGATTATGTGAAAGTTCACAATGCTGATCCTAAGCCCTTCGTTTGGACGGCCACGGCCGAAAGCATTCTGGCCAAAGTCGAAAGAGCGACCAAGGCCTACAACATTGTCCAGAAGCGTTAGTGGCATATGACTAGACCGGGATGATAGCGTTGACTCCAATCGATACGGCATGCGCGACAACGGGGTAACCCGCCGAGACGGTGAAAAGTCCCATAATTCGACGATCCAACCCTCGAGGTCTCGCCCTGCTCAGGTCTCCAAGTCCCAACAACTGACCAAAGATGGGATCAGGGATGCATCTATCAACCAATGGGTGGCAACCTCCCGAGTACGCGACCCGCGGTTTAGGAAGCCATGGACTTATGTATCGAGCTTTCGGACAACATATTTGGAATCAGCCGCTTATCGCTTGATTTTCGAGCCCTAGAACTTTAATGTAGTCGGTTTTGTAGCTGTTTCGTTCCTCACGTTTCCACCGACTTAAAGACCAGGCGGAGCGTCTGCGCGGGTGAAAACCAGATCCCTTGGCCCTGATCGCGTTAACCTAACAAGGCACCGAAGAAAATCAGCAGCCGCCGAGAGGGATCGAAAGGACCGGGCGGGGCTTGTCAACCCGGCTAGCTCGAACGACTGACTCTCCCAAATAAAATGTCCCCGAACTTCCCCTCAACGCAAGGCGGCCAATTTACCGGGCATTGCAAATTTGGGATGGGTCCGGTCTCCTGGTTACCACAGCACGGCTCGAAGATTGCTGGCTAGGCTCCACCAAAGGGGGAGCGCAACAAAAATGTCGTCGACTTTGTCCAGCGAGCGCCCGTTATCTGTGCTGGTCTCCTGCAAGAAGAGATACCCATTCTGTTCGCCAATACTGAACGTTATGGTTGCTCCCGGACCTCGTAAATGCCCGGGGAGCGTCGTAAACGTGAAGAAGGTACGAGTACACGCTGTTACTTGCACTGGATTGTGGGTCCACAGTGTCCCGGTACCGCTAAGGTCGTACACCCCAAGCCATTCTATGCCTTCCACGGTGGACCAGGTGCCAAGGGGGACGACGTCGGTCGGGAAGACCCTGAAATGAAGCGGAAAAGGGGTTGCTTCTTGAGCGAAAGCAGACGCCCCGAATTGATATAAAGCTATGAAAGGAAACGATTGGTGTGGTACGCCTGGCAGGATTCGAACCTGCGACCTTTTGCTCCGGAGTTCCCAATTCAGCCCCCACATCATTGATTCTCTTCATCGGCGCCGCTACTCCACCACTCCCTAGAACCTTGTCTCCGCCACGTTTTGAACACAGATCTGAACACACAGTCTTCCGACCTCGTACCAACAGTTTAGCGAAGTGTTGGTCAAGTGTTGGTTCATCGAACCTACACTTCATTAGCGTCGTCGGACCGCGAGGTGAGAGATGAGAGGCGTCTACAAGGACCCCAAAAAGCCGGGCGTCTACTGCATTCATTACTATGACCACCTCCACAAGCGCCACCGTGAGAGGGTGGGACCATACGACGCAGCAGTCACCCTTTATCACAAGCGAAAGACCGAATGCCTGCTTGACAAGAAGCTCCCGCAACTTGGCCGGCACGAAATCAAGTTTGATGAGATCGCAGCGGAGTGCCTGGCCTACTGCGAGCGGCATCACCGCTGGCCGAAGAAGGACCTTGAGCGTCTCCAAACGATCGAAGGGGAGTTCGGGAAACGCGCCGCCGCGACGATTCAGCCACGAGAAATAGACACGTGGCTTCGTTCGCTGGGCGTGGCACCAGCCACTGAGAACCGTTACAAGGCCCTGATGTCACTTGCGTACCGCTTGGCCCTCCAAGAAGGAAAGGTGAGCGTCAACCCCGCCCGCCTGGTCCCCAACCGCTATGAGAATAACGTTCGCGTACGTTGGCTCACGCCAGACGAAGAGTCCAAGCTCTTTGATGTAGCCGAGCGACACTATCGCCACAAAGCCAGCATCGCGCGTTTCGGCATGCACACTGGACTCCGACGCTCCGAGCAGGCCTCTCTCACGTGGGCTGATGTCGACTGGCACAACCGACAAGTCAACATCCAGCGCTCGAAAAACGGTCGTTCGCGATCCGTACCCTTAAACTCGGATGCTTTGCTCATTCTCTCCGCCGCAAAGCTGAAGTCGGAAGCGATCGCGACCCGCCGCCATGATGGGCGCACCGTCTCGCTGGACGCGCGCATTTTCAAGATGGGTTCCAGGGCGGATGATGGTCGCGAACGTTGGCTCACCCGAGCGGCAGAGCTCGCCGGCATTCCGCATTTTACGTGGCACGATCTGCGGCACACCTTCGCCAGCCGACTTCGCATGAAGGGCGTCGACCTCTCCGTAATCAAAGAACTGCTGGGTCACACGACGATCACCACCACGGAGCGCTATGCGCATATCTCTCCCTCTTTTCATTCAGACGCCGTGCAAAAGCTCGTAGACTTCGGCCAACTCACCACCACGGCCGGCCCGGATCCGAAAGGAACAGGTGCCTCAGAATGAACGCGGCCATTTACGCTCGAATCAGTACCATTGAACAGGAAACAGAAAACCAACTCGCAGAGATGCGGCGCTTCGTCGCCTCTCAAAGCTGGCAGCTCGCCAGCGAGCACGAGTACATCGATCGAGGGGAAAGCGGGAAACACTCGAACCGGCCTGAGTTTCAGAGGCTATTTTCGGACGCCGCCAGGCACCGCTTTGACGTGGTCGTGTTCTGGTCCCTCGATCGCTTCTCGAGAGAGGGAACGCTCCCGACCCTGCAGCACCTCGAACGGCTCACCGGCTACGGTGTCGCGTTCCGTTCGATCACCGAACTCTACCTCGACAGCTGCGGCGTTTTCAAAGACGCGGTGATCTCGATTCTGGCCACCATTGCCAAGCAGGAGCGGATCCGGATGGCCGAGCGCACGCGCGCCGGCATCGCCCGGGCCCGCGCCGGAGGAAAGCGGATCGGCCGGCCGCCCAAGCGTGTGACGCCCAAACAGGTCCGAGAGCTCATGGAGGGAAAACAGATCAGCCGACGCCAGGCCGCTAAGGAACTTGGCATTTCTCCGGCATGGATCACCAGACACCTTCAGAACCCCGTTGAAAAAGTATCTGGCGTCGTTTCGAAACAGGAATCCAGGAGCTAAGGGCGTTGTTTCAAAAGCGTGTCGAAAACGGACGGGTGTAAGTTGCTGATTTTGCGACGCAAGGTGCGAGCGCTTGGCGCCGTTCACAAAAGGAGCGTTTTTTGAAAACGCATACTAAGAAGGTCCCGCGTTGGGGCCGACGCCACTTGGTACGCAGATTCGAACAAACACCCACGCAGGAAACACGCATCCCCCAAAACACTCCACGCAGCAGTAAGAAAGTGTTTGACCGCAGGATATGTAACCTGTCAAAAAGGAGAGTAATTCAGCCTAAGCGATGATTTTTCGGCTTATATAAAGCCTACGACGACCTTCCCATGACCCTGGACAGGCTATCACCGTCGCTCTCGGCCCGCTCTTCCGGCGCCCTATTTCTGGCCTCTGTAAGCAGCTTTCTCGCCAACAATGCCGCATTGAACCTGCATAAAGCGGGTTCCAGGCAGAAGCAAAAGGACAAAGCATGATTCCCGAATACCATAGGCCGTCTCCCCCTTTCCTGCCACAGTGGAGAGAAATCAAGAGCCCCCTCTCGCGTCCCGATAAGCTGGAGTTCTTAGACCAAACGATCGCAAGGTGCGAGAATATTCTAGGCAACACGAAGCCCGGCGCATGGCCGCCTGGAACCGCCAAGAATGAACGACACGAAGAGTGCCCGACTCTATTTCTGCTTGCTGGACAGCACCAGCCATTTCTTAGGACCGTCTCACGGCTCCTCGCCGACGCCCCAGACGACGCGGCGGCACTGAGAAGATTCCGACAAATGAGCTTCTGGAATGCAGCAGATCAATTTGACGGCGACCAACAGGAGCGGAGGCCAACACCCAAAGCCAAAAGGAAATACGTTGGTCAAGTGAAGTCGATCAAACGCATGCTCTTGAAGATCCGAAACAAGATTTTGCGCCCGACACCCCACAAAGCGGACAAGAAGAGTCAGCCCGGACCGGGACGGCCGCCTAAGGAGTACGCCGACGATGCTGAGCAGATACTCGAAACAAAATTCAGAGAGATGGAAACGAAAGCGCCCAAGCCCTTAGAGCAGCCCAGCAAACTCCGGAACTTCGTCCTTGTCAACTACGTTTACCAGACCATCGAAAGAGACCACTGGTCGAAAGAGGAGGGCTGGACACCATCCATGAGACAAGAAAAGCAGAAAGCCCTCAGAGAGATCCTGCGGCACAGGGAAAGTTGGAAGCGGCTCCTTTCGCCCCCGGAAAAAACGGAATAACTTGAAGACAACATTTTTCCGCGTTTGTCTAACCCTTGTTGAATCAAGCTTGTAACCCCACAAACATCTTTTTTCCCCCCCCGGATTTATTCCCATTGACACACTCCCACTAATTCGCGAGAGTGCAAACGTCGGCTATGTAATTGGCCGAACTACTCAGCGAGAGGAACAAACAGCCGTGCCCAGCTCGAAACAACTGCAAGCGACCATTGACGAACAAGCGGACACTCTGGACCAGGTCAACACTCTGGTTGACGAGGCTCTTGATCCCGAGCTTTCCCGCGAAGAGCTCGTAGCCAAGGTGAAAGAGATCCAGGAATTACTGCCCGAAACCGAGGAAGCCGAGGAAGAGCCAGAGGAGGACTGACTTCGCGCCGGCGATGCGGCGAGCGATGGCGCAAGGCCGCGGCGGATGTCACCGACCGCGCCTTGCGCTACAGGGCCACGTCGCCAGCGTGTCGGCCGCGAGGGCGCAGGGTGTGCGCTTTCTGCGGTGCCACCGTGAATGTTGATGTTCACCACATCGACGGCCACGAAGAGCACACAGAGGCCGCTAACCTCGCCTGGGCGTGCCGATCGTGCAACGTCCGTGCCGCAATCACGATGGCGAGGGACGGCCTCGGACGCAGAACCGTGCAGTTCAATCCGGCGAGCCAGGGCGCCCTATCTCTCGCGCAGTGGCTGACCGCCGTTCGTTCCATGAAGGGCGAGATCTCCGATATGGACACGAACGCGGCCGTGGAGCTGATCCACGCGACACCACCCCATCGCCGCTCCGAATTCGCCCAACAGATTTGGGAAATTCGCCGGCGGCACGGAACATCATAGTCAGGGAATTTACTCTCCCCGGCCGCCGCGGCGGTGCTGCCCGCCGCTGTTACCAGGTCCGGGGAGAGAGATTCAATGGACAGAAGGAGACTAGACTCAATGAAGAAGACCCTTCGCAGCCACAATAACCCAGGCTTCTACTACGAAATTGACGGGCAGCGTTACGACATTCGCCCAGGGGACGACGACGAGAAGCTTATCAAGCGCGGAGCCTCAAAGTGGGCCTCATCGATCGGCAGGGCCATGGGCGCCAGTCACGTTGTGATCTACCGAAGCGGATTACTGGCCGGCAAGCAGGTCGCCGAATGGAAGCGCAACAAGTCAAACCCTCAACAAAGCGTGTCCAACCAAATCTCCGACTTGGTGGACGAGGCCCTAAACCCGCAGTTGAGCCGCGAAGAGGTGATTTTTCGCGTGAAAAAAATCCAGCATATCCGCCGAAAGGCTTCAACGCCCCAGATTCGCAACTGAAAAGAGAGTTCTGCCTTGGGCGCCACCCAGCTTATGACAATAACGCGCGCATTCATCCCCGGCCGACAATGGCTCCAACTGAGCCGGCGATCTACTCTGCGCGGTCTGTCCGGACCTTCGTCGGCTAGCATTCAAAATCTTGTGGCGTCAACGGCCGCGGCGAAGGGACTAAACCCGCAGATTGCGATTAAACAGGCGCAGCAGGAATCCAGCTTTAACCCCAATGCCGTTTCTAGCGAGGGCGCAGTTGGAGTCATGCAACTCATGCCCGGAACAGCCGCACAGTACGGCGTGACCGATTCCACCGACCCCACGCAAAACATCACAGCGGGCATTGCGTACGACAGCGACCTCCTAAATCAGTTTGGAGGGGACGAAACAGCCGCGCTTGCGGCTTATAACTGGGGTCCAGGCAACGTCAAGAAGGCGCAGGCCACGTATGGATCGGACTGGTTGAGCTACGCGCCCACTGAGACACAAAACTACGTCCAGAATATTTTGGGTTCGGTCACGAACGCACCGGCGCCCACACCGCCGCCTGCAGGCGACCAGGAAAAATGACCTCAACTGGAACCCCACTGACTAAAACACGACGCGTGCGGGGCGTTTTCGAATACCCCAAGGATTCGGGAATCTTCTACATCCACTGGTACGATCACGCGGGAAACCGCCACCGGGAGAAAGTCGGACCCGATCAAGACCAGGCGATCACCCTCTATGAGTCGCGAAAGGCTGAGGCCTGGCGCCGGCGGAAGCTAGCGTCCGGTTACGACGCTGCAGCCTCTCGACGACGAAAGGCGAACGCAACCGCGCCTAACCGGGAGTAGTTTTGCAGACGAATGCAAAGCCCGAGGATTTATGTTAAGGCCTCATTCACCGCTTGACAAACAGCCAGGAATCGAAGTAGCTTGTGGGGGAAGATCGGGACCGCCCACTGACGGAATCAGTGAGCGGCCCCTAACCAAATCGACCTGGGTAAGAGGCCGAAGTGGCTGCAAAGCATTTTCACCTACCCGCCGAAAATCATTCAAGTCTTTTCGACGCGAATCTGCGTTTCAGCTCTCCGCGCTTCCCGCTCCAGGCACAAAAGGAGAGCGAACCATGACCACCAAGAAAAAGAAAACACAGGAAACACAACCCCAAATAGCGGGACAGACTTCGGTTCCGCTGGAATCCCTGTCGATCCTCGACTGCATTGACCGACACGTCGTCGCCCATCATCAAGCGTGCGCGATCGCGGACCTCATCGCTCACTGCGACCCAAACGACCTGAACCAAGCCGAGAATCAAGAAACGCTGGCCTGGGCAGCACAGACGATAGAGAAGCTATGTGACGAAATGAAACTCTACGCGGAACAGCGTTTTCACTTGGCGGCAGGCCAGAAACACACCCGAAAGGAAGAAACGGCGTAGGCGGGGCAAAAACAAAGCCTCCGAAAACATCAGTGGGCTAGGAACGCTGCCCGCGTCCTAGCCCACCAGAAAACAATCAAAATGCCCACAAAGAGCCTACCACCTCGTAACGGCCAGGTCAAGAAGTCTCGTGACGGCCCTTCAGAGCAACCCTTACCTCACAACCAGGATGCCGAGCGCGCCTTGCTCGGATCGATCCTGCTCGACAACGGATGCTTCAAAGCTCTTGGAGAGATCGACCGCAACGACTTCTTTGCCGACCGGCACCGCTTCATTTTTGACGCTATCACTCGCTTGTTTCAGCACAACAGCACTGTGGATCTGGTGACTCTCACCGAGGATCTAACCCACACGGGCCTTCTGGAAAAAGCAGGCGGAGTCGCGTACATCGCTAGCCTGAGCGACGGCGTACCGATGGGCGACTATTCGTTTGTCACCAACTACGCCACGATTATCAAGAAGAAAGCCCGGGCACGCGCGTTCATCAACATGAACGCCAACTTAATGAGCCGCGCCTTTGAAGACGCGGACATTGACGAGCTCACCACCGAGGCCCGAACCCAGCTCGAAGTCCTAACACCCGTTTCCACGAATAGCGATTCTGACGCCCAGGACGCGCCCGAGAAGGGGCTTGAGTGTCCGACCATAAAGCGAGAGTGCTGCTACGGCATTTCATCATGGTATCTGGACGCCGTCGCGGAAAGCACTGAGGCTTCAGATAGCTTTCATTTCCTGTCGTTCTTGATCGCCGCTGGAGCTGGCCTTGGGAAGTACATAAGCTTCCGACAGTCGAAGATCATCTATCCCAACCTTTGGGGAGTACTGGTCGGGGTCTCGTCAAAGGCCCGTAAAGGGACCGCGATGAGCTACGCCATGAACCTCGTCAGGGAGGCATGCTCAGACCAGGTCGAGCCCCTCACGTCGATTGACTCATGGGAAGGCATCGTCGAGGTGATGAGCCTCGCCCGGGCCAAAAGCGCAGACGCCTCGCACGTCATCCAGCTTGAGGAGATGCGGTCGCTCCTGGAGCTCAGTTCCCAAAAAGGAATGGGAAAACTGATACCCAAACTCTGCGAGCTGTACGATTGTATAAACCCCGTTCGCAAAGCCACTGCCCATGATTCTCGTGTCATCGATCCCCCGCCCTCGGTCAGTTTTTTGGCCGGCACAACCAAGAGCTGGATGCGGAAGCTCACCATAGACGAGATCGAAGGCGGCCTCGGGAATAGACTATGCTTCTTCGCGGGAGAAAAGAAGAAGATCGAGAACGCAGAAAACCCGCCTCCCCCAAAGGCCGACATCTTGACGCACGTCCTCACAGAACTTCAGCAAGCCCGCGCCTTCTGGAAGGAACGAGCGATGCAGACGAGCGCCCGAACAACGCAGCTGACCTTTGCGCCGGACGCCAAAAACAAATGGCGAGAGTTCTACAACGATGACCTTTCAAAACGTGGCGACGAGGACCCTCTAATCGAGGTGCTCTCATCACGCGACTCTCTCCACGCCATCAAGGCGCTAATGATCTTTGCCGGGCTGGAAAGAGCAAGCCAGGTCACACTGCGCCAGCTGGACGCAGCGATTGCGTTCGCCAACTTCCTGCTGGAAAGCCGGTATTACATCTTCCGGGGATTCGGGGTCAAGAAGTGGGTGGAGCAGGAAATGATGATCATTGATGCCTTGCGCGAGGTTGGTGAGCGCGGGATCAGAGCCAAGAAACTCGCGCATCGCTTCCACCGGAAGCTGAGCAACAAAGAATTCTGGGACCGCGTGAAGGCCCTAACCGGAAATGGAAACGGCGACGGACCAGTCGAACAGTTAAAGGTCGGGAAAATGATCTTTCTCAGACTATCAAGGCGCTAGCAGCGGACAAAGAAGAGATCGGAAGGGCAGGGGAGAGAGGGGGGCTGTTTGTGAGCATTTACAAGCCCTTTCTTTTCAATGATAAGATTTTGATCATATGAATCAAACTTATACAGATCAACAGCTTAGATGATCATATTTTTATGTGAGCAGTTGTGAGCACTTTGAAAGTAGTGTGAGCAGTGTGAGCAGTTGTGAGCAGTTCTGTGAGTATATATCTATATGAAATATAAAGAATTAGCATCAAGTGCTCACATGCTCACAGGGGGTTATACCTCTCCCATTTTGGAAAATAAGACGAGAGCCAAAATGACCCTCGAAAACCGACCGAAAGTCCTACAAGTCTCCCGAACGCAGGGCGACCACGAGCAGCGTAGAAGACCGACAAGGGATTTTCAACACGTATGCAAACGGACTCTGAGCGCCCAATAACACGGACGCAGAGCAGCCGAACGGAGGAGGCGCTTCTCACTCCTCCCGAGGTTGCCGAGATCCTCAGAGTCTCTGCGGGCTGGGTCCGCAACCACGCCACGCGCAAGGAGCCACGCTTGCGAGTCGTGAAGCTCGGAAAACTCTTACGGTTCCGAAGGTCCGATATCGAGGAGTTCATTCGTCAATGGTGCCAGTGATACAATCCCCGCTCAACATCGGCCGCCACATGCCCCGAAGCCGACACCAGGACGGATGGGTCGAAGAGACCGGCAAGCGCCTCCGGAAATGGAAAGGTCACTTCTACGTCTACCGGACCGACAGCAACGGACAGGAAACCCGACATCACCGCGCAGTGATCCTAGGCCTCAAGGCCTCTATGACCAAGTGGGAAGCCAAGGCCAGGCTTGCCGAAATCATCCGGCTTGCCGCCGAGCAGCCGGGCGCTCCCATCCCCGACGCGACTCAAAGCCTGGAATGGTTTTGGGCAACGCGTTTTCTACCGCTCAAAAAAGCCAAGTGGCGACCGGCAACGCGCGGCGTCGTCACTTCGGTAATGAAAACCCACGTGCTGCCCCAGCTCGGCCGCAAGCCTCTCTGCAAGCTTGACCGCTACGACCTTCAAATACACTTGAACGGACTCAGCCCGAAGTATTCCGCTTCGATCGTGCGGAAGGTGCGGACCTGGCTCAAGGCGGTCCTCAGCGAGGCGGTAGAGCAAGGCTACCTCGAAAAAAATCCGGCCGCGCGGCTGGATCTTCCGATCACACGCGAGATTAGGCGCCGATTCTTGACGATGCCCGAAATTGGCCGTCTGCTGGCTGCCACGGACGGAGCAGACCAAATCATCCTTCGACTCTTCATCGAGTGCGGACCCCGGCCCGGAGAGCTCTTTGCATGTCGCTGGGAGACCTTGCAGGATAACTTGCTCTTCATTCGCGAGGCGATAGCCCGAGCGGACAAAGGAACCGCGATCGGAAGAACCAAAACCCCCGCCAGCAAAAATGCTCTGCCTGTGCCGCAGTCGATCATTACGGCCCTGCAGGAGTGGCGCCAGGTCTGCGGGCACTCGGAAGAGAGCGACTTTATCTTCGCCTCAGCGCGAGGCACGCCCATGAACGCCGGGAATTACCTAAAGCGATTCCTGCAGCCGCTTGCTGATCGCTTGGGTATACCGGGAGTTAACTATCAAGTTTTCCGGAGAACCTGTGCGACACATTTCCAGCGGCACGCGACGATCAAGGAGGCCCAGGCTCAGCTGCGACACACCGACCCGAGCACAACGCTGGGCATCTACACGCAAACAATTCCGGAAAGTCACGCGGCCGCCATGGAAGCTTTTGACCGCGAAATTACAGGAGTCTTGAACACAAATGAACACGAATTCAAAATGTAGAAGTCTGCAAAGTGATGAAACGATGGTACGCCTGGCAGGATTCGAACCTGCGACCTTTTGCTCCGGAGGCAAACGCTCTATCCATCTGAGCTACAGGCGCACGACGAGATGAGTGTATCGCTGGCACCTTTTCGGGTCAAGCCGACGTGGGGTGGCGTTTCCCGCCTCGGCTTCCGAATCGTCCGGCTCTGGTTTCAGGCGTACCGCAATCGTCTCCTTTTGGACACACGTCGCCAGCGGCCTCTCTTCGCATTGGCACGAACTAGTCAAGGCCCTGGGATTGGAGAAAAGCTCGCGCGACGGCGCTTGCGTCTTGGTGCTGGCTGTCCACGGCGTAGTTCATGCGCCGCATATCCTCGTCCGAGATCTTGCCTGCCAAGTCCTCAAGAGCCCTGCGAACCTCGGGATGACGCTGTAGGGTCTCGTTGCGCACGATCGGGACGGCTTCGTAGGGTGGAAAATAATGGCGGTCGTCTTCCAGAGGTGTAAGGTGCAAGGCCGAGATCAGTCCGTCGGTCGAGTTTCCCGCGACGATGTCCACCTGATGGCTGGTGAGCGCCCGGTAGAGTAAACCGAGATCCATGATGCGAGGCGCGGCGCCGAATTTCAGATCATAGGCCTTTACGAGCCCGTGGTAACCGTCCGGGCGCTCCATGAACTCATAGCCGAATCCCGGACGCCATTCGTGCGCGTCACGGGCGGCTTCGGACAGGGTCGTGATGCCGAGCCGGTGGGCGTCATCGCTACGAATCACCATCGCGAATGTGTTGTTGAATCCGAGTGAGGGTTCCACGTCGAGGTTGAAGCGCCCGGCGTAGCATTCCTTCACTTGCTTGTAGACGCTGGCCGCGTCGCTCGCGGCCGGTTGCTTCAGCACCGCGGTGAGGGCGGTGCCGGTATATTCCGGATAAATGTCGATGCGGCCGGCCAGGATCGCCTGCTGGCAGATGTACGTGCCGGCCAGATAGAAGCGGCGCTCCACCGTGAGACTGGTCCGGCGCTGCAAATGCTGCACGATGATCTCGCCCAGAACGGCCTGTTCCGTGAAGGCCTTTGAGCCTACAACAATGCGGTCCTGGCGCGGCGGTCCGCAGGCGATGCTCCCGAAGCAAACGAGAATCGCCAGGCTATGAAGGACAAGGGCTCGGAAGTGCGGCCGGCGAGACATCGCTATCTCGTCCTGATCCGGGGACGCAGCTTGCGCTCCGCGAGTCCGAGCAGGAGGTCAGCGGCGAGCGCCAGCAGCGCGGCTGGAATAGCTCCAGCCAGAATCAGGTTATTGTTCACCATGGCGAGGCCGCGAAAAATGTACTCGCCGAGACCGCCCGCGCCGATCGCGGCCGCGATAGTGGCAACGCCGACACAGAGCACGGTTGCCACTCTCACGCCGGCCAGAATTACGCTGAGTGCGAGAGGCAACTGGACTTGAAACAAGAGCTGACGGTCCGTGAGTCCCATGCCGCGTCCGGCTTCAATGATGGCGGGATCCACTCCGCTGATGCCCTCGTAAGTATTGCGGATGATGGGCAGGAGGGCGTAAAGCGCCAGCGCCAGGATGGCCAGGCGGTCCGCACGTTCGCCTAGCCAGGGAACCGGCAGCAGCAGCCCGAAGAGGGCCAGGCTGGGGATGGTTTCCACAATGTTGGCGCCGGCCAGGACGGGCTTCTCGAGGCGCGGCCGGCGAGCTAACAGGATTCCTGTCGGAATGCCAGCCAGAGTGGCGAGCAGCATGGCGACACCCACAAGCCAGAGGTGTTCGAGGGTCAGCTCGATCACCTCCGCGTGGTTGTCGATGAAGAAGCGAATCAGACTCATAAATCAGGATTCAGGGGTTAGGGGCTAGAGATTAGGGCTTAGGGACTGACACTCGGGTTTTGAGAGCCTGAATAAGACCATTAAGCATTCTCCCTATTTCTTCGATATTTTTCTGGAGGGTCGCGAACCGGTCGCCGTCGAGGTAACCAGCTTATAGGCAATCAAGGCATGTGTGTCAAGTTCCATAAGCGGGCCCCTTGCGACGAGCAAAAGCTGTATATATTCTCTGGTGGATCCTCTGCCTCATCCCTACCCTAACCCCTAGACCCTAATTCCTAGCCCCTCTGCAAATGGCCGAAAGGCAGCGCGATAGGCAGTGACGGCGGGGTCGACGCTGCCGACGAATTCTTCCGGAGTGTAAACGCCGGTCAATCGTCCGGCGTCGAACAGTCCGATGCGCGACGCCAGGAACAGAGCTTCGCCGAGATCGTGGGTGACGAATACCACGGTCTTCCCCAGCTTCTCCTGCAGATCCCGGAATTCGCGCTGCAGCTCGACGCGTGTGATGGGATCGAGCGCGCCGAAGGGTTCATCCATGAGCAGAACGGGCGGATCAGCCGCCAGAGCGCGGGCCACGCCCACGCGTTGTCTCTGGCCTCCGGAAAGCTCGGCCGGATAGCGCCGGGCGAGAGCAGCATCGAGCCCTACCATGCGCATCAGCGTGTCCACGCGTTCCTGGATGCGCTCGCGCGGCCAAGCCTCGATGCTCGGTACCACGCCGATGTTGCGCTCAACCGTGAAGTGGGGAAACAGGCCCGTTTCCTGAATCACGTAGCCGATGCCGCGCCGCAGCCGGATGCGGTCCCAGTCGGTGGTCGGCTTTCCCTCCACCAGAATCTGGCCGGAGGTCGGCTCCAGCAGGCGGTTGATGAGCTTCAACGTGGTGGTCTTTCCGGAACCGCTGCGCCCAAGCAGGACCAATCGTTCGCCGCGCCTTACGCTGAGATTGACGGCGGCGATCAGCTTGTGGCCGTTTACCGTCAGATGCACATCGCGAAACTCAATCGCGGCGTCGCCTGAGCCGAAAGAATAAACGCCAGCACTCATGATCCTCACTTAGAAATCGGTCGAAGCCGCAGAGTCCGCATCCGGAGTTTAACCCACGTGCCGCAACTTCTGCTATGATTCTCCGCCGTGCCGCGCGAGTCCAACGCGAGTCCAGAGACATAGCGCGAGCATCTTAACATCATGCCGGAAACTGCCGGGATTGCGCTCCAGTATGAAGAGAAGGCGGAGACCTTAGGGCCCTTCGCGCAAGATGTCCGTCGCGGGCTCGGGCATTCGGGACAGAAATACGTCCCTTGCAAGTATTTTTATGATGCAGTGGGTTCGGCCCTCTTCGAGGCCATCACCCTCCTGCCCGAGTACGGCCTCACTCGCGCCGACCAGCGCATTTTGACCCGATACGCCGATGAGATCGCGGCTGCCGTGCCGCCGCCCCTCATCGTGGCTGAACTCGGCAGCGGCAGCGCCAAGAAAACGCGCGCGCTCCTCGAAGCGCTGGCCAGGCGTCAGCCGACCACTTATCATCCCATCGAAATCTCACCGGCCGCCCTGGCCGTCGCCGAACGCGAGCTTGGACACCTCGACGGCGTCAGCGTCCGGGGCTTCGAGGCCGAGTACCTGGATGGCCTGGGCCGTGCCGCAGCGCGGCGCGGCGCGGACGAGCGCCTGCTTGTGCTCTTTCTCGGCAGTTCGATCGGGAATTTCAATCGCGACGAAGATTGTGAATTCCTGGCCCGAATCCGCGAGCTGCTGCAGCCGGGGGACGCGCTGTTACTGGGCACTGACCTGGTAAAGCCGGTGGCGCAGATGATCCTGGCCTACAATGATCCGGCCGGCGTGTCCGCAGCATTCAATCTCAATCTGCTGGCTCGAATCAATCGCGAGCTCGAGGCTGATTTCGATCTGCATTTGTTCGAGCACCAGGCGCTTTACGACGAGACGGCACACCGCATGGAGATGCACCTGCGCGCCACCGTCGAGCAGCAGATCACCATCAAGCGAGCCGGCGGCCTCCAGGTGTTCTTTCGCGCCGGCGAAACCATCTGGACCGAAAGTTCGCACAAGTACACTCTGGCAGACGTCGTCAGAATGGCAGGACAAACAAGTTTCGAACCGGCGCGGCATTGGGTGGACGAGGAATGGCCGTTTGCCGAGAGCCTGCTCGTCGCCAGTTGACTCAAGGCTGAGCCCACACAGGATTAACCCCGCAACCATCCACGCGGCATCCATTCTGTAACACCCGGTTCACGTCCTTTTCACCCAAACTTAATCACACGAGGGTAGACTTGGCAGTCAGGGGACGTACAGGTCTTTGATCGAGAGATCGCGTCCAGCCAAAATGGGAGGTTTACACATGGCGGCGCCAAGCCAGGAATCCGCATCGGTGTTGTCATTTCCCGACCGTGCCCCGCAGGAGCGGTATAATCCAGCGGTGGCTCCCCGCATTGTCATTATCGAAGATGAAAAGGATATCGTCGAGCTTGTCCGCTACAATCTGCGGAAAGAGGGTCTTGAGGTGCTGGGTTTCGGCCGAGGGCGCGAAGGTCTGGATCATATCCGGCGCAATCCGGTAGATCTGGTCCTGCTTGACGTTCTGCTGCCCGATCTCGACGGATTTGAGGTGTGCCGGGCTTTGCGCGCCGACGATCGTACCCGGGCGCTACCCGTAATCTTCCTGACCGCCAAGGGCGCGGAGATCGATCGCGTGGTCGGGCTCGAGATTGGCGCCGATGATTACGTTGTAAAGCCGTTCAGTCCGCGCGAGCTGGTGGCGAGAGTCAAGGCCGTGCTGCGGCGCAAGGCGGCGCCGGCGGAAGTGCGAGAGGTGGCCGAGGCCGGCGAGGTACGGCTCGACGCCTCCACGCGCGAGGTCACCGTGCGCGGCAATGCTGTGGAGCTGAGCGCACTCGAATTCCGGCTCCTGCATTTTCTAGTATCGAACCCGCGACGCATTTTCAGCCGCGACCGTCTGCTGGACGGCGTCTGGGGCCGGGACCGCTTTGTTACGCCGCGCACGGTTGACGTGCATATCCGGCGTCTGAGGGCTAAAATCGAAGCAGACCCGGATAATCCGCGCTATCTGCAGACCGTGCGCGGTTCGGGCTATCGTTTCCTGCCGCAGCCGGACGCTGCCGACGCCTAGGGGTCTCGCGTCGGCGCGACGAAAGGCTGCCTCTCCGGCCCGTTTCCGGTTTGAGATGACGCTTCGAAGCCCCATATTCCGCAAGCTGCTTTCGACCGCTCTCCTTCTGATTGCCGCCATTCTGATCCCGGCCGACCTCTACGTGCGCCATTACTTTTCCCAGGCGCCATTCACCAGTCCGGAGGCCCGCCACGCGGCCGCCGATGCGGCGCAGGTCGGCATCCTGGAGGTCGGCCTGCTCGTGGCGCTGGTAGCGCTCGCACTCGTCTATTTGTATTCCTGGTCGTTCGCGCGCCGGATCGGCGTCTTGCGAAACTTTGCCGAAGGTGCTATGAACCCCTCGCGGCCCGGCGCCTTAGTCGAGGCTTCGGGCGAAGACGAGATCGGTCTGCTGGCGCGTTCATTCGATGGCATGGCGAAGCGCTTGGGTGGTTTGCTCGAGCGGGCCAAGGTGGAATCCGACCAGCGCGAAGCGATCCTGGGCACCATGGTGGAAGGCGTTCTTGCCGTCGACGAGAAGCTGCGGATTACCTTCTCGAACGGCGCGTTTGCGCGCGCGGTCGGCCTTCAGGCGCCGATTCCGGATCGCACTTCGCTGCCGGAGGTGGTTCGCGACCCGGCTTTGAGCGAGCTTCTGAGCGAGGTCTTGCAGGAGGGCGCGCCTCACGAGCGCCGGCTATGGCTGGTTCTCGCCGGCGAGGAGCGCGTCTTCGAGGCGCAGGCGGCGCCGCTCGCTTCGCCCAAAGGCCGCGGAGCGATCGCCGTTCTTTACGACATCACGCATCTGGAGCGCCTGGAGCGCGTGCGCCGCGACTTCGTGGCCAACGTCTCGCACGAGCTTCGCACGCCGCTAACGGCCATTCGAGGTTACGCCGAGACTCTGCTGGATGGGGGCCTCGAGGACAGCGACCACAGCCGCCATTTTGTGGAGATCATCAAGACGCACGCCATACGCCTCGGCAATATCACCTCTGACCTTCTAACCTTGTCGGAACTCGAGTCCGGCCGCGCCGGTCCGCCGCCGGAGCGCGTCTCGGTTCAGGCCGCGGTGGATTCGTCGTTGCGCACCGTAAGTTCGGCGGCGCGCCTCGCGGGCGTTCGCCTGACGCGCGGATCGGTGGAGGAGGCGGACGTCCTCGGCAATCGCACTCACCTGGAGCAGGTGCTCGTGAACCTGCTGGACAACGGAGTGAAGTTCAACCGGCCGGAGGGCGAGGTGCGCGTCGAGACGCACCGCTCGAATGGCCGCGTGACCATCGTGGTGGAAGACACCGGCATCGGCATTCCGTCCGAGCACCTGAACCGCATTTTCGAGCGCTTCTACCGCGTCGATAAGGCTCGTTCGCGCGAGGCAGGCGGCACGGGACTCGGGCTCTCCATCGTCAAGCACATCGTGGAGCGCATGAGCGGCACGATGTCCGTGGAGAGCAACCTGGGCCGCGGATCGAAGTTCACCGTCAACCTGCCCTCCTGCGGCTAGCCAAAAGGCTACCCAAACCCTACATAAACTAGCCTTCGGCGCGCGAAGCCGCGGACATACCTCTCCGCAGGAGCCTCATGTTATTCAATAACAAGTACCCTCTATCAAGGCCGTTCTTAATTTGACGGATTCAATAAAAACCCATACGTGCCGCCGTGTAGGGCGAGAATCCCGATGTTGCCTCACGGGCAGGTTTTCCGTATTCTGAACGTGATGGACGTACAGCTAACTCCGGACCAGCAGGCATTCGCCCGCCGCGCGATTGAAAGCGGGCGGCTTCACTCGGAACAGGACGCCGTGCGGGAAGCCCTCACTTTGTGGGAGGAACGCGAGCGGCAACGTGCTGAGTTTCTCTTAACCCTCGATGAGGCCCGCGCTTCGCTGGCCCGTGGCGAAGGACGCGTTATCACGCAAGAGTCAATGCGGCAGCTTGCCAGCGAAGTGAAGGAACGCGGGCGAGCCCGCCTCCTGACCGAAGTCACAACGTCCCGCTGATGGCCCATCGCGTAGCCCCGCGCGCCGAAGTCGATCTTGACGACATCTGGTCATACGTTGCGAAGGAGACCGGGAACGTCGAGATTGCCAACCGCTTGATCGAAACCATCACCGACCGTTTCTTCACACTGGCTTGTTTCCCATACATCGGACGTTCTCGCGGGGATGACTTCGGCCCCGGATACCGCAAGCCTGGCGGTGGCGGACCACGTGATCGTCTACTGCGTCGAAAACGGTGACGCGCTCATCCTACGCGTCGTCCATGGCCGTCGCCAGCTAGACGACCCTTTCGGCCACTGACCCGTCGGACCGCGACAGCTCTGCCGCCCGGCACAGTCAATTGCCGGCCTGAAGGCCCGGCTACGTCGAACTCAAGCGCGTCCAAGACTATAATGGTTCCGTCACAGACCGGGGTAGCTTTTCTCGCGGACATCGCGGTCCAGGTGCGCCGCACTCGGCAAGTTCGAGGAGGATTATGCGACGGCATCGTTTGCTTGGTTCAAGCCTATGTTTGATGACGGCGTTGACTTTTGCGTGCATCCTGCGTGGACAGGAGAACGCGGGCGCCGCTGCCGCGGCCCAAAGTTCGTCGTCCGATTCGCACGGCGTTCAGGTCGGCTGGATGGACAAGACCTGCAAGCCCTGCCAGGATTTCTATCAATACGCCAACGGCGAATGGCTGAAAAAGAATCCGATACCCCCTGCCTATCCGAGCTGGAACAGCTTCACCGAGCTTGCGGAACGCAATCGCGAGCACCTGCGCGAGATCCTGGAGCAGGCCGCAGCCAATCACAGCGCCGCACCGGGCTCGAACGAGCAGAAGACCGGCGATTTTTATGGGAGCTGCATGAACGAGCAGCAGGTGAATGCCGACGGTGTGAAGCCGCTCGATCCCGAGCTGCAACGGATCGAGTCGGTGCAGAGCATGAACGAGCTGCAAAACGAGGTGGCGGGGCTGCAAGCGCTGGGCGTCAACGCGATGTTCCGTTTCCGCTCCACTCAGGACGAAAAGAACAGCTCCGAGGTGATCGGCGGCGCAGACCAGGGCGGACTTGGCTTGCCGGATCGCGATTACTACACCAAGACGGACGAAAAATCGCAGAAGATCCGGGAGCAGTACGCGGAGCACGTGAGCCGGATGTTCCAACTGCTGGGCGACGATGCCGCTAAATCGGCGGACGAGGCCAAGACGGTGATGGCCATTGAGACGAAGCTCGCCGAGGCTTCGCTCAATCGCGTGGAACGGCGCGATCCGGAGAAGCTCTACCACAAGATGAGCCGGGCGCAGTTGCAGACTCTGACGCCCAATTTCTCCTGGGACGGCTATTTCCAGGACCTCGGTTATTCGAATATCGACGCCATTGATGTGGCCGTTCCGAAGTTCTTCGAGTCCTTGAACGGCGATCTGAAGACAGTGCCGGTCGAGGACTGGAAGACCTATCTTCGCTGGCACCTGGCGGATTCGGCCGCGCCGGCGCTCTCCGATCCTTTTGTGAACGAAGACTTCAGCTTCAGGGGAGCCGTCCTGACCGGAACCAAGGAGCTGCTGCCGCGCTGGAAGCGCTGCGTGCAAGCGGCAGACCGCTCGCTCGGCGAGGCGCTCGGTCCGATTTACGTCCAAAAGTATTTTCCTCCGGAAGCGAAAGCTCGCGCCCTCGAAATGGTGAATAACCTAGTGGCCGCTCTCGGCGACGATCTCCGGACGCTCGCCTGGATGAGTGAACCGACGCGGCAGCAGGCTCTCGCCAAGCTCAATGCCTTCACGCGCAAGATCGGCTACCCGGACAAGTGGCGCGACTACTCCGCCTACAAAGTGGACCGCGGCCCGTACGTGCTCAACGTGATGCGCGGGCGGGAGTTCGAATTCAATCGCGACCTGAAGAAGATCGGCAAGCCCGTAGACCGCAACGAGTGGGGCATGACGCCGCCCACCGTGAACGCGTATTACAGCGACGAGCGTAACGAAATCGTGTTTCCCGCGGGCATCATGCAGCCGCCCTTCTTCGATCCCAAGGCCGACGACGCTTCAAACTATGGCGGCATGGGCGCGGTGATCGGGCACGAAATGACGCACGGCTTTGACGATGAGGGCAGGAAGTTCGACGCGCAGGGGAATCTGCGCGACTGGTGGACTCCGGAAGATGCTAAGAACTTTACCGAGCGCGCCGAGTGCGTGCAAAAGCAGTTTGACAACTACGTGGTGGAAGGCGATCTGCACGAGAATGGCAAGCTGGTGCTCGGCGAAAGCATTGCCGACCTGGGCGGTTTGACGATCGCCTATCGCGCCCTCGAGAAGGAGCTGGAGGGCAAACCGCGTCCGCTGATCGGAGGTTTGACGCCGGAGCAGCGCTTTTTCCTGGCTTTCGCCCAAGTCTGGGCTGCGAACGACCGGCCTGAATTCGAACGCTTGATGGCGAACACCAATCCGCACGCGCTCGATCGCTTCCGCGGCATCGCCGCCGCCTCCAATATGCCGCCTTTTGCGCAGGCATTCGGTTGCAAAGAGGGCGACGCTATGGTGCGGCCATCAGCCATCCGGTGCCAGATCTGGTGAAGTGAGGTTGGCGATCGAGAGGACTTGAGTTACGTACAGAAATCCTGTACAATGGCGTTTCGGAGGGTCAAAACCTTGGCTGTCGAGACCAGCTATACCAACTTAAGGGCTAACCTTGCTTCGGTTTTGAATCGAGTCGCGAACGATCAAGAAATTGTGATTGTCCGCCGCCGGAATGTTCAGGACGTGGCCCTAGTACCCGCCGCCGAGCTCGCTAGCTTGATGGAGACCGCTCACCTGTTGCGCTCACCCAAGAACGCCCGGCTGCTGCTTGCCGCTTTGCGCCGCGCCAAGCGAGGCAAGGGGAAACCGGAAACCGTCGACAAGTTGCGCCGGGAGATGGGGCTTGACCGGTGATCGCGAGGCGGTATTCGACGCGCAGTTTCGCAGGGACCTCAGGTACTGGATGGAGATCGACCGCAAGGCTGCCCTGCGCACACTTGATCTGATCGAGGCGGTTTTGCGAGATCGCTTTGTCGGCATCGGCAAGCCGGAGCCTCTGAGGTTTGAGCTTGCGGGTTGCTGGTCTCGGAGAATCACCCAAGAGCACCGACTCGTCTATAGGGTCGGCCGGAGTCGAGTCGATTTTCTTCAAGCACGGTACCACTACTGAAAAGGGGACCACGTCCGCCCTATCTGTGACTTGAGGGAAAGCAGGCCATGCCTGAAGGGCCGAAAGTACGTCGTATGACCGCCTCATGTGGTCCCTGATTCGCGCACTCTAATCACTGGGAGGGTCTGCATCAGCCTCAAAAAGCATCCCTTCACGAATGGAGCGGGAATATGGGAACCTCGGCCACCGGGGTCGGCCTCGGCCTCGGCATTTTGATCGGCGTGGTGTCGTCCGCAAACTTCATCTACATGTTGAGGACCCTGGCAAAAATGTTGTCGTGGGCTGATGGAGTTAAGGTTGTTGGTGAGATTGCGGCGATCCCCACGCTCTGGTTCGGAGGTCCGTGGATCACAACAAAGATCATCACTGACGATACCTGGCACAGTATCGCGCCGTCTTACGTTCCCGCTCTTGCCGCGGTATTCGTGTTGGTGACCATCTATCCGCTCATACGCTACATTATACGTTTAGGCCGAGACATGTGAGACTGTGGTGAACCATGGACTTTGCGAGAATTGCGTTCGGCGGCCTGGCTGGGGCATTGGCTGGCGCGCTTATCAGCTTCACACTGTTGGTCGAGCGGCGAAATTACAAGAAGACGGGCCGGCGCAATGTCTGGCCAACTGTATGGGTTACAGGGGTCTGCCTGGCGGGAATTGTTATTCTTGGAGTGCGACCGCAGCTCAGGGCCAACATTTCGACACCGGCTCTCGTTATCGGGTTCTTTGCGACAGCTTTCATGGCCTTGCTGGTCGCCTACCTATCGTCAAAAGAGGTTCTCCCGGCGCCGCGAGCCACACCAATTCTGGATAGTGTCACTTATCGGGCCCGGCAGAAGATCAACCAAGGCGAGTTCGGCCAAGCCTTGGAGTTGGCAGGGCGAGCCTTGGCCGGATCTTCGCGAGACCTGGGCGCCTACATCGAGAAGGGCCGGGCTCTCAAGCGGCTGGGGCGGGTCCAAGAGGCGCTACAGACGGTCGAAGAGGGCCTGAAGGTCAAGGCAGATGATCCGCGCCTCCTTTACAACCGAGCCTGCTACCTGACCCTGCTCCGGCAAGATGCCTCGCACGATGCAGTCATACTGGCCGATCTGCAGACAGCCATTAGACTTATGCCAAAGCTGAAAGGAAGTGTTGCAATGGATCCTGACTTAGAGAATGTGCGGCATCTGAAAGCTTTTGAAGGAGTGTTCAAAGGCGCTGCCTAGCGGCCGTATTTGGCGCGCGTTTGTCCTTGCGCTCAAAGCCGAGACTGTGACCTACCCCCACCTCCATAAGTGAGCTTGACACCGAACCCCTGCGCGGTGCATCTTAGTGTAAGAGGGTAATGAAATGCCGACGATAGACACCGAGAGCGGTCAGGTAACTTAGTCCTATCTGCTTGATTCTTAAGGCGGCGGCCCGGAGGCTCATCACACGATGAGCCGCTGTACGGCCCGTCGCGATTCGGCCAACGGCTACGATCTAGGTCACACCTGTAGAAATCTCCCGCTAACACTGTTTCCCATCGCCGGGTGCCCGCACAGAGGCGCCTAAATGCAGCCGTGACATGATCTGCTGCGGGTTTCATCGACCTAGCAATCGCCGCAGAGCGCCTTCCAGCTCAGGGTAAAGAAACCTGTAGTTCGCTGCTTCCAACCGCGAGGGCCGAACTCTGGCGCTCGCAATAAGCAGCGCGTCTCCCATCTCGCCGAAAAGCAATCGCACAGCGAAAGCAGGCAGCGGTAACAGCGCCGGGCGCCCGAGCACCCGCCCGAGCGTCCGCGCAAATTCGCGGTTCGTTAGAGGCTCAGGCGCGACAACGTTCACCGGGCCAGCGAGCGAGTCCGTCACAAAGGCGTGCTCGATTACGCGCACAACGTCGTCGAGCGCGATCCAGCTCATGTACTGGCGTCCGCTGCCCACAGGGCCACCGACTCCAGCCTTGAAGGGAGGCAGCATTTTGGCGAGCGCCCCACCGGCGGCGCTGAGCACTATTCCAAAGCGGACATTGACCACCCGAATTCCCGCCGCCGCCGCGGGTCTTGTGGAATCCTCCCAGGCACGGCACACCTCGGCAAGGAATCCGGAGCCGGGCGCGCTCGCTTCCGTCAGCATCTCGTCACCGCGGTCACCGTAGTAGCCCGTGGCCGAGGCCGCCACCAGAACGCGAGGCTGTCGCGAGAGCCTCGCCAACGTCTCGGCCAGCAGGAGCGTGCTCTTCACGCGACTGTCTCGCAGGAGCCGCTTCCGCTCCGGCGTCCAGCGTCCGCCGGCAATGTTCTCGCCGGCCAGACTTAGGACAGCGTCAAAGCCCTCTATCGAATTCGGGTCCAGGCGGCCGGCTGAAGGATCCCATACGATCTGGCTCGGGCCCGGCTTGGTCCCGGGCCGCACCAATCGCGTGACGCTGTGCCCCCCGGTAGTGAGAGACCGCGTCAACGCCGAACCCAGAAAGCCGCTTGACCCGGTTACAAGGACCTTCATGCGATAGCTCTCAAGAGTAGATTCTTCGCGAGTTTGCCCTGAGCCTAATCCGCTTGGTTGGATGAAGGCGCGGAACATTTCTCAACAAGTTGTCGGATCAAGGCAACACTGCCACTTCGAAATCGCGCCCCTCCCACCGGTTGGCACCCGGCCAGAAGATCGTAAACCGGATCGGCGCCTGCTGTTCTTTCGCAACCGCGATATCCACCCATTCGAGCTCGAGGGACGTGGGCTGTGAACGAGTCTGCTGAGCATCACTCCAGTCACTGGCCGTCCAGCGCACTTCAAAAGGAGCGCCAGCGATCACCCGCAGCGTGGTTCCCCGGCGCACGCTTCGCGCCTGGCGGTTGAACTTCCAAACCTCGATCTCGGACACGCCGCTGCGATCCCCGATGTAACGCTCCGCGACCCCAGGTACGCGCGCGAAGATCTGTCCATCGCGCGCCGAGCGCAACAGCTTGACGTACTCGGCGTGCGCCCACATCAACGGCATGGCGGCTCCGGTGGGACCCCCCAGAAACAAGTGCTCGCTAGGCCAATCGGGCTCGTCCCAGACTTGCTCCGGAAGCAAACCCGTTTTGGAAGCGAACGCCTCCATAGCGCGAATGTAAGAGCCGGGATCGCGTCCGGCGGCGATCTCGTAGTGACCGCGCTCGCCCGTCAGCATTGGCCAGGCGCGGCCCTTACCCCAGCCGAGGTACGGCCCGCCATCATCCCGCTGACCGAACCCGTCGTGGTTGTAGCGGCGCCAGCAGGGGCCAAAACGCGTCTCCACTTTGAGAACGGCATCCACTACGGCTAGCGAGTCCTCCATTAACGGATCATCAGCTTTTCGGACTCCGTAGCGAACCAGCTCCGTAAAGCCGGCGTCGACGATCTCGCGCGCGGGGTATGCGTAAGGACCGCCGGGAGGCTGGTTAGCGAGCACGAGCGTGCCACGATTAGGATCCTCGACGGGCGAAGGATCGGCGAGGCTGGCGGGCAGAATCCGGATGTAGTGGCGCGGGATGCCGGGCACGAGCGTGCCCTGGGTGGTGACGGTCCAAGCCTCGATATGGCATTCCAGGAAGTCCGCGTACTTTTCCAGAAAAAGCGACGTGACCTCATCTCCATGAGCATCAGCAAAGCCGGCAGCCGCAATCAGGCCTGCGATTGATGCCGCCAATGTCGAGGGTGAATAGCCGCTCGCTTCCTCCCAGCGCTCCTGCTGGGTGACGGGCCCAAATTGCACCAGAAAGCTGGCCGCGCGCAGAACCATCGGGTATGGATCGAAATCCTTCAGCGCGCCGGCGCGGTACAGATGCCAGGCCAGGACGATGGGAAAGGCGACCTCGTCGAGCTGGACGCCACGCCAGTAAGGCTCGCCGTTGATCCAGAAGTTCTGGGCAAAGCCGCCATTGGCATGCTGCGACACGGCCAGATAAATGAGCGCCCGCAACGGTGTGTCCTGGTCGCCGGCCGCGAGCAACGCGAGGGCGCTGTGCACCATGTCACGCGTCCAGACAAGGTGGTAACCGCCCATGTCCTCGTCGCCTTTGGACTCGCCCCAGGGGATTGCCATGGAGGCAATCAGCGCGCCCGGATACGACTTGTCCTCATGGGCCAGCAGCAAGCTGACGCTGCCATGGTAGAGACGGCCGCCGTCGCCGGAAACCGCTTCGAGTGAAAGGGCCTTGCAGGCGCGGAGCCATTGCTCGAGGTAGCGCTCGTGGTGTTGGGCAAAGGGAATGGCAAGCGACTGGAAGAGCGCGCTGCTGGCGTCATGCAGGCTGTTGCCGAACGCGAGCCCCAGCGTAAACTCGCGCTTGTTCCCAAGATCAATCTGAGCGGTCAGCGCGATATTGCCGTCCAGGGCCCGCGTGAACTCCCAATCCATGCGGAGATTGTCCGCGAGGTCGGTCCAGCCGTCGCTCTCCCCCACGTAGCCGCAAGAGAGTTGGCTGAAGGGCACTGTTCCTCCAAGCGCGAGCCATGTCCCACCCTTCTCCGCCACCAGGATCCGCCGTCCGGCCGCTTCCGTCACGTAGCCGTTGTTATTCCACCCGCCCACTTCCAGATGAGGGGCGCAGAGCACGTATAGTCGAAGCAGCGGCAGAAAAGTCTCATCGCCTCGCACTTCGACGCGCTGCAGAACACAGCACTGGTGAGGATCGGAGATGATCTCCTTCACGATCTCATAGCGTCCCTCGGGGTCTGCGTTGATGGCCCGGTATCCCAAGGTGTGGTCCGAGAGACGCTCGAACGAAGAGCGCAGGTGCCGCTTCTCTTCATGGAAGAAGGTCCGCCCGTCGGTGATCAGGAACTGAAGATCGCGCAACTGAGGACGATCGACGTTGGGGTAGTAGACCTCGGTCAGGACGCCGTTCCACACCGTGAACCAGACCCGGCTCGAAGTGGA
>DASYYZ010000112.1:0-12577 GCA_035946735.1 Terriglobia bacterium
TTCTTCCGGCTCCAGCCAGGCGCTGGTGGGGCTTCTGCCTTTTCTGCTGATTTTCGTGGTTTTTTACGTGCTGTTGATTGTTCCGCAGCAGCGGCAGCGGCGCAAGACCCAGGAGATGCTCTCCAGCCTGAAGAGTGGCGACAAGGTGGTGACCAGCGGTGGAATCTATGGCACCATCGTCAGCTTCCGGGACACGGTGGTTCAGCTTCAGGTGGCGCCACAGGTGAAGGTTGATGTAAGCCGCAGCGCTATCACCGCTCTGCAAGCAGACGAATCGGACGGCGACAAGTCCTCCGAGAGCGCCAAGAAGAAATCCTGAAGGAATTTCTCAGAAAGGCAATTCGGCAATGGAGAAGGTTCGTAATCGGGCAATCCTGATTTTAGTTCTGGTGGGCGCTTGCATTATCGGAATTATCGGGTTGCCCAAGAATGTTCAGCAGTTGAAAGCGAACATCGCGGACCGGATTCACCTGGGTCTCGACCTGAAGGGCGGAACCCACCTGGTTCTGCAGGTCCACGTGGATGACGCTGTCAACCTCGTCTCCGACCAGGCTTATCTCCGTCTAAGGGAGGGTCTGCAGGCGAAGAACATTACCTACACCGACCTCCACAAGACCGACATCTCTCACATCCTCATCAAAGGTGTTGCCCAGAACCGCATCGCGGATCTTCAGGCGTTGCTCAACGACCAGTTCTCGGATTGGCAGCTCGAGGGCGTGCCCGGCGACCCCAATTCCCGCCAGATCGCGCTAAAGACCCAGTCCATCGTGCAGATCAAGAACAGCGCCCTCGACCAGACGCGGGAGACCATCGAGCGGCGGGTGAACCAGTATGGGGTGGTGGAGGCTACCATCGCCAATTATGGCCAGCAGGGCGATTACGAACTGGTGGTGGAGCTGCCGTCCGTTACGGATCCGACTCGCGTGAGGGACATCATCCAGCAGACGGCGCTGCTGGAACTCAAGATCGTTCAGGAGGGACCTTTCCCATCGCGGGAGGCCGCTCTCTCGGGGCACGGAGGCGTGCTCCCTCCCGATACCCAGTTGCTGCCCGGGCAGCCGGACTCCGGGGATGCCAATCAGGGTGAGGTGTGGTACATCGTCAATTCCATTGCGGCCGTGACGGGCCGCGACCTTAGTCCGAACGGAGCTTCGCCTTCGCAAGACGAAAACGGCCGACCCGACATCGACTTTAACCTCACGCGGGATGGCGCTTCGAAGTTCGGCGAGGTGACCGGCGCGAATGTGAACAAGAAGCTGGCCATCGTGCTCGACGGCCGGGTGATGTCAGCGCCGGTGATCGAGAGCCAGATTCATGACCACGGCCGCATCACGGGATCGTTCACCGTCCAGCAAACCTCTGACTTGGCTCTGGTGCTGAATTCCGGTTCGCTGCCGGCCGGAATCACGACCCAGCAGGAAGAGACGGTGGGCGCATCGCTCGGAGCGGACTCTATTCGCCACGGGGTGTGGGCCTGTCTCATCGGGTTCATCGCCATCATGGGTTTTATGCTGATCTACTATAAGGGCGCCGGAATCAATGCGGATCTGGCCCTTGTCCTCAACCTGCTCATGCTGATCGCAGCCCTCGGTTATCTGGGTGCGACGTTGACTCTGCCGGGAATCGCAGGCGTGATCCTCACAGTCGGTATGGGCGTGGACTCGAATGTTCTCATCTTCGAGCGCATCCGTGAAGAGCAGCGTGCCGGTAAGGCCGCAGGAGCTGCCGTCTCGGGCGGCTTCGAACATGCCTTCAAGACGATCATTGACACGCACGTCACTACCCTGGTCTCAGCCGCCATCCTGTTCACTTTTGGCACCGGGCCGATCAAAGGGTTCGCGGTGACCCTGGTTATCGGACTCCTCGCCAACCTGATCACGTCCGTGTACGTGTCGCGTACGATCTTTACCTACGTTCTGGCCAAGCGCACGGTGGGTCAACCGCTAAGCATCTGAAGCCAAGTAATCGTGAATGTTGATCAAATCAATCGAGATAGGCGAGAAGATGAAAGACCGGGACCAGTGGGGGAAACCGAGCAGCCCGAGCTCATCGCGGGACAGCTTTCACGGGGCGACTTTTCCCTTTAAGGGTCGTGGAAGCGGGAGAGAGCCTCGGTCAAAAATCGCACCCGGGACTGCGGAACAAGAACCGCGGTCATGGTGTCAAAAACTCTTGTAAGAAGGATGGCAGCGTTTAATGGAGTTTTTTCACGAACCCAAAGTTGACTGGATGGGCAAGAAGTGGATCTTCATCGGGAGTTCACTCTTGCTTGCCCTGATCGGGATCATTTCAATCATTGCCCACCGGGGCCTGGCCTACGGCATCGACTTCCGAGGCGGCACGCTGGTCTACGTCAAGTTTGCGCAGGCGCCGAACATTGACAAGATCCGCCATGAACTCGACGCGCAGAAGCTGAACGGGGCAACCATTCAAAGTTACGACACTCCGGAGAAGAACGAACTGGTGATCGACCTGGATCTGCGCACCACGGCTTCCACCAATGCCCTGGACGAAGGCAAGCGTGATATTGTGGCGGCTTTGTCGAAGCTCTACGGCTCGACCTCGGAGGACAAGGCCGACTTCAATAACGCCGGTCCGCCCACGATTGCCGACCACCTGATCGCAGCCGATCCGCTTTTGATCGCTTCCAAGGGTACGGAGGCCGCCACCCAGCGCTACCAGGCTTTGGCCCAGGCGATGGTCGATTACCGCAACAATCCTCAACACAGCGGCCTGATCGCTTCCTTCAACGATTTGAAGGCGGTGCCAGGCGTCACCCAGGGTGTGGTAGATGCTCTCGGTCATGACTTCTATCTTTCTAGTTACGCAGTATTTAATACCCAGGTAGTGGGACCAAAAGTGGGCGCGGACTTGCGCCGGCAGGCTCTCTATGTTACTTTGGCCGGCCTCGGTGCGATGTTGATTTACATCTGGTTTCGATTTGAGTTAATCTACGGCGTCGCTGCCGTGATCGCAACTTTTCACGACGTGATCATCACTTTGGGGATCTTCTCGCTGCTCACGAAAGAAATCACGTTGACCGTCATCGCCGCGCTTCTGACCCTGGTCGGCTATTCGATGAACGACACCATCGTGGTGTTCGATCGCATCCGCGAGAACGTCCGGCTGAACCGGCGCCAGAATTTCAAGGATCTCGTGAACCGCAGCGTGAACCAGACTCTGAGCCGGACAATTCTCACCTCGGGCCTTACTTTCCTCGCGGTTCTGTCCTTATATTTGTTCGGTGGCGAAATCATCCACGGTTTCGCCCTGGTCCTGGTGATTGGCGTGATCATCGGGACCTATTCCTCTTTCGCGATCGCCAGTCCCGTCGTGCTGTTCTGGCAGACACGAACTGCGAACAAGAGTGGCTTGGCGGAAAAGCCGCGACCCCCCCGGGCGCTGGAGAGAGAGACTGCGAGCGCGAGGCGCTAAGCTTGGTGCGCGTTTTGGCGAAATCTTCTCGAGGAGACGGCAGCCATGGCAATGTTTGACGAGACTTTGCTTGACTCTTCTGCGAAACAAACGAGGGTCCTGAAGCCGGTCCACTGGGCAATCATCGTTGGGGCGGCGGTCTTAGGCTACATTCTGGGCTACTTCACGCTACCCCTGGTGATGACGGGGACCGAAGGCGGCCAACTGGCGACACAGTCGGTCATCATGGCTGTTATCGTAGGCTTTTATGCGTTCATGATCGTCTACACCTGGTCAGACTCCCGGCATCTGGGGCTGAAAACGGGTTTGTGGCTCGCCTTGGTCATCGTGCTCAACCTGCTCGGCTTTGTTATCTACTTGATCCAATCGGCCAAGATTACTGGAGAGTGGAAGCGGGCAACCTTGCCTCTCGCTTATATTTTTGAGGCGCTGGTCTGCGGCTTGATTGTTCTCATCCCGCTGTTGTACACGCAGGAGCTGCCGCAGACGCAGTTGATGACCATGCTGCTCGCGCCGCCGCCGCCTCCTCCGCCGCCTCCTCCTCCCGCGCCGCCGGCTCCCAAGGTGATCGTCCATCGCGTGTCGCAAGAAGACCTGTTGAAGGCGCCCACCGTGATTCCCAAGACCATTAAAGAAGTGAAAGACGTGCCGCAGCCGCCGCCAACTGCCGGCGTGACGGGAGGTGTTCCGGGCGGCGTGCCGGGCGGCAGCATGAGCGGGGTGATTGGTGGCATGATGGGTGCGCCGCCGCCCCCCCCGCCGCCGAAACCGGCAACTCCCAAGCGAATTCGCGTGGGCGGCCAGGTTGAATCGGCCAAGGTTGTCTTCGGACCACAACCGGAATATCCGCAGATCGCCAAGATGGCGCGCGTGCAAGGTGTCGTGCGCCTGGCGGCCGTGATCAGTGAGAACGGCACCATCCAGGACCTTCGGCTCATCAGCGGTCCGCCGCTGCTGGTGAAAGCGGCCATGGACGCGGTATCGCGCTGGCGCTATCAGCCCACGCTCTTGAACGGCGATCCGGTGCAAGTGGAGACGGAGATCGACGTCAACTTTACGCTGCAAGGTGAATAGAGGAACGGGTTCGGAAAACTCTTAAGGAGGCATAAGGGACTATGGGAGCGAAACTTATTACGTTGAGCTTGCTGCTGTTTCAGGAAGGGACAGGCACCGTCGGGTTTGACCCCGTCAGCATGTGGCGCAGCATGGGCATTCCGGCCAAGCTGGTGGTGGTTTGTCTGGTGATTATGTCAGCTTGGTCGATCGGCGTCATGATCGACCGCTGGATCGCTTATTCCGCCGCGCGCAAACAGTCGCGGTTCTTTGCGCCGGCCGTCGCGGGCGCGCTCAAGGACGGCAAGATCGACGAGGCCGTTCGCATTGCCGAAGACAACAAGCGGAGCCACTTGGCGAAGGTCGTCACCGCAGGCTTGCAGGAGTTCCAGGCCCACCAGATGTCCAAGGAAATCCCGGGCGACGAAATTGAGGCTTCGCGCCGCGCCTTGGAGCGGGCTTCGGCCATCGTGCATGCCGAGCTCAAGCGCGGCGTCTCCAGCCTGGCAACCATCGGTTCAACCGCTCCCTTCGTGGGACTGTTTGGCACGGTGCTTGGCATCATCCACGCATTCGGCGCCATTTCCGCATCCGGAACGGTCGGAATCGCGGCCGTGGCGAGCGGTATTTCCGAAGCCCTCGTGACCACGGCAATCGGTCTGTTTGTGGCCGTGCCTGCCGTCTGGGTCTATAACTACTTCACCGGCAAGATCGAGGCTTTTGACGTGGAGATGGACAACTCCTCTTCGGAGCTGATCGACTATTTCATCAAGAGATCCGGACGCACCAAGTAAGGCGGACGGCTCACAGGAGGATTAGACATGCCTGGTCATGCCAAAGCTCCGGCCACGGTCTCCGACATCAACGTGACTCCACTTGTGGACGTCATGCTGGTACTGCTGATCATCTTCATGGTGATCACCCCCCTGCTGCAGAAGAACATCAGCGTGGACCTAGCCCAAAGCCACAATCCCCGCGCCATGCCGGACGATGACAAAGAAGACTCCATCGAGGTCGCCATCACGCGGGATGGCAAGTTTTACTTGCGCAAGAATCAGGTTACGAATGTGGACGAGCTCACTCCCAAGGTTAAGGATTTGATCTCCGGCCGACTCGACAAGACGGTGTACGTCCGCGCCGACGCGCGCGCCAAGTACGGCGACGTGACAAAAGCGGTGGATGCCGTCCGCGCCGCCGGCGTGGATTCGCTGGCCCTGCTCACCACCCGGCTCACGCGCCCGGGGGAAGCCGCAACTCCGTAGAGGATTTGCGGCCCCAGGCTCAATTCCGTGCTTTCGAACCTAGCGGGGCCGCCGCTTAGGATGCGAGCGTTGGCTCCCAGCCTCGCTCAGAAGGAGGGTATCTGTATGGCAATGGCAGTCGGTGGCAAAGGCGGGGCGATGCATGACATCAACATGACCCCTCTGATCGACGTGCTTCTGGTGCTTATCATCATTTTCATGGTCATCACGCCGAGAACGCCTCACGGGCTCGACGCCCTCGTTCCTCAGCCCAACCCGAATAAACAGCCGGACCAGGACGTGCTGAATCGCACCATCGTAGTGACCATGGATGCGACGCGTCAGGTGGCGATTAATCAGACGCCTGTCGAGATGGCTAATCTCGGCCAGCGGCTTGAAGACATCTTCAAGAACCGGAGCGATCACGTCATCTTTGTGAAAGGCGACCCGACATTGGCTTTTGGCGACGTCGTGCAGATCATCGACATTGCCAAAGGCGCCGGCATCGAGCACATCGGTTTAATGACAAAAGCGGTTGAAGAGGGCAAGTGATCCCGACCCGCCATGGGCGGGTCCCCGGAGGGGTTCTCATGAGAAGCTTCAGGCTTGCCTCGATTGCCGGCGCGCTGTTGTTAGCTCTGGCCTCGATTGGATGCAATCGGCTTAAGGCGCGCGACCAGTTGAACAAAGGCGTGAATGCCTTTCGCGCCACACACTTTCAGGAAGCTATCGATCATTTCCAGCAGGCCGCCGTGCTGGATCCGAAGCTCCTCAACGCCCGACTGTATCTGGCGATGTCCTACTTCCAGCAGTACGCGCCCGGGGGGGACTCCGCGGAGAACAAGAAAATCGGCCAACAGGCCATCGATGCCTTCAAGAACGTTCTAGATTTGGACGCCAACAACAGCACGGCGCTCGCCTATACCGGCCTGCTCTACTACAACATGAAGGATTTTGACAACGCCAAAGAATTTGAGCGGCGCCGGCAGAATCTCGATCCGAACAATCCCGAGCCTTACTACTGGATCGGCGTGATCGATTACCTACACTGCCTGAAATACCAGGCGGCCGCGCGCAACTCGGACGTGAAGCTCGCTACCCCGGACAAGAACGGCGATCTTCCGCCACTGCCTGAAAAGCTGCGCACCGATCTGGACCAGAAGAACGCTGCCGCCGTCAAAGAAGGTATGGACGCGCTCAATAAGGCCATCGAGCTCAAACCCAACTACGACGAAGCCATGGCTTATCTTAATCTTCTTTACCGTCAAAAGGCCGACATCGAGTCCGATCCGGGCGCCCGCGCCTCCGACATCAAGAATGCCAACGACTGGCTGGCTAAAGCTCTGGACGCACGCAAACAGGCTACCGCGCAGCCGGCCGCGGCTTCCTCCACCCGCCCTTAGACCGCCACAACGCGCAGGACTGGAGCTTGCCTTGGCGTCGCGGTTCGTTCCGCTTTAAACTAACTGAGTGCGGACCGCAAACCTGAGTTCGGCTCCTCCTTGCCTGCTTCAGAGACTGCTACTCTACGCCTCTGTCCCGCTAATTCTGGCGGCTCTCGGCTCGCGCGGCGCCACGGCCGCTTCACAACCTTACCAAACCGAGAAGCCTCCGGCTGGAACCACGGATTCGCCAGGTTATGTGAACCCGGGTCCGGCTAAATGCACGGAGATAGGCAACTTCTATTTCAAGCGCAAGCAGTACAAGGGCGCCATCAGCCGCTTTGAAGAGGCGATAGATACTGATCCGAATTACGCTCCCGCTTACCTGGGCATGGGTAGAGCTTACGAGAAGCTTGGGCTCAATCAGAAGGCGCTCGAGGCCTACCGGAAATATCTGGACACGCTGCCGTCAGACAGGGACGCGGAGAACGCCAAGGACGTGCAGCGTGCGATCGAACGGCTGACCGGCGGCGCCGCGCGCAGCCGTTGACGCAAAACGGTTGAATCAGATGCCTTCGTCAGCCTGTAAAGGCCGGAAGGACAGAGGCGAGATGGAAACCGACGTCGTCTTCACCCGCTCCTCATCAGGAGCCGAAGTCATCGACCGGCTGATTCGATCGGCCTCTCGCTCCGTTATGGCGGCGCTCTATCGCTTCCATAGCCCGCAATTGGCCTCAGCTTTGAAAGACGCGGGCGAAAAAGGCGCATCGGTGCGCATCTGCCTGAACAACAATGACCACTATGACGAGAACCGCGCCGCGCAGGCTACTCTGGCCGGCCTCGGACTCTCCTTCCGTCTGCTAAGTGGGAAGGCTGGAAACGGGTCGAAAATGCATCACAAGTTTCTCGTGATCGATGGGCGCACGACTGTTACCGGCAGCTATAACTGGACGCCGGAATCGGAATCGCGTAACTACGAGAACCTGATTGTGCTACACGACCTCCGTCTGGCGGCAGCTTACTCGGAAGAGTTCGAGGCGCTGTGGAACGAAGGCGGGTTGCCGCCGGCCGCGTCCCTCCGACCGTGAGGTGTGTATGGCGTCTGAACCTGAAGAAAACGTCTACGAACTCTGCATCATGCGCCACGGAATCGCCGGGGACCGAGGGGCTTCCTCTACCGATGCCAAGCGCGCTCTCACGCCAGAAGGCAGAGAGCGCGTCCAGGAGATTGCGCGGGGTCTTGCCAAGACAGGCTTCACGCCGGACCGAATCGTTTCGAGCCCTTATCTCCGCGCCGCCGAGACGGCGGGAATGGTTGCCCAGACAATCGGCTCCGGGCCGCGCGTCGAATCGTGTGATGCCCTGCAGCCTGGCGGCGATCCCAAGGCGCTTTTCGAGTTTTTGGGAAAGGGGTCGGCGGGCAAGGCCGTGCTGGTAGTGGGGCACGAGCCAGACCTGGGGAAGCTCGCCGGCGGCCTGGTCGGGGCGGGACGCAACCACGATTTTGCTTTCAAGAAAGGCGGCTGCTGCCTGATCTCGTTTGATCGCTTTCCGCCCAAGGCTCCCGGCCGCCTGGTTTGGTGGCTGACGCCGCGAATCCTCCGCAAGCTGGCTTGACCCGCACATCCAGGGCGGACCTCGCGCCCCGTGACTCGACCGGTTGATCTATGGAAGAAATGTTGCGGCGAGAGGTCCGGCTTCTCACCACGCGCCTGGGCATCATCGTCCAGGAGCAGCGCGGTGACCGTGTGTTTGCCGCCATCGAAGAGCTGCGTCGCCTCTCCAAGCAAATCCGGCAGCATCTTGATCCGCAATTGCTTGAGGCCAGCCGGGGTGCGGTTGATGGTCTGTCGCTTGATGAGGCTGCGGCAGTGGCGCACGCTTTCAGCCTCTTCTTCCATCTTGTGAACCTCTGCGAGGAGCGCCAGCGCGTGCGCCGTCTGCGCCTCTACGAAAAGCACGAAAACGGAGCGCCCATGTCGCTGCGCCGTGTATTCGCGGATCTCCGCCGCGCCCGCGTGCGGCCGGCGGCGCTCGCGCGCCTGCTCCACTCGATGCGTGTCGAACCTGTGTTGACGGCCCATCCCACCGAGGCCAAGCGCCGCAGCGTGATGAACCATCTCTGGTCGATTTCACAGGCTCTGGATGATCTGGCGGCGAATCCTGCCGCGTCACCGGAAAGCAACATTGACCCTCGCGTGGAAGCTCTCTGGCTTACGGACGAGGTGCGGGAACGCGCGGTAACGCCCGCTTCCGAGATCGAAAATACGCAGGTCTATCTGGAGCGGACCATCTACGATCTGGCTGGAACCCTATGGGAGAAATTCCGGCGGGAGCTCGGGCATTCCAGATTCAAGGTGGCGGAGCCTGCGCCGTTTATCCGCTTCGGGTCCTGGGTTGGGGGAGATCGCGACGGCAATCCCAATGTGAGTCCGGAATTGAGTCTCGAAGCGGCCGAGAGCATGCAGCAGAATGTGCTCTCCTACTATCGCCGATGCTGCGACCATCTCCTCGGCCTGCTTTCCTTTCCTTGCACTAAGCGCGCTCCGGGACGCGCGTTGCAGCGCTCCCTCAACGCGGATTTTGGGAATTGGCCTGACCTGCGCGCCCTGGGTGATCTCGATCAGCCGCGCGAGCTCTTTCGGCGCAAGCTGCGAGTGATGATGGCGCGGCTGGACCGGACCGCCCGGCGAGCGCCGGGCGCCTACGGGGGCCCGGACGAGTTTGTAAGGGATGCGAAGCTCCTGGAAGAATCGGTTCGCCATCTGCCCGGTCCGCGGGTTGCGAGACTGGCGCCGGAGCGATTGCGCGTGGCCGCCGAGGTGTTTGGTTTCCATGCCGTGAGCCTTGACTTCCGCCAACACAGCACCGTCATTTGGGCAGCCGCGGACGAGAATTTGAGCGCATATGGCCTGCCCCTGGAACCTGTGCCAGACCGGATTAAGGCCATTCAGGAATTCATCGCCTCCTCGCGCGCTGTCGAAACTCACGAGTGCGCGGCGACCCTAAACGAGTTTGCGGCGCTGAAGAGGATTCAGGATCTTCATGGCGTCTCGGCCGCGCACCGCTACATCATCAGCATGACGACGCAGGCGGCGGATGTTTGGAACGTCTTGCTGCTGGCGCGAGGTGCGGGTCTCGTCAGCGGATCGGGCAAGGGGCTGCGCTGTTCGATCGACGTCGTGCCTCTCTTCGAGACCTACGACGACCTTCACCGGTGCACCCAAATACTCGACGAGCTCTTCGCGGACCCTCTCTACCGGCGCCTGCTCCGCTCGCGCGGCCATTTGCAGGAAGTGATGCTGGGCTATTCCGACTCGGTCAAGGACAGCGGATACCTGGCGGCGAACTGGGCGCTGGCTCGGGCTCAGGAGGAGCTTACCCAGTTGGCCGCGAAGCGGGCAATCCGGCTCGGCTTTTTTCACGGCAAGGGCGGGAGCATCGATCGAGGAGGCGGGGTTTCCTACCGAACCGTGCAAGCGCAGCCCAATTCGGCCCCGGGAGGCCGCCTGCGCATTACCGAACAGGGCGAAGTCATCTCGCTGAAATATTCGAATCCGGTGATCGCGGAGCGCAACCTGGAGCAACTTATGGCCTCCGTCATCGGGGCCAATCTCTTGCATCGAGTTAGCGCCGCGAACGCGCGACAAGCCCGGTACGAGGAACACGCGCAGGAACTGGCGACGCACAGCCGGCGGTTCTATCGCGACCTCGTCTACGAGACGCCCGAGTTCCCGGAGTATTTCCATCAGGCGACTCCTATTAACCTGATCGAGCACCTGCCGCTTGGATCGCGCCCGGCCCGGCGTCTGGCAGGCGGCGACCTGGCTGCCTTGCGCGCCATTCCCTGGGTCTTTGCCTGGACGCAGTCGCGGCACTTTCTGCCTTCCTGGTACGGCTTGGGCTTTGCTCTAGAGCGCTTCAGTGACGATCGAGGTTCGGCCGGGATTGGCTTGCTGCGCGAAATGTACCGGAGATGGCCTTTTTTTTCGGCCTTGCTGGACAATGCCGAGGTGTCGCTGGCCAAGACCGACCTGGAAATTGCGGCCCGCTACGCACAGTTGGTGCATCCTGCCGGCATTCGCGAGAAGATCCTGCCCAGAATCGAGCAGGAGTATCATCGCAGCCGGCGCATGGTGCTGCTGGTGGCGGAGCAGTCGCACCTGCTGGCGCGGCAGCCTGTGCTGGCGGAGTCTATTCGTCTCCGCAACCCCTACGTCGATCCCCTTAACCTGCTGCAGATTCGCTTTCTCGAGTCCTGGCGCAAGACGCAGAAGCCGAGTCCGCAGCTCAAGCGCGCCTTGCAGATTACGTTGGGAGGGATCGCCTTCGGAATGAAAAGTACCGGATAGGAGAGTGCATTGGGATTGATCCCTGAACAGGCACGCGTGGCCTTCCAAGGCGAGCCCGGCGCATTCAGCGAAGAGGCTGCTCTCAAGCTGCTCGGCGCCGATTTGGCCACCGTGCCGCGGGCCACTTTCGACGCCGCCTTCGCAGCGCTCGCCGGCCAAGAGGCTGAGGCGTTGCTCGTGCCTATCGAGAACAGCCTGGCCGGTTCCGTGCTCCGCGTTTACGATCTCCTCGTCGAAAGCGGCTTCTGGATCACAGGGGAAATTGTGATTCCCATCGAGCATCAGTTGATCGGGTGCCGGGGTGCGGCGATCGAGGACGTTCGCTCAGTTGAGTCTCATCCCATGGCGCTCGCGCAGTGTGAGCGCTTGATTGCGGCGCATCCTGAGTGGAGGCGGGTTCCGGCCGAGGACACGGCGGGCAGCGCGCGCGACGTGATTGCCGCCGGCGACCGCAGCCGTGCCGCTATTGCAGGCCGGCGCGCCGCGGAGCGGTACGGCGGTGTGATCTTGATGAGCGACGTGCAGGATAACCGGCAGAACTTCACGCGTTTCGTCTTGCTCGCGCCGGCCGAGCGCTCGGTGCCGGGCGCCGATAAAATGTCGGTCGCGATGCGCCTCCGTCACCGGCCAGGCGCCCTGCTCGAAGGCCTCGAGCCTTTTGCGCGCTACGCAGTAAACCTGCTGAAGATCGAAAGCCGTCCTATCCAGGGCCGTCCCTGGGAGTACCAGTTCTTTGTCGACCTTGCGGCTGCCGAACCCGAGAGCCTACAGAACGCCCTGCGCGCTTTGCGCCTCGTGGCCCAGGAAGTGAGGGTGTTGGGTTTCTACAAGCAGGCGGCGCGCGACGAGTGACACCCAGGACTTGCGATAATTTCCTGTTCACTTATCGCACGTCACTTGGCACTGCTCTCTCACACCTTCCAGCAGACCAGTTTCAGCTCCGTCATCTCTTCCACGGCGTATCGCGGCCCTTCGCGGCCCATGCCGCTCTTTTTCACGCCGCCGTACGGCATCTGGTCGGCGCGGTAGGAAGGCACGTCGTTCACCATTACGCCGCCAAATTTCAGCGCCCGGGCGGCGCGAAACGCCCGCGTGAGATTCTCGGTGCAGATGC
>DASYYZ010000113.1:0-28884 GCA_035946735.1 Terriglobia bacterium
TCGGCTCAATGCGGTATTGAGCCGGCCCAACCCAAAACTCCAATCGCTGAGATCTTCAATGGGTCAATGGGACAATGATTCAATGAGACAATCTATTCAGACGATCCACGCCACAAGTTGCGAAAAGAGCTCGGTGAGGAAGAGCAGACAGGTCTGCAGCTTATGCGTTGCTCCGCTATCTGATTCCGCAGTCCGGCTGTTGTTAAAGTAATCTTTGTCCAGCAGCACCTTGTGATCGGGATCGATCTCGGCGGAGAGGATTTTCGCTTTCTTCAGGTAGACATATCGCGTCCAGCGATCCTTCCCGTCCCACTTTTCACGAACCGCTTCGCCGTTGTCGAAACGCACTTCGGTTTCAACCGGAAAGAGAAAATCGCCTTTGCGATGGATCAGCACCGTGTCGCGAAAGACGGTCTGGCCCTTCTTGTACGGCGGCGGATCCTTCTCGTACCAGTCGGCGCGGTCCGAGCGAACATCACTCACCTCGTAGTCGAGCACGTTGGTTCCGGAAACGGCCTGGTTGAAATACCAGCTCAGGTCCTGCCCGGCAACATCCTGAATCGTCTTCAGGAAATCGGTGCCAGTCGGATGCGTAAACTTGTACCGCTCGAAATAGGTGTGCATGGCGTTCCGCATCACGTCTTCGCCGATCAGTCCTTCGAGCGTGAGCAAAACGGTTGCGGTCTTGCCGTAGGTAATGCCGCCGTAAGAGCCGCTATCCATGAATTTATAGGCGAAACGGGTCAAAGGATCGGTGTCTGCCACTTCGGTGTAATTGAGCCGCTGGAGTTCGGCATCGCTGAGGGTCGCGCCACCAATGTTGATCGCAGATCGGTTCTTGCCGTAAAGCGCGCCCATGACGTTCGCTTCGGTGTAGCTGTTGATGCCTTCGTCGAGCCATGCCTCCTCAAACTCATTGGTCGCCACCATCCCGTACCAATACTGGTGTCCGAACTCGTGTTCGGTTACGATCTCAACCAGTTTGAGCCCGCGAGGTATGAACCAACCGCTGTCACCCGTAATCAGGGTCGGATACTCCATCCCGCCGGCGTCGCTCGCGCCCTGCGGCGGGTCCACCACAGTGATCCGATCGTAGGGGTAGACGCCGTACCAGCTTTGGAACGTCTCGAGGGTTCCCTTGATACATCGCAGGTAACGGCCCGCTTGGGCCAGATGGCCCGGCGACATCAGCAAGTGAATGTTTACCGGACCGGCGCTGCCGTTCCAGGAGTCTTCCAAATCGGTGAACTCGGGACTCGCGGTCCAGGAAAAATCGTGCACATCCTGGCTGTGGTAGGCCACTGTCTTGGTTCCGTCGGGGTTGTTCTCGGAGCTGATTTCGTCGCCGGCCGCGCCCAGCAGGTAGTTGCGCGGCACCGTGACCTTTACGTCGAACGTGCCGAAATCGGCGAAAAATTCAGTGGTCGCATGAAACTGATGGCAATTCCAGGCACCGTGCCACCACACCCCGACCTTTGGAAACCACTGCCCGATCATGAAGAAGTCGCGCTTGTAGCCGGTGCGCTCAACCACTTCCGGGAGCTGGTCGTGGAACGCGATCCTGAAAGTGACGTCAGCGTTCGGAGCAACCGGCTTCGGCAGGGTAATTTGGGCAACGGTGTGGTCGCTCGCATTCCGGTCGTCGGGCTGAATGAACTGCATCTGCTTGGTCAGGTCGCCCATCCCGTCGACTACGAGCGACGTGATCTCCTCGGCGCCATAGTGTTTGGGATCCCAGCCCGCGCCCGTGCCCGTGCCCCGTGTTCCTCCACTTCGCACTTCGGTCATGAAGGTGGACTGCGGCTGAAAGGCGTTCAGGTAGAGATGGAAGGGGAAGGTCTGTTGGGGCTGTCCGGTTAGATTGTGGTACGTCAGCGTTTCGGTAGCGTCCAGGGTCTTTTTCGCCGGATCAAGTCGCGCATCGAGCTGGTAGGCCACAACGCGGATCGAAAGGGCCTTGGATTCGGATGGGGAGGCTCCCCGAGCCGTCACGGCCGCCTGACTCACCACGCTCGCCGTGTTCTCCCCAGCCAGCAGAATCAAAGCGAACAGAAATAGATTCGGATAGCGCCTCAATTTCATCTTCATTAGCGCCTTTGTCAGCCATCTCCTCCAAAGGCGCCAACTATATCATCAGGGAGCGTGAGAATACCAAGAGTTTCCACACCTTCCTTGGGTCGTGGCGGTGTGTTGCCGCAGCCAAAGTCTGTGACCGAAGCCGGGCGATTCGGCTAGACTGGAATGCCCGGCGAGGCACGACGGGCCTGGCGGAGTTGCGCGTCCGCATTGGAAAAGGTGATTTCGCATGAGCGTCATGGCCGCTGTCGACGATCTCTTCTTCGCGGCGCGAATACGTGAAACGGCACGGCAAGTTGGAGTGCCGGTTGAGATTGTTCCGGCCGCCGAATTTGAAGCGGCGCTGGCAAGGCGGCAGGACCGAAACGGCACGGACTTTGTAATCGTTGACCTGAACTCTATTGAAGCAGTCGACCTGATTCGAAAGCTCAAGGCGAACACGTACTCCAGCCCCATTTTCATCGTTGGGTTCGCCTCACACGTCGCGTCAGAGCTGATCGCCGCCGCCCGCATGGCAGGTTGCGACCAGGTGATGGCACGGTCCGCTTTCACTCAGCAATTGCCCGATCTGCTGCGCCGGCTCTGCGCGAAACAGTGAGGCGGCAGCCAGCAGCAGCCTGCCGCCGGTAAGCGTCGCGCCCGGTTCACGACTTTGGATCAACGCTGAACGCAAAGGGACAACTATGACTCAATCGAAATCGAATTTGTTGGTGGACAACTGGAGTGGAAAGCGAAACGCCGCCATCGACTTGCTTGAAGTTGTGGGCTTTAGCCTGCTCACCGCCATTCTCGCCCAGATTCGAGTACCGCTGCCGTTCACGCCGGTGCCGGTGACGGGTCAGACCCTGGCGGTTCTCTTGGCGGGCGCCATGCTCGGGGCTCGGCGTGGATTCTTGAGTCAAGCGCTGTATCTGGTTTTCGGAGCCGCAGGGCTGCACTTCGCCGGGGGATCTCTTGTGGGGCCCACAGCGGGGTACTTGTGGACCTTCCCACTGGCAGCGCTGACGGTCGGCGCGTTGGTGGAGCGCGGGGCGGGTCTTCGCGCTTGGACACTAGCATCCACACTGGCTGCTGCGAACGGGCTCATCCTGGCGGGAGGTACCTTCTGGCTTAGCGTCAGCCTGAAGGTTCCGATTCAACAAGCGATCTTGCTGGGGGCTGCGCCCTTCTGGTTGGGCGACATTCTGAAGATCACCGTCGTCGCCCTGCTGGTATCTTCTCTTCTGAGGCGAAGCCAGCGATCGAGCCTCTAGGGCGGCGCCAGAATTAAGGCAACAGACCGCCACCTCGCGGCTCCGCGCTTTTGGCAGCCCGGGCCTCTGCTGCAGGCCCTGAACCTGAAGCCGCGAGGCGCTTAAGTTTTGGGCACACATCCGCCGAGGCTGGCCCCCGCCCTGTATTCGGCCAAGGGCAACAACAGAGCATACGTATCAAGCTGCGAGATGAAAGCGACGCCGGATCAGGCGCCGCTCTTAGGGCCCTTCAATTCAGCGTTTTGGCGCTGAAGTTCGGAAACCAAATCCTCGAGAATCCGTAGCTGTTCGGCCTTCTTCTGCATGGTCGACTCGAGCCGCGTAATCTGGCTTCGAAGCCGCCCGTTTTCTTTCTGAAGCAGTGAACTGCCCCCGGTGCTCGGGTACACGTCACCCGCGGGCATGGCGATTCGTCCTTGTGTTTCCTTGACGAGGGCGTCAAGTTGGTTGCGCTCGGCACCGGGCGGACACACCTGGCGCAGCGCCATGAGTCGAGCGAGATCGGGGTGGTTCCGTCCGCGCTCCCAATGTTGTACCGCACCTTTGGTGGCGTTTAGGCGGCGGGAAAGACCTTCCTGGCTCACTCCGAGGCGAGTTCTGACTTTCTTGATGATTTTAGCGGCATCCAGTTTCGGCATGGTCAACACCTCTCAAAAAAGAACTTGACTTTTACTAGTGAGTTAGGCTACTTTCGTGCTTCACAAACAGGCCGAGATCAGTTAAAGAGGCTCGACCTCGAAGGATGTAGCTTAGGCGCAGCTCACGGGTCCTAGCCCGGGACTGTAGGTATTTCCGGAATCGAAACGCGCGTGCAGTTACACGGAGTAGTTCTAAGGCCCTGATTTCGGGCCATTTTTTAGCGTTGTATCTATTACTCTTAAGTCATAGATAAGTATGGGATAATCGATTGACAGAACGGCTGAGGCAGGGGGCGTTGCCGTGGGCCAGTCTACTCTTTGTTTATCGTTTGGTTTATGTATCACATTCATTAGAATGCACATCCTAATTGCAAGACACTGCCGTCGCTTGATTGCTGATCTGTTCGACGCCACTCCGATACACCGGAATATACCCAAATTACTAACATCAATATTTTTAATACCCTTCGTATACACGCCTCCCTTCTTCCGGCCCGCACGGTACGGTTTCGGACCTGGGCACATGACGAACCAGCGGGATTGTCCTCGTTTCTCCATAGCTTATCTGGGTACCTATTTAACACGGCGTAGGCTAGATTGCAAGCAATATTTTCGGTCGTGCTCCGACCTCGATAGCCTACACCTTAGCGAGTGGCGCTGCGCATTGCCCAGCCCATCGCAGACCCGCCGCGGAACTTCAGGGGGGCCCATTGTAGCTTGTCAACTGTCATGTGAGAGGAGTTTCCGATGAATAGCCGACGAACTAGTCTCTCCGACTCGCCACTGCCGCCGTCCGCCCTTGTGCACGCCTCGGGCCCTGCGGAGCGGGAGCCCATCGCCCCGCCAGAGTTGGGGCCTTTGGCGCTTCGTGCTCCTCCGCTTTCTCCCAAGCTGAAGCCGCGGGCGGTGATCTTATCCATGCCCGGCCGGTGCTTGGAAAAGGGATGCGTTTTTCCGGTCGTGCCCGGTTCCGGGGGCAGATGCATTCACCACCAGCGGCAGCAGCAGGAGCCGGGCTTGTATTCGTCGCAGCAGCCATCCTCCATTTTGGTGGCGCGCGGGAAGTTCGGTCCACCTCGGCTCGAGGAGATGGAACGCTGTGAACGCAGAGACAACCTCAAGGATCGGCGCCGAATGATGGCGGAGCGCGAGCGATTCCTGGGAGAGTAATCCGCGAATGGAATTTCGCAGTGGAAGCGAAGTTTGGCCTCCATTGCGCAACTCAAGGGGGCGAAGGCTTGCGACCGACTCTCAGCGTTCCCGGTTTGGTCACGCTCCGCCCCCTGGATTTTGACGAGGCTAGATTATGAACCCGATCTTTCAAGCGTGGCTTCCCGACGAGAATCCGGAGCCGCCCAAATGCCATATTATCGGACCCGGCGGAACACCGATGTTGAGCCCCAACAATGCCTGGCGCATTTTGGAGAAGCGGACCGGCGTTAATGTAGGGCGCTCCACGTTCTATCGTTGGGTGCAGTCGGGCCGGGTACTTGCCCTCCGAATGGGAAATAAAATCTATGTGCCTTGGCCCGAACTGGAACACCTGATCAAAGACTTCAGAAGAGGCGTCAGAATCTGATTTCGTAGCTTCGCGCGCCAGGCTTCGAAGCGCCTCCGCCTGTTGCGCCGATCAGCCTCTGTGTTCACGGGTCGCGAATCAAGAAGGTTGCCATCAGTCTCCGTACGTTCACGGTGCGTCGGCCCGAGTGGCGCGCCGTGGGTTCGCCCCCGAAACAGCCAACTTCTCGATCGACGCCAGCGTTTGCCCGACTACTATGCTCCTACCTTTCTGAGACAACAGCTGAGCGAAAACGCAAATAATAGCAAGCGCTTTCGGCGTGCAAGCCGCAAGCCGGGCAAAAAGGAGATATACTCCTCGCCGGGTCCGGTAAGGTTTTCTACGCAGTCTCAAAGGAGGAGTATGAGCACGCTAGTGGCGGAGGTCGTGGGGACGGCGCTGCTTGTCCTGCTCGGCGACGGGGTCGTAGCCGGAGTTCTACTTGGCAAATCGAAGGCCCAGGGGTCAGGCTGGATCGTCATCACTACGGGCTGGGGACTGGCGGTGTCCATGGCTGTCTATGCGGTGGGACGGATCAGCGGTGGCCACATCAACCCAGCCGTCACCGTGAGTCTCGCGCTGGTGGGCCGATTCCCGTGGCATCAGGTACCAGGGTACGTGACGGCGCAGTTGATCGGCGCCGCAATCGGTGCGACCTTGGTTTGGTTGGCTTATCTCGCTCACTGGAGCGAGACGCCTGAGGCCGGCCTGAAGCTGGGCGTTTTCTGCACCGCGCCCGCTGTTCGGAAGCCGGCCGCAAACTTCATCACGGAAGCGATCGGCACCTTTGTCCTGGTCTTTGGAGTGCTGGCGCTCGGCTCATATAAGCCCGCGAACGACTCAGGGCTGACTCCGCTGCTGGTGGGCCTCCTCGTGTGGGCGATCGGGCTTTCGCTCGGCGGGCCCACGGGCTATGCCATCAATCCGGCGCGCGACTTTGCTCCGCGCCTGATGCACGCCCTGCTGCCGATAGCCGGCAAGGGCCGGTCGGATTGGGGATACGCCTGGATCCCGGTGCTGGGACCCTTGGCCGGAGGGGCGGCCGGCGCGCTGGTCTACGTAAGTTTGTTCCGAGCTTGAGTCGGAAATCGGGGAACCGCAAGTGGCACTCGAGAGCCGGCAATCGGGTCTTCCGATTCCAGGCTCGGCACTTCCGACTCGCCATTCCCTCCTGACATGACGCCTCGCTCCATCCACACTCTGCGCATTGCCGGACGACGGCTCGAGCTCGGAGAGCGCACGCTGATCATGGGCGTGCTTAACGTAACCCCGGACTCTTTTTCGGACGGCGGGCTCTATTTCGATTCAAAATCCGCCGTCGAACATGGGCTCGAGATGGCGCGCCAGGGAGCGGATTGGATCGACGTCGGCGGCGAGTCGACCCGGCCTGGCGCGCAACCGATCAAAGCGGAGGAGGAAATCGAGCGCGTATTACCGGTGATCCGCGTGCTGCACCGCCGGGCACCCTCGCTGCCCATCTCAATCGACACCACCAAGGCTGTTGTGGCTCGGCACGCGGTGCGCGCCGGCGCCACGATTATCAACGATGTGAGCGGCCTTCGATTTGACGGCGCCCTGGCGGAGGTGGCGCGCCAGGAACACACACCTTTGGTCTTGATGCACATGCGCGGACGGCCTCAGACCATGCAACAGCAGCCGTTTCCCAGGTCCATTGCGCGCTCGCTCGGCCGCGGCCTCGCGTGGTCCGTGCAGTGTGCGCTCGCGCGAGGTGTAGCCCGCTCGCAGATCGTAATCGATCCTGGCCTGGGCTTCGGCAAGACACGCCGGCAGAACTTCGAGATCATGGCCGCACTTGAACGGTTGCGGCGGTTCCGGCTCCCGATCCTGATCGGCAGCTCGCGGAAGTCATTCATCCAGGCTGTGGCCGCGGGTGAACCGCTCGACCTCCGGCCAGTGAAGGGACAATCTTCTTGGAAACTGATGTCAGCCGGTCGATCGGGGGCTGAGACGCCGTTTGCTTTACAGATCGGCGACGCGGCGGCAGTCGTGGCTGTGATTCTGGGCGGAGCCCACATCGTGCGGGTGCATGACGTTGCTTCCATCATGCCTGCGGTCCGCATTGCCGATGCCATCCGGCAAGCGGCCGCCGGCGGTAGTCTCTCTTGAGCGAAACCTCTTCATAAACGCCAGCCACTCGTCGAACCCTGGATTGATTTTGTCAATGGGTGATTCGCGTTCTTCGCCACGCTCGAACAACTTATCGTCATATCGTCGGAACGGGACAATTAGCGGTATCCTAGTCTATAACCCTTGCGGCATCGCCGCCCTAACAGAGATTCATTGATGCTCGTGAAATGCTGTGGCACGAACCTGGCGCTTGGCCTGTTCCGCACCGTTCTTGGGATTACGGCGCTGCCGCTCTCTGTAGGAGGCCAGCAGTGTTCACCGGGCGCGCCCGTCTCGCAGGGCGGCGGCCAGACCGCTTCATGCCAACAGTCCCCGACGCCTCCGAGCAAGCCCGCTGAGGGCAACACCCAGCTTTCGAGCAAACAGGTGGCAGACCTGCCGCTGAACCAGCGCGATTTCACCAAGCTGCTTTCCCTGGCCGGCGGCACGACCACGGATACGAACGGCGCCAACAATTTCACCCTGCAATTCGCCATCAATGGGCAGCGCGGCGTGACGGCGGTATTCGAAATGGACGGCGTTTACACCACGGACCCCGAACTCGGTGGCGCTACATTCTCCAATTTCAACGTGAATGCAATTCAGGAGATCCAGTCGCAATCGGGCGTGATGCCCCCGGAGATCGGCGCCGGCGCGGCCGGTTTCACCAACGTCATCACCAAGTCAGGCACGAACCAGATCCACGGCGACGCCTTCGAGTTCTTGCGCAACGCCTCGCTCGACGCGCGCAACTTCTTTGACCGCCGCAGCTTCGTGAGTCCCGGCCGCATTCCTCCCTTCCAGCGCAACGAATTCGGATTTGACTTGGGTGGACCGGTGAACCTGCCGGACATCTACGACGGCCGCGGGCGCACCCACTTCTTCGGCGAGTACCAGGGATTCCGTCAGGTGCTGGGCACCACTCAGGACCTCTCTGTGCCTACGGCGGCGGAGCGCCAGGGAATCGATACCTTGACTTTTCCGGGTGACACGCTGATGGTCCCGGTAAGCCCGGCCATCGTTCCCGCGCTCAAAGACTACCCATTGCCGAACGACCCGGGGGGACCGTTCGGAGACCGCACTTACGCTACTTCATCCAAGGTAGTCACCACGAGCGACCAGTTCTCGATCCGCGTGGACCACAAGATTTCTGACAAGGCGCAACTTTTCACTCGCTTCAGCCTGGATAACACGAATGGTCCTTTGACCAATCCCAACCAGACAGCGATTAATCCCAGCTTCGCCACAACTTTTCTGGACAACCAGCGTAATGTAGGTCTGCGTTACACGCGCAACGTCTCGCCCAACGTGGTGCTCGAGACGTCTCTCGGCTACATTCGCAGCACACCCTCCTTCGTGCCGCTCAACAGCACGCAGCCGGCGCTGAATTTCGGGGATGGACTGTTCGAGCCCTTCAACGGCGCGGGCGGCACCCGAACGGAGGCATTCGGGAACCTGTTCCAGATTCGGCAGACCGCTAAATGGGTTCACGGTCCGCACAGCTTCGCGGCGGGATTTGAGGTGCGCGGCAACCGCGACGCCACCATTTTCGGGATCACGCCCAACGGCGCCTACACCTTCGGTGGCGGGCCTGCGTACTCGCCCGTGAACATCACCTCGGCCAGCGGCGAGCACGACATTCACGCGGGCGATCCGTTGCCCGATTCGCTCACCGGGCTGCTGACGGCCACGCCTTTCTCCTACACGAGCTGGGTACCCTCGCCGGGATTCCCGCAGGGCGATCACATCGACGAAGCCGGGGATCGTCGCGACGCCTACAATTTCTACTTTCAAGACACCTGGAAGGCGGCGCCACGGTTTACCGTTATGTATGGCCTGCGCTATGAACTGAACACGGTGATCCGTGAGCGCAACCACCTCACTTCCGAACCACGAATTGTGTCGACGGACGGACAACCGGCGCGGTATTGGGATCCCGGCGCTCACCAGATCTTCCTGTTCGATCCGCAACCGCCATACGACACAGACCATCGTGGATGGGGTCCGCGGCTATCGCTCGACTGGCAGGCGACGGACCATACCAGCTTTCATGCCGGCGGGTCCATCGTTACCTTACTGCCGAACCTGTGGCAGGATAATTTCCTCACCGGCGGCATCCCCATGGCCTTCAGCCCCTACTTCGCGGCATTGCCAGGTGTTCCGGTGCCGTTCCAGAATGGCGTGACATCGTTCAATGCGCCGCCGGCTTACACGCCGGAAGGGAACTTGATCTTCGCCAGCGGCAACACCAAGACCGTCCCGGCCAATACCGTTATCGATGTACAGCGCTTCGAAGAGGGTCTGGCGGCATCAAGTCCGGGCGACCAATTCCATCCTATAACCGCGCTGGGCTTCATCACCAATTTCCGAAATGGCTACATTGGGACCTATTCTGCAGGTTTCGATCACAGTTTCGGCGATCTGAAAGTGGGCGCTGACTATGTGGCGACAGTGGGTGTCCATTTGCCCAGCTCCGTCTATCCCAACAGTTACGGCGGCGCGTCTCCCGGCTTCGCGCCCTTCACCGAGTTCAACGCAGCGGGCCAGGTGGTGGGCGGATACGCCGAAGATTTGCTGATCAGCAGCCGTTCGCATTCCACGTTTCAGTCATTGCAGACGTCTGCTTCGAAGACTTCGGCGCGCTACGGACTTGGCTTCTCGGCGAATTACACGTTCTCGAAGTCGCTGGACGACACCAGCAGCGTGCTCGGACCGAGCTTGGCCGGAGCCGGCAATGTCCAGCTCGCCATTCCCCAGGATCCCTGGCACCCCGGGGCCGACAAGGGTCCGTCGAGCTTTGACATCACGCACATCCTCGTATTCAACGTTATCCAGGTGCTGCCCTTCGATCATCTCGACTTTCTCCGCCCGCTCGGCAGCCATGTCACGTCGGGTTGGCAGATCCTGAACATCAGTACCCTGACTTCGGGATCGCCTTTCACCGTGTACTCAGGTATTCAGCAGAGCGGCTTTGGATCGGCCGGCGCGGATCGGCCGGACCAAGTCGGGAGTCCGGTCCTTTCCACGAGCCGGACAGTGCGTGAGGACTATTTCGGGATGGGCGCCGATAACGCGAACTTCTTTAGCATCCCGATCGGTGTTCCGGGCGGGACCGGTCCCAACCAGGGTAGGCTGGGAACCCTGGGACGCGACACCTTTCGGGGACCGCCATACAAAGACTTCGACGTGGCGCTGATTAAGGACACGGCCTTCGGCAGGAGGGGCGCGAACGAAGCTGCTACCCTGCAGTTCCGCGCGGAATTCTTCAACGTATTCAATCTGGTCAACTTCGGTCTGCCGGCGAACGTAGTACGAGGGACAGGTTTCGGCGTGATCTCCAAGACAAACGGCACGTCCCGCCAATTGCAGTTCTCGCTGAAGCTGACTTTTTGACGGTTGATACCAGTGCGCCCGCCAGGCTGCTACCGACAGCTTGGAAGATACACCCATGACGAGGTCCCACGCTCGCAGTGACCGTCGGCTGCCCGCTCTTACTGCCTTTCTGGTTGCGTGGAGCCTTAACGCGAACGCGGGTGTTTCTTGACAAGCCTTCGGCTGTCTTGAACAATGGCAGTTCGCCCGATGGTGATTCGGGCGCCTGGTCACGCTCGTCCCTGCACAGATCAAGCGATCCTAAGGATTAAACTCATGCGCTGGAGCCAAGCTTTCATTCCCACTCTGCGTGAAGTGCCTGCCGAAGCCGAGGCGCCGAGCCACCGCTTGCTGCTGCGCGCCGGATACATCCGGCAGGTCGCTGCCGGAATCTACGCTCACCTGATGCTCGCGCGACGGTCGCTATTGAAGATCATGCAGATCATCCGCGAAGAGATGGACGCGATCGGGGCGCAGGAATACTACCTGCCTGTGCTCAATCCGGCGGAATTGTGGCGGGAGAGCGGGCGCTGGGACGCCGTAGACGTCATCTTCAGGCTCAAGGACCGCAACCAGCACGAGCTCTGCCTGGGCATCACCCATGAAGAGGAGATGACCAACATTGCGCGGGGCGAATTGCGGTCGTACAAACAGCTCCCGCAGATCTGGTATCAGATTCAGGAGAAGTTTCGTGACGAGCCTCGTCCCAAATCCGGCCTGCTGCGCTTGCGGGAGTTCTTCATGAAGGATTCGTACTCCTTCGACATCGATGAGGCCGGGCTTGACCTGAGCTACGACAAGCACGTGCAGGCCTATACCAATATCTTCCGGCGTTGCGGCGTTAAAGCGCTCTACGTGGAGGCTTTCTCCGGAATGATGGGCGGGTCGGTTTCCGGCGAGTTTACGGCGCCCACCGATTCCGGCGAGGACCTGATCGCGGTATCAGACTGTGGCTACGCGGCCAACCTGGAGAAGGCCGTGTCCGGTCTGGCGCCCGTGGACGATCCTCCGGGCGAGCAGGCTCCGGAGCCTTTCCCGACACCGGGGCAGAAGACCATCGACGATCTGGCGCGATTCACCGGTGAGAGCCCGGCGCGAATGATCAAGACCCTGGTCTACGTCGCCGAGAGCCGGCCGGTGGCGATCCTGCTGCGCGGCGATCATACGCTCAGCGAGACCAAGCTTTCGGCCGCGCTCGGCACCGGCGTGTTTCGACCGGCCACGCCCGAAGAGGTCTTTAAGCTGCACGGCGCCCATCTTGGATCGCTCGGCCCCGTTGGGCTTAAGGGGGTTCGCATCCTGGCGGACAAGGCGCTCGAAGGACGGCGCGATCTGACCGCCGGGGCCAATCAGGATGACACTCACCTGCGTCACGTGACGCCGGAGCGTGATTTCAAGGCGGAGTATCGTGACCTCCGCGTGGTGGCTCCCGGCGATCCCTGCGAGCGCTGCGGCAAGCCACTCGATCTGATCAAGGCGGTCGAGCTTGGCCATGTCTTCAAACTTGGCCGGCGTTACTCGGAGGCGATGAGGGCGACGGTGCTCGATGCCAGCGGCAAGGAAGTAACGCTGGTGATGGGCTCGTACGGCATCGGGGTGGAGCGCATCCTGACCTCGGCGGTGGAGCAGAATCACGACAAGGACGGCATGTTCCTGCCGCGCTCGATCGCGCCTTTTGACGTGATCCTGACCGCCGCCAACATGGACGACCCAAAGCTGAAGGCGGCTGCCGAGAACCTGTATGGGCAACTGCGGGCTCAATCCATCGAGGTGCTGTTCGATGATCGCGACGAGCGTCCAGGCGTGAAGTTCAAGGACGCAGACCTGATCGGGGTGCCGTTCAGAATCACGTTGGGCCGCCGCACGTTTGAGCAAGGCCGCGCGGAAATCCTGGTCCGCTCGACCAGGGAAATACTGGATGTTAAGCTTGATCACCTCGTACAGACACTGAAGCAACGGCTTGTGAGCTAGACTGGACTGGTAGGTTGCTGAACCCGGACGGCCGGAGGAGCACCAAGGGGGATGGGTGAGCCATGCCGTTCCCAGATCAGAGGGAAGGCCTCCTCAAGAAGGTCGTGGTCTTGTCGGTCTTTGCCGTTTTCGTCTTTACCGCCGCAAAGACCGCTTCGGTGTACCACAGTAGCTCCCAGCTCTCCGATTACGTCCGCGATCGAGCGCTGCGCGCCGCGGCTGAAAGCGTTCCGGCCGACCGTTTGCAGGCCGAGGTCGCCCGTTATGCCGTGAGTCTTGGCCTTCCCGTGAGGCCGGGTGATGTTCGCGTAGCCACACATCCCGGCACCGTAAGCATCAAACTGGACTACACGGTTCCGGTGAATCTAAAGCTCTTCACCTGGAATCTTCGCTTCAGGCCCGAGGTTGAAAGCCGGGCATATTAGAGGTATCGAGGCATTGGTGCAATGTAAGCTCAAGGGTTGGGACCGGCTTCCGCTTTGGACAAAAGCGCTGGGGAGGAAGGTCAGCCGGTGGAAGAACGTCCTCATTGTCACCGGGGTTGTTTGTTTCCTCATCGCTGTCTCGATCTTCATTCATTTTTATGTCGAGTTTTCAAGCGAGATCGATGCGCGCTTAAGCGGGCAGGTGTTCAATCGCGCTTCGGTGGTCTTCTCCGCGCCTGCCCCGATCGAAGCCGGCGAGAGAGCCACGCCGGAGGAGTTGGCTGCGCGGTTGCGCCGGGCCCTGTATTCCCAGGGTGAAACCGGGTCCAAGGTGGGAACCTACTCAGTTGAGGATAACCGGCTGGAAATTCGGCCGGGACCGCTCTCCTACTTCGCCACAGCGCCTCAGCTTGAGGGTGCAGCGACGGTGGAATTCAAAGGCGGACGCATTTCTTCTATCAAGGTGGATGGGCAGGACGATGACGCGGACCAATATCTGCTCGAGCCGGAGCCGGTCACTACCTTGTTTGATGCCAGCCGTACCAAGCGCCGGGTGATTCGTTATCAGGACCTTCCCCCGGTGCTGGTGGACGCGGTGCTCGCGGCCGAGGACCGGCGCTTCTTCTCGCACCACGGGGTCAACGTCTACCGCATCGTCCAAGCAGCTCTCAAGGACGTTTGGGGTGATGAACGCCTGCAGGGCGGAAGCACCCTGACCATGCAATTGGCGCGTAACTTCTTCCTGACTCCCAAACGCACTCTGAGCCGCAAAGCGCAGGAGATATTGCTGGCGCTTGTCCTGGAGCAGCGACTCAGCAAGGAGCAGATTTTCGAGCTTTACTCGAACGAAGTCTATCTCGGGCAGCGCGGCAGCTTCTCAATCGACGGTTTCGCGGCCGCTGCCGAAGCTTACTTCAACAAAGACGCGAAAGGACTAAGCCTGCCGCAGGCCGCTCTGCTGGCCAGCTTGATTCGCGGTCCGAACCTCTACATGCCCTATCGGCATGCCCAGGCGGCGCTGCGGGTGCGCAACTACGTCCTGCGCGAGATGGAAGAGGACGGGTTTATTACCGTAGAGCAGGAGCGCGACGCCGCCGCGGCCTCGCTGGGCCTTGCGCCGCAAAACGTGGAAGGCAGCCAGGCGCCCTACTTCATAGACATGGTGAAGGACCAGCTGCTGTCCCGGTTCTCCGAACGCGATCTCCTTTCGCAGAGTTACAGGGTCTACACGACTCTGGACCCGGACCTGCAGCGGCTGGCTTCGGAGTCTGCGAAGCTGGGAATGGACGAGGTTGACCTTGGCCTTAGCCGACGCCACCACGCCAAGAACGAGCCGCCGCGCGACCCGAATCAGCCTCAGGTTGCCCTGGTGGTGCTTGATCCTCACACGGGCGAGCTGCGAGCCTTAGTGGGTGGGCGCGACTATGCCGTGAGTCAATTTAATCATGCTTTGGCCAAACGCCAGCCGGGGTCGTCCTTCAAACCCTTTGTCTACGCCGCCGCGCTCAACTCAGCGGTCACCGGCGCCGAGCCTCTGGTGACGCCCGCCACCATCTTGATGGATGAGCCGACCACTTTCGAGTTTGACGGCAAGGTCTATGAACCGCGCAATTACAAGGAGGAATATCATGGACCGGTCACGTTGCGGGAGGCTTTGAGCTATTCGCTGAACTGCGCCACGGTGAGCCTCGCCCAGATGGTCGGCTACGACAAGGTGCGTGAACTCGCCATTCAGGCCGGCATCAACAATGACCTGGTGGCTACTCCCGCCCTGGCGCTGGGCTCCTACGATGCCACGCCGTTCGAGATCGCGAGCGCCTACACGATATTCGCGAACGGCGGCGCTTATGCGGGCCCGCGATTAATAGCGGCGGTTCGTGACGACTCCGGCCAGGACCTCTGGCAGCCCGAACAGAACCGCAAGCAGGTGCTCGATTCCCGGGTTGCCTACCAAATGGTGAACCTGATGGAAACCGTGCTGGACCACGGCACGGGCGCGAGCGTCCGCAGCCGCGGGTTCGCAGCGCCTGCCGCCGGCAAGACGGGCACGTCGCACGATGGCTGGTTCGCGGGCTTCACCACCAACCTCCTGGCAGTGGTCTGGGTGGGCTACGACGATAACCACGAACTCCCTCTTTCCGGTGCAGCGTCTGCGCTTCCGGTCTGGACGGATTTCATGAAGTCGGCCACCAAACTGCCCGCCTACACCGATGTTCATAGCTTCGCCGAGCCTCCCGGCCTTGTCACCGCGTCGATTCACTTGCCGGATACCATCGCCGGCGAGACCGCTTCTTTGGCTGCTTATCCCACAGAGATTTTCATCGAGGGCACCGAGCCTCGCGGCAGCCTGGCAGTGCTGAGCGGCGCCAAAAGCCTGTTCTCGCGGATTCTCCACCTCGGCGAATCAGCACCCCGGGAGACCGCCGTCGAGGCTCTTCCGGCACGGCCCGCGCCGCCAGCCGTGCCGGCGGGCGCAGTCGCGCCTCAACCCGAAGCCGCACTGCGCGGCGCAAACGGACAAAAGAAGAAGCCCAACGTAGTGAAGAGATTCTTCTCGATTTTCAAGCACAGCGACTCGAAATCTGACGCTACGCCTCCCGCTTCCACAGCTCCCAAGGAGCAAGACAATTCGAATGATGAGGAGTAGAATAGGGTGGCAAGTAGGGGATAGATCAACTGCCGGGAGGGGACAACAATGGAAGCAGCAACTCAAGTGGCATCGGGCCTCTGTTCTTTATTCCTGCTCGGATCGGTCGGTACGGTAGGAGTGCGGGCGACGATTGGGGCTCAAGCCTTGCCCCAGGTGCCGGCAGCTTCCGCTTCGGCCCCGGCCTCGTCGCCGTCCCAACTCAGTCTGGAGGATCGCGCCGACATCTTCATGGCCCGGAAATCATACGCCGACGCCCTCGATTATTACGGCAGGGCCCTCAGAGAGCATCCTTCTGACAAACTTGCATCGGCCAAGATTTGGAACAAGATTGGAATCGCCTACCAGCAGGATGACCAACTGGCGCTGGCCCGCAAGGCCTACAACAAGGCGATCCATTTTAACGACAACATGGCCGAGGCCTGGAACAACATGGGGACCACCTATTTCTTCGAGAACAAGTACAAGAAATCGCTCAAATACTACCAGCACTCCATCGCGATCGATCCCAACTCTCCGTCGTTCCATGTCAATCTGGGCACGTCTTACAGCCGCATCAAGCGATACGCCGAGGCGATTGACGAGTATCGTGTAGCGCTGACGCTGGACCCGACGGTGCTCGCTCAATTCGGAGGGAATGGCACGGTGGTGCAGCCGCGCGAGGTAGACGCGGACTATTTCTTTTATCTGGCAAAGGTGTTTGCCTCGCTCGGACGCACGCCCGAGGCGGTGCGTTATCTGCGCCGCGCGTTTGAAGAAGGTTTTGACAATTTCAAGAAACTGGATCAGGATCCGGATTTTCTCAAGATCAGCAAGGACCCCGTTTACAGCGAGCTGCGCACCAATCCTCCGCTCGCCATCAAGGATTAGCAACTTCGGGAAGGGCGCCCTCCCGACGGCGGCTCATCCTCAGTGGCAAACCATCAGCAGTATAGCGAAGGGCTCTTGAAGGTCGCCTGCGGTCATTCGCGCGAAAACTGAACCTGAGACCACCTGCCCCGGCTGTATAATCTGTTTTTGACGTTCTGGAACCGAGCAGGCGTTGCTGGCATCAGTACGGTTATGCTCCACCGTGCCTGGGCGGGGAGTCGAGCGCCCATAGACTCCTTCAGCGCGGCCCGGAATCCCCAGAAGGAGGTTTACCTTGGCGACGATGAGCACATCCCCAGCTTTGCCCGCTGCGGTCAACGCCACTCCGCTCGACGGCCTCTGCATCAATACGATTCGTTTCCTGTCCGTGGACGCCGTTCAGAGAGCGAACTCGGGCCATCCCGGCCTGCCCATGGGCACGGCCGCCATGGCCTACGTTCTCTGGACGCGCTTCTTGCGGCACAATCCGCACGATCCGCATTGGCCCGACCGCGACCGCTTCGTGCTCTCCGCGGGCCACGGCTGCATGCTGCTTTATAGCTTGCTGCATCTCACAGGCTACGACCTGCCGCTCGAAGAATTGAAGCGATTCCGGCAATGGGGCAGCAAGACTCCGGGCCACCCTGAGTATGGGCACACGATTGGCGTGGAAACCACGACCGGCCCGCTCGGCCAGGGATTCGGAAATGCTGTGGGAATCGCGATCGCCGGCAAGTACCTGGGAGCCTACTTCAACCGGCCGGGCCACGATCTTGTGGACTATAACGTCTACGGGATCTGCGGCGACGGCGATCTGATGGAAGGCGTCTCGTCCGAGGCGGCTTCGATTGCAGGGTTCCTGGGCCTCGACAATCTCACATTTCTTTACGACAACAATCACATCACCATCGAGGGCAATACGAACCTGGCGTTCGATACTGAGGACGTCGGCAAGCGTTTCGAGGCTTACGGGTGGTTCGTCGAGCGACTCGACGACGGCAACGATCTGGACGCTGTCGAACGCGCTCTTCAGGCGGCGCAGTCGCAAAAGGATCGGCCCTCGCTAATCATCGCGCGCACTCACATCGCCTACGGCAGCCCCAACAAGCACGATACCAAGGAAGCCCACGGCGAGCCGCTTGGCGAGGACGAGGTGAAAGCCTCCAAGCAGAATCTGGGGTGGCCGCTCGATCCTCCTTTCTACATTCCTGACGACGCGCTCAATCATTTTCGCGAAGCGCTGCAACGGGGAGGCGAGCGCGAGAGCGCATGGAACCACAAACTCGCGGCCTACCGGCAAGCTTTCCCGGACTTGGCGCTGGAGTGGGACCGCTACGTGTCCGGTGAACTTCCGCCGGGCTGGGCCGACAAGCTTCCCACGTTCTCAGCTTCGGACAAGCCTATCGCGACGCGATCTGCCTCGGAGAAAGTCCTGGCGGCGGTGGCGCCGGGCTTGCCTTTCTTTGTCGGGGGAGCGGCTGACCTCTCGCCTTCCACCAAGACCTACGTCAAGGGATTGGGAGACTTCTCGCGCGGGCACTACGGCGCCAAGAATTTTCATTTCGGCATCCGCGAGCATGGAATGGGTTCCGTCGTGAACGGCATGGCGGTCAGCGGTCTTATTCCTTATGGCTCCACCTTCTTCATCTTTTCCGATTACATGCGGCCTACGATTCGTCTCGCGGCTCTGATGGGAGTGCATTCGATATTTGTGTTCACTCATGACAGCGTTTTCCTCGGCGAGGACGGTCCCACTCACGAGCCTGTTGAGCAACTGGCCTCGTTCCGCGCCATACCGAACCTGTGCACGATCCGGCCGGCCGACGCCAACGAGACTGTGATCGCCTGGCGGCTGGCCATCGAACACAAAGGCGGGCCGGTGGCTCTGGTATTAACCCGGCAGAATCTACCGATTTTTGATCGCTCCCGTTACGCGGCCGCCGAGGGGTTGGAGCGTGGAGCTTATGTGCTGGCCGACTCCGCAGGTCGCCCGCCGGAAGTGATCCTGATCGCCAGCGGCTCGGAGGTTTCTCTGGCGGTAGAGTCCTACCAAAAGCTGAGCGCAGAGGGTGTCGCGGCGCGGGTGGTCAGCATGCCGAGCTGGGACCTGTTCGAGAAGCAAGCGCAGTCCTACCGCGACGAGGTTCTGCCGGCCGCCGTGTCCGCGCGGCTTGCGATAGAAGCCGCCTCGCCGTTTGGCTGGGAGCGGTACGTGGGAACCCAAGGCGCAATCATCGGAATCAACCGCTTTGGCGCTTCGGCCCCATACAAAGTGATTGCCGAGCACCTGGGATTCACGCCGGCCAACGTGATCGAACATGTCCATCGGTTGATTGGAAGGCAGTGACGGCTAACAAGACCGTTCGTGGTCCTTTGTCGCTTGTTGCCGTCCTTGACTTTGCGAGAGGTTCCTAATGTCCCAACTTGCCGCAGATGTTGCTCAATCCATCGGTGTGGCACCCACTATCCGGATGCCCGACCCCTCCGTAATGGTGATCTTTGGCGCCTCGGGCGACCTGACATCGCGCAAGCTGGTTCCCGCCCTCTACTATCTCTACCGCGAGGGCATGCTGCCGGAGGGCTTCTCGGTGGTTGGCGGTGCGCGCTCTTCTTTCAGTGACGACGAATTTCGGTCCGATCTCCGCAACGCGCTCAAGAAATACCTCAAGGTGCCGTCCGAAGACGAGCCCTTCCTAGAGCGCTTCCTGCAGAAGGTTTCCTATATCAGCGGCAATTTTGGTGAGCGTGAGGCTTACCGGGGACTCACCCAGCGCCTGGATGAACTTGACGAGCAGCGGGGGACTCAAGGCAATCGGCTGTTTTACATGTCCACACCGCCTAGTTTCTTCGGCCCCATCGTCAAAAACCTCGGTGAATCGGGGCTCGCCAAACCCAAGTTCCCCGGGAAGAGCTGGACTCGAGTGGTGATCGAAAAGCCCTTTGGCCACGACGTGGATAGCGCGCGCGAATTGAACCGGCTGGTGATGAGAGTTTTCGATGAAGACCAGGTCTATCGAATCGACCACTATCTCGGCAAGGAAACAGTGCAGAATCTGCTGGTGTTTCGATTTGCCAATGGCGTCTTCGAGCCGGTCTGGAATCGCCGTTACATCGATCACGTCCAGATCGCAGTGGCTGAAGATCTGGGCCTGGAGGGTCGAGGCAGTTACTACGAGGAGGCGGGCCTGGTGCGTGACATGATTCAGAATCACGTCCTCTCGCTGCTGAGTCTGGTGGCGATGGAGCCGCCTTCGCTTTTCGAAGCCCAGGCGGTGCGCGACGAGAAGAGCAAGGTGATGCGCGCCGTTCGCGCTGTGCCACTCGATCGTTTGAGTGACTTCGCCGTGCGCGGCCAGTACGTGGAGGGCTGGTGCGGCGATGAGCGCCTTCCGGCTTATCGCGCTGAAGCCAAAGTGTCGCCTCAATCGGTGACTGAGACCTTTGCGGCGCTGAAGCTTTTTATCGACAACTGGCGCTGGGCTGATGTTCCGTTTTACATCCGCTCCGGCAAGCGGCTTCCGAAGCGCATGTCCGAGATCACGATCCAGTTCCGCACCGCACCTCACCTGCTGTTTCGCGGAACGAACCAGGGCTTGGTCCCAAACCTGCTTCGGGTGCGAATTCAGCCGGACGAGGGGATCGCTTTGCGCTTCAATGCCAAAATTCCCGACACCACCATGCAGATCAGGCCCGTCTCCATGGACTTCAAGTACTCTGAGGAGTTCGAGACGGCCGCGCCGCCCACGGCTTACGAGACCTTGCTGCTCGATTGCATGCTGGGGGACCCGATGCTCTTTACGCGGGCGGATTTTGTGGACCTGGCCTGGGAGCTCATTACACCGGTTCTCGATCGCTGGCACAAGGACGGCCGCAAAGGCCTGTATTTCTACGAAGCGAGCACGTGGGGACCCCCGGAGGCAGATGCCCTGATCGAGCGCGACGGCCGCTATTGGAGGCACCTATAGGCTATCAGCTAGCCTAGGTCATCGTTCATGCGCTCGGCAATCGGGCTCTCGGAAAAGGCGATGCTGGCGATGGTCGCGGCCGCAGCCGCAGCGCGGTTGGCCTCGGGCGTTATCCCCTGCGCGCAATGCCATCCCAAGGAGGTGGCCGGGTTCGAGGCCACGCCGATGGGGCGTTCGCTTGGCGTGCCTCCCCGAGTGCCCGCCGGTAAATTCAATCACGACGCCTCCGGGAGCCGCTTTACCGTCGAATGGGACGGGGCCGGGATGATTCAGAATGTTGAGCGCGGCGGAGTTCATGCTGAATATGAAATCTCTTACGCGGTGGGTTCCGGAACCCACGCCTTCCCATACCTGACCACGATCGGCGGACACCTCTTTGAGTCGCCGCTCGGCTACTTTCCTGGCCGCGGCTGGCGCATGTCGCCCGGTTACGAGCACGACGCGAAGCCGGATTTCTACCGCCCCGTTACTCCGGACTGCCTGTTCTGTCACGCCGGGAGTACTCGCCCCCTCCCAGGTGCTTACAACGCTTATCAAGATCCGCCATTCGAGGCGCAGGCGATTACCTGTGAACGATGCCACGGTCCAACCGAGGCTCATCTGCGCGCTCCGCTGCCGGGTTCCATCGTCAACCCTGCCAAGCTCGCGCCACGCGCGCGTGACAGCGTCTGCGAACAGTGCCATCTGATTGGAGAGGAGCGAGTCGCCAACCCAGGGAAACAGCTCAGTGATTTTCGCGCCGGCGAAAACCTGGAGGATGTGTTCGCCGTGTACGTCTCGGGGGCGTCGAAGAACTCCGAATCACCGGCTGGTCTCAGAGTCGTCAGTCAGGTGCAGCAACTTGCCCTGAGTAAGTGCGCGCGGCGCAGCGAGGGAAAACTCTGGTGCGGCACCTGCCACGATCCGCATTCGGGGGCGGCGCCGGCTGCAACCAACTTCCGTGCCCGATGCCGGGAGTGTCACGGCGAGGCGCTGGTAAAGAGGCATCCCAAGCCTAGTGACGACTGCGTGGGATGCCACATGCCACGGCGCCCGGTGACGGACGGAGCCCATACGATCTTCACGGATCACCGCATCGCTATCCACGCGTCTCGCGAGCTGACTGCGTCATCCGCTGCCCCGGCCAATGCCCGTGGCAGCAAGGCGCCGGCTTCTCTCGTTGCCTGGCATGACCCGGCTGGCGCGTTGGCCCAGTGCGATCTCGGGCTGGCCGAGATCAAGGTTGGCGACCGCCTGGAATCCTTCGACCTGGTGAATCAAGGATTCCAGCTACTGATGAACTGCTGGGACAGCTTTCCTGCTGATCCTGCGCTGTTGACCGGGCTCGGTAAGGCGCTCCTGGCGGCGGGGCATGGGCCCGAGTCGGCGGCAGCATTCGAGCAGGCGATTCAGATTGAACCCAATGTCGCCGTCCGCTATCTTGATGCGGCTCTGGCCTGGAAGGCCGCGCATGACGATCGGAAGGCCATAGGCAACCTGGAGAAGACGATTCAACTCGATCCACTCCTGGAGCAGCCTTATTTGGAGCTCGCTTCGATCTATGCCGCGGAGCACGATCCTGATATGGTGCGCCGGACTGAGGAGCGTTACCTGCACGCTTTTCCCAAGAGCATTCGGGCGCAACTGGCTGCGCGCGACATGTCTGCCGGGTCGCGACCGGACGGAAAGGTATCTGACTCCGCCTGGCAAGCTGTGGAATACCAGGGCGCGGCCTCCCAAATCCACGCCCCTGGGCACAAGGATCAAGATGGTGGAGCCTCAGCGCGTAATTAAAATCGCGCCATCGATTCTGTCGGCGGACTTCACGCGCCTCGGCGACGAGGTTCAGGCCGCGGAAGCTGCGGGAGTGGACCGCGTACAGATCGACGTTATGGATGGGCGCTTTGTACCGAACATTACCTTTGGTTCCCAGGTGGTGAGGGCTCTGCGTCCGTTGACCGCGCTTACGCTGGAAGTTCACTTGATGGTGACGCCTCCCGAAGATTTCATCGACCGCTTCGCCGAAGCGGGCGCTGACACGCTGATTGTGCACCAGGAATCCACACCGCATCTCCATCGCTGTATCCAGCGCATCCACGCTCTCGGGAAGAAAGCCGCTGTGGCGATCAACCCTTCAACGCCGGTAGCAATGCTCACGGAAGTGCTCGACAGTCTGCAGTTGGTCCTGGTGATGACGGTGAATCCGGGTTTCGGCGGCCAGGAGTTCATACCGGAGACGCTCGGCAAACTCCGCGACCTGCGGCGCACCTTTGCAGAACGCCGGCTTGACTGCGAGCTCGAGGTGGACGGCGGCATTCACGAGCAGACTGCTCACAAGGTGGTGGAAGCCGGGGCTGGCGTTCTGGTGGCGGGCTCGGCAGTATTCGGTGCGGAGAGTGTGAAAGCGGCCGTGGAACGATTGTTACGCGCAGCAGCAGGATCGCGGGCAGGGCAATAGCCGCTCGGGGCAGCGCCCAGGGCATCCTGTACCCGCAGCCTGTCGTCGCAACCCAAAGCAGGTCCTTCGCTCCGCTCACCATGACTTGCCATTCCGAGCGAAGCGAAGAATCTGCTTTTGTGTTCTTCCGCGGCGCTGCGCTTCCGAGGCCAGCCAGCGTTACGGGTGAAGAAACTTCTGCAGGTAGGGAGAGTTGCGCTCGAAGCCGGTGCCACTGCGCCGGAAGTGCCCGGAAGGACCTTCTCCTATAAACTCCGAGAACCACGCCTCGTGCTCCACTTCTTCGTGCAAGATGGCAAGTGAAAGATCGTAAGTGCGGTGATCCTTCCCGGCGGTGTAGTTGCAGATCGCAGAGTAGCCGGCGATGGCGCAGCGTTCGGCTTTCACTAGCACGTCCAGCATCGCCTTGATGTCAGTCGGGTCCTTGGGCAGGTTTGCCGGGGGACACGCGGAAATGTCGTGGAAGGCGTTCATGCTGTCGGGCAGCTTTCCGCCCAGCTCGTAGATTCGGGGAACCAGGGCCTCAAAATGGTTCCGATCCTCAATTCGCGCGTCCTCGGTGATCTCCTTCAAGCCTTCACCGTCAAGCCCAATCAAGTTCACGCGCAGAATTGTGTAGTAGTAGAAGGTGGTGAGTTCGGCCGAAGCGTTTCGCAGCAGCATATCCAGCAGCTTGTTGACGTCGATTCCGGCCTTCTCAACTACTTCACGGGCTACTCGTCCCATGGGTGCCTCCTTTAGGTTAACGTGATTTGATTTGCAGCTCGATTGTGGCTACAGCTCGGGGATAGGTCAAATATATGGTTCCTATTTCCGTGATAGGCTTGGCATATGGAGCTGCATCAGCTGCGCTACTTTCTGGCGGTCTCGCGCTCGCGGTCTTTTACACGCGCGGCCCGGCACGAGCACGTGGCACAGCCGTCGCTCAGCCAGCAGATCCGCAAGCTGGAAGACGAATTGGGGGCGCAGCTCTTCAATCGGCTCGGACGATCGATTACTCTGACTCGTTTCGGAGAGCGCTTCGAGCCGCGAGCGCGGCGGGTCATGGACGAGATCGAGGGCGCGCGGCAAGAAATGGACGAGATGCTGGGCCTGCGCCGCGGTCATATCAATTTGGGCGCTCTTCCGACCCTGGCGCCCTACCTGCTGCCGTCGATTTTGGCGGGTTTCAGCCGCACCTATCCCGGCATCGCGGTGAACATGCGCGAGGGCCTCACCAACTCTATGCTTGCTGACCTCGCCTTTGGCGATCTCGATCTGGCGCTGCTGCGGTTACCGGTGGCTGGCGCCGAGTTTGTTTCCGAGTTTTTGCTGACAGAAGGCATGCTCCTGGCCGTGCCGCGCCGCCACGCACTCTCGCGCCGGAGCCGGCAGGCGGTGACGCTGAAAGATCTGGCCGAGGAGCGATTCCTGCTCCTCAAGGATGGTCACTGCTTCCGCGACGACGTTCTCGAAGTCTGCAAACGCTGCCGGGTGAATCCCAACGTCGTATTCGAAGGGGGCCAGTTCGACACCCTGGTTGCGATGGTAGCGGCCGGGAATGGCGTTACGTTATTGCCCGAGATGGCTCGACCTCACTATCAGCGCGCCGGCGTCAGGTTGATTGATTTCGCGCCGCCCTCGCCAACTCGAACATTGGGCATGGTTCGCGTTAAGGACAAGTTCCTGACTCCGTCGACGCGCGTCTTTATGGAGTACGTCCGGAAGGCTTACCGTCTCACAAGCGGTCCCGTGTCAAAGGAGCGCGGCGCAGTTGCCAGAACTGCTTCCTGAGAGACGATCATGGCTCGAGGCACCGCAAGATCGCGACGCGAAGTGCTGGTTGAAAGCGGCAATCAGCGTGTCCTCAGTGTGTACCGGCGCGCCCTTGCTTCAGGCACAACGCGTGAAGGATGGCTCGCGATTGAAGGCCCGATTCCGGTTGCGGATGCGCTTCAGTTGGCGGGCCACCACGGCCAGGTGGACCGGCAGGACGGGATCAAGATTCACAGCGTGCTCGCCACCGAGCGCGAAGCCGACCGGTTTGCAGAACCTCTCCGCACACTACCCAAGGACACGGAAATCACTTTGACGTCAGAACGCTTGTTTAGACGCGTGGCGATGACGGAGACGCCGCGCGGCATCGCGGCCCTCATCGAGTTGCCCGAGCGTGATTTCGACGCCACACTCGGCCGGGCTGATGCGGCGGCGGTGGTTGCGTGCGGCCTGCAGGATCCTGGTAACATCGGGACGATGATTCGCAGCGCCCAGGCATTCGGCGCAGCGGCGCTTCTGGTGCTGAAGGACACCGTCAGCCCGTTCAATCCGAAGGCGCTCCGATCATCGGCCGGCGCCGTGTTCCGATTGCCCATCTTTACGGGCCTGGAACAGGAGTCGCTTGTCCGCCGTTTACGCGGCTTGGGAATGCGAATCGTGGCCGCCGATCGCCGCGGCGATCGCCTGGCAACGGAAGAAGACTTGCGCGGGCAGGTTGCAATTCTCATCGGCCAGGAAGCGGCAGGCCTCGATGACAACCTGCTGCGCAGCTCAGACGTGCGGGTGGCCATTCGCATCCGCCGCGACACGGACTCGCTGAACGCTGCCGCCGCGGCCACCATCTTTCTCTATGAAGCTGCCCGCCAACGAGGATTCCGCTTCCATGAGCCTCTTTGACACGCCCCTGCCGCCTTCGGATCGCGCCAGCGGCCGGCCGCTTGCGGATCGAATGCGTCCCGAGACGCTCGAAGAGTTCGCCGGTCAGCAACACCTCCTTGCCCCTGGGAAGCCGTTGCGGATCGCCATCGAGCGCGACGAGGTTTCGTCGCTCATATTGTGGGGCCCGCCAGGCTCGGGCAAGACCACGCTTGCCATTATCATCGCCAAGCAGACGCGCAGCCGCTTCGTCAAGTTCAGCGCGGTCCTCGCCGGCATTCGGGAGATCAAGGAGGTGATGGCAGCGGCCGAGCGCGCGCGCGGCCTGGGATTTCGCACCATTCTCTTTATCGATGAAATCCATCGCTTCAACAAAGCGCAACAGGATGCCTTTTTGCCATATGTGGAGCGCGGTGATGTGGTCCTGATCGGCGCCACCACGGAGAATCCTTCATTCGAGGTGAACTCGGCTCTGCTTTCGCGGGCCAAGGTCTACCTTCTCTCGCCCCTCGCCGCCGAGGAGATCCTAAGCCTACTCGAACGCGCCCTTCGCGACGATCAGCGCGGCCTGGGCGCGCAACGGGTGGAGATCTCCGAAGACCTGCTGCGGCAGATTGCGATATTTTCCAATGGCGATGCGCGGGCGGCCTTTAACACGCTTGAAGCGGCTGTTGCCGCCAGCGCGCGCGATTCCAGCGGTAACGCCGTTGTTACTGCAGCCGTGGTGAAAGATGCTCTGCAGCGCAAGATGCTCCCTTATGACAAAACCGGGGAGGAGCACTACAACATCATCTCGGCCTTGCACAAGTCGGTGCGCAACTCCGACCCCGACGCTGCGCTCTACTGGTTGGCTCGAATGCTCGAAGCGGGGGAGGATCCGCTTTATATAGCTCGGCGCTTGATTCGCATGGCGTCGGAGGACGTTGGCCTCGCCGATCCGCGCGCGCTCGAGGTCGCGGTTGCCGCACAACAGGCGGCGCATTTTGTGGGAATGCCTGAAGGAAACCTCGCTCTCGCCGAGGCCGCGGTCTACCTGGCGCTCGCGCCCAAATCGAATGCTCTGTATAGCGGGTATGGCGAGGTTCAGAAGGACGTGACCCGAACGGCCGCGGAGCCGGTGCCACTGCACTTGCGCAATGCGGTCACCGGTCTGATGTCACACTTCGGGTATGGGAGGGGCTACCAATACGCGCACGACGCGCCTGAGCGCTTGACCCGCATGACCTGCCTGCCGGAAAGCTTGAAGGAGCGCCGCTACTACCGTCCGACTGCTGAAGGCTTTGAAAAGAGGCTGGGCGAGCGGCTGGAGGTTATCGAGCGATGGAAGAAGGGCGTGCCTGAGAACGGTGAATTGTGAGGGCGCGCTCGGCGAGGATCGAGAATCTTTGAGTCGCGAAGCATAAGGAAAAGGTCCTAGGAATGAGCATCATCCAGGCAGGCGAGCTTCGGATTTCGCGCAAAGCAGGCCTGTTCACCGAATCAGTTATCCGGGAGATGACGCGCCTCGCGATCGAGCACGGCGCCATCAACCTGGCTCAGGGCTTTCCGGACTTTGCTGCGCCTGCCGAGGTCAAGGATGCAGCGATGCGCGCCATCGCCGCCAACGTGAACCAGTATGCAATTACCTGGGGCGCCCGCGAGTTCAGACGTGCCATCGCGGAGCGTTTTCAGAGGGATACGGGCCTCGAAATCGATCCCGAGCGCGAGATCACAGTGACTTGCGGCGCCACTGAAGCCATGATCGCCTCGCTGCTGGCGATAGTTGATCCGGGCGATGAGGTCGTGGTGTTTGAGCCGTTTTATGAAAACTATGGCCCGGACGCCGTCATCTGCGGGGCGACGCCGCGCTTCGTGCGCCTGCAGCCTCCGGATTGGACCTTTGATCCCGACGAACTGCGCGCCGCTGTCAACGATCGCACGCGCGCACTAATTCTCAACACGCCGAACAATCCTACGGGCAAGGTATTTACGCACAAGGAGTTGGGGATTGTCGCGGAGGCTGCGCTCGGGTCGAACGCCTACGTGATCACAGATGAGATCTATCAATATATGACCTACGACGGCACCCGACATGTCTCGATGGCCACCTTGCCGGGTATGCGCGAGCTTACCATCACGCTGAACGCGCTTTCGAAAACCTACAGTGTAACGGGCTGGCGCGTGGGGTACGCAATTGCTCCGCCGGAAGTGTCCAGCGCGATTCGCAAGATGCACGACTTTCTAACGGTTGGCGCGGCGGCCCCGCTGCAAGAGGCAGGAGTTACTGCGCTTCGCCTACCGGACGATTACTACCGGCAGCTCGCGGCGGGTTACGAGCGCCGTCGTGATCGGATGCTGGAGTCACTTGGCGGCGCCGGTTTCATTTGCTTCAAGCCCCTGGGGGCCTACTACATTATGACGGACATTTCCGGCTTTGGATTCAACGACGACGTAGAGTTCGCCCGACATCTGGTGCGCGAGATCGGGGTGGCAGTGGTCCCCGGCAGCAGCTTCTACCGTGATCCCCAACTTGGCCGTGCGCAGGCCCGCTTCTGCTTCTCGAAACAAGATGCCACCCTGGATGAAGCGGCACGCCGACTACAGAAGCTCACATCGCACAGGGGCTAAAGTGACGAACAGGAGCAGGTCTCTTCTTCTTAAGCCCCCCGTCAGTGGGAGGGAACCTGGACGCCGCGGCGACGTCGTGGAACTGGGGTCAGGTGACGAACCACCCTTCGCTGGCGACGGGCCTTTGCTACAGTTCGCTTGGGAACCCAAAATGGATGCCACCAGAGCGCAAGCTGACTGCCAGTTGCGGTAGATTCTCTCTTGGTTGGCAAGAGTTTTTTCTCTTTTGAAGGTCCAGGAATCTTTTCTCTTTAAGGGATTCACGCCGGCACCTCTGTGGAAATCTGTGGGTTGGGAAGCCGATAGACTTTGGAGCCGTCAAAGGGCT
>DASYYZ010000114.1:0-2852 GCA_035946735.1 Terriglobia bacterium
AGAATATCGCCGTTGCCGGTGATGCGCTCGGTGGGAATGTCTTTGCCGAACTTGCGCGTGAGCACCAGGCACTCGCTGGCCGGCACATTGACCATTTCGTCGATCTCGTGGCTCCAGAACAAAGGGTTCAAGAAGTGGCGGCCCTCGGGCCACACGTCGAGCATCACCCCTTTGAACGACTCGTCGGGAGCTATGATCTCGCCTTCCGCCAGGTCTTTACCCCATTTGTGAATGCGTATCAGGAACTTGCCCGAGGGCACCTCGAGGCGCTCCACTTCCCAATGCCAGATTTGCTGCACGATTACCAGCGCGATCAGCACGGCGATCGCCCGCAGCCAGAACGTAGGTCGTTTGTAAAAGCTCACCATGGCTAATCTCGGTACGCTAAGTTCGTGATCTGTTTATGGCAGGGTGGCCCTGGGCGGTCGCCCGCCCAGGGCTCCCACAGACCCGTACTTGCATGCACTAACGCATACGGTTCCTCGAATCATGGCTTTGCTACGCGACAGACCGAGTGGACCACCCGAACCGGCGCCAGAGGATAGTATTCCAGCAGGCGCTTGTAGTCGGTCCAAGTCAGGCTACGCTCGCGGTTGCGGCGGGAAAGCCACTTCCGCCAAATGCGCACGACGGCCGCATGGAATGCCGACAACGCATGAGCGTTGCCGGTGAGGCCGTAGTACGCGTAATGGCCGCGTAGCTTTTGGCATAAGGTGCGATGCTGCTGGCGGATCGGGCGGTGCCGGTTGAGCCGGCACCACTGCGTGATACTCGTTATCGCGCGGCGAAGTCGGCTTCGGGCCGTTTTCCGCTTCACAACCCAGTTGCCCTTCCGAGACCTCGCCCAGTAGTGGGTGAAGCCCAGAAGATCAAAGCTGCCCGGCCCGCCGTCGGTCTCCTTTGGCGCGGGTGGCCGGTAGGCCGGCCGCTGAAAAGGGACCAGTCGGGTCTTGTCCGGGTGGATGGTGAGGCCATATTTGGTGAAACGCTTCGGCAGGACTTCATACACGCGCCTCGCGTCGTCTTCGCGCTCGAAGCCGATGACGAAGTCGTCCGCGTATCGTATAAGAAAGGCCCGGCCTTTTAGGCGTGGTTGGACTTCATCGGTAAACCAACGATCCAGCACGTAATGCAGGTAGACGTTGGCCAACATCGGTGAAACAACCCCGCCCTGGGGCGATCCTTCGTCCGGGTAGCTGATGCTCCCATCTTCCATCACGCCCGCGTTCAACCATTTTCCGATCAGGCGTAGCAGCACGCCATCGCGTATCCGATGCCGGAGAAACTCGCGTAGGCGGGCATGATCCAAAGTGTCGAAGAACTTTCGGATGTCCACCTCTAAGATCCAGCCGCCGTGTTGGGCCATCGTCTGTTGCCAGAGCGAGTCGAGTGCCTGGTGAGCCGAGCGTCTGGGCCGAAAGCCAAATGAGCCGTCATGAAAGTCGGTCTCGTAAATCGGCTCCAGCAGCATGACGACCGCCCGCTGAAGGATTTTGTCCTCCAGGGTCGGGATTCCGATCGGTCGCGTCTCGGTAGTCGAGCCGCCCTTGGGAATGTGTACTCGGCGAACCGGTGGCGCCCGGTACGTGCCAGACTTCGCGTGATCGAGCAGTCTCTGGAGGTTGCCCTCCAAGTCCTGTTCGTATTCCGCGGCCGTCTGTCCGTCTACGCCCGCCGCCGCGTCCTTACGGGTGCGACGATAGGCTTCGCGTAGCCACTCGATGTCCATGTGGTAGGCCAGGGAGGTGAATCCCATCTGCGGCGATTGTTTCGCCAGCTCTGCTATCCGTCGTTGTTTCAGTGACACAGAGCTCGAATTCCGATGCATTCGTTGTGTTTTCCTTCAACGGGTCCATGATCCGATGCCTCGCTTCCCTCCACGCAGTCCGGGCGGCTCCCGTTCCCGCGCTTCGACGGTACTATCAAGGCACTACGACTTCCTGACGCCCATCTCGCCGCACTTCGTTTCCTTCGTTTGGCGATACCATCCTGTGTGCCGGTGGCTTCGTGTCTCCCGCTGGTCCCGGCACGAACCGCAGGCCAGGCGGTTTTGGGGCGGCACCCCCTTCGGAGCCGCGTTCGAGGATGGAGACGGCAGGATCTCCCAAGTTCCTGTGGAACCCCTATTGTCCATTGGCCATGTTCTTCGACCCCGGTCGGCTGCGTGCGTCTCACCAAAGCGACGCTGCACCACGGCCCCCGACATTAGGAAACACGAGGGCTACCGACATTGCACATTTCGGGGCTCAATAGCATGGCACTTGGACTTGCTGTCTACGCTTCGCAGCGGCGGTCTCCCGACGCCACGCAAGACTCGCTTCCAGTCGCTGGTTAAACTCTCCTGGGCGGGCTTGAACCCGCAGGGTTCCTATGGAAGGATTTCGTTTTGTTTCCTTACATTACTACCTCCTTCCCCAAGTTCACTTGGCGCGATCCTAATAGCTGCGTTGCCGGGCGATTGTCAAACTTAAACCATCTTAGTCGGTTTTATGGGAGTGCCTGAAAAGCAGGCAATCACTCTTCGCTTGAATCATCCGGCGGCATTACAGTACGCGCCCATACGGTGCCGTCTGGCATCTCGATGAAGTCCGTCATTACCGCCGGCCCCATCATGCGCCGTATGGTTGGCCGATCTAGCCGCTTCTGCAAGGCCATCCCGCCCAAGAACGCCGCCACCAGGGCCATCAACCACAACAGCGTCTTGAGGGAGAATTGGGGGCGGCGCATTGGCTACTCTGGGGCCGACGGCTCGAAAATCTCCAAGTTGTAAACGTGGGTGCGCGGCCTTCGCACTTGGTCGTAGTCGTGGTCCCTGGCCTCGTCCGCACGTCGCCGCCGCTCGCGCTCAAAAT
>DASYYZ010000115.1:0-3190 GCA_035946735.1 Terriglobia bacterium
TGACGACGCAACTTCCCAAATACCGCCTTACGCCGCCGCTTGGGGACGAACACGACGTGGTATTTGCAGTCCCATTTTGAATGGGATAGGCTCTGATAAAGGTCTGACATTACATCCTCCTTTGCGATGGGTTCTCATCAAGCCACCTTGGAGGAGGATGTTACTCTCTTCGACGGTCAATCCTTTTCGAGTCTCACTGGTCGAACCAGTGGCTTACCTCAGTGACAGTTAGAATGCTTAGGGTTGTACCCGAACAGATCCGTTCGCAGCGTGGCCGCCCTGAGCCCTTGAATAACACTGAGAGGAATGGTTTGAATTCGCCTCAAGCGCCGGCGCCTGATCCCGTGAATGAAGCGGCGGAGCCGCTCGACAGGACCATCGCGTCAGCCAAAAAGATGGATCGGTCTCTGGCCGGCAGCATCGCCTGGAGAGCGGTGGCCGACTGGACAAGCCAGATTCTCACCTGGGGATCCTTCCTGATTGTGGCGCGGCTGCTTTCGCCAGAAGATTACGGCATCGTTTCGATGGCGGTAATTCTCTTCGCCTATCTGCGACTGGTTGGCGAATTTGGTCTCCCTGAGACGATCGTGGCTTTGCGCGATCTCACTGAGCATCAGATCGCCCAACTGAACAGCATCGCGGTCGCGCTCGCGGTGACGTGCTTTGGAGTCAGTTGCGTTCTTGCCTTCCCGCTGGCTTCCTTCTTCCGGATACCCAGGCTGGCGCCGGTTGTTGTTGTCACTTGTCTCGCGCTAGTTGCCCTCGGAGTCCGAACCGTGCCCGAAGCGCTGATCGAGAAGGACATGCGGTTTCGCTGGATCTCCCTGGTGAACGCCGGCTGCGATATCTTCGCGGCGGCCGTGACGCTGGTGATGGCATGGCGGGGATTCGCGTACTGGGCGCTGGTGGCGGGCAATCTGGCGGCCATTATCGCGAGAAGCATTCTGATGGTGCGAGAGCGTCCCCATCGCTTTGCCTGGCCGCGCCTTAGTTCAATCCGGAAAGAACTGCGATTTGGCTGGCATGTCTTTGTCTCGGTCTTCTCTTCCGCCGCTTACTCCCGGCTCGACAATGCCACGGCCGGCCGCGTGCTTGGGCCGGGTGCGCTCGGATTTTACAGTATGGCCTGGAACCTCGCCAACGTTCCGCTGGAAAAGCTGACCACGCTGGTCACCTCGGTGGTTCACCCGTACTTTGCCGTCGCACAGAAAGACTTCGCGGCCTTGCGACGCTACGTGCGCACGCTCACCGAATTGATCGCCTTGGCTACATTCCCGGCAACCATCGGCCTCGGGCTGGTGGCTCGCCAGCTTGTACCTTTCGCTCTCGGCAAAAAGTGGGAGCCGGCTGTTCCGGTGCTCGAAGTGTTGTCAGCTTACGCAGCCTTTCGGTCCGTTGTTGCCCTTCTCCCCAAAGTCTTGACCGCCGTGGGCGACGCGCGCTTTGTGATGTGGGATGAACTGGCAGCGCTGGTGATCCTGCCGAGCGGGTTCTATATCGGCAGCCACTGGGGAATCACTGGCATCGGTTGGGCATGGGTGGTCGCTTACCCTTGCGCCGCCCTTCCTCTCTACTGGAAGGTATTCAAAACGATCCACCTGGATGTGGGCAGTTATTTTCGAGCATTGCGGCCAGCCTTGGAGGGCACAGCGGCCATGGTATTGGGCGTTGTCTGGCTGAAGCGAGCGCTGCCGGTGAATCGGCCGCTGCTGACCCGGCTCGTCCTTGAAATTGCGAGCGGAGCGGCGATTTATGCCGCCACAGTTCTGTTGCTGCATCGCAAGCGGACGCAGACCTTCTGGAAGTTGATCAAGGAATTCCGGCGACCGAAGTCCTAGACAGCAGATGGACCGCGAGACCGGCGGGCTACCCCCCGTGCACCGCTCTTTCAAATTCACGAATCCGGACGGCCAGGCGCCGGGCTCGTGCCTCGGATATACGGGAGCGCAGCACCGTGAATAGATACACTGCATCGTGAAAGGCCCGGTATGCGGCCAATTCGTCGCGCTTGGCGGCAGTCACGTCTCCGGCAGAGCGATCATTCAGGGCTATGCTCAAGAAGCCCAAGCTCTTGCTCAGTTCGGTCTCGACGAATTCCGCGAAGTCGATAACCCTTCTCGTCTCGCCCTTTGTCCTCACTTCTCTTCCGCCTTGGGTCACGACCGTGGTTCCAACTCCAACCCGGAAAACACTCGCATTCATGTGGTGTTGCCTCCACTCCAACTCGCCCAGAGCGTGACAAGCATCTGCACGCACTCCCTTTATGTCTTTCAATGAAGGGGATGTCAGTTCAGTCCGGCTCGTATGTTTGGTCAATACTGCTCAGGACGCTTCACGGACCAAAGTTGTGCTGGGCTGTTTTGCTCATACCTCCGGTCAACTCTGAACAGACGGTCGCCGCCGCAAGCAATATCATACAAGCGGTCGATGGCTGCGGCACCGAGCCGGTACGACTCATTGAGTCATCCACCGGCAATAAGCGCTGCTGCCCAGCTTAATTCGAGGTCGGAAGGAGATTCCCATGTCACTGATTCTGCTGGTTGTTGTCCTGGTGCTCGTCTTCGGCGGCGGAGGAGGCTATTACGGTTATCGAAGGTGGGGCTCGGGCGGAGGCATCGGGATCGTCGGAGTAGTCCTCATCCTCCTGGCAGTCCTCTACCTGTTCGGTGGATTGCGCCTGACCAGTTGATGAAGATTTCAAGATACAGTGGCGGCATTCTCTGTAGCGCCGCTCGGAGCCTGCCCTGTAAGGGAGCGGCGAAAGACGCCGGTCGCAGACCGGCGCTGCAGCAGCGGTCGTCACTGTATTTTGCGATGCTCAATGAGGAGTAGTTCACGACCCCTTGCCGGACAAATTGCCGGGGGAAGGCAATTGTGTGGTGAGTATTTTGACGGGTTGGACCTGTGCAGTAGTCAGACACCACCCGCGAGGCGGGTGGCTTGATGAGTGGGGCCGCCTCAAAGGCGGTCGCCCTTCCGGTTTAGGCGTCGCGCTGAAGCGCGCCTTGGTTCACAGCGTCAAAATTGTCCGCCTGTTCCATCCGCTTCGTCCTGTTCGCGGATGTATCGGCGGATCTGGTCCAATTCGAATCCGACCGTGGAGACCGCATAACCACGGGCCCAGAAATGCTCACCCGTGAAGTTCCGCTCTTTGCCACACAGTCGGGCTACCGCAATGGCACTTTTCCCC
>DASYYZ010000116.1:0-3881 GCA_035946735.1 Terriglobia bacterium
TTGAGCCTGCCGATTACCGGCGAGCGCTCGACCGTATGGAGAGTTGAAGAGCAACCGCAGATCCTTCGCTGCGCTCAGGATGACGACACGCGGAAGGGGAATGAAAGGATCTAAATTCCGGGTCGCGAGTGGTTGGTCGGCTACTCGGAAGTTTGCCGGTTTTGGAGTGCGAAGAGCAACCGCGGATCCTTCACTGCGTTCAGGACGACAGCGCATGGTAGTAGTGAGGCCCCTGCTGGAACAGCGACGGGAGTGGTTTGTCGGCAAGTGGGAAGTTAGCAAGTTTTGGAGTCCGAAGATCAACCGCGGATCCTTCACTGAATTCAGGATGACAGCGCGTGAGAGTAGTGGAGTTTGTGCTGGAACGGGGTCGCGGTCGGTTGGTCGGCAATGGGGAAGTTCGCCATTTTTGAGTTGCAGAGAGCAACCGCGGATCCTTCACTGCGTTCAGGATGACAACCCGTTGGGGACGCGAATTGTGATCAATATCGAGACTCCGGCAGTATGGTCGGCAAGTGGGAAGTTTGCGCCCGCGCCGGTCACGGCCCGCATTCCGGTCGGAGAAAAATCGATGCTTGCTGCTGAACTATGCTGACACGCACCTCTGGCTTTCGAGTTGACCCGCCTGGGTTTCTTCAGGCGTAGAACGAGAAAGTCATCGAGCCCGGGATCCGTGCTGAGAACGGGCAAGTTGTTTTGGATCGCCTGCGCTGCAATCAAGTCATCAAACGGATCCGCCTAGTCGTTGATAACGTCCGGCTCACTTGGCGAAGCGCCGGCCCGGCTCGTCGGAGAAGATCTGGCCATCGCGGATGTGGACGACGCGATGGGCGTACTCCGCGATGTCGAGCTCGTGGGTGACCAGAACAATCGTGTTGCCGTTGGCGTGGAGATGATCGAAGAGCGTCATGATCTCCTGGCCGGTTTTGGAATCCAGATTACCGGTGGGCTCGTCGGCAAGGATAATCGAGGGGCTGTTCACCAGGGCGCGGGCGATTGCGACGCGCTGGCGCTGTCCGCCGGAGAGCTCGTTGGGTTTGTGGTGCATGCGCGATTCGAGGCCCACGTCGGCGAGGGCCTGGCGGGCGCGCTCCAGTCGCGTCTCCGTGGGAGTGCCACTGTAGATGAGCGGCAGCTCCACGTTGTGCAGGGCGGTGGCGCGGGCAAGCAGGTTGAAAGTCTGGAAGACGAAGCCGATTTCCTTGTTGCGAATGCGCGCGAGCTGATCGTCGTCGAGCTCGCTGACCAGCTGTCCGTTGAGCCAGTAGCGGCCCTGGGTCGGGGTATCGAGGCAGCCGATCAGGTTCATCAGCGTGGACTTGCCGGAACCGGAAGGGCCCATAATGGCGACGTATTCGTTATGGCGGATGCGGAGCGAAACGCCGCGCAACGCCTGGACCTGCTGCTCGACACCCATATCGTAGGTGCGCCAGAGATCCTCGATGCGGATCACGTCGCCGTCGGGTGAATACTGCTTTTCGACGGCTTCCTCAATACCGATGTCGTTCAGAGCCATCCGGGTTTCGTCCCCATCCGTATCTTATCGTTCCGAGGCTTTCGGCTGAATTCGCCTGTCCTTTGCCGCTGAATTGCTCGCTTGCGAACGCACATACATTGGACTGCGCGGTGAGGCAGAGGGTGCGGCCACACCGGATATCGCAGATCTTATGACGTGCCGGTAAGGCTGACGGGCGCAGAGGTGTCGCGCTTGAGCAAAGCGCCGTTTTTGAGGTCGCGCAGAACCTTATACGGGCCGGTAACCACTTCCTGGCCGAGACCGAGCCCGGAGAGGACCTCGATGTTGGTGGCTCCGGTGATGCCGGTCGTGACAGGAATAAATTTGGCCCGCAGCCGGCCATGAGAGTCCTTCTCGACGACGAACACGCCCTGCACTGGCTGGGACTTGGGGGACTCGATGGATGCGGCCTGCACCCCGCCCTTGCTCTTGTTGGCTTCGAGCGCCGGGTTGTACATGGTGAGCGCCTGGATGGGCAGTGATAGAACGTCCTTCTTGTGTGCGGTGGTGATTTTCGCTGTGCAGGAGAGCCCGGGGCGGAGTTCGTCCGAGGGGTGGTCAAGCGTAACCACCACCTTGAAATCCTTGGCCTCTTCTTCGCCGGTGGTGGACTGCGACGTGGCGATCCCGGTGGAACGGAGCAGCGCCTGGTCGCCGACGAGCGTGACATGACCCTTGAACACCTTGTTGGGAAGCGCGTCGACGGTCACATCCGCAGGCTGGCCAATGGAGACATTGACGATATCGGTTTCATCGACTTTGACCTCGGCAGTCACCACGCTCATGTCGGCGAGGGTCATCAGCGTGGAACCTTCGGTGTTCTGGATGCCCGGGACCACGCTCTCGCCCTCGCGCACCGGCTCGTTGGTGACGATTCCGCTAAAGGGGGCGATGGCGATGGTACGGTCAAGCAGGTCCTGGTCGGAGCGCAGGTCGGCCTGCTGGGTGCGGAGCTGGGCGCGGGCCGAAGCGGTCTGGGCCTTGGCCTGGTTGAGCTGGGCAACGGCCTGGGCGAGGGAAGCGACGTCGAGATCGTAGGCGGCCTTTTTGGCATCGTAGTCCTGCTTGGCCATGATGCCGTCCTTGTAGAGCGCCTGGGCGCGCTGCCAGTCCAGGAGCTTTTGCTCGAGGTCGGCCTTGGCGTGTTCCAAGTTGGCTTCGCCGGTCTTTTCGGCGGCCAGGAACGAAGAAATGTTGGTTTGAGCGGCAGCCACCGCAGCTTGCTGGCCATTGACCGCGGCCTGCTGAGGGATGTTTTCAATCTCGGCCAGCGTCTCGCCCGCGTGGACCTCGTCCCCTTCCTTCACGTAGAGATGGGCGATGCGGCCCGTGATCTCGGCCCCCACGTTCACGTAGGTTTTGGGCTTGATCTGGCCGGTTCCGCTGACCACGGAGGAGAGATCCTGCCGGACCAGTTTGCTGGTAAACACCTTGGTGTAGCCGGATCGCTGCTTGATGACCATGGCAGTAACCAGACCGGCAACCACAACAACTCCGAGCACAATCAGCAGGATCTTTTTCATGGATGAATATGACTCCGCATCAACCCAACACCCATCTACGCAACCGCTGGCCATGCGGTTCCCGGAAAGGCCGTCGGCGATCACCGCCTGTGGCGCCTGGACTGGAGAAAACGATGAAACTAAGCTCCGCTGGACAGTCCTCGCCCTCTTTACGGCTCAAACCACACGCCGGGTCTTTCGGTAGCACTTGTATGGAATTCTATCGCTTTCCCCGTTACTTTGGCGGAAACGGAGCGTCAAACTTCCAGGCCGATCCATATGGAGTCTTGCCCAGCCTTTCCGAGAACCGTAGAATTAAGGGATTGCAGGGAGCAGTGATGGGAATGAGGCTTACGGGGTATAGATTATTCGTCGCAGTATTGGGCTGCGGACTGCTGGCATCTTCGCCGGCTTTCGCGCGCCACAAAGATAAGCAGCAGAAAGACGCACCGGCACAGACCCAGGACCAGGATCAGGATCAGAATCCCCTCAACCGCCCGGTTCCCGAAAAAGAGCGATTTAAACAGCAAAAGGAACTCCGCCAGGAGTTGAGCCAGCATTATAAGGAGTGGCTCGATCAGGACGTGGCCTACATCATCTCGGACCAGGAGCGCAAGGCGTTCCTGAACCTGAGCAATGATGAAGAGCGCGACGCATTCATTGAGCAGTTCTGGCGTCGCCGCAATCCCGACCCCGACTCGCCTGAAAACGCGGCGCGCGAAGAGCACTACCGCCGCATCGCCTATGCCAACGAGCATTTTGCGGCGGGCAAGCCGGGATGGAAGACGGACCGCGGACGCATATACATCGAGTGGGGCGCGCCGGATTCCATTGATTCCCACCCTTCGGGCGGACTTTACGAC
>DASYYZ010000117.1:0-7038 GCA_035946735.1 Terriglobia bacterium
GGATGGAAATACAAAACCAGACTTCGTCGACACTAAGTTATTGCCGACGAAAAATGGTCTTGATTTTGGGGTCCACCTTCAAGAGTTATCACTTGCTGATGCACTCCAGCGTGTTCTTGCAAATAAAGATCGAAGCGATCAACAGCAGGTTGCTTCTCACGAACTTCGAATTCTGCTGAATCTTTGAGAGGGTCAAAAGGAGGGAGCGTCATGGACGCCCGCGTGAATTCGAGCAGCAACCTCAAATCCCTCGATTCTTTCGTTTCCGGTTTGAGGGCGGCGTAAACCGCTGCGGCCTCGTTCACGTCCTGAACGGAAACGTTTACACGAAAGTGCTGGCAACGTAGTGTCGCTTGGGCTTCCCTCAGCGTGTTATGACTCGCAACCCAGAAGCACAGCCTCAGTAACAGGTTTGCCGCCAAGTCCGCAGTCCCCAAGGTCTGCTGGCGAATCTGCGCATTCATTGCCTGCACTTGGACGCTTCCCCCTACGGCGGCGTCCAAAAATCGCTCCATTTGGGACCGGGGCGTGGCATTCAACACACCGTCCACGTCCCAGGTAGAGCGCACCCTAATCGGGGATGCGACAGGAACTAAGTACCGGTTATCGAGCACGCCGTAAATGGCCGGCACCTGGAAAACCCACGCATCTTGGCTTCCCGCTCGCGCACGCAAGCTCTCAGCATAGTATCGTGGCGCAACAAGCCAAGTGCCCTGCGCATTCCTCCGTTCAAGCGTGTGATTCCTTGGAGGAATGAGCGGGCGGTCGTTCCAGAGCACGTCGTCACCCACGTCTAACCGCAGGATGTAAACTAAGCCTGTAACTTCGTGCTTGCACGAAAACACCTCTGCCTCTGCACCGTGCGAAACTTGCCCAACGATCGTGAAGGAGCCGAAAGATTGTCCCACGTATTCCGCTGCAGTCGCCATTTCGTGATCTCCGTCCTTGGCTCTTATCTCAGCTCAACGATTTTCAGGCTCTCGATGCCTCGGTCATCTACGATCTTTACCGCGACGCGCTTGTGTTTTCCGGCCTCGAACGGCAGGGACACCGTACCCCGGTACGCCTCAATAAGCTCCGGGTTAATCTCGGCTTTCAGGTTCTTGGTTAGCCTCGTCCACCCGCCGTCTTCGTCGGCGATTGGAAAGAAGACCTGGCGTGGGTAGAGACTGCGGCCATCGTAATCGGTGTCAAGCAGCCAGACGGCAATCTTCGACGTGTCGCCCGACTCAACGACGCCGGTCTTGGTGTTGTAGTAGTCGAAACCGTGGACCTCCACCTGCCACTTGCCTTTCTGCTCGTCTTTCGTGATCTCTCGCAGTTCGATGTCCGGCTGGCCCACCAACCAGAAGCTTTGGTTGCTGGCCCGTTTCTTCTTCAAGTCCTCGGTCAAAAGGTCCGTGTTCATCTGGACCTTGAGGAACGTCATGCCGGTTTTCTCCGGCCTCAGTTCGTCGATGTCTTTGGCCGCCTCGGGATCGAATTGGAATGAAGCGAACACAATCATGCTCGGCTTGGGGCGGAGGGTTCGGGCGTCTTCCCAAGCCATCTCGACTTGGCGCTGATCAAGCGGAGCATCTTGCGGTCCGAAGGCCACCACAACGCGCTCCGGTTTTGCTTCCTTGGTCTCTGCGTCGGCGTGAATCCAGCGCGTGCCGCTTAGAGGTTCGACGCGGGAGAACTCAATCATCTGGCCTCCTTTGCCCCGGATGCCAGTCTTTAGCAGCTCGTCGCGCCATTCGGAGTGCCGCAGAGTTGCGCCGGACCGGGCAATGGAAACGTCTGCGGGTTGGGGCTCTGCTTCAACTTCAGACAACGATTTGACCGTGGGCGCTGGCACGGCCTCCACTGTAAACGGCCCGGAAACGCGGGCTCTGCTCTTGTCCACATAAGGCTGGTCATAGAGCGTTTCCGTGGCAGTCGGTTCATTGTTGGCAATCGACCCGAGCATGATGTGCGAAGTGGTTTTGTACCTAAAACCGCTACCGACGCCCTCCTCAGGATGCGCCAAGTCGTAATAGTCATATACTGTCGTCATCAAGCGTTGCCGGGCCAAGGTGACCGCCACACGCGAAGTGTCACAGGTGATCCAGCGTCGTCCCCACTGCTCGGCAACAAAGGCCGTCGTGCCGGAGCCGCAAGTCGGGTCGAAAACAAGGTCTCCAGGGTCGGTGGTCATGAGCACGCAGCGCTCTATGACCTTCACGACCGTCTGTACGACGTAAACTTGATCTTGCTCGCTCCGAGTGTCTGTCCAAACGTTGTTCAATTCGATGACCGGGAAGTCCCGAAGATAACGCTTAAACATACGGGTTGGACTATTGTTCAAGTCGAGCCGTCCGAGGTCTCTCAGGCGAAGCATTCCCTGAACAGAAGTCTTCCAATGCCTGTTCTCTCCCGGAAACTTCTTGATGCCGCCGCCGAAGTCAATCTCAACAGTAAGATTTGGCGAATACTCGGGCGACACCGCCGTATTTGTCCTGAAGAGCCTCGCTTCCTTCGGGATGAGAGAGGGATCATGCCGCTCCTCGTCACTCACATTGCGGGTTGTTCCGTCAGGAAACTCAAGAAACTTAAACTCACCACACACCGCTTCAGCAGGATCAATGTCCCGGTAGAGCTTGTGGTATTTGAGGGCCTTAACATCTTGTGCGTACCAAATCAGATAATCGCAAACGACTGGTAGCGTCGTGGTGCTCGTGGACGTTGTCTTTGTAAAGGGAATAACGGAGCAAATGTTCGTCGCTCCGAATACCTCGTCCATGAGATTTCGGACCAGATGGAGATTCACGTCACTGATCTGCACAAAGCAGGAGCCACTCTGGTTCAACAACTGTTTCGCTAGCACGATCCGGTCACGCAAATAAGTCAAGTAGGAGTGAATCCCAAGTTCCCATGTGTCCCGAAATGCCTGAATCATCTCTGGCTGCTGTGTCAGGTCTTCGTCTTTTCCGTCCTTTACGTCGCGCGTGTTCACGAAGGGTTGAAAGTTCGAGCCGTATTTAATGCCGTAAGGCGGGTCGATATAGACCATCTGCACCTGCCCGGCCATGCCCTCTTTTTCAAGCAGCGAATTCGTCACCAGGAGTGAGTCCCCGGCAATCAGGCGGTTCGACCAGTCGTGCGGGTGCTTGTAGAAGTCAATTGCGTCGCGCAAGGGCGGGTTTTCCGGCGCAGAATCGAAGAGCAAGCCCTGGGCGGGTTGTCCGTCCCCGTTGCGCTTTCGCACGGCCTCGATGATGGTGCGCGGGTCAATGCGCTCGTGGACGTGCAGGGAGACGGTGGGTACCTCGAAAGATGTGCGCTCCGCTTTTCCGGCCCACACCAGTTGGGGGTCAAGGTGTGGGTCATAGGCGTATTTCCCTGCTGGCTTGTCCTGATCGTTCTCCGGCGTCACCAGTCCCACGGGCGGGTTGTTTGTCCGCTTCTTGTCTTTGTGATCGTACTGCTCGATGGGCTTTTTGTGGGTGCCGTTTTTCGGTGAGTTCTTCCCGCGAGGCATTCCTACCCCCTCAGTATCCAAGACGCTTGCGCTGCCGCGCTGGCCGTTTGGCGAGTTGACCCGCCGCTACCTGTGCAGGTCATTGTCCGTCTTTTGGGCGCTGTCGGGCAAGGCCCTTTCCGGTGCGAGAGAGGCGTGGTTTGGCGACCTGTTAGAATGAGCGGCGAGGGATGATTCTCAATCGAAAGGTTTGCTGAGCAAATGAGAAAACCAAAGTTTGAGGTTGGAGCACGCGTTAAGGCGAACGGGAAGGCTCCGGGGGACTACAAAGGGCTTGATGGAACCGTGGCGGAACGCGGGCCGGGCAAATCAGAATACGGAGTCCGATTCGACGGGATGACTCCCGTCGTATATCTGGACTCGCCCTGGCTCGATGCTGCCCCGCCACGCTAGCTACTCAAGCTCGCTGTCAATACCCTTGGCCGCCAAGTCTGGGCTAACCGTGCTCGGCGTCCCGCTCAATTTGGCATCAACCTGATTGAGAAACGCCGCTGCCAAGCCAAACACCTCATTGGCGAAGTCAATCATCGCTTGCTTGTCACGCAAGCGCCGGGTCCGACCTTCTTGTTGCGCAAAATCGACATCCATTTCATGGGCGATTTGATTTCTGGTTCTGAAAACCGCGTCCAGCTTTTTTTTGTTTGCGTGCAAATCGTCCGTCCGAATATTGAAGGCCTCCGCCACCCGGAAGAGTTGCGTGGCGGACTGAAAACTTCCTTGGGTAAGTTCTGAGATAAGCGAGTCAAGCAAACGGTCGCGAGGCCGGCTGTCCCCCAAAATATCCGCCAAAAAATGGTGATCAATCGCCTTTCCTTCTTTTGCGAGCCGCCTCTCGATGTACTTTTTGAAAATCGCGGTTGCGCCTTCGTCCTGATTGATCACTGTTCGAAGGGCATCCTTGATGAGTTGTTTGACCATCGCATCTAGGCCGGCAGACGCAAAGATGAGCATCGCGCGAAGAAGATCCTGCTGCTCATCATCGGACAGGCTCTTCCTTTTCCTCCGACCGCCGCATACGGAGTCGAATATGTTTAGCAGAGAGCTGGCAGAGTTGTGAGCATTCCTCAGAATCGCAACAGCGTATAGGCAGCCCGAATGGGTTGGCTGGCGGGGATCGTGCTTGAATCGACTAGCCATGTTCGGCTCTTGGAGATGTGTTCGGCCTCAAAGACCTGGTATGTCCTCCGCGATCAAAGGTAATTCGGCCTGACCGGCATAGCCGGGATATCCAGGGTAGCCAGGCGCAGTGGGGTAGCCGGGATATCCAGGCTGTGGATACCCCGGTGCATAAACGAGCCGGTAAAAGCGATTGCCGGGGAAAATCGTTCCCAAGTAGTTTGCGTTAGTGTCCACGACATGAGGTTGCAGTCTCGCCCTAAAGAACCGTTTCTCCCTCCACGGCAGCCAGCCGATCCATTCACCAGCCGTGTTGAATACGTACTGGTTTTGTCGGAACGCAATCCAGACTCCCATCGAGTTGTAAAGATACTGAGTGAGCGGCACGGGACTTTTGCGCCTTTGCTGCGGCAATTTATTATATTGGCGTTTTTTCTTTGATGCCAACGCGCCGCTCATTCGAGCTCACCGTCGATGATCCCGCGAGCCACTTTGCGAGCGGCCTTGGTGCTCTCATCGCCCGTTAGTTCGGATTCCAAGCCACGTCGGACGGCGGTCTCTAACCGGCGCGTAAAATCGCTATCAAGATACTCGTCGCGAGTGATTTCGTCCTCGCGCAGTAACTCCAGCATGTGTGTGTTGATCTCGGCCAGTCCCTCCCCCACAAGCTGGACCTTACGTGCCTGCCGCTCCTTCTCGGCCTGCCTGTTGTTGATCTCCGTGCACGCTTCCGTTACGGTCGGCTGCAGCGCCTCACGGCCTTCCGGCTCCGAAACATCTGGGGGAAACTCGGCAAGAATCTCCGCACTCTCCCGCCGAATACGCGCCATGTCGCCTTCGGTCCTGCTCCAGGGGAGGGATTGGAGCGCCCAATTAATGAGCCTCGCGTCCAAGTCCCGTTTCTCGATGGCTTGGCGGAATGGCCGAACCGCTTCCTGGGCGGCCACTCGCATTTTGCATACGTCTGCAAAGGTATCCAATCGTCCAAGGGCCTCTGTGATTGCCTCCGCTGCCTTCACCTTGTCCGCTTCTGTCGCGGAATACGGCAGGCTCCACAAAGCTTCTTTCGTGAGCTTCTGGCGGCGCTCCTGTGCGTCGCGCTCGGCCCGGAGGGGTTCCACTAGGGCTTCCAGACTCCGAACAATGATAGCGCCCATGCGCGGCTCGTCGGCGGGCTGGCGGCGGTCGATCTCGGCCTCTAGTGCCTCGCCCAATTCCTTGCGTTGGCTCGGGGTCAGCCAAGCGAGTTTTGCGGTTATCACTGCCTCGGCTGCGGCGTCATACCATCGCTGGTGAAATGCGGCCAATTTGTTCTCCGCCTCCCGCCGCTGCTGTTCCTGCAATCGCTCCCGCTCCAGCCGTCTCCGTTCCTGGGCTTCCTCGCGGGCGAGCCGCTCCTGCTCTAGTTCGATTTCAGCCTGACGCTGCGCGGCTTCTTCCTCGCGGGTCTGGGCCTCGGCTTCGCGTCGTTCGGCCTCCTCCTGCTCCTCGCGCTGAAGTTTGGCGAGTTCTCTCCTGGCTCGCATTTCCTGCGTTTCGATGTTTAGCTCTTCGAGCCGCTCACGACGATTCTGGAGGACCGGCGACGCCTCGCGCACGGACCTGGCTCGCGTCTGCCGCTGGTTCTTTATGGCGTCAATGCTGGCGGCGCTGATGCGAAGGTGTCCGCCTGGGGTGCGGAATCCGTCCAGCGTCCCGTCGGTCACCATCCGTTTGAGCGTCGGTATCGAGACGCCTAGCAAGGTGGCCGCTTCGCTGACGCTGTAAGAATCGCTCGGGGATTGATTTTTATCGTTATTTTTCACGGTTTTTCTTGCCGGTTTTTGCGGGTTCTTTACGCTTTCCGCGTGCGCGCGCCATGCGATTTTTTACGGTTTTTCACGGTTTTTGGTGGCTCTGAAGAAGCCGTTGCGGGTCTCGGAAATCGGAGCTATGGTACAAGCACCGCCCGGCTGCCGTTCTCCCCAGCGTTCGGGGTCGGGCTGGAAGGTGGCCCGCGGCTCTTCTGCATTGGGAGACAGCTTTAAGCAGACTGGGCCGGGCCACCATCTCTCCTCTATCGGGTCTTAACGGCGGCGATCAGTTCCACGCGCTCGCCGGAGTCGCCAGATTTCGGCGGCGAATTCCTGGCGCTTTTCCTTGGGGGTTTCGTGGATGATCTTCCCGCCGGCGTCGTGCGCGCCTCTGGTGTGCTGCAAGGCTGCCTCGGTGTACTGAGCGAGCGTCCGGGCTCCGGGGTTGGCCGGGTTGTATTGGCGCGTGCGGACGCCCTCGCCTAATCGGGCGTTTGCAAGCCCGAGCCGTGTATTGCAGCTCTTACAGAGCCAACGGAGATTATCGGGGTCGCCGTTGGACTCGTCGCCGTCCTTATGGTCGATCACCAGGAAGCGAGTCGAGCCGCAGAGGGCACACTTCGCGGG
>DASYYZ010000118.1:0-34040 GCA_035946735.1 Terriglobia bacterium
GGCCAGAGGCCTCCGGCCTCTCGGAGAGGTGTAGTGTGCCTCGGACCCGGTACCGTAACTCGGAGCGGCTGCTAAGTGCAGAAAACAAAACAAGAAGAAAAACGCTTGACTCCGCCGCCCCCTTCATACATGCGCTACGCACCGCCGCCGCACCCTCGCGCGCGCTCCAAAAGCAGCTCGCGCTCGCGTGCGTTTCGCGTGAGCGATGCCGCGCGCTCAAACTCCCCCCGGGCCTCCTCGACGCGGCCGAGCTTGGCGAGAAAGTCGCCGCGAACACTAGGCAAGAGGTGATAATCCTTCAGCGCCGCCTCCGACGCCAGGCCATCAACGATCTCCAGACCCGCCGCCGGACCGAACGCCATCGCCACCGCCACGGCACGATTCAACTCCACCACAGGCGATGGTGCAATCTGGGCGAGCGCATCGTAGAGCGCTGCGATCCGCGCCCAATCTGTTTCTTCGGCCGTGTGTGCCCGCGCATGGCAGGCGGCTATCGCAGCCTGCAGGCCGTAAGGACCGAGCGCTCCGCCGATCTTTTCGGCGCGCTCGAGCGCTCCCAGGCCCCGCCGGATCAGGAGGTGGTCCCAACGCCCGCGGTCCTGGTCGAGCAGCAGCACAGGCTCTCCCGACGGGCCGATTCGCGACCGGGAGCGCGACGCCTGGATTTCCATCAGCGCGGCCAAGCCATGGACTTCCGGCTCCCTCGGAACAAGCTCGGCGAGGATCCGGCCGAGGCGCAGCGCATCCTCGCACAGCCCGGGCCGCATCCAGTCGTCGCCAGCGGTTGCTGTGTACCCTTCGTTGAAAATAAGGTAGATCACCTCGAGCACCGACCCGAGACGCCCCGCGCGATCGGTGCCGCGCGGGACCTCGAACGGGACCCCCGCGGCCGTGAGGGTCCGCTTGGCGCGAACGATTCGTTGCGCGATGGTCGGCTCCGGGACTAGGTAGGCGCGCGCGATTTCCGCGGTCGTCAGGCCGCCGAGTAGTCGCAGCGTAAGCGCCACGCGCGACTCGGCGGGAAGTATGGGGTGACAGGCCGTAAAGATGAGCCGCAGGAGGTCGTCGCCCACGTCGTCGTCCATGACCGCGTCCAAATCCGGCGCGGATTGTTTTTGCCGGATCTCGCTCTCGCGGCCGAGTTCCTCGTGCTTGCGTTCAAGCAGTGTTTGGCGGCGCAGCAGGTCGATGGCGCGATGCTTGGCTGTTGCCATGAGCCAGGCGCCCGGCTTATCCGGGACGCCGGATTCGGGCCATTGCTGGAGCGCAGCTACCAGCGCATCCTGCGCAAGGTCTTCTGCCAGGCCAATATCGCGCACCATGCGCGCGAGACTGGCGATGAGCTTTGGAGATTCGATCCTCCAGACGGCGTCGATGGCGCGATGGGTATCCGCAGCGGTCACTGCTACCCATCACACCATCTTCGGTCCGGCGCCGCAATACTGGGAGTCTCCGCAGGCTTTCAGGGGCACCTATCAGCCAAACACTCTGCTGAATGCCGAGAGCTGACGGCCGATTGCTCGCATCACATCGGTAGCAACCTACCCCGCTTGCGCCGATGCCGGCATTTCGTACAACTGCCGGAGCTCGCATTCCCCGTCGCCGACCTCTTTAAGGAAAGTCTTCGTGAGTTCGATGGCCTCTTCCTTCGACTTCGCCTGAAGGATCGCGAAGCCCCCAACCACTTCTTTGGCCTCGGTGAAGGGCCCGTCGGTGACGGTGAGGTTTCCGCCGGAGCGCCGTACCTTCGCGCCAAGCGTACTGGGCAGGCAGCCTTCGGTTGCGAGCAGCCAACCGGCTTTGAACCCCTCTTCCACCAGCTTGCCCATTCGGGCCATCTCCTCCTGCGAAGGGGGAAGGCCTCTTTCCGGGGACTTATACACACTCAGGAATCGCATGATGATCTCTCCTTTTGTGATGGTCGGCCTCAGCCGAGTTTTTCTCTGCAGACAACCCGCAGGTCCTACGAAACCGGCTCTGCGCTCGGCCGGCGAATTTCGAGAACCGTTCCGGAGCGGGGCTGAATGCCCGCCCCACTGATACGTCGAACGAGGAGCAATGGATTCGACAACTCCGGTCGTCAGGTCGAGTCGACAAGCTGCTATCTTTTCCGCGCCTCGAGTTCTCGAAAGCGGTCAACGGCATCGCTCGGAGGGAAATCTTCGAGCTCGAACATCTGGCGAACCTCGATCTCGGAATTCGCGCCCTCGCCAAAGGGATTCGGGAAGCGTTTGCTCCATTCGAGGCCTTCCTCTCTCGACTTCACCTGAATGACAGTGTAGCCGGCGACGAGCTCCTTCGACTCGGTGAATGGCCCGTCGACTACCGTGCGCTTGGCGCCTGTGTACCTGATGCGCCAGCCTTTGGAGCTTGGTTGCAGCCCGGAGGCGTCGAGCAGCACGCCCGCTTTCGCCAGCTCCTCGTGGTACGCCGCCATGGCAGCAATAAGCCGCTCCTCCGGCATCTTGCCCGCTTCCGTATTCGTGTCACCCTTGACCATGATCATGAATCGCATCGTCGCTTCTCCCTTCTCGTTTTCGATTCTAAGCCAGACTGCCGACGGGTTTCGACCGCCTCAATCCCCTCTTCATTTCTACGTCGAACGAGGATCGACGAGATCGACAGCCAGGGTTAGGCGCCGGGGCCAGGCCGTTTTCAGTCGCACCATTGGACCGATCATGTTAGAGTCTGACGCGTGTCTTCAACGAAGCGGCTGAGGTGAAATGGTGCGCGTGAGCCTATTTCCAGAATGGGAAAGACTTGAAACGGGCCTCTCCTCGATTCGGCCGGGGATCCGATGACGAGCCTCTGGCCGCAACCCATCAATCCCCTGCACCTGCTGGCGCTGTCGGCGCTGGCCGCGGCCCTGCCACTGGCGTTAATGCTGATCCTTATGGGCGCACTCCGGCGCTCCGCCTGCGTCGCGGCTGCCTGGGCCCTCGGAGCCTCGATTCTACTGGCTCTCGCGATTTGGCGCATGCCGCTCAAGCTGGTGATTTCGAGCGCGATCTTCGGCTTTGTCTATGCGCTCTGGCCCATCATGTGGATCGTGCTGGCAGCCCTCTGGCTTTATAACCTGGCAAGCGAGACCGGCAGCTTCGATCTGCTGCGGCGCTGGATGCAGAAACACGCTTCCAGGAATGTGTCGGTGCAGGCCATCATGGTGGCTTTTTGCTTCGGAGCATTGCTGGAAGGGACGGCCGGCTTCGGCGCTCCGGTGGCCATTGCGGCGTTCCTGTTGGTTGCCCTTGGTTTCAATCCGCGACGAGCGGTCACGGCTGCGCTGGTTGCGAACACCGCGCCCGTCGCGTTTGGAGCGCTCGGCATTCCTATCGTCGCCCTGGCAGGTGTCACGGGTCTTGATCTCGGTAAGCTCTCAGCGATGGTAGGACGCCAACTGCCGTTTCTTTCTCTGATCCTGCCGGCTTATCTCGCCTGGATGGTCGCCGGCTGGAAGGGCGTAAAGCAAGTCTGGCCGGCCGCGCTTGTGGCTGGAGGCGCTTTCGCCGCCACCCAGTTCGTGGTCTCCAACACTCTCGGACCTTATGCTCCTGATATTCTAGCCTCAGTAGCGTCCATCGCCGCTGTGGCGCTGCTGCTGCGCATCTGGCAGCCTCCTGCGTCCGGCGATAGCAATCTCGCCCTGCGAGCAGAGGCGACGCCAGATTCCTCTTCGCCTGCGGCGGCTCGGAATGCCAGGTTGGATGGTCTTTCCAGCAACGTGCCAATGGGAGAGGCCGGGCTTTCCGTCGGCGAGAGCATTCGGGCCTGGCTGCCCTGGGCGACACTCTCCGCTGTGATGATTGCCTGGTCGTACTTCAAGCTCTTCGATGTAGCCTCGTTTAGGTTGAAGGTTCCCGCCCTCCATAACGCTGTCTTCATCACTCTTTATCACAAGCCCTACGCCGCCACTTACACGTTCCAGGCTTTGGCTGCCGGCACAGCCGCCCTATGTGCCACCGTGCTCACGGCGCTGCTGCTGAGAGCTTCGCCGCGACAGGTTCTTTCCGCCGGGCTCAAGACGATCAGGCAACTCACCATGCCCGGGCTTACGGTGGGGCTCATCGTAGCTCTGGCCTATCTTTACAACTACTCCGGCATGACCTACACGCTCGGCGCAGCCCTGGCCAGACTGGGAAGCCTGTTTCCATTGGCCAGCGGATTCCTAGGCTGGCTGGCCTGCTTCATGACGGGCAGCGATACCTCCAGCAACCTGCTGTTTGGCAATCTCCAGGTAGCGGCAGGGCACCAGCTCGGCATCAGTCCTCTGCTGCTCGCCGCCACCAACTCTTCGGGCGCGGTCACCGGCAAGATGATTTCGCCCCAGAATATCTGTATCGGCGTCACCACCGTGGGCCTCATCGGTCGCGAGGGCGAGGTGCTTCGCACTACCTTCTGGCACAGCATCGTGTTTGCCTCGCTGCTGAGTGTTCTCGCCTTGATGCAGGCTCATTGGCTGAGCTGGATGATTCCGTAAGTCGGCAGCTGAGTCCAATCATAGATGGCGTGAATTCCCGCCTCCCGCCAGCCATGGCAGTGTCTCAAGCCTTGGCAAATCGACACTCGATAGAGCAGACAGGTCGGCAACTAGAATCGTGAGGCCTACCTGCTTTGGTGGCGAATACTCAACACCGGAGTAGGAGGCGTCCGGGTTGTGATGAAGGGCGGCGAGATTTACCGCAATGATCTAAAGTAGAAGGCGCGGATGCGGAACGGGCGTCCGCCCGAGGCGCGGCCAAGGATGGCTGTGCACAAGAGCCAAGTCGGGTTAGAATGCTCCACGAGGAGTGCGGAATGAAAAAAGGATTATGGAACGTAGGGATCGTCATCATTGGGGCCTTGGGCGTAGCCGCCTGGGCGGCGCAGAAGCCGGCGGGCTCCGCGGCGGGCGGTAGCCAGGTGGAGCACGGGCGCTACCTGGTGGAGAGCGTCGCCATGTGCGGTGAATGCCATACGCCGCGCGACAGTGGAGGCCAGATCGATAATTCGCGCCGGCTCGAGGGCGCGCCGATGTGGTTCACCCCGGTGGTGGCGCCTCCAGACTGGGCCTATCGCGCGCCGGCTCTGGCAGGATTGCCGAGCTTCACCGATGCCGACATATCGATGATTCTCGAAAAAGGTCTGCAGCCGACAGGACGGGCCATTCGGCCCCCCATGCACGTTTTCCACATGAGCCATGAAGATGCGATGGCGATCGCGGCCTACCTGAGGTCACTGCCTCCCGCCACGAATTAGGTCCCTTGACGGGCGCGAAACGCATTCTGGGCGTGGAGTTTGCGGCGCGGCTCGGGATAGAATTAGTTTCTATGGACGAGCGTGAGTTTTTCGATGAATCCGAAACTGTAAAGCCGGCGACCTTGAATTGCGACAAGTGCCGCCAGAGCGAAACCTACGATGTTCGCTGGTTGCTTCGCAGCAAGAAGAAGACGCTGTCCGGCCGGGCTGATGAACGCGATCGGGCGCGCTTCGCCAAGGCGCGTTCCTATATGATCCGGCGCGATGATGTGATGCAGTGCAAGAATCCGCGCTGCCGGAAGCGGTTCGAGATTTCAGGGTTGCAGTCAGTGGTGTTCTTATAGGGCTGCATCAACCTGCTTTGACGTTGGCTTATCATCGATCAGCTCCGACGGCCACTGGCTGGGTACGGCGCGGCTCTGCCGCGGGGATTGCTGAAAGACCTTTGCGCCCAACGCCAAGCTTTGTTAAAATACAGTTTCATTCTTAGTCTGACGAAGGAGTTTCTGTGGCCAGTCACAAGTCTGCCTTAAAACGGATCAAGCAAACTCGGGCCCGGACCGAGATCAACCGCGCTCACACCACCCGGCTTCGTCATCAGATCCGCAAATTGCGCTCCGCGGTAGCTTCCAAAGACAAGACGGCGGCCCAAAGCCTGCTGAAGCCTACGCTCGCCCTGATCGATCACTCCATTCACAAGGGCCTGCTCCATGCGAATGCCGCGGCGCGCCACAAGTCGCGGCTCACGATCAAGGTGAACTCGCTGCAGTAATCATCGATTGAGGATTGTCGATGGAGGCTGGACCGGCGAGGCTCAATCGAAAATCGAGAGCCGGCCATCGTCAACCAAAGCGCTGCCGTCCCGGCCGACGGTGACCTGCCAGATCAGAATCTCGAGCAGTATTTTAGAGTCCTTCCAGGCCGACTTCACCGCCAGATCCGTATCGCGAGTGCGGCGCAAGGCCAGCCCCAATTCCTGGGGCGAGTAGCGCCGCAGGGCTCGTTGTGCAAAGTCGAAGGTGGACGACCGTCCCGCGGGCCGGTACCATCCTGCGGACCCGCCCGGGTGGCCGCCGCGGGGAGCCGTGTTCTTGAGGGTCTGGCGGAACAGGTCTCCAATCGACCAGAGAATCAGCGCCTCGGGCTCTTTGCTCGCCAGAAGCGCGCGCAACCTCTCGATGGCCGGCGCTAACTGCCGCTCCGCAATGGCCTCCAGAAGCTTGCCGATTTCGTGATCTTCGCGGTAGGAGACGATTTGGTCGAGATCGCTCTCCTGCCAGTTCCTGACGTCCGGCTTGGCGGTCAGCAGCTTCTCCACTTCGGTCCGCATTCCAAGCAGGTTCACGCCAGGCCGCGCCTCGCCTCGGGGGTCGGGCCGGTCTTCAAAGCGCGCCGCCAGCTCGCGTGCGAGCTCCGGCGTAATGGCGACCCCCGCCCGCTTGAGGTAACCTTCCAGCCATCGCCCCGCCTGCACGCGGTCGAGGGGCCGCATTTCCACCAGCGCCGCCTTCTTCTCGAGAAGTTGAACGAAGCGCCGCCGGCGGTCAGGTTCGGCAGCGGCAAAAACCAGCGTGGAGAAGAGCGAGGGCTTTTGAAGATAGGCCTCGAGCGCTTCAATGTCCTCATCGCCAGCGCGGCGAAAGTCCTCGGGATCGGTGAAGAGAAAAAAGCTGCGCCCGCCGAGCATGGGCATCTGGTGAGCGTTATCGAGCTGTCGCGTCAACTGGCCGGACTCAAAGTCAACCTCGGTGAGGCACCAGGCTCGAGCTTCTTGCGGCACTGCCGCCACCACGGCGGCGCGACATTCTTCGTGCAGGAAACGGTCAGGACCACGAAGGAAGTAGATTGGCGCAACCTTGCCGCCGTTAAGTTGTGCGATGAACTCGGTCGGAAGCATCACGAGCAGTGTACCGGAACGCATGGATCGGGAACTAGGGGGCAGGGGACGGAGTTCGGTGCTGGAGCCACACACGTGCCCGGTCGAGGAGCAACAGCAGTAGCGCGGTGATGTAGATGAAGGGTGCGGGGTCGCGGGACTTCGCCAGCCAACGATAGTGGATGACTCCGGCAATCGCGCTCGCGTAGATGAGGCGATGCAGCGCGTGCCAGCGCTTGCCGCCGAGACGCCGAACCCATCCCGACGTAGAGGTGAGCGCGAGCGGCAGCATCAGTACGAAGCCCGTAAAGCCGACGGTAATGAAGGGGCGCCTCCGGATGTCGCGCAGCATTTCGGTGAGCTGGAAATCTCTATCCAGACCGATCCAGGTCAAGAAGTGGAGCGAGGCATAAAAGAAGGCGAAAAGTCCCAGCATTCGCCGGAGGCGAATGAGATCGGGAAGCCGCAGATGCCGCCGTGAGGGCGAGATGCTGAGCGTGAGCAGGAGAAAAATCAGCGTGCAGCTCCCGGTGAAGTGCGCGATCGACTTCACTGGATCGGGCCCGAGATTGTCTAGAAGAGCCGCTAGGCCGAGCTGCGCCGCAGGCAGCAGGCACAATAGGAAGACCGTGGGTTTGAGCCATTTCGAAGCTAGAATCGAGTTCATCAGATCCGCCGCCTCAATGGAACGACGGAATGGAATCTCCCGAAAAAGAGGCGATCGCCGGTTCTCAAGATTCAGAACTGTATGCTGCCGGGGCTGAGAGCTGAAAGCCGACAGCGCAACTCTCAGGTGACGCGCGCCAGGATAATGACCAGGTAGATCGCGAGCCCGATACTCATCAAAGCCGTCAGGACGCCGACCACGTTGACCAGAGTCCCCGCGGGTTTAAATTGGCCTTCTTCGATCTGGCGGCGCGTTTCGTGGTAACGCAGTAGACCCGCCAGAACCAGCAGAACCCCGAGCCCGATGCTGGCCATCCCGAACCAAACTGAGAGCCCCGTGGTTTGCGGTGCATGGCCCTGCAATTGGAGGAACTCCCTCAACGCGATTCCGAATCGGCCAATGGCGAATCCAAATACCACCACGCCGATGCCGGTGCGTACCCAAGCGAGAAAGGTGCGCTCGTTGGCTAGGTGATTGCGCGCTAGATCTGATTTTTCGAGCATGACGTCTCAGTGAGCCGCTGAATCGAAGAGCGAGTATGCTTCACCCGGTCAGCCTAGAACCTGCTGTCGGTTCTCTGCGCTGAGCCGTGAGATGTGACCTCCAAGTCAGCGAGCTTGAATGGGACTGACACCAGAAGAAGAAAGACCATCAGCACGGGTGTAGTCCCGAAGTTGAACTCAAAAAACCCCTCGGCGACGAAGGCCAGCCAGCCCGCGAAGCAGCCATCGGCGATCCAGATGGCGCCGGCGGCGTTATCCTGCGCCAGCTTCTGCCGGATGCGATAGCTGTGCCAGCCCAAAAGGCCCATCAACCAGAGCCAGGCGGCAAAACAGGGCAAGCCGCGCTCCGCCGCCAACTGCAAATAGACATCATGCAGATGCTCGTGCCAGGCCGCAACTGGTACGATCCCTCGCGGAAGGTAGGCCAGGTAAACCTCGTTGATGTTATTGGGTCCGACTCCGACCAGCGGATGGCGCCGAATCATGGCGAGACCAACGTGCCACATCTCAAAGCGCACCGTAATGGCAGGGTCGGTCGAGGGATGGATCAGAGTCTGGAGACGCTCGCGCAACAACGAAGGCGCAGCAAGGTAGATCGCCACGGCGCCCACCGGAAGCGCCCATAGAAGCCGCGTGCGCCAACGAGCGACCAGGTAGAGGAGCGCTATGGCGCAGCCCAGCCAAACGCCGCGCGTGAAGTTCAGTACCAGTGACGCAAAGACGATGGCGAGAATGACCCACCAGAATAGCGTTGCGCGCCGGAATTTTGGCGCGTGTTGCGCCATTGCGGGAGCAGGCGGCGACAGGGCGAGTTCGTCCGGGTTTCGTGGGGCGCCCATGACGTAGGCGGCTAACGCAATGAAGATTAACATCTGCTGACCACCAAACGTCATCCAGTGGCCCATGAAGCCGTGGATGCGCATCAGCGTCATGTAGTAGTAGAACTGGCCTGGATGCTCCGCCCGCATCTGGCGGTACTGCAGAACGAACTGCGCTGCGGCCACAAGACCAGCCAATGCTGATTCTACGAACATGAGGCGATAGATGAATACGAGGTGCCGCTGGCTGGTAAGGAGATTGACGGCGAATAAAATGATCAGGAAAAGCGTCAGCTTCCGAACCGCTGTCCAGCCGACGGCCGGATTCTCCGCCCACCCGATGGAGAGTACGGTAAGAATGCAGAACAAGGCCAAGGGGAGCTTGATCGGTGGGAACTTCGGGGCGCGCGGCCGGCGGATGAGATCGATGGCGTAACACAGGCCGGCACACGAGAAAAAGACCTGAGCGGCAGCTACCGAAAGCAACAAGGCGAGCGCAAATAAGGTGAAAAAAAATGACGCCCAACGCAGCGGGCCCGGACCCGGAAGGTCCTGCCATGCCGCGTCAATTTGCCGACGGAAGTCGATCACTTCGATCCCATAGGGTTTGGTTGAGCCGCCGGAGGGCCATGACAACGTCATGCAAGAGCAATCCGAGGAAGCCGGGCGCCGTGGCGATCACGTTTCGATTGTAGGCTAACGCTTCCCGCGGATGCCCATGAAAGAAGGCGGCGAGGGCGCGCGTGGAGCCACAGGCCGGACAAGCAGCCAGGTGAAAAAGATGCCGCCAGAGGCAGAGGTTCGGTCCCTTGGCCAGCAGTTCCGGGGGCACCAGGCAAAACCCCGCGACTGCTGCTATCAAGACGAAGATGCGCGGGACTCCCTTAGCAAACGAGGGCATGATCAAGTGAAGCGCAGCCCGCGTCCCTCGGCATCGGGCAGCTTATTGAGCGCAATCAAAACAATGTCCACCACTTTCCAGATGCCGCAACCGCCGAGCGTCAAGAGTTTGATGATGCCGAGCCCGGTCTGGCCCAGATAGAAGCGGTCGACACCCAGAAAACCGAGAAAGAACGAAAGCAGCATAGTAGTGCTCCAATCCCGGTTTCCCACGGGCTGCAAAGGCGGCGGCTCCCGGAGCCGATTGCCTTCGGCATCGGGCAGCTTCCTCAGAGTGATCAAGACCACATCGACTACCATCCAGATGCCGCAACCGCCGAGCGTGATCAGCTTGAGCAGGCCGAGCCCGATGTAGCCGAGATAAAATCGGTCGACCCCGAAAACGCCCAGAAAGATCGCCAGTAACAGCGCCGTCGAAAGATCCTTCTGTTCACCCAGAAGGTTCGCGCCACACTTTGCACAAACCTGCGCGCCTGGCAGAGTTTCCTGCCCGCAGGATGGGCAGCGCCGGGAACCCGCAAGGGCCTTCTGACCACAGAAGGTGCAGAACTCCACCTGGTCGGGAATCTGCTGTCCGCAATTCCGGCAATACATGAGCTTCTCCTTTGGCAGTCGGACTTGGACGTGCCGGAAGAGCGCCTATCTAAACAGGGATGCGAGGGAAAGTCAAACAATCTCTTATCGGCCAGTGTCGCAAAGGAGCCACCGCTTCACTGCTTCCGCTCCCACACAAAAACATTCTGTTCCCCGCTGGCAGCGATGTACCTGCCGTCCGGGGAAAACGCCGCCGTGAGCAAGGGAGTGCGGCTTTCGCTGAGCGTCTGCAGCAGTCGCCCGTCTTCCGCCGACCAGATGCGGAGCGCTTTGTCTTCGCCGGCGGACGCGATCCATTTGCCGTCTGGGGAAAACTCAGCCGAGTGCACAGGTCCTACGTGTCCTGCGAGGGTCGCGGCCAGCTTCCAGTCCGCCACCTGCCAGATGCGGATCATCCCGTCCTCGCAAGCGGTCACCACGCGCTGCCCGTCCGGCGAGAAATTGATATCGAGTACAGTGCCGCGGTGTCCGGCGAGAACATCGACAAACTTCTGTTGCTTTGCGTCTACCACCATCGGGTCGGGCGAGGAATTGCCCTCCACGCGCGCGAGCAGGAGCCAGCGGGCATCGGGGGAAAACACAAACAAACCCGGCTTGTGGCCTAGCTCCTGCAGCGTGACTACTGTGCCGAGATCCGTGCGTGGATTCCAGAGGCTGATCTTGCTCTCCTTGTACATCGCGAGGTATCCGATCCCCGGAAGGTACAATATGGGCGAAAAGCCGCCTCCCGCGCCCAGGGCATTCACTTTGCCGGTCAACGTGTCCTGGTCCACGCTCCACTGGAAGCCGAGCAGGGGCGTTCGTTCCGCGAACGAATCCTTCTTACGTTGCATGCCGCCTCGAGCCAAAACGAAAAGAGACGCCGGTGACAGGAAATTGGCGGAGTCGATCTCCAGGTCGAAGATATCCCCTAGTCGCACCTTCAATACTTTGCCGATCCTGCCGTCATCAAGATCCATGAGCGCGATCTTTTCGCCCACCACGATCGCGAGACGCCTCGAATCGGGCGAAAAAGCCCCTGCAGGCGAATAGTTCAGAGCCAGGTGGCCCTCCACGCGGCCGCGGCTGGCGAACACGGGCGCAGACGGAGCGGTCACAACCGTTTCCGCCTGGCCGCTGCCTAACGTTGGGATCAGGAGCAGAACAATCGCAAGGCAAAGGGATCGCAGTTCTGTGCCTGCTAAGAGCCAGCCGTTTTGGATCTTGGATTCGCCATCTTGGATTGAAGGTGTCGCGGTGTGGCTCGGACGCTCAATCCAAAATCGCAAATCCAAAATCCAAAATGCGTTTGAATCTTTCACTTTATCCCGTCTGCCTAGATGATCTCACCCGCCGCGATGCGATCCACCAACTCCAGATCTGCTTCCAGGAATTTGTAATTGGGAAGCTCGCTGCGCCTTACCCACGCGATCTGTTCGAATACCTGGTTTCGAGGCTTGCCGCGGAATGAGTCCACGCGGAAGAAAGCCACCTCGACCGATCGATCCGGATAGCGATGCTGACGCCGAAAAACCTCCGCGCCCACCTCAGCGCGAATCGTGAGCTCCTCGAAGAGTTCCCGCGCCAAAGCCTGCTCGAAGCTCTCATCCTTCAGCACCTTGCCGCCCGGAAACTCCCATTGCAGCGCGTAAGGGTCCGACCGGTGCCGCTGGCAGATGAGAATGCGGTCGCTGCGGATCAGGATGCCCGCGGCCACCGGAATGATTGACGATTGATGATTGAGACTGCTGAGGGTTGATTCTGCTTCCATGGATGGTTCACGATCGGCGATTTCTCACCAGCTTTGTTTCTCAATCATCGTGCCCTGAAAGCCGGTTATGGGTACAATTCATTTCAATCGACAATCGTCAATCGACAACGGTCCATTTCCGGGCCACCAACTCCGCCGCATCTTCGAGCAGCCGCCGGTCACCTTCGCCAAAGGCGGCGAGGCTATCGCTGTCCACGTCGATCTCACCGAGCACCTTGCCTTCACGCTTGATCGGCACAACGATCTCCGACTGCGTTTCCACGCTGCAGGCGAGATAGCGCTGATCGGCGCTCACGTTGTCGACGATCAGAGTCTCGCCGGTGGAAGCCGCCGCTCCGCAAATTCCTTGGTGGAGGGGAATGCGAACGTGGGGTGTGGGCTTGCCGGCGAAAGGCCCCAGCACCAGTTCGTCAGGACCTTCCATGAGGTAGAATCCGACCCAGTTGTAGTATGGCCGTTCGCGACGAAGCAATTGGACAATCTCTGCCATCAGCTCGTGAACGCCTGAAGCCTTCGAGCTCAAGCCGCGCATGGCCTCGACCAACTGATCACGATCCCTCAACGGCGGTCTCCTCCCAAGCCCTGCCGTCTCGATGCGGCAGTCTGTCGGCACTCTCTATCGTACCCGCTCTCGAGATGGGAATGGGCTGACCGGAATTCGCCGGCTGGTTTCAATCCGCAGCGAGGGTGTACCTTAAGGGATGGCGTTTCGCTGAGCTTGACTCGCCGAGGGCTGAGGCGAAGGACTGTCTTTAGCCGTGCTGACGGGCCTCGCAATCTCCAAATCTCGAAAGAGGGGAACAGAATCATGGCTAAAAACGGAAAAGGTACGCTGCGAAGTCACGGCTGGTTCGGTCCCGACACGCTGGTAGGGATGTCGAACCGAGCCTACTTGCGCGCTGAAGGATTCACTTCCCGCGCCTTTGATGGCCGGCCGGTGATCGGGATCTGCAACTCCTGGAGCGAGCTCACCACTTGCAATGCTCATCTGCGGGTGGTGGCGGAAGCGGTGAAACGCGGAGTGTGGGAAGCAGGTGGATTCCCGCTTGAGTTTCCCACCATTTCGCTCGGTGAAGTGCTGATGAAACCCACTACGATGCTGTACCGCAACCTCATGGCCATGGACGTGGAAGAGTGCATTCGCGCCTATCCGCTCGATGCCGTGGTGCTGCTCTGCGGCTGTGACAAGACCACGCCCGCGCAGTTAATGGGCGCTGCCAGCGTGGACGTTCCCGCCCTCATGGTGACCGGCGGACCTATGCTGCGCGGGATGTTCCGCGGCGAGGCGCTCGGGTCCGGCACGGACACGCGCAAGCTCTGGGCGGAGAAGCGAGCCGGGCGGCTCAGCGACGAAGCCTGGTGCGAAGTGGAAAGTTGCATCAGCCGCAGCGCCGGCCACTGCATGGTGATGGGCACGGCGTCAACCATGACCAGCATCGTGGAAGCGCTGGGCATGACGCTGCCGGGTTGCGCCAACATTCCGGCGGCAGACTCGCGCCGTCTTGCCATTGCCGAAGAGAGCGGACGCCGCGCTGTGGCGATCGCGAAAGACGGTCCATGCCCTTCCGAGGTGCTTACTCGCGAGGCGTTTGAGAACGCTATTCGGGTGAACATGGCCATCGGCGGATCAACCAATGCCATCATTCACCTGGTGGCGATCGCCGGCCGGCTCGGCATGAATCTGCCGCTCGAACTCTTCGACGAGATCTCGCGCAGCACGCCTTTCATCACCAACGTCAGGCCTTCCGGCGCTTACTTGATGGAAGACATGTTCTATGCCGGCGGCCTGCCCGTCGTTATGAAAGAACTCTTGCCGCTGCTGCACGGCAAAGCGATCACGGTCAACGGCAAAAGCGTGGCTGAGAACGTTGTCGCGGCGGAGTGCTTCAATCGTGATGTGATCCGCACCCTGCAGGACCCCCTGCAGCCTGAGGGCGGCACGGTGGTGCTCAAAGGCAATCTGGCGCCGCATGGGGCAGTGCTGAAGCAGACGGCCGCCTCTGCGCATCTGCTGCGGCACAAGGGCCGCGCGGTGGTGTTCGAGAGCTATCAGGATCTGTGGGCGCGCGTGGATGATCCTGCTCTCGATGTGGATGAGAACTCCGTGTTGGTGATGAAGAATGGCGGGCCCAAGGGCGGGCCGGGAATGCCGGAGTGGGGCGACATGCCGCTTCCCAAGAAGCTGCTCGAGGCTGGCGTGAAGGATATGGTGCGGCTGAGCGATGCTCGCATGAGCGGCACCGCCTACGGCACCGTTGCCCTGCACGTCTCACCGGAGTCCGCGGTGGGTGGACCACTCGCCATCGTTCAGAACGGCGATCAGGTCGAACTCGATGTGCACGGCAGAAGACTGGAGCTGCTGGTTCCTGACGTCGAGATCAAGCAGCGGCTCTCCGGCTGGCATGCGCCCACGCCGCACTTCGAGCGCGGCTACGGCCGGATGTTTCTGGAGCACATCCTGCAAGCGCATGAAGGCTGCGACTTCGACTACCTGCGAGCCGTCTAGCCGTCGCGCCAAGCTGCTAATACGCACGCGGTGGTTGCCGAAACAAAAGCAGGGCTGACACCGGAGGAAGGCGAGCCGCTTCGCCTCCCCGAACCGTCAGTCCGGGACAGAGTCCGTGTACTGATCGATTACCATCGTGGCATGCTCGGTTTTGGTGGCAAGGACCTCAGCTTCCGCCCACACTCTGCCCAGATTTCCGTCATAGGATTCGCTGCCCGGCTTCTCACGCAGCAATTTCTTGAGGGCCTTCTCATAATTTCGTGACTGCTCGGAGACCTCCTTGAGCAGGGTCTCCACGGTCCGATGCGTGACTTCCGCTGCCGGGTGGTTTTTCGTAGCCATGCTATCACCTTTGCCTTTGGAGCCTGTTCTGAGCCTGCCGGATTTGCTGTTTCCAGTCTTCGATTTCTGCTTCCCAGTGCTCGATCACACCCAGGTCAGGAGAAGTTTTGCGGCGTTCCCGTCGCTCTTTGTCTTCGTGCAATTGAATTCGCCGCTTCAGCGTAGTAATCCGGTCCTTCAGCCTCTTGTTCCGACCCGCTGTTCCGATTATAACCTCTCGGTTCTACTTCTGGCCTGACGTCAACTCGCGACAGAAGAACTGAAGACTTCTCTCACGGCAGGCCGCTGGCGCGTACTTCGACTCCAGGTGACACGATGCCAGGTTCGCCCGGCGCGATGGGTGCCGCGAGGCCGTCGCTGAGCAAATAGCCCTGGATGGCGATTGCCGACTCCCACTCGCTGACCAGCGCGCGGGTATAGTCTTCGCGAAGTTGAAAGAGCGTCCGCTGCGCAATCAGCACCTGCGGGTACGCCGTCGCCATCTCCCGGTACTTGCCCAGATAGAGCTGGTAGGCCTTTTCCGCGTCCGGCAGAATCTGGCCGCGATAGCGGCGCGCGGCTTCGTCGGCGTTGGCATAGTTGCGGAAGACGCTGGCGAATTGCATCCGCAAAGCGAGCTTGACGCGCTCGAGCTCCTGCTGGGCGTGGGCCAGCTCGGCCTCTGCGGTCTGGATGTTGCCCTGGTTGCGATTGAAAATCGGAATCTGGATGCCGACTGATGCTTCTCCTTCCCATCCCACCGGCTGGCCCATGCTGCCCAGCAGCTCGAAATTGTAGTCGACGCCTGCTCGCAGATCGATGTCAGGAAACTTCTCGGCGCGAGCGCGTTTCGCCGCCGCTTCGGCTCGTTTCACATCCTGGCTGGCCGCCTGGACCTCAGGACTTCCGGCGAGGATCGCATCGAGAGCCTTGCTGCGATCGAGCTGCGGCAACCCGTCGTCCAGCTTGCCCGCAAGCGGCCGCATGGTCAGAGCGGGATCACCCACCACGGATGCCAGCTCCTGCCAGGCGCGGTCCTGGTCAGCCCTCGCCGCAAGCAAGTCGAGACCGGCCCGGCCGGCCTCCACCCTGGCCTCAAGCACATCGGGCTGGTCCGCCTGGCCGACGTTCGCGAGCTTATTGCTGACATCACGGGCCTGTTCGGCGAGGCCAGCCAGGTTCGCCCTGAGATCCAGTTCCTGCTGCGCGGCCAGGGCCTGGTAATAAGCCATCCGCACCGCATTGATGACGCGCGCCTGCTGCGCAGCGGCCACAGACTTCGCCTGCTCTTCTTCGGTTGCGAACACTTTGCGGCTGAGCCTGAGTTTGCCGGCGGTCACGATCGGTTGCTGCACAAAAAAGCCGTGCTCGCCGCCGCGATAGACCGCGCCGCCGGTGATCTCGCGGCCTTCGTAACCGATCACCGGGTTCGGATAGAGGCCGGACTGCAGCCTCCGCCCGGCGGAAGCGCGCGCGTCCGCCTGACTTTCGGCCAGAGTGGGGTTGTGCGCGAGCGCCATTTTTTCAAGATCGCTGAGCGCGAGAGGGGGGAGTGCAGAGTCGGGGGTTTCGGAGCCCACGGCTCGCGGCTCAGGTCTCGATGCCGGTACGCCTTGTGCCGAGAGGCGAAGCGAGCTCCAGATGAGCCCGACCGCGACCAGAACGCAAGCCTTCTTAGCACTCACACACCATGCGGATTTCATCCTTCACCTCGCATTCAAGACTGTTTCTGCTCTGGATAGACAAAGGTCGATGAGCGTGAAGTGCGGGCTCTCGCCCGCTTTTTCAGCCCTCTTCTGCGCCCCGGGGCCAACGGCAGGCGGGACAGCCCGCGCGCTCCCAGGGTCACTAGATGCGAAGGAAGGATTCGAGCTGACAGATGGTCCGGCCGGTCAGAGGAGGAGGTGAATGAGAGGAGTTGGCGGCCGGCGAGGCTTGATTATGGATGCGGATCAAGCGTTCAGAAACAACCAGTCGATTCCCGACTGGACGGTGGTTCGTAGGCGAAGCTGCGGGGGTGACCCGAGCCGCCGGCGTTGCCGTCGAGCAGTGCCCAGGGCATTGCCGCCCGGGCTGCGGGCGATGCGACGGGCGGAGCGGGGCGCCATGCTGGCAGGACTGATCCGCCGAATCGGGATGCGCGATTGGACAAGCCGCCGAGGCCGGCCATGCACAAGAGTCCGCGCAATTCAAGGCCGAGGTCAGCGACGCCGCCAGTACCGCAGTCGCGGCCAGAGTGGCAGCAAGACGGCGACGTCCTCCCAAGCGCGCATAATCGATCATCGAAGGCAGTATACAATGACGGGGCCCGAATCAGAAAATGATGGGGGCCATCAGGGCCGTTCGTCCCACGATCATTTAATCGAGACCCGTTGTGTCGAAGGCGAAAACGCGTCCAGAGCTTCCGCGATGGTAAGATAAGAGATGATCAGGTCGCGAAGCAGGCGCTCTGCTGCTACGGCTTGCTCTCGCGTGACCCCAAATGGCAGGGAGGCGAATGTGAGGAAAGTTGCAGTGGCGCTCGGAATCTGCGCGATTGGGCTCGGCGTACCATTTCAGGCCCAATCGCAGGATCGAGCCGCGCCGCCAGCTCAGACCGAAGTCCAGACCCAAACCCAAACCTCGAAACCCCTTACCCGGATGCAAGTGGATAATCTGGTGGCCAGCGGTCTCGATAGCGAGACTCTGGCCAAGGTGGTGCACGAGCGCGGAATCGACTTCCAACCCACCGACCGGTATCTCGAGACGCTTCGCTCGCAGGGCGCGATGCAGACGCTGATTGACGCTTTGCGCACCGCGACTCCGGACCCTTTGAGCAAGGCACAACTTTTGAAGTCGCTCGCCAGCGGCACTCCACAGGACGACTTGGTTGCAATGGTGGAGCGGCGGGGAGTGGACTTCAAGCCGAGCCCTGAAGACATCGACACGCTGCGTATCGCGGGTGCGGAGGATCCGTTATGCCAAGCCGTACAGCGCGCGAAACAAGGCCAGCCGTCAGCGGCTAACAGTGATACGTCGGCCGGCCGCGTCTACGATGTTGGCGAGGACGTCACGGCCCCGATCCCCATCTATCACCCTGATCCTCCCCTCACCGCCCAGGCGCGCAAGGCGAGGTTGGCTCCGGTCGCCAATCTGTTTATTACCATCGGTCGCGACGGCGACGTGCAGGACGTTCGCCTGGCGAAGGGGTTAGGCCTGGGCCTCGACAAGAAGGCCGTCGATACAGTGAAGACCTGGAAGTTCAGACCCGGCATGCACGATGGATCTCCTGTGCCGGTACGGATGAAAATGGCGGTGAGTTTCGCCGCCAATGCTCAGTCGGTTCCGCTGCCTGAGTGAGACTGTTTCCCGCCATCATCACTTTCGGCTCCTGCCGGAGCCTTGGGCGCTTTGACGTGCTGGCGTGTCTTCACCTGAAAAACCGCGTAATCCGAGTAGTGATGCTGGTTGCGGTAGATTCGCCCGTTCCAACGAACCAAAACTGAGACTTCCTGGGGTAGCCAGAACGGCTCGTCCTTGGCGGTGAACCTGACTTCGGCGAAGCGCACGTCCGTGATCTGTGCGTCCAGCCTGATCTCGGGCGCGGGCTTCAGGAGTTCCGTCCGCATGCGCAGGATTCTGTACGTAGTCGCATCCACCCAGGCCAGGCCTTGAACCAACACCACGATAGATTGGCCCCTGATCCTGAATTCTTCCAGCATCTTCGCTTTGGCGGGGCGCTCCGCGAAGGCGATCACGAGGGTGTCGCGGCCATCAAGCTGCTGCCGGCCCATCAACCGATATCGGGAACCCTCCTGCCAGTCGGGGTAGAAGATCAAGGGGTCCGCGGCGAAGCCCTTGGTGACCATGAAGTTTCCGTCGGTGTCTCCGGGTGTGGCGGCGTGGCCGGACTTGTCGGTTCGGTATTCGCTCAGTTGCAAACCACCTTCGTTGGTCGCGTTCACAGCCAGATACTCGAATTGTTGGTCGAGCGATCCTGCCCGTTTGCCGTCGGGGTGCAAGCGCTCCATCTCGATCTTTTCGTGCGAGCTGGTATCCGGGAGGCCTTGGAAGACTGATCGCACGCTTTCTCCCACCTTTTGCATCGTCGATGCGAGATCGCTCTGGTCCTCGTCCGGCTTGAGATCCTTCAGCTCCGGTACCGTCTTCATAAGTTCCGCCGGGCTTCGATCCATCATGGCGGATGAATCGCCACCGGACGCCAACGCAATCCGCTCGCCAAGCTCGGTGTAGAGAGCTCGCGGAGCGTCAGGAAGCTGTTTCGCCTTGCGGCCGTTCAGGTAAGCGTCCAACTGATTTTGCGCCTCTCGCGGCTTACCGAGTTCGCTCAGGGCCTGAGCGCGGAGCAAGTGGGCATCTTCGTTGGCACCGTGGGCAAGGGCCCGCGCCAGGTAAAGGTCGGCGGTCGCCATCTTCCCCTGAAGCAGGAAAGCGCGTCCGAGTTCGCAGAGGGCCAGCGGATCATCCGGCTTAAGCGCAAGCGCCTGAAGAAGCGAAATCTGCGCCTTGGTCAGCTCACCCCGCCAGGTCTGGAGCACTCCGAGCGTGACAAAGGGCTCCATCCGGCGATCCCTACCTTGCGCCAGCGCTGCAAGACGTGCAGCCTGTTTGAGTTCGGTGGCTGCGCCTTGCCAGGCCCCGGAAGCGAGCGCCGCCAGCGCTGCCAGGTTGAAGCATTCGATACAGGTTGGATCGTGATTCGCCACGCTCCGCAAGACGGGAGATGCCTCCGCCGGACTGTCCTGATCGAGCAGTCTGAGGCCGAGTTCGAAGTGCTTGAGTTGAACACCGGCAAGCGCGGCACCCGTGGCCGGCGTCCGCAGCCGGGGCATGAGTGCCGCAATCAGCGAGTCCCAGCTCGGCAATTCCGGATCCGGGCGCTCTCGCTGCAGTACGAGCTCAACCGGAGGCGTTTCGCGATCCCGAGTGAGCTCGATTGTGTCTTGGGCGTCAAGAAAGCCCCCTCTGCTTGCCTCAATTACGATTTCGATCTGGCGTGAGCTGGAACCGGCCGGAAAATTTGCGCGGAAGTCGCCTTGTATTCCTGTCTCGACGACCAGGGGCCGTTTTGACCTCTGCAACTTGATCCAGACCTGCGCTCCGGTCACGGGATCCTGGTGAGGCGTGGTGACCCGTCCGGCAATGTGGCACATCCAGGTCCGGGCCGTGGGGGCGTTCGGATTGAAGGTAGGTAGGTCTAAGCCTCTTTGTCCGTGAGCGACCGCGGGTAGAAGCACGCACATCAAGCCTGCAATCGCCGTTATGCTGTTTTGACTAAGCCTGGGCATTAATTCTTGAACTCACTCGGCGCGCTCGATGAGGTCCCATCGAGTCCGCCCGTCTGCGAAGCCTGGACGGGCTGCATTTGATCCTTGGTAGTCTGCGAAGGCGAGAGCTTAGACGGCAGATGCACCGGGGCATCCTCCGCGGCCGGCGCCGCGACCGGAACGGCTCTCATCACGGCCTCATCCACCGTCTCGGCGGCCGCCAGCATGCTGCCGATATTGTTTCCTGGCAGTTGGATTTCGGGTTGTAGCTGCGCAGCCTTGCGATACTCGGCGAGCGCGTTGTCCAGGTCTCCCTGCCCAAGCCGGGCCAAGGCCAGATCGTAGTGGGCGCGAGCATCCGCGGGTCGGAGCCGCAAAGCCTCTTCACAATCCCGCGCGGATTCGTCGAGATCGCCCTTGCGGCCGAGCAAGGCCGCGATATTGAGCCAAGCCAGGGCGGAATCGGGTCTCAGGCGCAAGGCTTCCCGATAGGCGTGCAAGGCGCCGTCAACGTCGTTGTGCGCGGCGAGCGCGTTCCCGAGATCGTAATCGGCTTCCGGGTCGTTCTTCTTCAGACCGGCAGCCTGACCATACTCGGCCAAAGCACCGTCATGATCGCCGAGCCGTTCGAGCGCGTTGGCGAGATTCACGTGGGCCTCCGCCAAGCTGGGCTGGGCACGCAGAGCTTCCCGGTAGCGCGCCAATCCGTCATCTACGCGACCCTGGGCGACGAGCCCAACGCCCAGGTTGTTCAACGCGGTGGCATCGCGGGGTTCGATCTTCAACGCCTCGCCGTAGTACTTTCGGGCTGCCTCGGTTTCGCCTGCACGTGCGAGTGTCCAGGCCGCATCGTCGAGGAACCAGTCGCTGCGAGGCTCAAGGCGCATCGCTTCGCGAAATTGCGCCACAGCATCGTCTGGCTTGTCGTCGAGAGCGAGCTCGCGCCCGAGTGAGTCGTGAAACTCGGCGCTGCCCGGCTGCAGGCGGACGGCTTCCCGGTAGGCGGAAATTGCCTCGTCCCGCTTGCCTTGGGCCTCGAGAACCCGTGCCAGATCGCTGCGCGTGCGCGCGTCTTTAGGACGGAGGCGCAGGGTTTCACCGTATTCGCGGACCGCTGCCTCGAGATCGCCCTTCGCGGCCAACGCACCCGCAAGGTTCGCATGGATGGCCGCTCCATCGGGCTTGAGGCGTAGAGCCGCCTCGTATTCGCTGATTGCGCCGGCGAAATCGCCGGTCCCCTTCAAGGCGTTGCCGAGGTTGGTGTGAAGGTCGGGATCGGCGACCGCCAGGAGGGTCGCGGAGCGATACGCCGCCATCGCCTGCTCGGAGGCTCCTTGGGCCTCGAGCGCCAGTCCGAGATCGTATGCAGCGACGGTGTCGTTCGCATCGAGCGCGAGCGCCTCGCGATATTCGCGCGCGGCCGTCTCCGGATCGTTCGCGGCCAGAAGCGCGTTACCCATCCAATCGTGTGCCGTGGAGACTTTGGGTCCGAGGGTTAGGACCGCCCTAAACTCCGGCAAGGCCTGCTCGATCTCTCCCTGCTGATACAAGGCGCTGCCGAGTTCGTAGTGCGCTTCCCAATAGGTGGGTCTTGCCTTGAGCGCTTCCCGGTACTGCGAAGCTGCCGTGGAAAGATCTGCTTCGGCGCGGAGCGCGCGAGCCATGCCGAAGTGCGATTCGGCGTCAGCCGGATCGGCGGCGATTGCGCGGCGAAACTGCTCGCGGGCCAGGTCGTGTTTCCCCAGCGATTCGAAGGCGTAGCCGAGATCCCGATCAAGCTCGGGCAGATCAGGTTGCAATTGCGATGCGCGGTAGAACTCCGCCGCCGCGTTTTGCCAATTCGACTTCGCCGCCCAGGCGTGGCCGAGCCCATGATGCGCCTCCTGGAGCTCGGGCTTGATCTCCACGGCCGCCAGGTATTCCACGATCGCGGCGTCGTAGTCCGCCGTCGACGCGAGGGTGCTTGCCAGGCGACTGTGCGCTTCCGCCCAATGTGAATTCAACTGCACGGCCTGCTGATACTCCGCAATCGCTCCTTTGAAGTCGCCCTTCTCTGCCAGGCTGTTCCCCTGCTCGAAATGCTTGGCGGCGCTGGAATCGGGTCGCATTCGATTGTTTCTTGCCGAGCTAGGCTCAAGCTGAGGGGAAGGCTCTTCCGCATGATTCGGACGCGCCTGCGAGGGAGTGTTGCGACCCTGGGAAGGTGGGGGCGAGTCTTGAGGACCGGCCACAATGCCTCCCGCGATCAGCAGGATCGAGAGGTGGTGCAACATGTCGCGGCCCCCAAAAGTCCCAGCGAATCCACTTGCGCCCGCGAAACGGCAGCGCCCGCAACGGACGAGGATCGAAGTGGCAGCTATAATAATCGAACGCAACTTCAATTTCCAGATCAAATCGGCGGATGCCGGGAATGATGATGCTCTGAATGATATAGTTCTACTCGAGCTACGTTGATCGGCTTAAATCCACCACTAGTGGCGGATATCGGCCATTCGGAACCGGGGTCGAGCAGTGCGTCAGCCAGCAATTTCAACGGGTTGCGATGGCTGCGATTTGGCCGATTACTTGCGCTATGGGGGTGGCTAAGGAGTTGCAAGGCGTGGGCAGCACGGAGGGTGCGATGAAAAAGCTAATGGCTTTGATGGTCCTTATCGGTCTGGCGGCGGTGCCAGGTTTCGCTCAACGTGGAGGCGGAGGAGGCCGGGGGGGCGGTGGTGGCGGTCGCGGCGGGTTCAGCGGAGGTGGCGGCGGCCGCGGCGGGTTCGGCGGAGGTGGCGGACGTGGATTTGCCGGTGGCGGGGCGCGAGGCTACAGCGGTATGGGATCGCGCGGGTATACCGGTGGAGGCTTCCGGGGCGGATATGGTAACTATCGAGGTGGGTACGGAAATTACCGAGGGGGTTACGGTAACTATCGAGGCGGGTACGGCAACTACCGTGGCGGATACGGCGCTGGGGGCTACGGACGCGGATGGGGCTACGGGCGTGGATGGGGCTACGGACGCGGCTGGGGCTACGGACGCGGCTGGGGTTATGGCGGTTGGGGCGGTTGGGGCGGTTGGGGCTGGGGTTATCCGTGGTGGGGCTTCGGCGCGTACGCCCCGTATTACGGCTGTGACCCGTACTACTACCCCAACGGCTGCGCTTATGACTACGCGCCTGCCTACTGATGCGGGAACGCGCTGATCCTGGGCGCATCAGCCACTCTCCTTGGATCGGAGGCTTGGTGCGCCTTTGGGCTGATCGTTGATTGCAGTCCTTCAAGCGTCGGGTGTGAGGGCGGGGCAGGTCCCACTGCGCCGCTCTCCTGGTTTCTGTCCTCAATCAGCACCAGGACGAAGACGCCTGACCCAACGCTCCTCGTTTTTCATTCATCTGACAACTGAGGAGGACGTGTGAAACACAAATCAGCGCATCAGCAGACGCGGCGAAGTGACCGCACATGCCTTGGACGGCTTTCGGCAGGCGTCAGCGGGATCGCGGGCCTGGCGCTCGTGGTGCTCGCGGCAGCGACCGTGATTCTGCCGATGCTGGCAACCAAGGGGACGGCGCAAGGAAACGCGTTAAGGTACACAGTCTTTCACACTTTCAGCGATGCGGACGGCGATCGGCTCCAAGGAGGCTTGATCCGAGACGGGGGTGGTAACCTCTACGGCACGACCGTTGCGGGCGGCAATGGTGGCGACTGCATCAATTACTTCGGCGGCGGATGTGGAGTGGTTTTCAAGCTGGACCCCTCTGGAAACGAGACCGTGCTTTACAACTTCAGCGGCGGGGCGGACGGCGCATATCCCTACGCAGGCTTGGTCCGGGACGCCGCCGGCAACCTTTACGGCACGACCCTTTACGGCGGCAACACGTCCTCGTGTGTCGACGGCTGCGGCGCGGTCTTCAAGGTGGACCCGGCCGGGAACGAGACCGTACTGCACACCTTCACAGGCGGTGGGGATGGCGGGGCGCCCTACGCAGGCTTGATCCTGGACGGCGCGGGTAACCTATACGGCACGACCTATGGAGGAGGACCCTACGGCGATGGAACTGTCTTCAAGCTGGATCCCTCTGGAAACGAGACCGTGCTCTACGGCTTCACCGGCGGGGCGGACGGCGGGGTGCCCTACGCGGGCTTGATCCTGGATCCTGCCGGCAACCTTTACGGCACGACTTCGGAAGGCGGCATTTTATCGTATTGCTTCCCCGGGGTCTTTATCCCCGGGTGCGGAGTGGTCTTTAAGTTGGACCCGGCGGGCAAAGAGACCGTGCTGTACAAATTCACGGGTGGAGCGGACGGAGCAAGCCCAGTGGCAGCTTTGATCCTGGACGCCGCCGGCAACCTTTACGGCACGGCTGGCGAAGGCGGCAATAAGACTGGATTGTGCTACTCCGAGGGATGTGGAGTGGTCTTCAAGCTGGACCCGGCGGGCAAAGAGACCGTGTTACACGAGTTCATCGGTAAAGACGGCGCGAATCCCGCCGGAGGCTTGATCCGGGACTCCGCGGGCAACCTCGCCGGCACCACCTACAACGGCGGCAGCTACCGCTCGGGCGTACTATTCGAACTGGATCAGAAGGATAACGAGACGGTGCTTCACCAGTTTGGTCAACCGGAGGACGGAGCGAACCCTTCTGCAGGCTTGCTCCAGGACCCAGCGGGTAATCTCTATGGCACGACCGTGAACGGCGATGACGGCTCTGTAGTGTTCAAGTTCAAGCTCAACCTGTGAGAGGTCCGGACAAGCGAAGGATTTCACTGCTTGACTGCATTCCAGAGATGGCTGGAAGCGCCCCGGTTGTCGGACGAGAGATTCTGTGCCGGGCTGATCCATGGCAGCGGCTGGAAACTGTACGGAACAACCGATGAGGTAGTCACATTTCATTTCCTTTCATTTCTCTTCTCGTTTGTTCTTCCAAACTTTGCGGGCAGTCTGAAACAAGGCAGAACAACCTGGCGTTTCCAATAATTGCCGTTGGTGCCCGATGGCAGTTACCCTCTTTGGATTAACCGGATCTGCGTATTGTTGCCGCGGCGCGCTCGTGGTAGGATGCCTCTCGTTGGTTCTGATCGAGTCTATGACAAAAACTGCGGCGATCCATCCCGGGCACACTGACGCGGGCGTGCTTGAGCTCAAGCTCGCGCACAGCCCGGATTCCGACGATGCTTTCATGTTCTACGCTCTAGCCACGAACAAGATTCGGAGCGAGACTCTCAGATTCAAGCACGTGCTTGAAGATATCCAGACGCTAAACGAGAAGGCGCGAGACATGATTTATGATGTCACGGCCGTCTCGTTTCATGCTTACGCCTACCTGGCTGAGAACTACCTGTTGCTCCCCTCCGGCGCCAGCTTCGGCGAGGGCTATGGGCCGATCGTGGTGGGCCACGGCCAGTTGGGGCCGGAAGGGCTTCGCGGCAAGCGACTGGCGATTCCCGGCAAGATGACCAGCGCCTACATGGCCTTGATGCTTTATGAGCGCGACATCGAAACCGTGGTGGTGCCCTTTGACGAGATTCTGGATAGAGTCGCCGGCGGCGAGGCTGACGCGGGAGTGGTGATCCACGAGGGACAACTGACGTACAGTCTGGCGGGCTTGAACAAGTGGGTGGATCTCGGCGAGTGGTGGCAGAACGAGACCGGCCTGCCGCTGCCGCTCGGCGGCAACGTGATCCGCCGGTCGCTCGGTCGCTCGGTGATTCGTGAAGCCACGCGGCTGCTGAGGGAGAGCATCCAGTACGGGCTCGATCATCGCGAGGAGGCGCTGCTCTATGCCACGCAGTTTTCGCGCGGTCTCGATCCTGCCGCCGCCGATCGCTTCATCGCCATGTATGTGAACGACTGGACGCTCAATTACGGCGAGCGCGGGCAGCGCGCAGTTCAACTCTTCTTCGATCGCGGATTCGAAGCCGGCATTTTGCCGGCGCACGTACAGGCCGAATTCGCAGCTTCCTTCTGATTATCTTCGACACCATCCCAACAGGGCGCGACCTCAACCCAAAAGACAGCAAGTCGTCCACAAAGACGAGCAGAGGACGCGGGCAGGTTTTGCTGCTTACCCTTTGATTCTCCTGCCGTACATTTGTGTCGCGGTGTTGAGGTGATGCCAGCTCGTGATCGCGTGGCCGCAAAGGATGCGAATGACACTAGCGGGCGTAGATGAGATTGAGGGCTACCGAGAAGACAGGCTGAAAGATCACACCGAAAAACTTCCAGGCCAGCAGCAGGCCGACGAGCGCCAAAGTGCGATTCTGGCCGAGATCAGCCAGGCGGCGCGCCCACGCTTGCGGAAGCAGCAGACCGACGGCGGCATTCCCATCGAGCGGCGGCACGGGCAGAAGATTGAAGGCCCCGAGAAGCACATTCAGTGAGAAGACAATGCTCAACAGGGCTGCCAACGCATGCGCTACCACACCGCTCGACGGAACCGCAGACACCAACTGCGCGAAACCGAGCGGGCCATTAAGCGCAAATACGCGTAGCGCCACGCCCGTGCGGATTGCGATCGCAGCCAGCACGGTGAGAGTGAAGTTTGCGGCCGGGCCGGCAAGAGCCATCCATGCGGCGCGGCGCGGGTAAAGTCGCCGCCAGGCCGGATCGTAAGGCGCGCTCGCCCAGCCGATCATCCAGCCGCCGATTGCGTAGGAAGCGATGGGCACGATCACGGTTCCGAAAAGTTCGCGCCGCACATGTGGCACCGGATTCAGCGTCATCTGGCCGGCGAGGAAAGCGGTGGGATCGCCGCCGAGCTTGGCAGCCAGGGCATGAGCGCTCTCATGGCAGCAAAGAGAGAAAAGGAAAGAGACGTACCAGAGAAGCCCTAGAACCATCGTGTCCGGATTCATCCTGACACGTCTCCCACGTACGGCATCGATTTGCAGTGTGGATCTGCGGAAAACGCCGCGATGGAGTTACTCCTCAGCGGCGCGTTTGGCGAGCGCTGCGTCCGACGGTGGAGTTTTCTGCGCTTGACCATTCAACACTTGGCTCGTCGGCGGTTTACGGCTGTCTGCTCGACTGGCTGGCGTGCCCGCGTGCCCGCTTGCGCCCAGTTGTTCGATCCGGGCGAGACCGGCCTTCTCGTCGTCGGCCATGTGGAAAAACTGGGTGAGTTTCACACCGTCCAGAATCCGACGGACGTGAGGGTTCATGCCGGCCAGTACGATGATCGCGCCGGCCTCGGCGGCGAGTTCGCGGCTGCCCGCCAGGAATCCGAGTCCGGTGGAGTCGATGTAGGGGACCTCCGCAAAATTGAACAGCAGCTTCCGCGTTCCGGTTTCGATCAGCTCCTTCACTTGCTGCCGGAGCACAAGGCCGTCCGCGCCGGCCACAAACTTGCCGTTCAGCGAGAGGATCGCAACGTCGTCTTTCAAGCGGGATGAGACTTTCACGGCCCACCTCGTCCAGTGGCGATCTTGTCGTTCTGAAGCTTTGACGCCCGAAATCTGCCAACAGTCACGTTCATGCTAGGAGACGCCGGGGCGTCTGTCAAGTTCTCAATCGTCAGTTCGGCTGTCAGTCGCCAGTGGAAGGAGCCTCCTTTAGGAGGCAGCCACAGACGGCCGACGGGTGTTCCTTGGAGAGAACGCAGGCGCATGGCCCGCGCCATCTCCAAGATGGCCCTTCACACCATTACCAGAGTACGCTATGCCATGGCGCACGGGCTCGTGTAGTCGCGACGGCGGCTCGGATTATCGGCGTCAATCCCGAGTCCGTATGTTGCTGTATCTATTGGCATAATTTCACATAAGCTATCCCCGCCGGTTGGCAGTGATATTGCCCTTACGTGGGTGTAATTCAATTTGACGGGAGGGTATACCCAACATGAAGAAAGTATTCAGTTTGCTGTTTGCAGCGGCTCTGTGCGTATCGCTTGCCATGCCGATCTTCGCGCAGGACTCCACCACGCCTTCGTCTGACTCCTCGATGCAGTCCGCTCCCAAGAAGGAGAAGAAGGCGAAGAAGGCGAAGAAAGAGAAGAAGGCAAAGAGCGACACCGCTGCTCCTGCTTCGCAGTAACTTTAGCGAAATCTGCGGATTACAAGACCGGGCTGGAGCTTCGCGCTTCCGCCCGGTTTTTCTTTTCAACCCTCGCCGCACCCTTCTAAGCTTTGAGCGGTCAGCTCTCGACGGCCAGCGGACGGCTCTGGCTTGCTGGCCATTCGTAACCCCGATTCCAACCGATAGACATTACTGTGAGGCGCTTTCCTGCCGGATATGGTGCACGATATACGAAGTGGTGTATTACGTAGCTTGACGACCGAGCCGGGACCGCGAGAAAGTTAGGACTTTGAGCAAACACTTTGACAACATCGTGATCGGCGCCGGCAGCTTCGGCGCTTGGACAGCATTGTCTCTCCGGCGGCGTGGCAGAGAAGTGGTTCTGATCGAGGCTCATGCGCCCGGCCACAATCGATCGAGCTCCGGCGGGGAATCGCGCGTCATCCGCATGGGCTACGGTCCTAACGACATCTACTCCCGCTGGTCGAAGCGCGCGCTCGAACTTTGGCTGGAGCTCTTTGCCCGCACGGGCCGGCCTCTCTTTTACCGCACCGGAGTGCTTTGGCTCGCGCGTGACCCTGAGCCTTACGTCTCCGCGAGTCTCGCAGCCTTCGACGGCCTCGAAATTCCACACGAAGTTCTCTCGCGGCAGCAGCTCGCCCGGAGATACGGTCAGGTGGAGCTGGACGAGGTAACCACCTGGGGTCTCCTCGAGCTCGAGAGCGGCGTGCTGATGGCGCGGCGCGCGGTTCAAACCGTGGTGGAGCAAGCCGTCCGCGAAGGAGTGGAGTACATCTGCGACGAGGTCCTTCCGCTTGAACCCCTGGCGGCAGCGGCGGAGCCCAGCGATCCAACCGTGAGCCGCCCCATCGCGCAGCGGGCCGACCTGGAGCAAGTGGTCACAAGAAGTGGCCGAACGGTCAAAGTGGCGTCGAATGGTGCGGTGGTGTTTGCCTGCGGCCCGTGGCTTGCCAAGGTTTTTCCGGCCTTGCTGGGTAATCGCATCTTCAACAGCCGGCAGGAAGTATTCTTCTTCGGCACACCGCCCGGCGACTCGCGCTTTGCGCCGCCCGCACTCCCCACCTGGATGGATCTTGCGAGCGAGGCTTACGGCCTGCCGGAGCTTGAGGGTCGAGGGCTGAAGGCGGCCATTGACCGGCACGGTCCCGCCTTCGATCCGGACACCGGCGACCGGCTGCCCACCCGGGAAGGCGTGGAGCAGGCGCGGCGCTACCTTGCACGCCGTTTCCCCGCGCTCAAAGAAGCCCCGCTCGTCGAAAGCCGCGTGTGCCAGTACGAGAACACGTCGAACGGCGACTTGTTGCTGGATCGTCATCCCGCTTTTCAAAATGTGTGGCTGGCTGGCGGCGGTTCGGGCCACGGATTCAAGCACGGCCCTTCGGTGGGCGAATACCTGGTGAGCTGCATTCTGGATGACGCCTCGCCGGAGCCGCGGTTCAGCCTGGAAAGTAAGAAAGTGGTGCAAAGACGAGCTATCTTTTAGCTCGATTTTTTGCCATTTTTACGGCCTTTCCAGCCGTAAAAAAGTGTGCAACAATTGCACACTTTTGCTTGATTTGCATTCATACGGACACATGTGCGTACTTTTGGCCGGCCTTATGGCAGCCCTTTTCAAGTGCCCCACGGCACTGATTTCCCATTGGAATGCCAGAAACGAAGACAGCGTTTTGGGGCGTCAAAGAGGAGGCCAATAGCGGCAGTCTGACACGTCGGGTTAGCGCCCGGTGGCATTCAAGCGGACGACATCAGAAACGATGTCGTCGCAGGTCAAATACATGTCAAGGTTATTATTTAACAATTCCACGAATTGCGAAGTGTTAACCGAATTTCTATAATGATCGTTATGACAGTTAATTACTTCATCTGTAAACTCCACGACGGGGGACCGTTCCATGGTTATCGCTTGCCCCCTTCCGCCTGCCGCCCTTCTTGCCGTTCTCGCGCGACGCTGCGGCCTTGCGCGGGCTCGTCTTACCCTTGCTGGCGAGTCCGCCCAGTCGGCCGAGCGCTACTGCTGCTGGATTTTTCAACTGCATCCCCTCGCGCTGAAAATCGCGGCGTTACGTAGCCGCCCTCGCTACCACGCGAGACGCCCCGCTTGCGCGGAGAAGCGCCCGGCGGAGCTTATTTGCTTTCGTCGTTGTCGTGGTCATCATTGGCCGCATCCAGGCCTGCTTCGAAGGCCGCCTGCATTACCTTGCGGACCAATTCCCAACGTTTTTCGTGTTTGCTGACGGCCTCCGTGAGCCTCTGCACATCTCCGGTCAGCTCATGCACCGAGGAATGCAGCGATTCGGTTGATTGCAGCAGAAATTGCAACCGTTCATCGATCGTCATAGAGTGGGTTCCTATGGCGTCTGGAGAAGGCCCGGCCGCTGCTCTTCGACCCGCTCGATCCGTGCCTCCAACGCGCTGAGCCTTTCATGAAATTCGAGGCGCAGCTCGGCAAAGCCCTGTTTCATCTCCGCCCGAAGGACGTCCATTTTGCCGTTCATCTCGGCCCGAACGGCGTCCATTTTGCCATTCACCTCCGCCCGAAGGGCATCCATCTGGGCTGAAAGCGCACGTGTGTTCAGCCAGGCTGTGAACACCACCACAATCAAGGCACCGAAGAGAGAGAGTACTGCAGGCATCCAGAGCTGATAACTGTTGGGCATTCTTGGCTTCTCCAGCGGCCGGGTTGCCGCTTTCAAGTTACGCTCCTATCATACCTACAGCGGTGTAGGAGCGTCAAGAACACGAAGGTGCTGGGTCATCACCGCGGCGGGCCAGCGCAGGTATTGGCTCGCTTGGTATCTCGACCGGCCCTCACCCCGCCTTCGGCGCCCCTCTCTCGCAGGGGCGGGAGAGGGGAAGGGGGTGAGGGCGAAGCCTAGCAAACCAGAAACGAAGACAGCGGATTGGGGGCGTCAAAAAGGAGGCCAATAGCGGCGGTCTGACACACCGGTTAGCGCCGGGTGGCATTCGATTTCTTAATCCTTCGGACCCCTAGTGTCTCGACTCCAGGCGTGGCATACTCGGCTCATGTCAAAGCGGAAGAAGAATCCATCCAGACCTAAGGACGTTAACGAGTGGGCGGACCAGATCGGGGCTCAGTCCGCAGCCGACGATCCGCCAGCCGCCTTTGTCGAACCCCTATCCGCAGCGACGCCAGCACAAATCTCAATGTTCATGGCGGAGCTAGGCAGGAATGGCGGAAAGAGCGGCATGAGTGATAAGAACAGCGAGATCGTAGCTGCGAACGGCAATGGAGCTTCATCGTACCAGCCGATCAGCAGCGTTTGGCAAGGGAGTGACGGCGATCTTCTAGAAGCGATGTTCCGGTTCTATGCCACGATCCCGCCTGAGCCAATTTTGGATGCGACTTACAACGCTGGCCGATTTTGGAAAGACTCTCAGCGTCGTGTGGTCTCAATGGACATCGACCCGCAGTACACGCCCATGATCGTGGGTGACAACCGGAAAATGGACGGCGTTCCGGCCGCAAAGTTTGGCGTGGTCGTATACGATCCGCCGCACGTTGGGCCACAAGGCCGAGACAAAAGCAGGAAGCGGTTCGATGTGGACTTCGGTGCGACCATGGAGTGCGGAAAAGTGCAGAACTGGAATCTGAGCTACCTTTATCTACCACCTTTTACAAGTGGCTAATGTCGGGGAGATTCTTTGTGTCAGCAACACAGAATTAGGACAGCATCCGCAGTTGCCGAGCATTGCATTCCGGCGACGTCAGGCGTAAGGTTGATGGCCGTACGAGTGTGAGCACCGAAAAGCAACGCTTCACGATCCGCGCGTCCCCGAGTCGCCTTGAGAAGGGCTTGCTCGCCATCCCCCAACAGTTCAAGCGTTTGTTTCCCAGCGAGAGAGGTCAGATTCAAGTCGTTTTTGACGATGAGGAGAAGACAAGAGGACTCACGTTTCATCCTTTCGATCCCGTCGCCAAAGAGAACCGCATCTTTGGTCTCGCCCCGTGGTTTTCCAAGAGGGGTGTACGCGACGGAGATTTGATATCGGTTACCGTTGAAGACCCGGGCACACGGTACCGCCTCGCCTTGGACCGCTATGTTCGAGAACGGGAAGAGCAAAAGGCTCGAACAATGCTTCAGGCCGCCTCGACGGATTCTGAAGCCAGCCAGGAATTGAATAAGCTATCGCGGTTACTCAGCAAGCGACCGCGCCAGCTAGCCCAAGACGAGTTGTTGCGTATCGCTCAGGATTCACTACGCCGGCCGCGCCCTAGAGTACATCCGACTGCCACCGAGCGCCACGAGGGCGCACCCTCGGGGATCCGCGTTCTGCTTCGAGAATTGCACGGTGGCAGGTGCCAACTTTGTTCTTTCGCTTTCGAAAAGCGGAGCGGGGAGCCGTACTTCGAAATACATCATCTCGATCCGGAGATCGGTCATCACCCGACCAACCTGCTGCTGGTTTGTCCGAACTGCCACGCCCAATTGGAGCATGCAAAGGTGACGGATTTCAGGTGGGCAGATGTCTGGCTAGTCGGCGTGACAATCAATGGAAAGCGCATCCCTATTCGGCAGCCGCTTGCTCACGATTCGATAAAGGGAGTTGTTCTGGGCTTATGTATTGCGATTGTTGCGACCCACGTCGGCCGTCTTCTGGTCCGATAGTAAAGCCCGATGGTGCCGATCTAGGCCGCCGTAGAAGGTCGTTAGCCCTGTCTGAACAGCCAAATAGCGAGGTAGCCTATCGCGGGGACCTTGGGAGGCCGACTGCGATGCACTATGGTTCCAGTGCAGACAGGAAGGTATGAGGAGGTTCAGAGCAAATGACAAGGAATCAAAAGAGGAAGGTAACCACGGCGTTGGGGGCCGTCAGCGCATCGAGGCTCCAGCCTCAGGCCTTTCTTTTTGCGGTGACAGAGATCGTAACTTACGAGGTGAAGGGTTGGGGCCGCAGCTCCACCGAGGCGGCGAAAGACGCGGGGCGCAGGTTCCGTCCCTGCGGCCTCGAAGACGATTTATATACCCAATTCGTTGCAGTCGAAGACCGCGCTGTCGGACTTGCCAACGCGGAGGATTCCGAGGAAGGCACGCCGGAACTTCAGGACTTTTCTGCGGAGTTTGAGCAGGGGATGGAGGAAGTATCGTAAGAGGTTCCGAGCATTGCCCACAGCACGGCAAGGCGCCGTCTAGCCCTTTCGGCCGCGAGACCCTCCTCCATTGTTCTGCCAACGGATTTCTCCCGCTTGCTCTTGGTGGTATCTTTCGACGCCTTGCCGATGTAAACCAGGCAGTCTTTGAAGTAGAGGGCATAAATCCCACTGGCTTGCGGGCCTACGCCTTTCTTTAGAGGGAGGAGCGGACTCGCCTCCAACTTCTCGACAACCTGTTCGCGGATTCCTCTGTCCAGGTCGAAATCGAAGTAATGGGGATCGCTGGTGTCCGGCATGGGAACCGGAATCTTATATCAGACCTGCGCAGTAATCAAGTTGCCGAATCGAGACATGTTAAATGTTACTGCTAAGCGGCTGTCAAGCCATTTAGAAATGTTACCCGGCGCGTCGTGAGAGATGTAACCCTCCCGAAGAGCCATCAGGAGGGTTGCCATGAGTCACGCCTCGCGCTGGGAATA
>DASYYZ010000119.1:0-2488 GCA_035946735.1 Terriglobia bacterium
GCAGTTCATGGTGCAGGGCGCCTGGGGCGTCATTCCCGCGCACTTGAACGAGCTGTCGCCGCCCGCCGTCCGCGCCACATTCCCCGGCTTCGCTTATCAGCTCGGTAACCTGTTTTCGTCCTGGAATGGAGTGCTTCAGGCTCGCATCGCCGAGCGCCGCTTCGCCGGCAATCTCGCCCCCGTCCTCGCCTGGACCGTCCTCGTCGTCGCTCTCCTCGTCGCCATCGTCACCGCCGCCGGCCAAGAAGCCAAAGGCGCCGACCTCTCGCGGTAGGTTTTGGCGGTGAAAACCGCGAAATTGAGCTGGTGATTTTGTGACGATTGATTTTTTGGATCTGGTTGAGCTGCTTGGGGTTGCGGGAATTTTATCCCGCACCGTGTGACGATTGATTGGCGCATTCAAAATGCGACTGATTTTGGAGGTCATTTTCGCCTCATGACTGGCACGCTCGAAGCGCGGTGGAGCCGGCCGGGGGGCCGGGCGGGAGGTGTTGATGGGTGATGATGACGCGGCGGGTGGGCTCGTGCCAGTGGCCTTCGTCGTCGAGGCAGGCATAGGCGCGGACGGCGCGGATAATGTCGTTTGCCGTGGGTGTGACGTTTCCGGCGTGCTCGAGGATCAGGCCGAGGCGGTGGCGGAGCTGGTCGGCACGCTGCTTGAAGAGGCCGAGGGCGTGAGCGTGGCGGTAGATGCCGCGGCAATGGCCGAGGTTGAATTCTTTAGCGATTTCGGCGGGGCTGATCCAGCGGAGGAAGTCGTGTTCGATGGTTTCGCGGTCGGGATGCTTGCAGATGACGCAGCGGATGCCGTGGTAGTTGAGGCGGGCGGGGCGTTTGGCTCTTCGGAGCTTTCGAGGAGCGGGAGGGGCGGTTTGCGATTCGGGGTATAGGCTGCCTCGGGGAAGCCCGAGCTCGCGTTGAAGTTGCGGGTTGGCGAGTTTTTCGTATTCGGCGAGTTCTCTCCTTATAAAGGCCTTGAAGGCGGGATCGAGGCCGTCGGTCGGCATATGTGTCAGCGATGACTCAGATTCATCGTCCTTTCTGCGCGCCAGTGCTTGGCGCACTTGAAAAACGGCCAAAGCTAACACGGAACTTGTGTTTTGTCAATAGGCAATAATTACATGGTACTAGAACTAGACAGATGTTAACGGTTGGCGAAGGGAAGTTCGGAGCGAGAGGACTACATCAGTCCGAATTGGAATGTGATGGTCGTGCCGTCGTTCAGCGTGATTGTATAGACATACGTTTGGTTCGCCGAGAGGCTCTGGGTGGAGATGTTGAAGATCCATTGCTGATCGGTCGAGTCCCACCGGAATGCAGTGTCCGGGTTGTTCGTATCGACGATGTCCTCGACATTTGTGGTTACTGTCCCTGAGACAATCTGGGTCAGCAAAAAACTGGTGACGGTTCCAGCGGCACTGATGGGCACACCATTGGCGTCGCAGACGCGGAACTTTGCGGGGACGGTGCGACCCTGGTTGTAGACGCTGGTGCCGTTCGCGTAGATCGGCTGAAGGATTTGATGGCCGGCATCGCCGTCGCAGGATGTTCCGACCGGCTCGTATTGGACGGCCTGATTCAGTGTCGCGGATGTGCTTCCAGCGAAGTTCGAGTCTCCCGAATAAGTGGCGGTGATGGGCTGCTGTCCAATGGCAAGGGAATTCGTGGAGAACGTCGCTTGGCCAGACGAATTGGGCGGGACGGTTGCGAGTGCCGTCGAACCATTCTTGAAGGTGATGCTTCCCGTGGGCGTACCCGCGCCGGGAGCCACGACGCTGACGGTCGCAGTGAACGTGACGGAGCCGTTGAGGATCGATGGGTTTGCCGACGGCGTGACGACGGTGGTGGTGGAAGCCGGATTAACCGACTGCGTGAGCGAGCCGGTGCTGCCCTGGTAGGTGCCGTCGCCGCCGTAGACAGCCGTAATCGAATGCGAACCGACCGAAAGCGATGAGCTGCTGAAGGTCGCCTGTCCGTTTGTCAGCGGCTCGCTGCCGAGGACAGTTGAACCGTCGTTAAAGGTGACGGAGCCTGTGGGCGTGCCCCCGGATGAGCTTACGGTCGCGGTCAGAGTGAGGGATTGACCAAAGACGGACGGATTAGCGGACGAGCTCACGGCTGTTGTGGTTGTGGGTTGGCCGATACCGGTTCCGCTCAGACCGATTGACGATGGGATGACGTTAAAGCTGTTTGCTATGGTGACCTTGCCAACCCGTGCGCCAGCGCCGCCGGGCGTGAACGTGACATTGATCTCGCAGGTGCCGCCTGGCTGAAGTGGCGAAGAGGACCCGCAGTTGTCCGTTTCGGAGAAATCTCCGGCTGCGGCGACGCTGAGAATTTTCATGGCGCCGCCGCTGGCGTTTGTGACTGTCAATTGCTGAGAGGAACTGGCGGTGCCGACGTTCAGGCTGCCGAAATCGAGGGTGGTTGGACTTACGTCCATCGATTGCTTGTTGACGGTAACGGACAGCGTGGTTTGCACGCTCTG
>DASYYZ010000120.1:0-13964 GCA_035946735.1 Terriglobia bacterium
GGTCACCCAACAACTCTTCTTATGAATATCCACTCCGAGGTATAACATTTCAGGGGGCGCTCCTTTCGATTCAGATTCGTTCCAGATACCCGAATCCTACTCGAATTCAGCCGCCCCCTTCATAGCATCAGACCGTGTTTCGCAACTTTCTATTCGTCAGGGTTGCGAATCAGTTCCCGCCTGCCGGTTCAAGCTACTTAAAGAGGGAATCGAACTTCTTCTTGGCGTCATCTGCTCCGCTCGGGGCTGGAGCGCCCGAGCGTCTGCTACCGCCGGGCGAAAAATAATCGCAATAATTTGAGGCTTCCTTGTCGCGGACCCATTCGGCCTGAGTCTCGGCGCACTGGTTGTGCTTGGCGGGATCGTAGTGCCGGCAACTGCGGCAGGAATGCAGGTCAGAGTCGCAGTGCGGGCAGGTGTCGCGAGTGCCCACCCGCATTCCCGGGGCGTAGTCGATGGCGTTACCGCACTTCCAGCAGATCAATGGAGTTCTCAGTCTTCAATCATAGTTTTCAGTTATCCGTCCTCAGCCTTCGAAAGTCAGAGTTCAGCTACCAGCCGAGGTAGAATCATGCGATTCAGAAATGGCGCGAGCCGCGTAAGGGTCGCGGCTCGCGCTAGCTCCGGAAGCTGAGAAACTCCAACTGAGTACTGACAGCCGCTCTACTGCGTCCTCACTTCGTCCTCGTCCGCAAAAGCGCCGAGACCAGCAGCGGTGGCGGGCAGCGCCGCTTCCACAGGCTCGCCGATCTCGGCCTCGGCCGGAGGTGCAGGCTCGACCTCGGTCAGCAGCCGGAAGTTGCGGTAGACCTCGAGCCCGGTGCCGGCAGGAATCAACCGGCCCATGATGACGTTCTCCTTGAGGCCGCGCAGGTGGTCCACCATGCCGCGAATGGAGGCTTCGGTGAGCACGCGCGTAGTCTCCTGGAAGGAGGCAGCCGAAATAAAGGAGTCGGTGGAGAGCGACGCCTTGGTGATGCCGAGCAGCAACGGGCGGCCGGTTGCCGGCTTACCTCCCGCAGCCTCTACGCGCAGGTTCTCCTCGCGGAAGCGGAATTTGTCCACCTGCTCGTCGAGCAGGAACTCCGTGTCTCCCACGTCCTCCACCCTCACCCAGCGCATCATCTGGCGTGAGATCACTTCGATGTGCTTGTCGTTGATGTTGACGCCTTGCAGCCGGTAGACTTCCTGAATTTCGTCCACCAGGTACTTCTGCAGTTCCTTCTCGCCAAGCACCGCCAGGATGTCATGCGGATTGCGGGGCCCGTCCATGAGGGGCTCGCCCGCCCGGACGCGCTCGCCTTCCTGAACGGCGACGTGCACGCCGCGCGGAAGCAGGTATTCCTTGGGCTCGCCCTTGTCCGGCAACACAACGATCTTGCGCTGGCCCTTGGCGACCTCGCCGTACTTGACAATGCCGTCCACTTCGGTGATGACGGCGGTTTCGTGCGGGCGGCGCGCCTCGAAGAGCTCGACCACGCGCGGCAAACCTCCGGTGATGTCCTTCGTTTTGGTGGTCTCGCGCGGGATCTTGGCCAGCACGTCGCCGGGGCTGACCTCGTCGCCATCCTGCACCATGAGGTGCGCACGGGAGGGCATCAGGTATTTCTTGCTGCCCTTCTTCTCTTCACTGCGGATCGTGAGTTGAGGCTGCATCTTCTCGTCCGGAGAATCCGTGACCACCAGGCGCGAGAGACCCGTAACCTCGTCTACCTCTTCGCGCATCGTCACGCCGGCCTCGAGATCTTTGAAACCCACGGTGCCGCCGACTTCGGTGAGGATGGAGAAGGTGTAGGGATCCCATTCCACAATGCTGTCCCCCACCTTGACGGGAGTACCCTCCTCAACGCGAACCCTGGCACCGTACACCACGGTGTAGCGTTCGCGCTCGCGTCCTTTTTCGTCCACAACGGCCACCGCGCCGTTGCGGTTCATCACCACGTAGTTGCCCTCGCGGTTCTTGACCGTCTGCAGACTAAGGTACTTGAGGAATCCGTTGTTCCGGGCTTCGAGGGCCGACTGCTCGCTCACGCGGCTGGCCGTTCCACCGATGTGGAAGGTCCGCATCGTGAGCTGCGTTCCGGGCTCGCCGATCGACTGCGCGGCAATCACGCCTACCGCTTCGCCGATCTCCACCATCCGTCCCGTGGCCAGATTACGGCCATAGCAACGGATGCAAACCCCGCGCCTTGATTCGCAGGTGAGCACCGATCGGATCTTCACCCGCTCGATGCCGGCGGCCTGAATGGCGGCTGCCAGGTCTTCGTCGATTTCCTGGTTGACGTCGACAATCAGACTGCCCTCGTAGTCCTTGATGGGCTCGAGCGAGACGCGTCCTACGATGCGGTCGCGGAGCGGCTCAACCACCTCGCCGGCCTCGACAATCGGCTCCACGAAGATGCCGTCGATGGTGCCGCAGTCGAATTCGGAAATGATCACGTCCTGCGCCACGTCCACGAGGCGGCGGGTGAGGTAACCGGAATCCGCGGTCTTGAGAGCCGTGTCCGCCAATCCCTTGCGAGCGCCGTGCGTGGAGATGAAGTACTGCAGCACGTTCAGGCCTTCGCGGAAGTTGGCCGTGATCGGGGTCTCGATGATCTCGCCCGAAGGCTTGGCCATCAAGCCGCGCATTCCGGAAAGCTGCCGAATCTGCTGCTTCGATCCGCGAGCGCCCGAATCCGCCATGACGTAGATCGGGTTCAGCTCTCCGGACTCGTCCTCCCCCTCCATGGCCTGGAACATCTCGTCCGCAACGCGGTCGGTGACGTTGGACCAAATAGAAATCACCTTGTTGTAGCGCTCGCCGTGAGTGATGGCGCCGTCCTGATACTGCTTTTCGACCTCGATCACCTCGTGTTCCGCATCCCGTACGAGCTTCTGTTTGCTCGATGGAACCAGCAGATCGTCGATGCCGATGGAGATCCCGGCCTTGGTGGCATAGAGGAAGCCCAGCGCCTTGATCTCATCCAGTAACTTCACCGTGGTCTCGAGCCCGAAGCGCAGATAGCAGTAATTGCAAAGGATTCCCAAGCCCTTCTTTCGCAGTAGACCATTCACAAAAGGCATTTCCTTCGGCAGATGATCGTTGAAGATCACGCGTCCGACGGTGGTTTCGAGGAACTGATTCTGAAGCGTAATAGGCTCGGTGTGGAGCATGTCCTGATCGTCATAGGCCGTGGTCAGATCGATGACGCGCCCGGTATAACGCAGACGGATCGAGCTCTGAGTCTCCAGCTCACCGGCTTCGAGCGCTAGGACGACGTCCTCGGTGTTGGCAAAGGAGCGCCCTTCACCCTTGGATTTCTTCCTGGACTTCGTCAGGTAATAGACGCCGAGCACTACGTCCTGCGTCGGAACGGCGAGCGGCTGGCCGTTCGCCGGCGAAAGAATGTTATTCGACGCCAGCATCAGCACCGAAGCCTCGATCTGAGCTTCCGGCGAGAGCGGAATGTGAACCGCCATCTGATCGCCGTCGAAGTCGGCATTGAACGCCGTGCACACCAGCGGGTGAATCTTGATCGCCTTGCCTTCCACCAGCACTGGTTCAAACGCCTGGATACCGAGGCGGTGCAGGGTTGGAGCGCGGTTGAGCAGCACCGGATGGTCCTTGATAACCTCTTCGAGGATGTCCCAAACCAAAGGCTCCTGGCGCTCCACCATCTCCTTGGCCGCTTTAATGGTAGTGCAGAGGCCGGATTGTTCGAGCTTGTGATAAATGAAAGGTTTGAACAGCTCCAAGGCCATTTTCTTGGGCAGTCCGCACTGATGGAGCTTCAATTCGGGTCCCACTACGATCACGGAGCGCCCGGAGTAATCCACGCGTTTGCCGAGCAGGTTTTGCCGAAAGCGTCCCTGCTTGCCTTTCAGAGTGTCGGAGAGCGACTTGAGCGGTCGATTGTTGGTGCCGCGCAGCACCCGTCCGCGGCGCCCGTTATCGAAGAGGGCGTCGACGGCTTCCTGCAGCATGCGCTTCTCATTGCGCACGATCACGTCAGGAGCGTGCAGCTCCATGAGCTTCTTGAGGCGGTTGTTGCGATTGATCACCCGCCGGTAGAGGTCGTTAAGATCGGAGGTCGCGAACCGGCCGCCATCGAGCGGCACCAGTGGACGCAGCTCTGGCGGAATCACCGGAATCACATCCAGGATCATCCATTCAGGGCGGTTGCCGGACTTGCGGAAAGCCTCCAGCACCTTCAGGCGCTTGGCGTGCTTCACCCGCTTCTGCTGGGAAGGATCGGAACGCATCTTTTCGCGGAGTTCGTCGGCCAGAGCTGCGACGTCCACGCGCTTCAGCAGCTCTTTGATAGCTTCCGCGCCCATGGCCGCCCGGAACTTCCCCGCGAATTGCTGACGCAGCTCGCGGTAGCGCTCGTCACTGAGAAGCTCGCGTTCCTTGATCGGCGCCTCGCCGGGTTCGATCACCACGTACTTCTCGAAGTAAAGCACCTGTTCGAGCTCGCGCAATGAGATGTCGAGCAGATGCCCGATGCGGCTGGGCAGGCCCTTGAAGAACCAGACGTGCGAGCACGGAGAGGCGAGCTCGATATGAGCGAGCCGTTCGCGCCGCACCTTGGAGAGTGTGACCTCGACACCGCACTTGTCGCAAATCACACCGCGGTGCTTCATGCGCTTGTACTTGCCGCACAAGCACTCCCAATCCGTTACCGGACCGAAAATGCGCGCACAAAACAGGCCGTCGCGCTCCGGTTTGAAGGTACGGTAGTTAATGGTCTCCGGCTTGGTGACTTCTCCGTGCGACCAGGAGCGGATCTTTTCTGGCGAGGCCAGACTGATCCGAATGCTGTCAAAATCTCCAATCAGGCTGACACGATCATAAGGACTGCTACGGAACAAGGTTAACCCTCCTTAAAGAGGAGTAGGAAAGAAGCATTCACGAGCGCGTGCTCCCTCGAAGGCACGGCTCGCCTCCCGGCGAGATCCGGGAGCAATACCTAAACTACTTGGCGCCGGCAGGCACGGGCACGAGCGTCTCTTTGGGCTTTCGCAACAGTTCCACGTCAAGGCAGAGGCTCTGAAGCTCGCGCACCAGCACGTTGAACGATTCGGGAACGCCGGGTTCGATGGCCGCTTCGCCTTTCACAATCGCTTCGTAGATCTTTGCGCGCCCGTAAACGTCGTCGGACTTGGCCGTCAAGAGTTCCTGAAGAATATACGCCGCGCCATAAGCTTCAAGGGCCCAGACTTCCATTTCGCCGAACCGCTGTCCGCCGAATTGAGCCTTGCCGCCGAGCGGCTGTTGAGTGATCAGAGAGTACGGCCCGATTGAACGAGCGTGAATTTTGTCGTCGACAAGATGCGAGAGCTTAAGAATATAGATGTAACCTACCGTCACCTGCTGTTCGAACTGCTCGCCGGTCATGCCGTCGTGGAGCGTAATCTTGCCGGAGTTAGGCAGCCCCGCCAAGGTAAGATATTGTTTGATTTCCTTCTCGGTCGCCCCGTCGAACACCGGGGTAGCGAACGGGATTCCCTCCCGATAAGCGCGCGCTACCGCGAGAACATCTTCATCGCTCATCGACGGGAGCCTTTCGCCAAGGCCGTTACGCAGGATTCCTTTGAGCTCCTTGCGCATAAGCTCAGCCCGGTTTTCCTGCGACATCAAAGCTGTGATCTTGTCGCCCAACTCATGAGCCGCCCAGCCCAGGTGAGTCTCGAGGATCTGGCCGACATTCATGCGCGAAGGAACGCCCAGCGGATTAAGCACCACTTCCACTGGCGTGCCGTCGGGGAGATAAGGCATATCCTCCTCAGGGAGGATGCGCGCGATCACACCCTTATTCCCGTGACGGCCCGCCATTTTGTCGCCCACCGACAGCTTGCGCTTCATGGCGATATAGGCCTTCACCAGCTTGATGACGCCGGGCGGAAGCTCGTCTCCCTTCTTCAACTTCTGAATCTTCTCTTCGGTGATCTTGCGCAGAATATCGATCTGGCGCGAAGTCATCTCTTCAATTTCGTCAATCCGCTCGAACAGAGTCGGATCCTTCTTCGCGATTCGCAGACGCTTCAGGTTGCGCAGCGTCATGCGTGGATCGGACAGAACTTCGCGGTTGATCTCCGCACCCTTGATGAAGAGCCTCTTGTTGGTCTTTTCGTCGTGCAGATCGGCCAACAGGACCTCGCCTTCCAGCAGGGCCAGGAGCCGCTTCAGCCGTTCGTCATTCAGGATTCGGATCTCGTCGTTGAGATTTTTCTCCAGCCGTTCGACGTCTCCTTGTTCGATGGAGCGGGCTCGTCCATCCTTCTCCGCGCCCTTGCGCGAGAAAATCTTGACGTCCACCACGATTCCTTCGATGCCCGGAGGGCAGGTCAGCGAGGCGTCGCGCACATCGCCGGCCTTTTCGCCGAAGATCGCCCGCAGAAGCTTCTCTTCGGGCGTCAGTTGCGTCTCCCCTTTGGGCGTCACCTTTCCCACCAGCACGTCGCCGGGTTTGACGTAAGCGCCAATGCGGATCACGCCGCTCTCGTCCAGGTCTTTGAGCAGGTGCTCACCGAGATTGGGGATATCCCGCGTGATTTCTTCGGGACCGAGCTTGGTATCCCGCGCCTCGATCTCGAATTCCTCGATGTGAATGGAAGTGTAAGAATCCTCCTTCACCAGTTTTTCGCTGACCAGGATCGCGTCTTCGAAGTTGTAACCACGCCACGGCATGAAGCTGACGAGCACGTTCCGGCCGAGCGCCAGCTCGCCCCGGTCCGTGCAAGGCCCGTCTGCCAGCACATCGCCGGCCCGCACTCGCTGGCCCTGATGCACCACCGGCTTCTGATTGATGCACGTATTCTGGTTGGAGCGGCGGAACTTGATGAGCTGGTAGATATCCGCGCCAACTTCGCGCGAGAGGTGGCCGCTATGTCCATCGCCCTCAATGCGCACGATGATGCGCTCGCTGTCGACGCTATCCACCACCCCGGGACGGCGCGCCACCACTACGGCCCCGGAGTCCCGGGCGGTGACTTCTTCCATACCAGTGCCGACGAGCGGCGCCTGCGCCCTGAGCAAGGGCACAGACTGCCGTTGCATGTTCGAACCCATCAGCGCGCGATTGGCGTCGTCATTCTCAAGGAATGGAATTAAAGACGCCGCCACGCTGACGAGCTGTTTCGGGCTCACGTCGATATAGTCGACGCCCTCGCGCTTTATCAGCACGAAATTGCCCGCCTGCCGCGCGTTCACCAGCTCGTTGACCATGTGACCTTTCTCGTCCAGGGTCACATTCGCCTGCGCAATGATGTGCTGATCCTCTTCCCAGGCGGAAAGGTAGAAAGAATAGGGCTCGTGCTCCACGGCCTTCTTGCGGCGCTCGCGAAGTTCCTCATTCATCTTGAGAACTTCATTGAGCTCCACATGCTCGCCGAGTCTCCACGGGCCCTCGCCGCCGTGCGTGATCGTGACGTAGTCGAGTGCGACGCCGTTGCGCACCTTGCGGTAAGGACTCTCAATGAACCCGTACTCATTGATGCGCGCATAGCAGGAGAGCGAGGAGATCAGTCCGATATTCGGGCCTTCGGGAGTCTCGATCGGGCAGATGCGGCCGTAATGCGTGGGATGAACGTCGCGCACCTCGAAGCCGGCACGCTCGCGCGACAATCCGCCCGGACCAAGCGCGGAAAGGCGCCGCTTGTGGGTAATCTCCGAAAGCGGGTTCGTCTGATCCATAAACTGTGAGAGCTGGGACGATCCGAAGAACTCGCGGATGGCGGCCATCACCGGTTTGGCATTGATGAGGTCGTGCGGCATCGCCGTCGACATCTCCTGGTAGACGGACATCTTCTCTTTGATCGCGCGCTCCATGCGCACCAAGCCGATGCGGAATTGGTTCTCCAGCAGCTCGCCCACGGCCCGCACGCGCCGGTTACCCAGGTGGTCGATGTCATCGGCAATATAGCTGCCGCCCGTATTCTTGCGCAGTTTCAGCACATAGCGAATGCTGGAGAGAAAGTCTTCCGGATCGAGTGTGCGCTTGTCCAGGGGAAGCTGCACCACCGCACTTTCCGAGTGGTCCATGGCCATGGTGCCTTCGCAGCCTCGCACCACTTCGGCGCAGGTGTTGCCCTCGCGCCGGCCTACGAAGATCTTTTCCTGGTCGATGATCACGTAAAAATTGTCTTTAGGCAGGTTGTAGGCATTTTCCAGTTCGAAACTCGTTGCCTTGTCCGCCATCCGGACTTTGAGCCGAGCGTAGTAACCCAGTTTGATGTTGAACTTCAGACGGCCCACGCGCGAGAAGTCGTACTTGCGGGCATCGAAGAACATTCCGTTAAATAGCGCCGTGGCCGTATCCAGGGTGGGCGGATCGCCCGGCCGCATTTTCTTGTAGAGCTCAATAAGAGCCTCCTGCGGCGTGTGCAGGCTGTCTTTCCGCAGAGTCTGGCTCATCACAGGGCCCACGTCATCGCGCTCAGGGAAGAAGATGTGGATGTCGGTAACCTTGGCCTCTTGAATGGCGCCGAGCGCTTCCGGGGTGAGCTCGTTATTGGTCTCGAGCAGCACCTCGCCGGTGGCAGTATCCACCACGTCGCTCGCCGCATAGGCGCCCTCAAGGTCGTGAGCCGAAACCTCCACCTGAGTGACGTGCGCCTTCTCCATGTCACGCAACATCGCGGGCGTGATCTTCCGGCCGGCGTTGACGATCACGTCGTGAGTTCGCGGATGCTCGATGGCCTTGGAGAGCTTGGTGCCCGCCAAGCTTTCGGAAACATCCAGAAGAAGTTTTCGATCCTTCAACGAGACGCGATCCACCTGATAGAAGGCCTTGATGATTTCGGAGTCCTGCTTGAGCCCGAGGCCGCGCAGGAAAATCGTCGCCAGAAACTTGCGCTTGCGGTCGATGCGCACGTAGAGGAGATTCTTCGTGTCGTACTCGAACTCGACCCAAGAGCCTCGATACGGAATGATCTTGCCGAGGAAATACGTCTTCTGAGAATTGGTCTCGAAGAACACTCCCGGCGAGCGATGGAGTTGGCTGACAATCACCCGCTCGGTCCCGTTGATGATGAAGGTGCCGTGCTCGGTCATCAAAGGGATCTCGCCGAAGTAGACTTCCTGCTCCTTGATGTCCCGGATGGTCTTCTGACCGGTGTCAGGGTCTTTGTCGTAAAGGGTGAGGCGAATGGTGACCTTAAGGGGGGCGGCAAACGTCATGCCGCGTTCCTGGCACTCGCTGACGTCGTACTTGAGCTGCAGAGCTACCGGATCCCCGCACTTATTGCAGAATGTCACCACGTTCTGATTGAAGGTGCCGCACTTGGTGCAAAGCACGTCTCCAGCCTTGAACGGATCGGTGATCACGGTGTGGCCGCAGTTCTTGCAGGTGGAACGTAGGTGATGGAGTCCGCGCAAGGCCCCGCACTTGCACTCCCAGTTCCCGATCGAGTAGTCGACGAAGTCGAGTTGCGAAACGCCCCGAAAATCCGTGATGGGAAAAACGGAGTTAAATACCGCCTGCAGACCGACGTCTTCCCGCTCGTTCGGCAGCAGATTCATCTGCAGAAAGCGCTCGTAGGAGCGCCGCTGCACCTCGATCAGATTGGGGATCCGAATCGCCGTGGGAATTTTGGAGAAATTGACACGCTGACGCGAAGCGCCATTACCGCCGTTCAGCATCCTGGTGGCTCCTTGCCTGAAGTCTCAGAAGACAGCTCTGCCGTGATGACTTTGGTCCCTGAATATATAGATGAGAACACTGAGGATGAGGATGCAGCCGGGCAGCGCAAGCCTCCTCCTTCTCAAGCTCAAGAAGGAATCCATCGCTCCCTCATCGGGAAATCCGGGAGCGTGAACCAAAAAAAGGCGGACCCCAAACCCCTGGCGAGCCCGCTCTGACCCTATCTTACTTCAACTGTGGCTCCGGCCTCAGTAAATTTCTTCTTGATCGCTTCGGCCTCGTCTTTATTCACGGCCTCCTTGACGGCCTTCGGGGCCGCTTCAACAAGATCCTTGGCTTCCTTCAACCCGAGGCTCGTTACTTCGCGTACCGCCTTGATGACGTTGATCTTATTGGCTCCAATTGCGGTCAGGACAACCGAGAACTCGGTCTTCTCTTCGACTGGAGCCGCTGCGGCCGGTCCCGCGCCCGCCGCGCCCGCAAGCGCCACCGGAGCCGCCGCGGCGGCAGACACGCCCAGAGCCTCCTCCAGCCGTTTCACCAAGTCGGCGGCCTCCAGCAGGGTAAGCCCCTTAATCTCTTCAACCAGCTTCTCAACGCGCTCAGACATCGGTTTTTCTCCTCTTAAGGATTCCGGACTTCACAGACTGCGCAGCGCGGTCCCGCTGCATTACGAATTCTCGGCGAACTTCTTCTCGTCAACCGCCTGCTTGATCACAAAAGCCAGATTACGCGCTACGCCAGCCAACGTGGAAGCCAGCCGGGTGCCTGGGGCATTCAGCAGGAAAAGCGCCTTGGCCAGCAATGCCTCGCGCGAGGGCAGGCTGGCAAGCGCCATCAAATCGGCGAGCGACACCACGCGTCCTTCCACCACGCCCGCTTTGAAGACCAGGATCGGATTCTCTTTGGCGTAAGTGGTCAGCACCTTGGCAAGAGCCACCGGGTCAGACTCCGTGGTGGCGAGCGACGTAGTACCCCTCAGCTTCGGCGACACCGCCGCTTCCACAGGAGTACCCTGCGCCGCGCGCTCGATCAGGCTGTTCTTCAGTACCCGATAGCGGCCGCCGCTCTGCGCCACTCTTCGCCGCAAATCGAAGTCCTGAGCCACGGTGATGCCTTCAAAGCTCGTCAGCACCACGCTCTTGGCGCGTTGGATATCCCCCCGAACCTTCTCGACCTCTTTGGCCTTCTCGTCTTTGTTCATGGATGCCTTTCTCTTCCAGTGCCCAATCAGAAGCCGTCAAGCCGCTTCCACTGAGGCCAGATCAATGGGAACCCCGGGGCCCATACTGGAGGAGATCACGATGCTTCTGACGTATTTGCCTTTCGCCGTGGCTGGTTTGGCTTTGACCACGGTCGAGATCAAAGCGTGGGCGTTCTCCTCCAGCTTGCCGGCATCAAAGGAAACTTTGCCGATGGCGCAATGGATGATGCCCGTCTTGTCGACACGAAACTCGACCTTGCCGGCCTTCACTTCGCGCACCGCCTTCTCCACGTCCATGGTCACGGTGCCGGTCTTGGGATTCGGCATCAGCCCGCGCGGACCCAGCACTTTACCGAGGCGCCCCACGGACTTCATCATGTCGGGAGTGGCGATCACGGCGTCAAAGTCCATCCAGCCACCCTGAATCCTTTGCACGATGTCGTCGCCGCCCACTTCATCGGCGCCTGCATCGCGCGCTTCCCGGACCTTCTCGCCGGAAGCAATCACAAGCACGCGTTTGGTCTTGCCGAGTCCATGAGGCAGCACCACTGTGCCGCGCACCATCTGGTCGGCGTGCTTGGGATCCACCCCCAACCGCATCGCAACTTCCACGCTCTCATCGAACTTCACGAACGACGCCTTCTTCACGAGCGGCATCGCTTCGGAAAGCGGGTAGGCTGATTTCTCAACCATCTTCGCCGACGCTTCATATTTCTTGCCCATCGCTCTGCTCCTGCGGGATCGAAACTCGGTTTACAAACTTCGATCTTCGACTTTCGATTACGAAGTTATTTCCAAGCCCATGCTGCGCGCCGTGCCTCTGATCGTAGCGATTGCCGCGGCCAGATCGCGCGCATTCAAATCGGGCAGTTTGGTCTTGGCAATCTCTTCCACCTGCTTCTCGGTAACCTTACCGACCTTGGTCTTGTTGGGCTCGCCCGAACCCTTGGCGATGCCCGCCGCTCGCTTCAGCAACACCGCCGCGGGCGGCGTCTTGGTGATGAAACTGATCGTCCGGTCGGCATATACGGTGATGACAACCGGGATGATCAGGCCTTCCTGGTCTTTCGTCTTGGCATTGAACGCTTTGCAGAAGTCCATGATGTTGACTCCATGCTGGCCGAGCGCCGGACCCACAGGGGGCGCCGGAGTAGCCTTGGCGGCCGGAATCTGCAACTTCACCATCGCCTGAACTTTTTTTGCCATATCCGTTCTCCCGCCTCAGTCCATCTCCCAGAGTCGATTGACCGCCTGTGCTGACTTCTGACTCCTGGCACCTGCTCCTTACCCTTTGTCCACCTGATAAAAATCCAACTCCACCGGCGTGCCTCGGCCGAAGATGGTCACCATCACACGCAAAGTCGATCGATCTTCGTTAATTTCGTCCACTACCCCGGTAAAGTCTTTAAAGGGTCCTTCGTTGATTTTGACCGATTCTCCGCGTTCAAACTTCAAGCGCGGTTTGGGATGCTCGGCCGCTACCTCGACACGATGAACAATGCGATCGACCTCTTCCGCCGTCAACGGCGGAGGCATGAGCCCGGAACCGACGAATCCCGTAACGCGCGGTGTGGAGCGAACCAGGTGCCAGGTGTCGTCGTTCATCTCCATTTCGACGAGGACGTAACCCGGATAGAAAAGCTTGGGAGTTACGATCTTCTTGCCCTGGCGAACCTCAAGCACGTCCTCGGTGGGCACCATGATTTGGCCAAACTGATCCTGCAGGCCCGCCGCTTCTGCCCGGCTCCTCAGGGTCTCGGCGACCTTTTTCTCGAACCCCGAATAGGAGTGAATGATGTACCAGTTCTTCGCCATGCGCTGCTTCTCAACTCCGGAAGCCACCGCCTCCACAGCCTTGCCCTCAATCTCCACGCTTTTCCACACTCCTCTAGGCTTTGTGTCCCAGCCAGTCCAGCAGCCGTCGTACCAACACCGCGAAGGCCGAGTCGCAAATCCAAAAGTAAAATGCAAAGGCGAAAGTGGTGGCGATCACCATGATGGTGGTGCCATAGATCTCCTGCTTGCTCGGCCAGGTGACCCGCTTCATTTCCACGCGCACGTCGCCAAAGTAGTCCCGCGTGCGGTTCCACAAACTCTTTTGAATCGTAATCTCTTCAGCCATGCCGCTTCCTCTGCCTGACTTCCTGCTTCCCCGCCCCCCGGTCTGTCGCCGGTCGCGTCGATAGCCGAACTGTCTACTCCATCCGGAACTGGCAGGGGCGGAGGGACTCGAACCCCCATGACCGGTTTTGGAGACCGGCAGATTAGCCGTTGATCTGACGCCCCTTTAAAGGCAGTGCTTAGTGGCTAGTGACGAGGGGTCAGTCGCGCTCCACACACTCGCCGCCGGCCCTAACCACTGCGTCATTTGACTTCTTTATGGCCCGTGTGGTGCCGGCAAGCCGGACAGAATTTCTTCAGCTCCATTCGATCCTGATTCTTCTTCTTATTCTTCGTCGTCGAATAGTTCCGGTTTTTGCAGTCGGTACACTGTAATGTGATGATTTCTCTCATGGCACTTCCTCGTCGTTATTTACCCCAGGCCTTCATTGCAAGGGCATGGCCCTTTGGGCGATCCGGAGAGTCAACCTCCTTGCCTACGATGTCGAGCGATGCTTCTTTGAGCTCACACGCTACAAATGCGTTGATGTGATCTGCACGCCTTCGCCGCACCTTAACCAGAAGGTACTCTTTGCCCGACTTGCCGAATACCGTTCTCATCTCCATCAGACTTCGTTCGTCGGCCCTCTTGGCTGTAACAGAACCCATTGTTTCCTCCTGCTGGCGCACTTTCCGCTCTCTCCATTTATTGATCCAGTCCGGGTCCGCGTCCTTAAAATCAAGGAACATGTGAAGATTACCGTCCTTGTCTCTCTTCAAAGTCAACCAGCTTCTCCCTGCCAAGGGTTTAGGTCGACGCTAGACGCCTTGTATTTGTTCGTATTTGTTCGCCGGACTTTTGCGCCCGATTATGATTTCGCCCAGAACCATATACAGAAACTTCCATGGATGGGCAGCTATTGAATCACTTCCGTAACCGTTCCGGCGCCCACCGTGTGGCCGCCTTCCCGGATCGCGAAGCGCAGACCCTTCTCCATGGCGATGGGCGTGATCAGTTCGATCTCCAGCGCCAC
>DASYYZ010000121.1:0-10440 GCA_035946735.1 Terriglobia bacterium
TGACGACGCAACTTCCCAAATACCGCCTTACGCCGCCGCTTGGGGACGAACACGACGTGGTATTTGCAGTCCCATTTTGAATGGGATAGGCTCTGATAAAGGTCTGACATTACATCCTCCTTTGCGATGGGTTCTCATCAAACCACCTTGGAGGAGGATGTTACTCTCTTCGACGGTCAAACCTTTTCGAGTCTCACTGGTCGAACCAGTGGCTTACCTCAGTGACAGTTACAGATTCCCAGAGGCTTGTAGGTTTGCTGACCCACGCTCCCAGCCTTGGAAGCCGCGCATAAAACCCCTGATCCTGAAGGCAAAAGCGTTTCCCACCTCCGAAAGCTAAAGCCTGTGCAATTAGCTCTCGTCAAGCCCGCGAGATTCCATTGACAGCGAAAGAGAATTGGTGTATTCCAGATAGGTTTGTAAGCTTGTCGGTTTGTCAGACGAGGCCCGCTCCACGCCCCCTCAGCGGAGCCTTTGCCTCTTGTATGGGGGGAGGGGTTCAAGGGGCCTCGGAGGGTCCCTGGTAGCGCTCGAAGCCGGAGGTACGATCTCAATCTTAAGGAGCGTACAATGGCCCATTTTAAGCGCGCACTTCTTGCAATACCAGGCGCGATTCTGCTTGCTGCACCGCTGTGGGCTCAAGTAGACAGGGGAACGATCACCGGCATTGTGACCGACCAGTCGGGGGCGGTTGTTCAGAACGCAGAAATCACCGTTACTAACATCAGCACGGGTGTCAAGAATACCGCGACCACCAGCGCCAGCGGCGTCTATTCAATTCCGTCGCTACCGGCCGCTGAGTACATACTTACAGCTACAGCTAAAGGTTTCCGTCACTACGATCAAACCGGCATTGTCGTGAGCGTCGGCGGGACGGCGCGCCTCGATTTTTCCCTAACCGTGGGGCAAGCGACTCAGGTGGTACGGGTCACCGGCCAAGCGAACGTGCTCGAGCGCGAAACCTCTGACACAGCAACCACCATCAGCGGCCAGGAGGTGGAAGAGCTTCCCTTGATCAGCGAGGGAGATCAGCGGTCGCCAGCCGACTTCTTGCAGTTGGCGCCTGGGGTGACGGGACGCGGCCCCTCGAATAACAATTCGGAAGGCTACAGCCGCACAATGAGCACCCAGGTGAGCGGCAGCATGGTGGCCAGCACCACAATGATGATCGATGGCGCCGATCTGCTCACAGACGCAGGATTCGAGGGCGACCTGCGAGGATTGCAAATCCCCCCCGACGCTGTCTCCGAATTCAAGTTAGAGGCTACCAACGGCAGCGCCGAGTACGGAAGATCGGCGGGCGGCACCGCCGACTTTGAAATCAAATCGGGAACCAACCAGATTCACGGTTCGGCTTACGAATTCGTCCGCAACAATGCCTTCAATGCCATTCCGTTCTTTGAGAATGCCAGTCCGCCGGGATGCAATGCCAACGGGGAGCCGATCAGCGGGAGCGAGGCTGGCGTTAAGCAGTGCCAGGTTCCTTATAAACAGAACGAGTTTGGCGTCACAGGGGGTGGGCCGATCAAGAAGGACAAGGTCTTTGTCTTTGGCTGGTACGATGGCTTCCGCCTGATCCAGGGTGTATCGACTGGTACGAGCCAGGTTCCCACCGAAGCCATGAAGATGGGCGACTTCACCCAGTGGTTGAATCTCCCGACTCCACAGGTCCTCTACGACCCCACGACGCACACCACCTGCGGGCCGGTCATTTGCAGCAACAAGATCAACCCCAGTGATTTCTCCCCGATCGCGACGAAAATCCTCCCCTACTTTCCCAATGCCAACGTCAACCAGGGGCCGGGCGCATCCGCAAGCGCTGCACTGACCAGTAATTACTTCAGTTCTGTGTCCAATCCCGAAACCATTAACATGTACGGGTTCAAAGGCGATTATGTCTTCAACGAGAAGAACCGAATCAGCGGTGTGTATGATTACGGGAACAACACAACGCCGAATATCGGTTCCATCCCGGCTCCGCTCGGTGGAGGTGATCAGCCAAGCTACAACAAGACGAGGAACGTGCGCCTCAACTACAACCTGGTTCTTGGGCCTAATGTCGTCAACCATGCCGTGGCGGCTTACAACCTCTGGGGCAGCGGCACCCAAAGTACCAGTACATACGGAGGAAAGTCAGATTGGGTCGATTACCTCGGACTGAAAGGATTCGATCCCACGTTCAAAACGCAGTTTCCCCAGATCGTCATCGGGGCCAACGGCGAATCCTTCAATGGTGGCGGCGGTGAATCGGTTTCGGACGAGAATAGCGAGGAGATCGAAGATACGCTGACCTGGGTGAAGGACAAGCACACCCTTAAGTTCGGATTCGAGTATATCAAGAACGCCCTCAACGAGGTCAGCACGGGCCGCAGCGCGGGCTGGTTTGAATTCGCCCAAAGTACAGTAGGAATTCCCTCGGACCCGTCGTCCGGTGTAGGCTTCGCCAGCTTCCTGCTTGGAGACACCGACCGTACCCAGTCCTACGTTTACACCCAACCGGGTTACGACCGTAATGCTTACTACGCCGGCTTCATCCAGGATGACTTCAAAGTCACCAGGAGGCTTACCCTCAACCTGGGCATCCGTTGGGACTTGTTCGAACCGGACATTCACAAGAATGGTACCAAGTCCTGGGAGGACCCGACCATTGCTAATCCGGGCGCCCCGGGTGAATACGGAGCCATGGCGTATGGATTCAATTCTCAGTACCCCTCAGGCGTCAAAACTCATTACCACAACTTTTCGCCGCGCGTTGGACTGGCCTACGCCCTCAACGACAAGACTGTGATTCGCGCCGCTTACGGTATTTTCTTTGCCCAAGGCAACGCGAACCGCCTGGACGGCACAGCCTACGTTCAGGGATACAACTTGTCGCCGACGATCGGAACTATCAACCAGCAGGCCGTGGCCTTCAACTGGGATAAGGACACATTCCCGACCTTCACTCCATCGTTGACCCCTACGGTGGAGAACGGCCTGGGGCCGTATATGATCGATCCCTCCGACGGCGTTGCGCCGTACGCCGAGAATACTCAAATCATGGTCCAACGCCAGTTGCCGGGCCAGATTAATTTGAGTGTCGGATATGTCGGAAATACGGGCGTCCATTTGGCGAGCCTCCTGATGCCCACCACGCAGCTGCCTCCCCAATACCTGCCGCTCGGCAACATCATGGATTGCAATGGCTCGGTTTGCCCTGCCAGTATCCCCGCTGGCGTCACCCCAGTACCGCTGCTCTTTGCTCCGATCAGCGATCCCTTGGCCCAACAACATTTGGGCGGAGAGCCCGTTGATCCTGCCACGGGACATCACAGCCCCTTTCCCGGATTCGAGGCACTGTGGGCAGCCGATAATCCGAGCAACCTCACTCTGGGCAAGGCGCTCAGCATCAATCCTCAATACAACAGTCTGGATCGAGGGTACGAAGGGGTCGCCACATCCACTTACAACGCACTGCAAATTAAGGCAGACAAACGCTTCTCCAATGGGCTGACCTTGCTCGCCTCGTACGCATGGTCGAAAACCCTTACCAACGGCGGGCAGATCTTTGGCGTCTTCTCTTCGGAATTCGGGTCGAACGATCCCTGGAATGCCCACTCACAGAAGGCGTACAGCTTTGAAGATATGCCCGATATTCTTTCGGTGGCTTATGTTTACGAGCTGCCGGTAGGCCGGGGCAAGAGATTCCTGAACCGCGGCGGAGTCGTGAACCAGATCCTTGGCGGGTGGAAGGTTTCCGGCGTGAACCAGTACCAGTCAGGCCGGCCTCAAAACATCGAAGCCCCTGTGACTTCCGGAGGATTGGAGCAGCTGGATGGATTCAACACTCCGGATGTTGTACCGGGCGTTCCCCTGGCTTCAGCAGCGGACCGATCCGGCCATTTCGATCCCAACAGCGACGTCCAGTTCAATCGCGCGGCGTTCAAGTTTCCCTGCCAATTCTGTTTCGGGTCGTTGACGCCCACCGAAGCAACTGTCCGGAGTTTCGGCTACTTTGACGAGGACTTCTCTATCATGAAGGAGTGGAACATCCAAGAGAGGTTCAACCTTGAGTTCCGGGCCGACGCTCTTAACCTCCTGAACCGCGTGGAACTCAACGCCAGCGGCGCCAATCAAGGAGCCTACGCAGACGAACCGCTGTTAGGATCGTCAGGGTTCGGCGTGCTGAACAACCAGAACAACTGGCCGCGTGCCATTCAGTTCGGCATGAGACTGAAATGGTGACGCGCACATAAACAGGTCATGGCTCGCAGGCGTCGAATGGCGGGCCGGTTGAACGCGGAAAGTCAACCGGTCCGCCACGGCTCTTAAGTGTCGGCCCGGATCGGTAGGATCACCCTCCACTCGGCGATGCAGCCCGCACCGCGGCATCAACGACATGCGCCCCTGTGCCGCCACGTGAGAGTTGACTTGTTAGGAGCGCCGTTTGCTATCTTTGGCCGAAAGGAGTTAAACTTCCTCTAGTAAGCCAGTCCGAGGCAAGGCGGCAGCAAGAAACACCTGCGCTCATGTCGGAAGCTGAAATGCGAACCAAGCTCTCGACCTCGGTTGTTCTTTGTCTTTTACCCCTGTCATTGGCGGCGCAAACGAACCGCGAGATTGAAACCCAGGCGAACATTCAGGCCGGGAAGCAGGCACAGGCGTCGGGCGACTACGCCCGGGCGGCGGCCAGCTACCAGGCTGCCGTCAATTTGATGCCCGAGGTTCCGGAGTTGTCGGCCAACCTGGGGATTGCCTACTATCTGCAAAAGGATTACGACAAGGCCATTCCCGCTTTTCTGCAAGCTCTTAAGCGAAAGCCCGCTCTCGAAGGCGCCAACTTTTATTTGGGCATGGCCTTCATACGAACCAGCCAGTTTGCGGCCTCCATTAACCCTCTGAAAAGCGCCATCGTCGCGAATCCTCACCTCCGCCTCGCTTACATCAACCTGGGAGCGAGCTACACCGAGCTCGGGGAGGACGAAGAAGCTGTTCAAGTACTCCAGCGTGCCGAAAAGATCTTCCCCAATGACCCTGAGGTGCTCTTTAGCTTGGGAAGCCTTCACTACCGCCTCATGTTCAAGGCCTACGGCAAGATGGCCCAGGTCGCTCCCAATTCCTATCGCTACGACCAGGTGATGGGACAGTCTTTTGAAGAGCGCGAAGAGTACCCGGCGGCCATCGTCGAATTTAAGAAGGCGATCAAGGAAAACCCCCAAGCGCCGGGCCTTCACTACGCACTAGGGAATGCACTATGGCTCCAGGGACAGTGGGGTGAGGCACGGCAGGAGTTCGAAGCAGAGCTGGCGATTTCGCCGGAAGACTACCAATCCACCTGGAAATTGGGAAACAGCTACTTGCAGGGGCGGCAGTACGACAAGGCCCTGCCCTACTTGCAAAAGGCACTCCAGCAAAAGCCGAGCATGGGAGGGCCGTACCAGGATCTGGGCAAACTGTATTTGGAAACCCACGACAACGAGCGTGCGCTTTTCTATTTGAAAAAAGTCGTGCAGATGGATCCCGAAGAGCCCACGCCTCATTACCTCCTATCTTTGACTTATCGGCGTATGGGTGATGCGCAGGAGTCGCAGACTGAGATGGGCATGTTCGAAAAGATGAAGAAGGAAGAGAACGAGCGCCGCCTGCCCCCGGAGGCGATGTTCGCGGACACCCAGCGTCAAGCCGACAAGACTCAATCTTCGGGGACGTCCAATCCGCAGTAGGATTCCTCTTTATACTGAGCGACAATAAATTCTAGCGGTTCGCGTTCCACGCCTCCTGCCTCGACGGAAGGACCCAGCATGAAGGTTCCCGAAAAATGCTCTGTGCTTGCGTGGCTCGGCACTCTCCTAGTGTCGACGTTTTTTTCGCCAACGACTTCCCTGCGCAGCGATGCCGCGATGCGGGCGCAGCAGGCGGGAATTTCGGAACTCTTCAGACAGGGTCGACTTGATGAGGAAGCGGGAAACCTCGGCGCCGCCGAAAGTGATTACCGCAAGGTGTTGGCCTCCGATCCCGGCAACCCTGAGGCGCTTAAGCGTCTGGGTGTTCTCGAGCAGACGGAACTCAAATTCCGGGACTCCATCGAACACTTCCAGCAGATCCTGCGCGTTCACTCGCAGTACCCACAGGTGAACTTCTTCCTGGGACTTTCTTACTACGGCCTGCGTGATTGGGATAACGCCATGTCCAGACTCCGTGAGGAACTGAAGGCGCCCGATCCGCATCCGGCCACCCGATACTATCTTGCCTTGGCGCTGGAGGCGGAGGGGCGCAGCGATGAGGCTATCGACCAGTTGAATCAAGTGGCCGTCAAGAATCCTGACAAGCCCGACGTGTTTTATGAACTGGCGCGTTTGCACATGGTCGCTTCGTTCCGTGCCGTGGAGCAGCTCAGGAGAATCGACCCGGATTCCTTTCAAAGCCATGCCTTTTTGGGACAGCTTTACGGCGAAGAAGGGCGCTATGAAGCGGCCATTGCCGAGTATCAGGCGGCGCTGCATAAGCAGCCGGATGCCCAGGGAATCCACTATCCGTTGGGCGTTGCCTATCGCATGTTGCATCAGTATGACGCCGCGGAAACGGAATTCCTCGCCGCCCTCCCCGAGTCGCCGGACGATCCGGCGACCAACGTTTCTCTTGGCGAGTTGGCGGTTCGCGAGAAGCTGTTCAACAAAGGACTTCCCTACCTGAAGAAAGCTGCCGCCGGTCAACCCAAAGATGTGGAAACTCACCTGCTCCTCGGGCGCTGCTACTTGGGGTTGAATGACCTACAAAAGGCCTTGGATGAGTTGTCTCTCGCCGCTCAGCTGGACCCCGCGAACGGGCGCAGTCACTATTTCTTGGCGGAGGTTTACCAGAAGCTGAACCGGCCTGCCGACCGCCAGCGCGAGCTCGATCTTTTCAACAAGCTCTCCGGCGCAGAGAAATCCCAGTCACCTGGGTTGCAGTGAACGCGCCGGAACCTGCGCCGCTGGTGCACCCCGACTGCCCTCATCTCATCGAGCAAATCGTGAGAAGCTGAATACCTATGTGGAATAGTGACGAAGAACTCTTCACCTTAGCCCGGTAGGAACTGTTTAGCTGCTTGGTGGGCGATGTTATGGACAAGCTGGATCTGTTACATCAGTTCCTGCCGCCCCGGATTCAGCCCTTGCACCAGGACATGGTCGTGATTGGGCGGGCGCTGCCAGTGCTCTCTGTCGACTTTGCCCCGGAAGAGCTTACCGGGCTGGCGAACAAAGGTCGTTGAAAAACCGTTCGGACTGATGCTCGAAGCGCTGGATGACGTGCGCCCCAACGAGGTTTACTTGAACACGGGATCCTGGCCTCGCAATGGGCTCAAAGCGAAGAAAGTCCGAGCGTCCGAGGAGCCTACCTGAGGACGGCCGCCACGATCGAGGTCAGGGGTATCTCCACGGGCCCAATAGGCTGCGGTCCGTAGCCGAGCCGAACCACCACCAGATCGAGCGACGGCACCACATAGCACCGGTTCGTCGCATACCCCATGAAGGCAAACGCATCCTTGGGAACATGTGGCCAGAGGTCACCCTCGGTATTGACCCAGAACGTGTATCCATAGTGGGCATTGATGTCCTGGGATTTCCGCGTCGCCAAATCGATCCACCATTTCGGTACGATCTGTTTTCCGTTCCACGTCCCTCCGCGAAGCAGCAGGTAGCCTAGCCGGGCGAAGTCCCGCGCGGAGAGGCGAAGCCCGCTATGCGCGTTGGTGTGCGGACCGAGATTGCCTCCACCTCCTTGCAGATCCCAGCCCGAGTTCTCAATGCCAATGGGCTGAAACACCCGAGTCTTCATGAAGTCGCCGATTTCCTGGCCGGCGACATGGAAGAAGATCAGCGAAAGGTGCGCAAAGGCGGCATCGGAATAATCCCAGGCTTCACCTGGAGGCGCGTAGAGCCGCGCAGCGGAGTCTCCGAAGCGGTCCCTGTCCCGGCCCAGCGCAAATTCGTACTCTCCGCGACCCGGGCTGACCGCGATTCCCTCGATGCCGTGGTCCTCGCCGGGTATACCCGAGGTCATGCTCAACAGGTGCCGGAGTTTGATCTTCTCCTTGGCCGGGTCGGTGACTGGATGGCCTTCCGGGATGTAGGAATAAGCCGGGCTATCGAGGTCGATCTGCACGTCATGAGGAAGCTGATGATTGCGGCCGTCGTCGAGGAGCAATCCGTAGGCAATCCCGGTCGCAGATTTGGTGCAGGACCAAACGTCGAAGGTGGTTTGGGGCATGGCGGGGACACCCATCCATTCACCCGTAATATAACCGTGCCGAACAACCAGCAGAACCCACGGCCCTCCATAGAGAGCGGTATTCTCACGTCCAACCAGATCCAGCTTCTGCGGATCCATTCCGGCTAGCTGGCGGACCTCACCGCTGTTCCGACAGCGCCGCCATCCGCCCGCCGACTCGGGAGGCGGGTAGTAGCTCTCCGTTGATTCCGGCGCGTGTGCGGGAGGCCTTTCCAAAGGGAAGGGCACGCCGCCCCCGGTCGAAATACCAAGGAAAAGAACCGCCAAGAGACCCGTAGCTTTCCTCATGACCCACCCTCGTGATCTGTCGGTGCCACAGACGCCTTGTAATAGCTGACATGCAGGAGCCCAAAGAAGATCGATCCATCTTTGACCTTCTTCGCTGACGCAAATCCGCCCTGGCTCAAGACTGCCAGAATCCAGCTATATAGAGCCCATCCTTTCGCTGCCTGAAACGGTGCACGAAGAAGCCCTTGCTCTGTAGCCAGGAGATCCACTCGCCGTGAGAGGGTCGGCGTCCAAACCCGTAAGCGAACGGGGGGGGTGACGGTGGACGCTCGGCCGCACTCGTGAATCTGTGTAACAACTCAGCCGCTCCCGAGCAGCCTTAACGTTTTCACATGGAGTCTACAGGTGCGCGAAATCGGTCTGGCAGTTATTCCCGAAGGTGAACGAATCGATCATCAGGCCGTCGCTGGTAGGAAACAGCTCTAAGGTGTGGCTGCCGAATTCCGGATTCTGCACCAGGTAATACATCCGCGGCTCGCGCACCTCAATGTACGATCGCCCCCCGGAATCGAACTGGACGTCGGCGCCCTTGTTGGCAGCCGTCAGGGACTTGCCGTCCTGCATGATGTAGAGTCGCGAGGAGTGACCACTTGCCAGATTCATCACCGAGTAGAGCTCGCGGGCGTGGTAGCGCAGAGTGGCGCGGTCCTGGCCCGGCTCACGTCCCTTGTGCTTGCCGCGGTAGATCATTCCGTTCTTGTCGGTTTCCCAGCGTCCCGAAAGCACCAGGCGGCCATCCTGCACGGAATTCTGCGCGTAATCGATAGTTTTGTGGTCGTGATAGCCTTCGGGATTCTCCAGCGTGCCGCGTCCATACCAATCGCCCGCGTACATCTCCGGCGTAGGCTCGCCGCCGCAGCCGGGCGCGGACAGGTTAACGTCCGGGGCGACGCTGTAGCTCACAGGAAACTCGAGCCCCGCGTGGGCCTCTTTCAACAGACCCTGAATGGCGCTCTCGATTTCCTTGTCGTCGCCTTCCCCGGGGTGGTTGTAACGGATGTAGCCATTGGCGTCGATGAGGAAAACGTTGGGCCAGATGCTGTTCTTGTAAGCGTTCCAGATCTGATACCGATAATCCACCACAACCGGGTACGGCAGTGCGAAGCGCCGGACAGCCTCCCGCACGCGCTCCACCGGAGCGGCCGAAGTAAACTCGGCGTCGTCCACGCCGATCAGCACAAAGCCGTCGTTCCGGTAGCGCTCCCAAAGCTTCTTGTTCTCGGGGAAGGTTCGAATACAATTGATGCAGGTGTACTCCCAGAAATCAATCATCACCACCCTGCCGCGCAGTTCCGCCATGGTGAGTGGTGAGCTGTTGAACCAGGTGACGCCACCGGGCCCTTGAGTATCGGAAGGTTGTGACCCTTGGGAGGGTATTCCGGCGGGAGGTGAACCTGGGACGACCGATCCGCCTCGGCTAACCGGCCCGAGCGGCGGAACACCCTGCGCAGAGCTCCCACCGGCACCCGCCATTGTGGACGCATTCGCGCCCGCCGCCGGCGGAAAGTCCGGAGCCGGAACATGCATGACGGTCAAACCCGAATCCTGGGCAGCCAAAGGCGGAGGGCTCAACGGCAACCAGAGCAGGCTTGCAAACACCAGCATCGCTACCAGGAATGCTTTCATGGCCCTTCGCCCCGGCGGCAGGAGAACACCCCAAACCCGTAGTCCTCGTCTGCGCCGTGAAGACTCCCCCAAATTCAGCATAATCCAAAGATCGAGGCATTGGGGTAAGCTGCGGCGTTAGGAATCGCGCTGACTGGTGCAGGCCAAGTACGTGACGCGCGGCATGCTGTACAACTGGGCTGAGGGCGTCAAAACTTTTGTGTGGTTGCTTGCCGCCGGCACGGACGGCAATGAGTACGACGACTTCGGCCTTGTCCACGGCTTGCGCTATCTCCC
>DASYYZ010000122.1:0-8380 GCA_035946735.1 Terriglobia bacterium
GAAACGCGATGGCGATGGATTCGTGATCGATGAGGCGGCCGTCAGCGCCCATCTCTACACGCGCGACATGCCGGACCCCGATCTGCTTATCCGCTCGAGCGGCGAGATGCGGATCAGCAATTTTCTGCTCTGGCAGATCGCGTATGCCGAGATTTGGGTCACGGAGACGCTGTGGCCGGACTTTACTCAGCTCGACGTTTTTCGTGCCATCCTGGAGTATCAGGGACGCGAGCGGCGTTATGGCGGGCTCGGCACATGATTCGCCGGATGAGGTCTCGCTGACCTGAGCCCTGATGAGACTTCGCGTCCTTACCGCGCTCGTCTTGATGCCGCCGGTTCTTTATCTTATTCTCCGGGCGCCCGAGTGGCTGTTTATGGCTGCGCTCTTGGCGGTGGTGCTGCGCACGGCGTTCGAGTATTTCGAGATCAGCCGGACGTGCGGCCTCGGCGCGTTTCGCTGGCTCGGATACACCTGCTGCGTTGCCCTGTGTTTCGCGCAATGGGCTGATGTTCACTGGTTCAATCGATCCGCCCCGAACGGCAGCGCCATTCTGATCCTGGCATCCTTGACGATTCCGCTTGCTCTGACCGTCCTCCTGGTTTGGACTCGCGACCTTCACGACTACCTCGGCGCGGCCTCCATAACCTTGTTTGGTATCTTCTACGTCGGGCTATTGCTGTCCTGGCTGGTGCCGCTGCGGTTTCCGAGTGTTGCCATTGCGCAAGCCGCCGCGCCCGCGATGCCGCCGGGCCAGATCCTGCTGTTCCTGTTTCTGGTGAACTGGGCTGGAGATATCTTCGCTTACTTTGTGGGGAAGGGGATTGGTCGAGTACTTTTGTTTCCCCACATTTCGCCGAAGAAGACCCTGGAAGGTTCGCTCGGAGGCCTGGCCGGCAGCCTGCTGGTGGCTTGGGCTTTGACCCGCTGGTGGAAGACATCGGATTTGAAGACCGCTATGCTCTTAGCGGGGCTGGTGGCGATTGCTGGTCAAGCGGGCGATTTAGTGGAATCGGCCCTCAAGCGAAGTGCGGACCGGAAGGACTCAGCCTCGCTGCTGCCTGGGCACGGCGGCCTGCTGGATCGCGTTGACAGCCTTATCCTCAGCGCTCCGGTCTTGTGGGCGGCTCTCGTCGTCAAGGGCTTGCTGGCCCGCTGAGCCACGGCTGACTCGTCGGTCCATTGGTTGACTCAATGGCGGGCTGGTCGATGGTCGATTTGGGGGTCGATTCGGGGATCGATTCGGGCGGCTGGAGGCGAGCTTTCTACTTGCTGTTATGAAGAATCTCTGTATCCTGGGCTCGACCGGATCGGTAGGCTCAAACGTCCTGCGGGTGGTGGCGGGACTTCCCGACCGGTTGCGCGCGGTTGCGCTCTCCGCGGGCAAGAACCTCGACGTTTTGGCGCGGCAGGTTACAGAATTTGTGCCCGAGACCGTCGTGGTGGGTTCACCGCAATGTATTGAGCCGCTCCAGCAAAGGCTTCGCGGGCTTGGGTACTCACGGCCTATTCGGGTTTTGGCGGGGAGAGAAGGCCAAGTGGAGGCAGCCACCGACCCGGCCGTGAATTTTGTGGTCTCGGCCAGCCATGGCGTGACCGGTCTGGTGGCCACTTATGAAGCGGTGCGCGCCGGAAAAAGGCTCGGCCTTGCCAACAAGGAGACGCTGGTCGCAGCCGGAGAACTCGTTATGCAGGCGGCGCGGGAACGCGCAGTCGAGATCCTGCCCATCGATAGCGAGCACAGCGCCCTGCACCAGTGTCTGCGCTCGGGTGCGCCGCGCGAGGTCCGCCGCGTGATCCTCACCGCGTCGGGCGGACCCTTCCTGCGAACACGCAAGCAGGATCTGGAATCGGCCCAGCCCGAGCAGGCCCTGAAACACCCCGTCTGGAATATGGGCGGCCGGATCACAATCGATTCAGCTACGCTGATGAATAAAGGCTTCGAGGTGATCGAGGCCCACTGGCTGTTCGGCCTAGCCCCCGACCAGATTAAGGTGCTGATCCACCCCGAGTCGGTCATTCATTCCATGGTAGAATACGTCGATGGGTCGCTGCTGGCCCAACTGGCCGTCCCGGACATGCGCATTCCAATCCAGTACGCCCTCACCTACCCGGACCGGCTGCCGATTCCGGTGAATGGCGGCGGTCTTAACCTGCAGGCGGCCAGCCTCAAGCATCTGCATTTTTATCCACCCAAGCGACGGCAGTTTCCTTGTCTGGACCTGGCACGCCAGGCCCTTGAGGCAGGTCCTGCCGCGAGTTGCGCCTTGAATGCCGCCGATGAGGTGGCGGTGGAGGCTTTCCTCGCGCGGCGACTGCGTTTTACGGATATCCCGCGAGTCGTTGGTGAAGTGCTGGCGGACACCGCAGGGACGCGGCTAGGTTCCATTGAGGACGTATTGGCCTGTGATCGCGAGGCTCGAGAGCGTGCCCGAGCCCAAGTCGGAGCCCGGGAAGCAACGGGCGCAGTGAATGGCATGGCCGCAACCGTAGGAAGGCTAATCGAGTGAGTGCTCTTTCCAGGACATTGACGGACATCGCTGTGGTGGTAGTGTCCCTCGGGCTGATGATCTTCATCCACGAGCTGGGACACTTTCTGGCGGCCAAATGGTCAGGCGTGCGGGTTCTTACCTTTTCGTTTGGGTTTGGCAAGCGGCTATTTGGCGTCAAAGCCGGGCAGTTCTCCTTCGGCCGCCCGCCTCTAATCGTCTCAGCGGGAGACGTGCCCGACGACCGCACTGACTATCGCGTGAGCTTGCTGCCGCTCGGAGGCTACGTCAAGATGGCGGGCGAGGATCCCTCCGAGGGTCAAACCGGCGATCCCGGCGAATTCCGGTCTCATCCGCGTTGGCAGCGGTTTTTCATCGTGCTGATGGGGCCGGCCATGAACGTTCTGCTGGCGATTTTTCTTCTAACGGTCCTTGACCGTTACCATTACGAAGTTCCTCTGTTCGAAACCCAACCGGCGCGCATTGGCGAGATCGCCCCCAATTCGGCGGCGGCGCAAGCTGGCTTCATGCCCGGCGACCTGCTGACCCGCGTGGGCAACCTCAGGAATCCCACCTGGGAAGACGTGGAGTTGACGGTCGCGATGTCACCAAGCACCCCGCTTCCGGTCGAGATGGTGCGAGATGGGCAAACGAAGGAGTCTTCGATCACCCCGCGCCCCGAAGGTGCCGAGCGTTTGGGAGTCGCAGGATGGACGCCCTGCGTAACCCCGCAGATTGATGTGGTTGAAGACGGCTCCCCGGCCGCCAAGGCAGGGGTCCAACGCGGCGATCGCATCACCGCCTTCGACGGCAAACCCATTCCCTGCTGGCAGGACTTGCCTCCGGCTTTGCAGGCCAATCAAGGCGGGCCTGCCGAAATCACGGTTGAGCGCGCGGGAAAGAGTCTCGAGCTCAGGCTTACTCCGGTCATGGGAGAGATCAACAGCCACTCCCAGTGGCGCATTGGGGTGGGATTGCGGGAAGTGGTGGTGCGGCAACTGCCGTGGCCCAAGGCGGTGAGGTCTTCAATCGACGAAAACATCAGAAACTCTGAGCTATCGTTCGAGGCCGTGGGGAAGATTTTGACGCGGCAGATGTCACCACGCTCGCTCTCGGGACCGATCGGGATCGCGCAGATGTCCGGTGAAGCCTACCGCTCCGGGATCTCCGACCTGGTCAGAGTTTCGGCCGATATCAGCCTGTCGCTCGGAATCTTCAACCTTCTGCCGATTCCTATCCTAGACGGCGGAGTCTTCTTCATGCTGCTGATCGAGTCGATCATCCGTCGCGACCTGAGCCTGGCCGTCAAGGAGCGCATCGTACAGGTTGGACTGGCTTTACTGCTGCTGCTGACCGTGTTCGTGATGTATAACGACCTGGTGAAAACTTTCAAACCCTATTAGGAGTTTGTTGAAAAACGACAACTGCTTATGAACTTTAGCGACCAGGAATACTTCCCTCCCCGGCGCAAGACACGGCCTGTCAAGGTGGGGCGTTACACCATCGGCGGCGATGCCGCCATTGCGGTCCAGTCCATGACCAAGACGGACACGCGCGACGTGGACCGCACCGTGGAGCAGATTCAGCAGATGGAGGCCGCGGGTTGCGAAATCGTGCGCCTGGCTGTGCCCGACGTCGAGGCCGCCCAGGCGTTGCCCGAGATCCGCAAGCGCTGTCCGGACTCCGTACTGGTCTCCGACATTCATTTCCAGTACAAGTTTGCGCTGATGGCTCTGGACGCCGGCATCGACAAGCTGCGGATCAATCCGGGAAACATCGGCGACGCCGAAAAGGTCCGGTTGGTGGTGCGGCGCGCGCAGGAGCAACATGTTCCTATCCGCATTGGAGTTAACGCCGGATCGCTCGAGCGCCGGCTGCTCGAGAAGTACGGCTATCCCACGCCTCAAGGCATGGTGGAGAGCGCGCTGTACCACCTGGGCATCCTCGAAGAACTCGGTTTCAGGGACACCATCGTCTCGCTGAAGGCTTCAAACGTGAAGATGGCCGTGGCAGCGTATCGCCTGCTGGCTCCTCAGGTGGATTACCCCTTTCACCTCGGAATCACGGAGGCTGGGACGCAGTTTTCGGGGACGGTGAAGTCTTGCGTGGGCATGGGCATGCTGCTGGCCGAAGGTATTGGAGACACGATTCGCGTTTCGCTTGCCACCGATCCCGTCGAGGAAGTCCGCGTCGCTTACGAGCTGTTGAAATCACTGGAGTTGCGCAGCCGCGGACCGGTGGTGATTGCCTGCCCCACCTGCGGACGGCTCGAAGTGGACCTCTTCAGGATCGCGGGCGAGATCGAACAAGCCACCAAACACATCAAGATGCCTCTCTCGGTGGCCGTGATGGGCTGCGCCGTCAATGGACCGGGAGAAGCACGCGAAGCCGATTTGGGAGTGGCGGCAGGGCGCGGCAACGGAATGATCTATCGCGAGGGCAAGGCCATCCGGCGGGTCACCGAAGCCGAGATTGTTCCGGCGCTGCTGGAAGAGATCGAGCGCTTCATCGCCGACCGCGAAGCCGGCGCAAACGGGGCCGCTGCGGCGGTGCCCGAGCTTGATGGGGTGGCGGCCCCGGTCGGATCGTAGCCCCCGCAGGTCATTGAAAAGAACCCGATGTAATTCCGTGTCTCGGCCGAACATACCACTTGAACAAGAATAACTTACTATATCTTCCGGACTATCCTCCCCAACCTCCTTTCCCTTCAGGCTACGTAACGAACTCAAACACGCATCGAGATGTACCTGCGTGAGGTCAATGAAGAACCCGTAGTCTCCCGGTGGAAGTACAAGCTCGAAACGCTCTCGGTCGTTTAGGTCCATTTATCATTTAGGAATCAAAACTACTAGCTACCGTCATCCCGGACCTGTATTCCAAACACCTGAAGGAACCGGTAGTCACGATCACGAGCCCGCCAGATAAATTCTCTGTGATACCCTGTTCGAGGGGGAAGCGGCACCAAATTCTACCATTGGGAGGCTGTTCCCTTGAAATCCATCATCTGTTGTGCTGTCGTCGCGTTTCTCTTTCTCACCGCAACCGCCTTGGCCGATGTAGTGACTCTCAAGAATGGCGACCGCGTCACCGGCACCCTAGTGACCGTCAAGGGGGGCAATCTCGAGATCAAGTCTGACGTCCTCGGTGACTTGACGATTCCGATGGGTCAAGTCACGTCGTTTTCCGTTGCTAAGCCTGCGGTGGTAGTGGTCAAGGATCAGGCTCCGGTGCAGGGCCAGCTCGAGCTCGATTCCTCTGGCAACTGGAAAATAACATCGAACGGCAAGGTCCAAAGCGTGACGGCCGCAAGCGCCGATCTCATCATGCCTGCCGATGCTTACGAGAAGTTGGTGGAGCATACGGCGACGCCGTGGCAGGATTGGAAAGGCTCTGCCAGCCTCGGGTACAGCCTTGAGCGCGGCAACCAGCAGACCAACACCTTCGCCACCACCATCAATGCTGTGCGCGAGCGTCCTGACACGCCCATCTTCGAGCGGCATTGGCGTACCGGCTTCGACCTCACCACCCTTCTCTCCCACGCGGAGCAAGGCACCGCCTTCGTGACTTCGCACACCCTGAGCACCGACGTACGGCCTCAGTATCTTTTCAGTGCCGATAACTTCGTCTTTGGGCTTGCAGAGTTCGACCATCTTTCCACTGAAGGACTGTATCTGCGGCAGACCTACGGCGGCGGCTACGGCCGCGACGTTATCAAGAACTCGCGCACCACCTTCAGCGTACTCGGCGGCCTTACGTTCGTGCACGAGAAGTTTTTCAACGGAGCGTACGACCAGAGCGCGCAAGCGCTGGTAGGAGAGAAGCTCGGCATGCAGATCACCAAGCGCGTCCGGCTCGACCACGACGTGAACTTCTACCCCAATCTCTCCGACACCGGGGAATACCGCTTCGACACCGCTACTACGCTTTCGGCAAAGCTTGCCGGCAAGTTCTCCCTCAACTCGGGCGTGATCGATCTCTATCTCAGCAATCCACCCGCCGGCAACAAGAAGAACGATATCGCGTTTACCACGGGCATCGGCTACACGTTCTGATTTCGGGGCCAGCCGCAACCCTCTTATGCAAGTTCCGTTCAAGTGATATGCTAGCCGGCGCGAATTGCGCGAGCGGCTGGCGAAATCGGCAAGCGTTGCCGGCTGTAACAAAAGTGAACGTAAAAGGAGGCTGCGGATGTCACTTGGAAAACGTTGCGGAGCAGAATTCTTTGGCACGTTCTGGCTGGTATTCGGCGGATGCGGTAGCGCCGTTCTGGCGGCTGCTTTCCCCGCTCTGGGAATCGGTTTCGCGGGTGTTGCACTGGCTTTTGGACTTACGTTGTTGACCATGTGCTACGCCATCGGGCACATCTCCGGCTGCCACATCAACCCGGCTGTGTCCGTTGGATTGTGCGTAGGTGGACGCTTTCCGGTCTCAGACCTCATCCCCTACATCATCGCTCAGGTTCTCGGTGGACTTGCTGCCTCGGGCACACTCTTCGTGGTGGCGAGCGGCAAAGCCGGGTTTGACCTGAGCTCAGGCTTTGCGGCCAACGGCTACGCCGAGCACTCACCGGGAGGGTACTCGCTCGCAGCCTGCCTCGTGGCTGAGGTGGTGCTCACTTTCTTCTTCCTGTTTGTGATCCTCGGCGCCACGGACAAGCGCGCGCCGCAGGGATTCGCGGGAATCGCCATCGGTCTCAGCCTCACGCTCATTCACCTCATCGGCATCCCGGTTGACAACCTTTCGGTCAATCCGGCTCGCAGCACAGCACCGGCACTCTTCGTGCACGGCTGGGCCCTTCAGCAGCTCTGGCTCTTCTGGGTTGCTCCAATCATAGGCGCGGCCATCGCCGGCGTTGTCTATTCATCGCTTTTCAAGGAAGCTTAGGTTCGTTCTCACTCACGCCTGTCGGGTTCACGGGTGGGTCGGCTTCTCTTGCCGGCCCACTCTCCCCCTCGAAATGTGCCCTTGCCGGGCCGCACAGGGGCCGCCTTCAACGTTGACCGCCCCACCAGCCGCCGCTACCCGGTACTCGAATCGTTCTCCTCGCACAACGATCTAAAAGGTGAGTGTCTCTAGCCTTCATCAATTGTAACGGGTGAATGAACGGCAGGTGCTGCGCAGGCCTGAGAATGGGATGGAAAAACGCCACCACGTCGTGGTCCTGGGCGGCGGGTTCGGAGGGCTGCGCGCCGTTCATACCCTGGCGCGCGCCCCCGTCGATATCACGCTGATCGACCGGCGCAACTTCCACTTATTTCAACCGCTGCTCTATCAGGTGGCAACCGGAGGATTGTCTCCTGCCAACATTTGCGCCCCGCTGCGGGGTGCGCTCAGGAAGCAAAAGAATGCCCGGGTACTGCTGGCGGAAGCCAAAGATGTTGATGTCGCCGGACGCCGCGTTTTGCTTGAGGACGGCGAGGTTACCTACGACACGCTGATTGTGGCGACGGGGTCCGGCCATTCCTACTTCGGTCACGATGATTGGGCCCGTTTCGCGCCCGCACTCAAAACCATTGAGGACGCAACCGAAATCCGGCGCAGGATTCTGCTGGCCTTCGAAGCCGCCGAGCGCGAGACAGATCCTGCGAAGGAGGAAGCCCGGCTCACGTTCGTGATCGTGGGCGCCGGCGCCACCGGTGTGGAGCTCGCCGGCGCGCTCAGCGAGATCGCGCACGATACCTTGAGGCAGGACTTCCGCCGCATCGATCCGTCACACTCCCGCATCCTGCTGGTGGAAGCTTCGGAACGCGTGCTGCCGAGCTACCCCGCCGATCTCTCCGAACGCGCTGCAGAGGCGCTGCGCCGACTGAAGGTGACCATCCGGACAAGCACGATGGTGACGGATGTGGGCGAGGGCTGTGTGACCTTGAAGATGGATTCCGGCACCGAAAAG
>DASYYZ010000123.1:0-17943 GCA_035946735.1 Terriglobia bacterium
CCGGATCGCCTCGATCGCCACCCGCGCCTTGAACTTGGCACTGTACTGCTTGCGTGTCGTGCTCATCGGCCCTCCTAGCCTCGACGACTGAGCCGACATGTTAACTTATTGCCTGGTCCAAAATTCGGGGTCCACTATAGAATGCCCGCCTTGTGTGCCGTCCCGATAGCGACTGGCTTGTCGCGGATCGCGTAAATTTGGCGGAATCAGAAATTGACGGTCCCTCATGACAAGCGCAGACTTCGCGCTTTTCGAAGCCTGCGGCTTCTCTTCCGGCACTGCGAAAAACCGCAGAGTTTCTGACAAACGAAACTCTGCGCTACCCTGATCGCGACTCACTACCGTGGCTGACCCGCGGCCGGCAGGGACCAGGCATAAAGCACGCTGTCCACAGCCGTGAGGATGTATTGGCGGCCGTCCAGTTCGTAGCTCATCGGGCAGCCTGTGAGTCGCCCGCCGGCGTAGACGTGCCAAAGCGATTTGCCCGTAGCAGGATCGAGCGCTACGAGGTCGCCGGCGTTGTCGCCTGTGAACAGCAGGTGCCCTGCAGTTGTGAGAATACCGGCACCATTGCCTGTGGAACCTTCACCTGTGCCGCCGGGCCGGTCGCGCCGCCAGCGAACGTCACCTGTCTTATAGTCAATTGCCAGAAGCATCGCCTGCGACCAGAGCGGGCTGTCCACGCCACCCTGGTGGTCGGAGGCGCTGGCCTCGTCTCCCTCACTGCGCGTGAGATAAGCCACCGAGAAATCCTCGTAGGCGTTCACGTAGAACAGACCGGTCTCCGGATCAAAGCTTGGCGCCCACCAATTGGTTCCAGCTCCTTCCAGCAAGGCACCCGCTGGTTGAGGCTCCTTGTCAGGCTTCGGAATCGGCTCTCCGCGCTTGTTGAGTCCGGACGACCAGTTTTCCGCGCCGAACCGTGTACTCAGCAGATGCTCGCCCGTCGCGCGGTCCAAGAGGAAAAAGTATCCGTTGCGCGCTGCCTGAGCCAGCAATTTACGAGGCTTGTCCTGAAACTCGGCATCGAACAGGATCGGCGTTTCAGTCGCGTCACGATCCTGCGTGTCATGGGGAGAGGACTGGAAGTGCCAAGCCAGCTTACCGGTGTCCGCATTCAGAGCGACGATGGAGCAGGTATAAAGATTGGCGCCGGGACGCACTTGTCCAGCAAGCACCGGATGGGGATTGCCAGTACCCCAGTAAATCAGGTTCAGCTCGGGATCATAAGTTCCTGTCATCCAGGTTGTCCCGCCGCCGTGTGCCATCGCCTCTTTGTTCGGCCACGTTTCAGATCCGGGCTCGCCTGGCTTGGGCACAGAATTCCAACGCCAAAGGAGCTTGCCATCCACCAGGCTCCTGGCGTCGAGAAAACCCATGATGTCGGTTTGGTCGTTGGAGATACCCACGACCAGGCGATCCTTCACCACCAAGGGAGCCATGCTGATGTAGTAGCCAAACTTGACGTCGCCAACCTCCACTTCCCAAAGCTTCTTTCCATTGCGGGCGTCAAGACAAATGAGGTGGGCGTCGGGCGTGCCGAAATACAACTTGTTTCCATACATTGCGACGCCGCGTTGGCCAATGTCGTCTCCTTCGGATTGACGCTGGAAGTGCCAAATCTGCCTGCCTGTTCGCGCGTCCACCGCCCACACGTGATTGGGAATCGTGAAGTAGAGGGTTCCGCCGATCTCAAGTGGAGTGGATTTCAACGCCCGCTCGTGAGCCTGAAATGCCCAGGCCAACGTCAGCGATCCGATGTTGTCCTGGTTGATCTGACACAAGGGGCTGAATCGCCGGCCGCTGTAGTCGCCGTTGTAGGATGGCCAAATGCCGGTCGGCGGCTGAAGGAGCAACTTCGGATCGAGGCCCTGGGCGCGAACCGATGCCGCACAGAGAAGAAGAGCTACAAGTCTCATCACTTCAGGGTCTCCAAATAAGCGAGGATGTCGTGCATCTCAGAATCAGTGAACTGGGAGAGCAGTTCGCGGTGCGTCGCCAACGGATCTTTGAGTGCCAGTTTGATCGTGTCAAGCGGCCAGGAGTGGTACCAGCCTGCGCGGTCTTCGATCGCAACGTCATAATTCGTGAGCAGGCGAACCTCGCCGGTATACTGCCTGCCCGACGAGTCGGTCACGGTAGCCGTCAGATGCTGGTCTTGGGGGTAAAGAAACTGTGCTTGCAACTCGGCAGCGGGGTACCTGCTGGCGATTCCGCGCAGATCGCTAGTGGCAGAGTGGCAGGCCGAACAACCGCCTGGGCCGTTGAAATATGCTCTGCCGGAGTCCACGCTCCCCACCAACAATTTGGCAGCGGAATAGTCGGCGCCCGGGTGCTTGGGCGACCTGCGGTCCGATTCTTCGAGCCGGTAGCGAAGAAAGGCGGCTACGTCCGTGATCTGCTCCGGCGTGAGCTGAAATGCCGGCATCCCCTTGTCAAGCCGTCCCTCAAGCACGACAGGGCCGATGAGGTTTCCGTTCTCGTCGTGTCGGACGACTGCGCTGCGCATGAGGTTGGGGCCTTGGGAACCGCCGTTGGCGTCAGCGCCGTGACAGAACGCGCAGGTCTTCTGAAATTGGCTATGCCCGCGCTGCACTGCATCGGGTTCCGCCTGCTGCCAGATCTCGTGCTCGGACCCTCGATGTTGTCTCTCCTGCCGGCCTTTGGTGATTGTAGCCGCTAGCGAGCACGCGGCTAACAGCAGTAAACGACAAATTAGGTTGCTACGTCGTCTTCGCTGTACTCGGAGAACCGAGCTAGAGTTCATAATTTCCAGGGTCACAATCACATAAGTTAATGTGTGGGCTGTGCGTCGGTTCCGCCCGCGGCAACCCTTCTTCCTTTCAGAACATAATAGCTCAATCGAATGTAATGGAGTGCAACAGTATGCCTCCCAATTTGTTCCGGTCCGCTCGGCGAACTAAGCATTTGCTTTCCCCTCCGCATCGTGCGGTCCGGGAGGGGAAAGTCGACCTCGTATGAACTCCTTGAAACCCAAGGCAGTCCCCTAGGTTGTTCGACCTCGCGATTCCTTACCACAAGGCGATTTCTCGTTACGAATCGGCGGAGTGGGGATAGGTAAACGCTGGATGCTAACGTTAATCGCGGGTTAGCCGCCGGCGACACAGGCTTGTGCCGGGATCTTGTCTTGTGGCTGGCAACTCTCAGCCGCAGAGAAACTGCCGGTTCATGGCATGACGTCGTCCCAACAAGCTTCGAACTCAAAGCCACCTTCATGGTTCGCTTGTGGTCCTAAAGACCATGCTTCATTCGTAGCGCAGCGCCACCATGGGATCGACCTTCGTTCCACGGCGCGCGGGGATGTAACTTGCCAGCACGGCCACGGCGGCAAGAAGGACTGCAACCGCCACGAATGTGAGCGAGATCCTCCAGAAGGCGCCCCGCCCGTATGCCGCGGACCTCTTCCTTGACTTGCTCCACGCCGCCCAGTTCGATAAGCGCCTGTCGCCGGGCTTCCGAATGCGCGAGCCCTTCCTTCATCTTTGCCTCCGTCAGGAGTTCCACCGAAGATTGCAGTTCATCGTCTAAAGTTTGCTCAACCGTGCTCTTCCGCAAGAGGTTCCGAAACAAACTCACGATTCTAGTTGGCATGGTGCCTCCAAGCTGGACTCAAGCAGATTCCACCGCCGCCGTCATGATCTTGACCACTTGGTTCCACTCCCGCTCTTCGATCTTGAGTTGTGCGCGCCCTGGTGAAGTCAGTCGGTAGTACTTGGCACGACGATTGTTTTCCGAGGTGCGCCACTCGGCCTCCACCCAGCCCTTCTCTTCCATGCGGTGCAACGAGGGGAAGAGCGATCCAAAGCTCACCTGGAACGCACCCTGAGTGATCTGCGTAATACGCCGGGAAATGCCGACTCCATGCAAGGGTTCAAGGCTCAGGGATTTCAATACCAGAAGGTCGAGAGTTCCGCGCAAAAGGTCGGTTCTTTTTTCACCCATGATGGCCTCTTAGCGGAATACGATATGAGAGGTCCCAAAGTTCCAGAGAGTTTCAAAACGCTTGTTTGGGCTAGCCTAAGTTCTCTTGAGACCGGTGGTCTACCTGGGCTACAGCAAACCGGAAAACTGCAGCCGGATCCGGCAGGTCAGGATTCCTGGCGAGAACAGCCCTTCCCACAAGCAATCGCATCCGATTCAAGGAACTCGGTTTAACCGATCAATTGGCGGGTTGACGCGTTGTCGGCGAACCGAGACAACTCGCCAATCGCTCCGACGTCCAGAAGTGAGTTGTGGGAAATAACTCCTCCCTTGTTGGCAAGTGGCGGCCTATAGTTGCCCCGCGTCTGCTATGGCTCTTGGACGTGGTCCTCCGGCTCGAACCGATCCGGTCGTTGACGGCGCAGCGCAACTTCTGCTTGCACCCGAGGTAACGCTCGGTGGTCTGGATCGAGACGTGACCGAGCAGAAACTGGATTTGATCCAATTGGCCGCCGGCTCAACGGCAGAACCTGGCAGACGTACGGCGGAGGTCGTGAGGCGCGAGCTTCTCGATCCCTGCCCTTGAGGCCGCTTCGCGAACAATCTCCCACAGCACCTTCGGTGTCATTCCGGTGCCCCAGATACGGCCCGTTTTGTTGATGGAAACGAAAGAGCACGCCTTCCCTGACACCACTGGCCGCCTTCCATTCGTCGATCGCCGCCTTCGCCCAGGACCCTGCAAGGAGACAATCAGGCCATCGGCTCCAACTGGGTTGCGGTTGTGGCCTCTTGCCGGCACCTAGTCTCCTGTCCCAGAAGTAAGTAAGCTAAGTTACGGTGATCAATCTGAGAGCATCGCTCGCCTTGCCGGATGGCTGCCCCCTCTGGATTTATGTCACGAACCACTGGGACAGGAGACTAGAGCGACCGGAGGAAATTGATAATGTCTTGCTTTTCCGGAGTGCTCAGTCGACTAAAACGCTCGATGACCCGGCTGGCCTCACTACCGGGGCTCCGGTGAAACTCGATAACCTCTACCAAACTACTGGTGCGTCCGTCATGAAGAAAGAATATGCGTTGCCCGAGACCCCAAAGCGGCGGGGTACGGAACTCGTCCGGGCCCGCCCCACCTTGCGTGATGCCGTCCGCCAGACCCGTGCCCATGTGGTGCACAAGGAGATCCGAAAAGAGGTTTACCGGCTTGTTCGAGAGTGCGGCGCTCGGAACAGTCGAGGAGCCACTCGCAATCATCTTGCCAGTGGTAAACGACGGCGTGTGACAGTGCACACAGCCGACCTTCGTGAAGACCATCCGTCCCCTTGCCGTGGATGCCGTCTCTGGCGCCGGGATGGGCGGGGCCAGCATGCGCATGAAGTCGGCGAAAGCCTCGATGTCAGAGAGCACGGCAGTATTGGTATTGGCGCTCGGGGTGGGCGTTGTCGTGAAGTTGATCGTATCATTGGGAGTGGCGGTGAAAACACACCCTGCCGTCTCGTCGCGTTCCTGCGGAAAGAGTTGATTTGAGATTCCCATCTCAACGTTATAGGCTTCGGCCGCGAACATCAGAAGCGACTTGTTCTGAGCCTTCCATCCAAAGCGAGTAATGGTGCCGTCGTTGGCACTACGGTTCGCATTGCCGCTCAAGTGGGCGTTGGCATGACCGGAGATGCCCAACGCCCTCTTCTCCGAAGCGTTGGCCTTCTGGCTCGCGAGGATTGCGCCGTCAGGGATTGCCTCGATGAGCCCGGCACCGAATACAGGTGTTGGGATGCGGAAGATGATGTTCGAATTTCCGCCGCGGCCGGTGAGCGGGTTTCCGGCCGATAGGAAGTTAAACTGGGCTATGTTGCAGCCCACCGCGTCGCTCCGGCCGGTGATGACAAATAGCGCGTGTACCTCGCCGTCGTTTGTTCCATCGGGATTGCGCTTGAAGCGGGCCTCGCGGACGGGACCTTTCGGCGCAATGAACCAGGGCACCTTGTTCTTTGCCCCATCGAGGGTGGCGATCGCAATCAAGGGGTTTTGCGCCGGGCTTGAACCGCCGGGCCCTGGCTGCGAATGGCAGGAAAAGCACTGGTTTGAGTTGAACCGAGGCCCGAGCCCGGTATTGTTACCTCCCGTAACGGTCTCGATATCTTGGAACCGGGCGAGTCCGTCCTGGAAGAACGCGTTTTCGTCTGCCGTCAGGCCAGGTAGCGGAGTACCGGCGCCGGGCACGCCTCCGCGAACTCCGGGGTCTGTGACGGTGCGCACTGTTTGACCTGCCTTGCAAACGCAAGTTGCCAGAACTGCACTGACGACTCCAGATAAGAGTCTGGAAGCTACTTTGAGCGGTAACGGCATAGCGCACCCTCCTGCGTACGAATTGCATCGGTCTCAGGCGCTTCGATTCTACTCAAACCCACTTTGCGATACCAACCGGATTTTTGATGTTCTCTTACATGTCGCCTCGCAGCCATCCTTGTCAGAAGAGCGGCTAGCGACTTACCGTCAAGCACGAGCCACCCCTTTGGGGTGGTTGTATAAGTCAGAAACTCCCCCAAGAGAGCTCGATGATCGTCGAGCACTCAACTAGAATTTGAGGCACAACCGGGCTCGGTAGCTAAGGCCGCATTCACTCTGGCGCGTTTCTGCTTGACTCAAGCGTGGCTTCCGGTGTAAGCGGTTGTGTGGATGGTGGCGGGTGTTGTCCTGCAAAGGAGAACGGCCCGACCCCGATGGGGAGATTGCGCAAGTTCCGCCGACCGGGCCGGGGGCCACGAAGAATCTGCCGGGGCACAAGACCGATGTGCAGGAGAGCCAGTGGCTGATGAAACTGCACAGGTACGGGCTACTGCGGAATTCGTTTCGGCCGCCCCAGGAAATCCGCACCCTGCGGACGTACTGGCGGCAGCGCAATGATCGAAGCGAAGCAGGATGGGATATGAGCCGATGGAAAGACGAGAGCCATTTCGTTTCCTGGCTACGGCTGTGTCCCGATAATCGAATCAGCGGCACAAGGTCATTGGGAAAGGCCGCTTGCCGACGAACAACCGGGCCAGTATCGCCTTGCGGATGGCGGCTAGCACCTTGTGGCGAAGTAACACGTATCTGGGCGCAGTTCCGTCGATTGAAAACCAAGCTGGGCGCCCCCATTGCCACCAAGGCCATGGCGGCCAAGCTGGCCCGATTGGTCTACCGCATGCTCGGCTATAGCATGAAGTACCTGGATCGAGAAGCCGCGCTCTATGAAGCCTAACAACGATATCGACAGATCAGGTACCTTAAGCACAGAGCCCCCAGCTTGAGTTCGAGCGTCAAGACGAAAATGTCTAGCTCGGAACAAGACCGGCTGGCGGCATTGGTAATCGATCGGCACTGCGCTTTCGAACGGGCGCTCGCAGCGAGCCGCAAGCGCTATCCGACGCGTGAGTTCAGATCCTTCGCTGCGGTGATGCGACGCGAACACAAGAGGGCGCCCGACAAGCTCCTGCTGGAAGCCGAAAGGCTGGAATGTTTGCTCTTTCTCGGCTACCATCCGCATTTCGACGGCGATGAGCCTCCTGGTCTGTGATCTGGCTCGCGCTGCATTTCGGCGGTCCTATCGTTTTTGTCGCTGGCATGAAGTCGACATCGTCAAGCCACGGAAGAGGTCGAGCAAGTACGAGCCGGCTTCAGCCGGGGTGCCGCTACCTATTTCCATGTTTCACCCGAGGGCTTATTCAGGGCTGCCCACCCGCACCCATAAATGCGCGATGGCCTTCTGGCCTAGCCGGTTGGCGCGCTCCACGCGCACGATGTAGTCTCCCGGCTTGCTGAAGACATGGGTGGTGGCGGCGAATCCGTTTTTGGCGTGTTCCTCAACGTTGCCATCGGACTTGGTTGTGGCGGTCGCGCCATCGCCGAATGACCAGGACTCCTCGCCATCCGTGGTGCCAAACGTCCGAACCTTGAAGGTGATAGGCTTGCCTGGCGCGATGCCCATCGTAGGCCAGTAGGCGGCCTGAATCGACGGCGGCACCTGCTCCGGATGATGCGGATCGAGGACGTTGACCGTCTCGAAGTCGTAAGCTGTGCGTCCGTGGTCGTCGGTGATCTTCAGCAGTTCGCTGAACGTCCCGGCCTTCGAATAAGCCTTCTCAACTCTCGGTCCCGACGCTTTCTCACCATCGGTCAAAGTCCACTCGTAGTGGGCAATGTGCGAGTCACTCCATGACCGGGACCCATCCAGCGTCGCTTTCTCTCCAACCAGTACTGCCCGGTGAGGCCGCGCCACAGCAATCAGGTGCGGCTTGTATTGCCGCTGGTAGGCTTCCCACAAGAAGACATATCCTTCCTGAGTGCCGAGTTTGCCAGAGGCCTGCCGGCTGAGGATCTCGTAATGGAGATGTGACCAGCCGCCGCTCCCGCCTTCTTTCCCGAGAGTGCCGATCTTCTGTCCGATCGCGACTCGACCACCCAGCTTTACCGACGGGTCAAACGAGTACAGGTGCGTGTAGCGATGGTACCAGCCCCGCTCGTCCTGTACCCAAATTGTGTCGTTGTATAGGTGGTCGAGGCTGGCATTGTCTTTCTCTTTGTCGACCATCGCTGTGCCCAGCCCCACCACGACGCCGCTGGTCGCGGCCAGCACGTCCACTAAGCCTTCGGCCCCGCCAATATCGAGGCCTGCGTGATAGTAAATCTTGGCTGAGGTGATGCGCTCGCCCTCGTCGACGTAGGTCGGTTCGTTCGCCATTTGGGTTCGCGAGGCGAACCAGCGTTGCCGAACCGGATAAACCATCGATCCCGGCGGCATGGAGGGAGACCCCGCCGACCAGAGGCGCAGGCGGGCGTCTTTTTCAAGCCCCCAATGGTCGTGGTTAGTATTTTGATAGTAGGCTTTGGTCACGGTGCAGTCAGCCTGCACCTCGCCCAGGACCACCGGCAGACGGTAGTTTCCGCAAGAAAGGGTGGCGCGGGAGCCATTGATTTCCACTTCCGCGCGAGCGTCCCGAATCGCAGAACGAGCTTTGTCCCGTGTGTCGCTGATCGAGAGCAGTTTCACGGTCGCGTGCTTGCCATCTGAGAATTGGACCTGCTCCGTTCCGCCCACGTCAATATCCACGCTACGGAAGAGCGGCTGCTGAGCAACCACTCGGTTGCCGAAAAAGAGGAAGAGCAAAATGGCGTTATGCAAGACTTTCATGTACTCTCACGTCTCCTAGTGCACCTTTATCTTTGCGGAAAACGATACGCCCCTTCATCATCTGCGGTCAAGCTCGGATCGCCCGCGGAAAGGGCAGCTGGAAGACTGGGCGTGTGTCTCAAGGAGGCAACAGTGGCTTGGTTGCCGTGGGCAGTTGACGGAGGCAGCGAGCAAGCCCGGAAAGTGCCCGGCTTCAAGGGGACGAGTGTCCCTGGAACGTAGTGAGCGCCCGATAGTGAGCCAGTCCTTGGCCGAGTCAGACTGTTGGCAACGATGTGCCTCAAAACCGGACTTGCGGCAACGAATTGCTTTAGCGCCTTCCAGCCCTGGAACGTCTGGCCCAGCAGCACGGCCGGCATTGTCGCGATTGCGCGCCGCGCGACGACGTCCAGAATCCACATACGCTGTAAAGTTCCCCGTACGTCAGCCAGGCCCAGACGAAGAAGGGCATCGAAAATCTCCCCTTGACTATTGACAGGACCGGCGCTCAGATTTACCGTCGATAGTTGAGGGGAGTGAATATGGGCAAACCCACAGATTTGGTCCAAGGCACGTTGGACCTCCTGATCCTCAAGACGATTGCTCTTGTACTCGCCATTGGCGCGCCGGCTGCCCTAGCCGTATCACGCTTGGTCGCCACCATGCTGTATGGGCTGAAATCCACCGACCCGGTGACTATCGCGACGGCCACGGCCGTACTGGTGACCGTTAACGCTTGTGGCTGGGTACCTTCCGGCGCGTCGGCCATCTAAGGTCGATCCGACGGTGGCCTTGAGGTACGAATGACTATATCGGGTGATCGGATGATTGGCGATTGAGCGGTCAGTCATCAGTCTTCAGTTTTCAGCAGCAGCAAAGCGAGTTGGTGGCAACTGATGACTGAAAACTGATAAGTGCTATGCGCTGCTTCTACAAATTTCCGCTGCGGTTTCGATCGCTACTGACGACGGACGTGTCGAGCGCGAACTCAGCGACGAGTTGCGCTTTCATCTCGAAAACCAGATTAAAGAGAAGATCTCTCAGGGGATGTCGCCGGAGGAGGCTCGATACGCGGCCCTGCGAGAATTGGGCGGCGTCGAGCAAATCAAAGAGGAGTGCCGGGACATGAGAGGAGCCCTAGCTAGAGGCCCTCCTTTAAGTTGCAGTCCGTGTGGCACACTACACTAGCATAGATACGCGAGTGTGTGACGGTTAGCGGGGTTGTCAAGCAGGTTGGCTGAAGGGGCATTCGGCAGATCCTCATCGAAGGGGTACTACCCTGCGCCAGATCCAGAAGGCTAGCACCCCGGTGAGAACGATAATGAGAGCCATGAATGAAGGCCATGGTTGCGCCACGAAGGCGTTTAGCATAAACCAGACCGATGCCGCCAAGAATAGCCAGAGCGTGTAGGGGTAGCCCCACATCCTGTAAGGCCGGACAGCATTAGGGAGCTTGCGACGTAGCGCGAACACGGCCGCAACACCCAGCGTGTAGAAGATCCACGCCGCTAGGATGGAGTAAGAATACAGCGTCTCGTATGAGCCACTGAGAATGAGGATCATGGTCCAGACTCCTCCCCACAGAATGGCGAAGCCTGGCGTCTGAAACCGGGGATGAACCTCTCCGAAGCGGGAAAAGAAGAGCCGATCCCGGGCCTGCGCGAATGGCAGACGGGCGGCCGTCAAGATGCAGCCGTTTACGGCGCCGACAATCGAAAGAAGGATCGTCAGGGACACAAACGTTCCACCAATCGAGCCCATGGTCCGCGCCGCCAGATCCGCCCCGACGCGTTCGGAGGCGGCGATTTCCGGTACGGTCATCACGGTTAGATAAGCCACATTGGCAACGACATACAGGACCATCACGGCGGCCATGCCGATGACCAGGGCACGCAGCAGGTTTCGTTGAGGGTCCCGCACTTCACCCGCCACAAAGCTGACGTAACTCCAGCCGTTGTATGCCATGAGGCAGGCTGTCATGGCAATGCTGAAATGCACGAAAGAAAGAGGAGGGTGCTGAGATGCCTTGAGAGCAACGGTTGAGTGCGGGACCAGAAACGCTGCACCGATGAGAACCAACAGCGCCACAATCTTCAGACCCGTGAATGTTCGCTGCACCCAGGCGCCCTCTCGGACACCCACGTAATTGACCGCAGACAGAGCCGCAATGAGCCCGATCGATACCATCTTGCCGGTGGCCGGCGTCACCCGGATGAAATATCCGGCATAGATCGAAAACGTGACCGCCAGCCATGCGCTCCCGCCGGACAAAACCGCCAGCATAAACGTCCAGGCGCACACGAATGCGCATAGCGGCCCATATGCCTCGCGCAGGTACACGTACTGACCACCCGTCTCAGGCATCATGGTTCCCAGTTCGGCGTAGGCTAGAGCTCCAAAGAATGAGAGCACACCGGAAACGATCCAGACCGTGAGGATGGCGCCGGCCGAGGGCAGATTTCTGGCAATCAGGTTGGGAAGCACGAAGATGCCGGATCCAATCACGATGCCGATGACAATCGTGGTCGCATCTAGCGTCCCGAGTCTGCGGGGCAAGTCGAGCCTGCTTGCGGTTTCAGACTGCACTCTTAAACACCCGCGTGACCCGAGTCAAAGCGTTTCCCCGTGTGTCTCTCGACGGCATCCATGTTGATCGACACTCCCAATCCGGCACCATCGGGAACACGCAGCATACCGTCCGAATCCAGCTCCCACCGGGCCTCGACGAGATCATCGATAAACGGGGAGCCTGTGAGGTATTCCACCAATTCGGTGCTGCGGCTTGCGGAAGCCAGGTGAAGGTCCGCAGCAAGACCAAGCGCGGTGTTCCAGCCGTGGGGAATGAACCGCACGCCGTTCTCCTCGGCCATCCATGCGATCCGGCGCGCTTCGCTGATCCCCCCAACCTTCGTGACGTCCGGCTGTACAATGTCGAACGCCCTCTGCTGAAGCCAAGGGCTGAACGATTGCCTCCGGGTCAAGACCTCGCCGCCGGCGATCGGCACGGGTGAACTGTTCCGCAAGAGGATGAAGTCGCTCAGGTTGTCGGGCGGGAGAGGCTCTTCAAACCAATACACATTGTAGTCAGCAAGCATCCGAGCGGTCCGCGCCGCCCACTTATAATCCTGGGGCCAAAAGGCGTCGCTGGCTCCTGCATCGATCATCAGCAAAGAATCCGGACCAACCGACTCGCGCGCAATGCGAACCAGTTCCTCGTCCTTGACGAAACTGTGCCTCCCAAAAGGTCCCCAACCAATCTTGAAGGCGCGAAATCCCTGAGAACGGACTGCCACCAGACGCTCGGCCATGGCCCGGCTTTCGCACATCAGCAGCGATGCATAGGGCCGCACCCGCTCGCGATAGCGCCCTCCAAGCAACCGGCCCACCGGCTGGCCCGTGGCCTTCCCCAGGATGTCCCACATTGCGACATCAATTCCACTGATCGTGTGGGTAACGGAGCCACCGCGCCCCATCCAGAACGTGTGGTCATGCAACTTCTCACTGACGCGTTCCGGTTCCAGGGGATTTTCGCCGGCGTATAAGGGTCCGAGGACGTGGAGCGCGGCTTGCACCAGTTCATCGTTCGTGAAGGCGGAACCCCACCCGGTGATTCCCTCGTCCGTGAACACGTTGATCAGGGTATGGATACAATCCTCCGACCCAATCTCGTTCGACCAGCCACCCTGAGGCGTGCCATGGCGTAAGCCTGCAGACCGAATCTCGGTGATTCTCAAAACGTCTCCTGAGCAGCCGCTGAACAACGAAGTCGTCGGTCGGGTTTGCCGAAATGAACAGCTCAACCTGTATTCCGCGACTCGGAGGGGAGTATAATCGGTGCCATGTTTCGACGCAATTTCTTCGGCAATCTAATCGCTGGAAGCGCCCTGACCCAGTTGGCAGGTTCCGGACGGCAGGAGCAGGGGCAAGGCGCCACGGAAGCATTTCTGGAGCGGCCGCTTGCTGGCCAACCGCACAAGGGCAAAGTGCTGCTCGCACTCCAAGCGCATGCCGACGACGTCCCGCTGGAGGCGTCGGGGACCGTGGCGAAACTAATCGAGGAAGGATACACGGGCTACCTCGTCCGCGCCACCAACGATGATATGGGCGATGCCCCTGGACTCGGCACACCGGGGACGATCGGCGAGAACGTCCTCGGCAACGAACGCGACACCGCCAAGGTGGCGCAGGTCCTGGGTTGCGAAAAGCACTTCGACCTGAACTACAGTAATCACCGCATGGCCGATATTTCACTGAACGAGTTGATCTGCCGGCTCATCTTTCTCATACGATTGCTCAAGGTCGATACCGTTGTCTGTTGGGATCCCTGGGCGCACGACGAGGAGAACCCCGATCATTACATGGTGGCCAGGGCCGTGGAAGCAGCGTGCTGGATGGCCGGCCGGGCGCACGATTATCCCGAGCAATTCGCGGCGGGCCTCGCACCGAAGACGGTGCAGGACAAATATTACTTCGCACGGCGGCCGGAGATTACGCGTGTCGTGGATATCAGCAAGCAGATCGACAAAAAGGTGGAAGCCAATCGGGCCAACCAAGCGAAAGGCCCGGGCGGCCACCTTGGATCTCGCCTCCGGGCCGAATTGGCTGAGCGTCATCAGCGCCTGCCGTTGTTGGGCGAGGATGACGCCACCGCCGACCGCAACTACATCAAGGAATTCGTCATGGTACGCGACCGCGAACTGGGCGGGCGGTACGGAGTTGAATACGCCGAAGCTTTCCACTACATCGGGCCGGGCGCTTCCGGGGCGGACCGCGATCCGCGGGTCGACGTTTACGTGAAAGATCACGCAGTCCCATCAGAATAGTTGGTGCGGATCTCGCTCGTCTCGCTAGAAGCTTATTGGAATCATGAGTTTATGTGAGGCTGGGTTTTGACCGATACTGAGTTGAACAAGCCAGCGATGTTTTTATGGCTGTAAAGCATGAGGGTGTTACGAATCAGATCGAACTATCTCGTCCTGCCGTTGCTTGCCTGCCCGATCGCACTCTATGGGCAGAACGCCCCGACCCAAGCCTTCCAGCAGTGGGCCCGCCAAAACGTCCACACTGTGGTTTCGGTCGACCAAGACGCACACAGTGATGCGGACCTGCAACCGCTGCGCAACATCATCGGCACTGCGCACGTGGTCGCGCTGGGCGAGCCTTTTCATGGCGGACACGAGCCTATGGCCATGCGGAACAGATTGGTCCGCTACGCCGTCACCCAACTTGGATTCACGGCGGTTGCGCTCGAAACGAGTCTCAGCACTTCGAAACGCATGTACGATCATGTCCTTGGGCGAACGACGGAAACCGACCACGCTCTAAGAGACGCGTTTAGTTACGGGTTCGGGAACTACCCCGAGAATCTCGAACTCATTCAATGGCTGCGCTCCTATAACGCGGCCCAGCCACCGGCGGGGCAGGTTCGCCTCTATGGTTTTGATTTAACGGGCCAGTATGATCCCAACGCGTATCTATCGGTCGAGACGGTTCTAACCTTCCTGGACCATGCCGATCCGGGCCTAAGCCGCGAGGTTCGCAAGCATTGGGCCGATGTGATTCCGGTTTTCCGGACGGATCAATACGCCAAGCTGACGCCGCCTGAGAAAGACGCCCTAACCGGAAGGGTCCAGGACATGGTTTCGCTGATCCGGCGAGAACGTATTCCCCTGACCGCCGCCACGTCAGTTGACGAATACGATTGGGGGCTTCATCAAGCCCTGAATGCAGCTCAGGACGACGCATTCTTGCGATCTCTGCCGGTGGAATTCGATTGGCAGCGATCCAGTGAATCACCGCAAGAGATGCAACCGGATGAACGATGGGTGCACAGACAGGAAATGCGCGAGCTCGCGATGGCTGACAATCTGGAGTGGATCGAGCAGCGGGAGAGTTCCCGCCACGGGAAGATTCTCTTTTTTGCGCACGATTTACATGTGCAGACCAGCGTGGTGAGATTGGGTTCGCCAAGCCGGCCATTTCACCCCCTCCCCTTGGAACCTCCAGCGACCTCCGTGCGCTGGAGGCCCGCCGGTATGTACCTGCGGTCAGCGCTGGATCGCGACATGGTGGTGATCGGCACTTATTTCGGAAGCGGCGCGGCGGGTTTTCCGGCCGAGAGAGCACCATTCCCGCCGGACACCTCGGGCATGGACAGCCTGCTAAGCTCGCTCTCAATTCCGCTGTTCGTTCTCGATCTTCGGGAACTGCCTCGCGCCGGCGCTCTCCATGAATGGTTTCAAGCAGGTCATGAAACGCGTAGTCTCAGCTTCGGGCGCATGTCCGCAACAGTGGCCCCACTGAGCTCATACGACGCGATTCTCTTTATCGACACGATCACCCCCTCTCCAGCGCCTCAGAGACAGTAAGCAATGCCGCCGGAGTCTTGCAAGGGAGTGCGGACCATCACTGGCGGATCCGGAAGGCAAGGGGCGAGCGTGGCCTAGGCCGCAACACCGGCCATTTTGCGAAGACGATCATTCGCGAAATACTGCGCCTGCCCTTCTTCGACAGCCTGCAGAACAAGACCGGCGACGAATTCAGGCTTGTCACCATCTCCGTAATCGGTCGCCGGTCCGCCGCCGGCTGGATTCCCCATCCTATTCTTGCCGAAGTTTGTTGCCGTGATGAACGGGTAGATTTCACTGACGACGATGCGGTCCTTTTCCAACTCGGCGCGTGCGGTGAGACTAAAGCCAAGAAGCGCACGCTTCGACGACGAGTAAACACTGTAGTGAGGAATAGTCATGAAAGCCGTTCCCGAGTTGATGTTTACGATGCTTCCGCCGCCTTGCGCCCGCATCACCGGAATCACAGCCTGTATTGCCACAATTGGTCCCAGGACATTGAGATGGAAGATTTCGTCAAAAAGCGCAGGTTCGATCTCCTCTATTGCGGCCGCATAGCTACGGCCTGCATTGTTTACGAGACCGTCGATCCGGCCGTAATGCTGGTGCACAGTGCCTACGGCTTCCCGCACTCGATCAAACTGCGTCATGTCTACCGCGAACGGCAAGCTGCCCGGAAGCTTCTGCGCCAATTCTTTCAGCGCATCGGTGCTGCGAGCGAGAAGGGCGACTTTCGCGCCGCGATCAGACAGAGCGATCCCCGTCGACAGCCCTATCCCCGACGAAGCGCCGGTCACAATGAATACGCGATCTTTGATTTCCATCGTTTGATCCTCCCAATTCCATTTTTACGAGCACTTGATTCGGTCCGGCCTTAGGCTGCGGAACGTTTTTGACCTGCCAAAAACTGCTCACAGCGGGAACGACGGCGCCTTGCATAAGAGTTCCCCTAGCGCGATTCGATGCGAGCGCCTTCTCGGTCGGTACATGATTTGGATGCTAGCCAACCGGCCCCAAGCTGTTGAGGATCATTGGATGAGTCGTTGGAAACCGGAAGCAATCGTCAACCTATGACCTCGCACGCCAGCTAGGCAGCGAGCCGGATCAGCTCCAACTTAAAGGGCAGCACTAAACAATTCGGATGGTTGCAAGCCCGCAACCAAGAAATTTTTCTATTTCAGCAATTTCTCCGTACCCCGCAACCATCCGAATTAACAAGTTTTTAACGCTTGCCGCTGCCTGGGACCGGCGCAGCTCGCGCCATGACGAATGCTTTGACAGCATTGCTTTGCGGCGGCAATGCTCGCTGTTCCCGACATTCCTCGGGATCACTTCCGGCTTGCCGACGATTCGTTCAGGATGCAAAATTGAGTGTTGACGCGCTGTTTCAAAACGCTCTTTAGCTTAAGGAGCATAAATCGAGATTTTCATATGCGCGAGGCGCAATTCGCAGCGATGGACGTGCGGGGTGCGGGGAAGGATCAAAACAATGGTGAATATAAGCAGACTGCCTCATAAGGTGGCAATAGTGACGGGCGCGTCCAAAGGCATAGGCGCTGGGATTGCAACCGCCTTGGGGGCTGCGGGCGCACGCGTGGCCGTGAACCATTTCTCCGACCGGGAAGGCGCCGAACGCGTCGCTCAGGCGATCACTGACAACGGGGGCGAGGCGATCGCGGTCGGGGCTGACGTGTCCAAGGCTGCAGATGTCGCGCGGTTATTCAAAGAAGTGGATTCTGCGTTCGGAAGACTGGACGTCTTGGTCAACAACGCCGGGGTATTCCGCTTCGGCGCCTTCGCGGAGATCACCGAAGAGAGCTTTCACCTCCACTACAACATCAACGTTCTCGGGGCGATTCTCACCGTGCAGGAGGCGATCAAGCGGTTCGGGGACGACGGCGGGAGCATCATCAACCTCAGCTCTATCGTCGGCTCGCATCCGGTGGCAGGAGCGCTGCTTTACGCTTCCACGAAAGGCGCCATCGAAACTCTGACCAAGGGGTTAGCGCTCGAACTGGCGCCGCGCAAGATACGAGTCAACGCCATCGCTCCCGGTCATACAGAAACCGAAGGCAATGTAGCCGCGGGGACCTTTGAGGGCGGTGCCGGCGCCGTTCTGGCTGGGAAGACGCCGCTCGGCCGGCTCGGTCGCGTCACGGATATCGCCCCGCTGGCCGTGTTCCTGGCATCAGACGAATCAGCCTGGATCACCGGGGAGGTCATTCGTGCCGCAGGCGGTCTCGTTGTGGCCACCTGAGTGCAACCTCGCAATAACAAATTCGGGTGAACGGAGTCAGGGCTACACAGAGAGGAGAATCCTATGCAACTTCAAGACGACTACTTAGCTGCCTATCGCAGCCTGAAGCTGACGCGAGATGCCAACGGTGTGCTGGTTGTCGAATTTCACAGCAACGGCGGGCCGTTGACTTTCACGGCGCAAGCTCACACCGAGGTTGTCGATGCCTTTTACCGGATTTCGCAAGATCGAGGGAACAAGATCGTGATCCT
>DASYYZ010000124.1:0-2337 GCA_035946735.1 Terriglobia bacterium
CTCCGCTCCAGTGATTTTCGATGGCAACAGCTATACCGATCAGGCGACTCTGGGAGCCGCCCTGGTCAAGAAATACAACGTGCGCAACGTGGTTGACATTACCACCTGCAGCACGTGCCACAGGTGAGATCAATCCGGACAGGGATGGCACAACGAATTTGACGGAACGAATGACGAACGACAATAAAAAATCCGGCGCTACGCGCGAGGACATTTGCCCCGGCAAAAAGCTGGACCTGAACGCCGTGCGGGAAAAAATCGACTTCGCTACCGCGCACGATGCGGCCGAAAAGACCGGCCCGCAATACTGGCGTTCGCTCGAGGAACTCGCCGGGACCAAAGAATTTCAGGAAGCCCTGCACCGCGAATTCCCCAAAGGCGCCTCGGAATGGCTTGACACAGTCTCGCGTCGGGGATTTCTCAAAGTCATGGGCGCCTCGCTCGGCCTCGCCGGCATGACCGGATGCGTTCGCATGCCGCTCGAGCCCATCGTTCCTTACGTCCGCCAGCCGGAAAACGTCATCCCCGGTCGCCCCATGTATTACGCCACCGCGGTCACGCTTGGCGGATACGCCAACCCGGTGCTGGTCGAAAGCCATCTCGGCCGCCCGACGAAAATCGAGGGCAACGACCAACATCCCGCCTCGCTCGGCGGCACCGACATCTTTACCCAGGCCTCGCTGCTCACCATGTACGATCCCGACCGCTCGCAGAGCGTGATCTCCATGGGCGACCAGCGCTCCTACGCCGGATTCCTCAGCGCCGTTCGCGGCCCGCTCAGCGCGCAAAAAGCGCTGCAGGGCGCAGGCATTCGCATTCTGACGCCGACCATTTCTTCGCCCACGCTCGCCGACCAGCTGCGCAATTTCCTGAAGGTTTATCCGCAGGCCAAATGGCACGTCTACGAGCCGGTCAATCGCGACAACGTCCTCGAAGGCGCAAAGATGGCCTTCGGACAGCCGGTCGAGACGCGCTACGATTTTTCCAAGGCCGACGTCATCGTCTCGCTCGACGCCGATTTCCTCTACGCCGGATTCCCCGGCAACACGCGCTACATCCGCGACTTCGCCGCCCGCCGCAATCCCGACAGCGGCAACATGAACCGCCTCTACGTCATCGAGAGCACCCCCAGTGCAACAGGCGCGAAGGCGGATCACAGGTTGCCCGTGGCGGCGGATGGAGTTAGCTATCTGGCTGAGGCTGTGTTCGGGGGGCTCGGTTCTGGCCCTTACAAACCGGCGGTGGCGGATCAGAATAAGCGGTTCATAGAGTCAGTGGTGAAAGAACTGGAAGCGCATCACGGCTCAAGCGCAGTGATCGTCGGCGATCATCAGCCTGCCTCCGTCCACCTGCTCGCTCACGCGCTGAACCAGCAGCTCGGCAACGTCGGCAAGACCGTTTTCTACACCGACCCCGTCGACGCCAACCCGGTCAACCAGACCGAATCCCTCAAAGACCTCGTCTCCGACATCAACGCCGGCAAAGTCGATCTCCTCATCATCCTCGGCGGCAACCCGGTCTACGACGCCCCCGCCGATCTGAACTTCGCCGAGGTGCTCAAGAGCAACAAGGTTCAGCTCCGCGTCCACTACGGCCTCTATCAGGACGAAACCGCCGAACTCTGCCAATGGCACGTCAATGCCACGCACGAACTCGAAGCCTGGGGCGACGCCCGCGCCTATGACGGCACCGCCAACATCATTCAGCCCCTCATCGCTCCTCTTTATAACGCGAAGAGTCCAATCGAATTCGTCGCCGTACTCTCCGGCCAAGCCGACGCGACTGGCTACGATCTCGTTCGCGCCTACTGGCAGAAACAGCACACCGGCGCCGACTTCGAGCAGTTCTGGCGCAAGGCGCTGCACGATGGCTGGATTGAAGGCACGATGTTTGCTCCCAAATCGCTGAGTGCGAAACCGCCCCAGTTACAAGGCATTGCGGCGTGGGATGGAAAATCCATCGAGCTCAACATCCGCCGCGACCCCACCATCTACGATGGACAATTCTCCAACAACGGCTGGCTGCAGGAACTTCCCAAGCCCATGTCGAAGCTCACCTGGGACAATGCCGTCCAGGTCGGCCCCAAGATGGCCGAGCGCCTGCACCTCGCAGCCAAAGACGTCGTCGAACTCGAACTCAACGGCAAGAAACTTCAAGGCGCCGTCTGGATTCAAGCCGGACATCCCGACAACTCCGTCACCATCACGCTCGGCTACGGGCGCAAGCGCGCCGGACGCGTCGGCACCGCGCAAGGCTTCGATGCCTACCAGTTCCGCACCACCGCTGCTCCGTGGATCGCTTCTGGCGTGCAGATCCGCAAGACCGGAGAAATTTACC
>DASYYZ010000125.1:0-6469 GCA_035946735.1 Terriglobia bacterium
TCGATCCACAATTGAATGGCTTCGTTGGCGTGTGCGAGCGCGGCTTCCTGAGTCTTGCCATGAGCCATGCAACCCGGTAATTCCGGAACCTCAGCAACGAAGACCTGATCCTCATTGCTCCAATAAATGATGATCTCGTATTTGTGCACGCTCACTCCTTTTCGCCTTCCAACCCATAGCGCACGAGGACCTGACGGGTGTGACGCACTTGATACACCTTGGCCTTGCTCCCCTCCCGCTGCAAATTGATCAACTCCCGGACGCCGGGCCTCCTAAAGATGTGGTGGCTGCCACGGGTGCGCTCTTCAAACCCCAGCCAGCGCAGCAAATGGCACAGCTCGTCAAAGCTGATGTTGGCGTCCGACTTGCCTTGCAGAATCCGAAGTCGAAGCTCCTCGTACTTACCCACAGGCGCTAATCTACCACGTGTGACGCGTAGCCGGCACGCCTCCGCCCCTTGAGCGGTCTCGACTGATCGGGAAATGGCCGGGTCGAGGTTGATGGCCCGAATCGGATCAGCGTACTATTGCGATTTGACGTTGCGCGATGATGGGCTTCCCCCAATGGACACCTACGATCTCCTGGTGATCGGCTCCGGACCGGCCGGGCAACGCGCCGCCATTCAAGGCGCAAAGTCGGGCCGCCGTGTGGCGGTGATTGAGGCCCGCGAGGTTGTGGGCGGCGCCTGCGTCAACACCGGCACTATTCCCAGCAAGACGATGCGGGAGGCCGTGCTCCACCTTTCCGGCCACAGCTACCAGGGCATCTACGGCATCAACTACCGCGTTAAGGAAAAGATCAGCATGGCGGATCTTGCCTTCCGCGTGCAGCATGTGATCAAGACTGAAATCGACGTCACCCAGGCGCAGCTCTCACGCAATGGAATCGACCTGATTAGCGGCAAGGCCAGCTTCGTCGATCCTCATACCGTACGGGTGCAGAACTCGCGCGGAACCTCCGACTACCAGGCCGGAGTGATCATCGTCGCGGCCGGAACCAAGCCGGCCGTCTCGCCCAAAGTTCCCCTGAACGGGCGCACCATTATCAACAGCGATCAGATTTTGCAGATGCCGGAAATCCCCAAGAGCATGATCGTGGTGGGCGGCGGCGTGATCGGAGTCGAATATACGTGCATGTTCGCCACGCTGGGCGTGCGCGTGATCCTGGTGGAGAAGCGGCCACGGCTGCTGGAATTCGCAGACTCCGAGATCGTGGAGGCGCTTTCCTATCACCTGCGCGACAGTCGCGTGACCATGCGCCTCAACGAGGAAGTGGGGAGCGTGGAAGAGATGCCGGACGGCAAAGTGGTGGCGGCTCTGGAGAGCAAGAAACGGATCACCGGCGATGCGCTGCTCTACGCCGTCGGGCGGCAAGGCAATGTGGACGGACTCGAGTTGGCCGCCGCCGGCATCGAGGCGGACACGCGCGGCCGCATTCCAGTAGATGAGCGCTACAGGACCTGCGTGCCCCACATCTACGCGGTGGGCGATGTGATTGGATTCCCCAGCCTGGCCTCAGTCTCCATGGAGCAGGGCCGCATCGCGGCGGCGCACGCTTTCGGCCTGAACGCGAGCTCCAATCGAGCCTTCTACCCATACGGTATCTATACGATTCCGGAAATTTCTTTCATCGGAAAAACCGAAGAGCAGCTCACTGACGAGGACGTGCCGTACGAAGTTGGCGTCGCCTATTACCGGGAGATCGCGAGAGGCCAGATTCGAGGCGATACCACGGGCAGGCTCAAACTGATCTTCCACCGCGAGACCAAAGAGCTGCTCGGCGTTCACATCATTGGCGAGGAAGCCGCGGAATTGCTGCATATCGGGCAGGCCGTAATGATCCTGAAAGGCACCGTGGAATACTTCGTCGACGCCGTGTTCAACTATCCTACGCTGGCCGAGTGCTACAAGGCGGCGGCGTTTAATGGGTTGAATAAGCTGTCGAGGAGCTAATTTACAAGTGACGGCTGAGGGGTGATTATCGGTGATTTGTGAATGGTGATTGCTCAACCCGGCTCTTCCGGCCGGCAGATCGCGTCCAAACGCAAATCACCAATCATAAATTGATCCTTCAACGCTCGTCGCTCGATTGGAATTTCTATGGCTCTAAGTATCGGAGTTTTGGCCGCGGAACACATCGCTGCCGGCTTGGTGCGCGACAACCGGCTGCAGGGGAACCTGCAGATCTGGCCTGAAAACGCGGAGCGCCAGCCGGACGTTCTTCAGTCCATGCCGGCCGAGGCGATCGCGAGAAGCATCAGCGATGCCATCGAATCGTTGCGAGGCGGCGAGGTTCCCGAAGCGGTCGGCGTGGGCTTTCCCGGCATTATCCGGGACGGCGTGGTGCAGGAATCGCCGAATTTGTCGCAGATCAAGGGGTTCGACCTGCGTGCTTCGTTGGCCGCCGCCCTCGCCGGTTGTGGCATTAAAGTGTCCCCCGTGATTTTCAACGACGCCGACGTGATGGCGGCCGGAATTGCGGCTACTCGCGGACAACTGCACCGCCTGGTTCGTGCGTGGACGCTTGGCAACGGAATCGGTTTCGGACGCTATCCGTGGTCAACCGGCGTCTGGGAAGGCGGCCACTCGGTGGTGAGCCTTGATCCCAAAGAGCGGTTCTGCGGATGTGGAGGCCGAGGCCATCTGGAGGGCATCATGGGGCATCGCGCCATGCGCCTTCGCTTTCTCGACCTGGAGCCGGAGGAGATCTTTGCCAACGCCAAAGCCGGCGACTCGCGCTGCGACGCCTTCGTGAAGCTCTGGCACCGCGCCCTGGCGGCGGCCACTGCCACCAGCATCCACATGGACGGATCGGGTGAGTTTTTCATTGGCGGACACAACGCCCGGTTCGTGGAAGTGCCGCTGCTCGATCATTACCTGCACGAGATGGTGAAAATGAGTCCCCTGCAAGGCAGCCGCTTTAAAGTGGTCGCCACCGGCGACGAAGTGGGTGTGATCGGCGCCGCCGTCAACGCGGAGCGCTTCAAGAAGCGTTGAATCAAGCGAGGCCTCATAAGCTTTCTGATCCGACCTGCGCTCTTGACGCATCCACTAAGTGCTATACTTTTTCTTTACTGAAATGGTTCGACGTTTGGGAGAGCCGAGCGTGCGAATGCCATACACCATTTCGATCCCGCCCGATTCCGAGCCTAATTACCGGAGCCTGTCATGAAGCGGAAAAAATCAAAATCGAATCAGCCCGTACCCGAGCAAGGCGTGTCGCGACGTGACTTTTTGCGAGGCGCCGGGGTTGCCGTATCGGGCAGTCTGCTGGCCGGAGAGGGATTGCTGAAGGTCGCACCGGCGGCGGAATCCACCGGCAAGGTGGTGGGGCCGGGTGCAGTGCCGTTCACGTTGCGCGTCAACGGAAAGCCGCATGCGGTCACCCTGGAGCCGCGCGTCACATTGCTCGATGCGCTGCGCAATCATCTCGACCTCACCGGAGCCAAGCGCGTCTGCGATCGCGGAACGTGCGGCGCATGCACGGTCATGCTGGATGGCAAGACGATTTACAGTTGCAGCACGCTCGCAATCGAGGCCCAGGGGCGCGAGATCACCACCATCGAGGGTCTGGCGCCGGAGGGCAAGCTGACGCCGGTGATGCAGGCCTTTGTGGACAATGACGCTCAGCAGTGTGGCTTCTGCACGCCGGGGTTTGTCATGGCCGCAACCGCCCTTCTGAAACACAACGGCAGTCCTTCCGCGAAAGACATCCAGCGCGGCCTCGGCGGTAATCTGTGCCGCTGCGGGACTTATCACGGACAGACGGGAGCCGTGTTGCAGGCGGCGAAGGCGATGAAGACAGGGGTCAGGGGTTAAGAACCGAAAGCAGGAATCGTGGCAAGGCGCGATTCCCCGTTTTAGAGGAGATCAACATGGCTGCACCGTGTAAATACGATTGGCCCGAGGCCAGCGACCGCCACCTGATCGGCACGCGCGTCAGCCGGCTGGACGGCCCCGCCAAGGCGAGTGGGCGCGCCAAGTACACGTACGACGTCAACCCGCCGGAACTGCTCTTCGGCAAGGTGGTCCGCTCGCCTCACGCGCACGCCCGCGTCAGCTCCATCAACATTGATGAAGCCAAAAGCCTGCCCGGCGTGAAAGCCGTTCGCATCATTCAGGAGCCCGGGAAGGAGATTCAATGGGAAGGCGACGAGGTTGTGGCCATCGCCGCCGTCAGCGAGGAGATCGCGGAGGACGCGGCGCGCAAGGTGAAGATCGAATACGAGATCCTGCCGCAATTCGTCATGGATGAGGACCTCGACGCCGCGAAGCAAGCGGCGCGGACCAAGCCCACTGTTGATGAGACCAAAGGCGAGCCGGACAAGGCTTTCCAGGACCCGAACGCGGTGGTTTCCGAGGGCACCTACGGTGCGGCGGTGATTACCCACTGCTGCCTCGAAACTCACGGTCAGGTGACGCACTTCACGGACGACCAGCACCTCAGGGTGTGGCAGTCCACGCAAGGGGTCTCCGCCAACCCGGGCGAGTACGCCCAGGTGCTTGGTCTCGATGCGCCCAACGTGGAGTTGACGTGCGATTACATGGGCGGGGGATTCGGCAGCAAGTTTCAAGTGGATCGCTGGGGCATCGAGTGCGCGCGGCTTTCCAAAGATTCCGGCCACAAGCCCGTGAAGATCATGCTGGAGCGCTCTTCCGAACTCCTGGTGGCTGGAGCGCGGCCTTCGCTTTACGGCAAGATCCGGGTGGCCGCCAACAAAGACGGAACGCTCACGGCCTGGGAGTCTGACGCCTGGGGCACAGGCGGTCCGAGCGGCGCCGGCGTGCCGCCTCTGCCATACGTGCTCAGCATTCCCAATCAGAGGAAGCACTACACGGCCGTCTCCACCAACATCGGACCGTCACGAGCCTGGCGCGCTCCCAATCACCCACAGGCTGCCGCAGTCACGATTTGCGCGCTTGACGACCTGGCCGCCAAGCTCAACATGGATCCGATCGAGTTCTTCAGCAAGAACGCCGAACTCGCCCCCGAAGGCCTGGTGAAGACCTATCGCGAGGAGCTTGCTAAGGCCGCCGAACTCGCGGAGTGGAAGAAGTACTGGCATCCGCGCGGCCAGGGCGATAGCGGTCCGGTGAAGCGCGGGCTGGGCGTTTCGATGCACACCTGGGGGGGCCGCGGCCACGCCAGCAACTGCCAGTTCACGATTCATCCCGATGGATCGGTTGAAGCCGCGCTGGGCAGCCAGGATCTGGGCACCGGAACGCGCACCGTAATCGCGGTGGTGGCGGCGGATACTCTGGGCCTGCGAGTGGAAGACGTGCAGGTGAAGATCGGGTCCAGCCGCTACCCCATGTCCGGACCCTCGGGAGGCAGCACCACGGTGGGCGGCGTCTCGGCCTCGACGCGGCGCGCTGCGGTGGACGCGCGCGACGCACTCTTCGCGGCCGTGGCGCCGGGGTTGGGTGCGGGCGCCGACCAGCTCGAAGCGGTGAATGGGCAGATTCGGGCCAGGAGCGATCCATCGAAATCGCTGAGCTGGAAACAAGCCTGCGCCAGGCTGCGCGGCAAACCGATTCAAGTGCTCGGCAAGAATCCGGGCGAGTGCACGCTCGGATCGAGCGGAGTCGGCGGCGTTGGAATCGCCGACGTCTCGGTGGACACTGAAACCGGCATCGTGCGCGTCAACCGCATGGTCGCGGTGCAGGACTGCGGGTTGATCATCGATATGAAGACGGCCGAGAGCCAGGTGTACGGCGCGTTGATTATGGGGATCACGTACGCGCTCTTCGAGGAAAAAGTGTTGGACCCGCAGACGGGCCGCATGCTGAATCCCAACATGGAATTCTACAAACTGGCGACCTATGGCGACATTCCGGAGCTGATCGTACACATGATGACCGGACCCGGCTACGATGAACGCGGCGTGATCGGTCTCGGCGAGCCGCCGGTGATCTCACCCGGCGCGGCCATCTCGAACGCGGTGGCCAACGCCATCGGCGTGCGCGTACCCAGTATTCCCTTAACGCCTGACAAAGTCCTGACCGCGCTCAACGGGAAAGGAGAAACAGCCTGATGGAAGCCTTTGAGTACGCTCAACCCGCAACTTCCAAAGAAGCCGTGACGCTGCTGGCCCAAGGTTCCGGGGGCGCGCAGGTGCTCGCCGGAGGCAGCGATCTGCTGGCGCTCATGAAGGATGATGTCGCGGCGCCCTCGCGTCTCGTGAGCCTGCGCAGCGTCCGTGATCTTAGCGGCATTCAGTTCCACCCGGGCCAGGGATTGCGCATCGGCGCTATGGTGACGATCGATGAGCTGGGCACGAGCGCCGACGTTCGCCGACATTATCCCGGGCTCGTCCAGGCCGCCGAAGAGGTTGGCAGCCCGCAAATCCGCAACGTGGGAACCGTCGGGGGCAACCTCTGCCAGCGGCCGCGGTGCTGGTACTATCGCAGCGGATTCGGTCTGCTGGCGATGCGGGATGGAAAGTCGCTGGTCCCGAACGGCGACAACC
>DASYYZ010000126.1:0-79303 GCA_035946735.1 Terriglobia bacterium
GCCGCCGCTCGGCGTGACGGCAGTCGTGGTCCCATTCTCAAGGTTCAGTGTTCCTTCCACACTGGTCAATTTAGCCAGACCATTGGCAGTTCCGGCCTTCAGGGTGCCGACGATGCCCAGGCTCGAGCCCGCCGGCACGTCGGTAATGCCGTTGGGCTGGCTGGTCAAGTTCAGTGTCGCTCCGGCGGCGATGCTGACTGCACCGGAATTCGTCAAGCTGGCGACGTTCATGACGTCGCCAGACCCGTCTATCGAGAGCGTGGCTCCGGCGTTATTGGTGAACGCCCCTGTGACGGTGACCGTATTGCTCCCGCCCGTAAAGCCAGTGGTTAAGGCCCCAGAGTTGCTAACAGTGCCGTTCAGGTTGGCAGTGCTGCCGCCTTCGATATTCAGCTGGCTCCCGCTCGAAATCGTAGTGGCGCCGTTCACGGTCAGGTTGTTTGCGCTGTCATAATTCATGGTCCCTGAGTTGGTCAGCGACGTGACGGTGAGGGTGATTCCGCTGTTGCCAGCGAGGGTAGCGCCGGAATCCACGGTCAGGCTATCAATGGAGATGTTGATGTCCTGGGTAACAGTGTAACTGCCTGATTCAGTGGGTAGGGTGACACCATACTTGGTGCTCCCGTTGTTGGCTACCACGCCGCCGCTCCAATCGGCTGCCGTGCTCCAATTCCCGCTTCCGGTGCCGCCGGGACCCTGCCAGTTCACCAGAGTGTCGGCCCTGCCGCTAACCGTCCAAAACCCCGCCGCAAGAAATAAAGCCATGAGCCGCACCGTCGATGCCTTCATTGCTGGCCTCCCCCAGGTAGCGCTGCAAAAACACATCAAGATCATCAATTTTTTTTTCCTACCGTGAGCGATATCCATTATCTATCTGACGAATGCCCTGTCAAGTCCACGGTTCCCACATAACCACTACAGTAATTGAGCGGATTGGGACATAACTTCTTCGTATTCCCTATGGTTTGTGTCGAGCTATTATGTGGGACGGCCGACGGGTCGGAACCCCGGGCCAGGGCCCACGGCCCTCCCCATAAGGCCACGGCAATAAACAGGCTGGACCACTCATCAGGGTTGTGGGGCGCTCCTGGAATGCCATAGAGTCCGAGAACTCTGGGGAGATGAAGGGTGAGTACCCAGATCCCAAACATCAGGCCGATTCCGGCGGCGCCCCAGCGCTGCAAAACGCTAAAGCCGATGCTCAAGCCGGCCGCAATGAATGCGACGCCGAAGAACGCAACCCAGAACACGCGTCATGGAATCCAAACCGGGATCAGAGAAGCGATAAATGTGATCGCGAGAAAGTGGTCGATTCCAAAGACGGTCAGAGACAATCCAAGCAGGTAGCGGCTCGCGCGCTCGAGGAAGCGCGGCGTGGCGCCGGGACCCGGCAAGAGCCAGGCCAGGCTCGCGATCGCGAGGGGCTCAAACACAACGGTCCGAAGGCCGATGTCGCCGATATTCGCTAGATTCGCGGGCACTTCGAGAGTCAGTGCGGCCACAACCAGCAAGATACCGAGAGCCAGCGCGGCAATTCGCAGGGTACGCTTGGATAGCAATCCCGCGCCGCAGGCGACCCAGATCGCGCCGAACAGGTAGGCCACCCACGGGATCGCGGGGAGCCAGGGAATTACGGGCAGACCGTGGTACTGGGACCCGAGCGGATGGCTGACGGATCGCGCGACGATCACTGTCTCGATCCCGAAAGCGACGATGGCGGCTGCAAATATGGGGCGGCCCAAGCCGAGGAGTCCATCGAACCCTCGTTCAAAGCCCGTCCTCGTAGTCGACACGGCTTCGGACATGCCCGCTTCCTCTGAAGGCGATTCCGGCCCTCCTAGTTGTATACGGTGTCAGGAGGGCTGGCAAAACCGGGAACTCGAATCTTCCCGCCGAGTACGCCGCGCTGCTCCGCTTCTCACGATTCCAGGTACCACGGCACGTCGATGATCACGATGCGCTGATTGCCTTTAAGCAGCAGCAGTGCTTTGAGCCACTCGGCGCGCTGATTGTGCAGAAAATAGTGGTACCAGTGCCGCTCCATCATCTCCGGAACCAGCACCGCGACGGTGCGGTCAGGATTGCGGCGTTCCAAATCCAGCACATACTCCACGATGGGACTGATCACAAAGCGATAGGGCGATTTGAGCATCACCAGTTCAGGCAGGCTCGCGAGGCCGGATTTCGTCACCGGCGCCTGCACCAGCGCCGGCCATTCCTCTTGCAGGTGCTCGGCATCCTCGCCGCAGTCGATGTGGACCACAATCACCTCGGGCGAGACGTTCATGGCAAAGCAGAGCGCCTTCTTGGCGACTTTGCTCCATCGGCCCATCGGGACTACAACGATGGGCGGGCGCAAGCCAGTGGCATCCAAAGCTCCCGGGTCGGCGATCTCCTGGTTGACGCGGTCATAATGGCGTCGGATGGCGAGCATCAATCCGATGATGCCGGGGATCAGCAGGACCGTGACCCAGGCGCCCTCGGCAAATTTGGCAACCACCACCACCAGCACCGTGATCGCTGTGGCGATGGCGCCGACGCCGTTCACCAGCATGCTGTGGCGGGCCTCGCGGCCTCCCGTGCGCTTCCAGTGCATCACCATGCCGGCTTGAGAAAGCGTAAAGGCCAGGAAAGCGCCCACGGCGTAGAGCGGGATCAGCCGGTCAGTGATGCCTCCAAACAGGACAAGAAGCAGCCCGCACACCACAGCCAGCGCCAGGATGCCTTGCGAATAAACTAATCTTCGGCCACGCAGGCCGAGCGATGAAGGAAGGTAGCCGTCCTCGGCTACCGCCCGGCAAAGGCGCGGAAAGTCCGCAAAGGCAGTGTTGGCGGAGAGCGCCAGCACCAGGATGATCGCCCCCATGGTGACGTAATAGAACACGTTCTTGCCCGCCACCGCGGCCACCAGCATGGAGAGCACGCTTTGATATCCCGGCGCGCCGGGATCGGACGCCCCGATGTGGTACGCTCGCGCCAGGTAGGCGATTCCAGCCAGCATCAGCGTCAGGATCCCGATGACTGCGGTCAAAGTGCGTTGTGCCGATTGCACCACCGGCTCACGAAACGCCTTTACGCCGTTGCTCACCGCCTCCACGCCGGTCATGGCCGTGCAGCCGCTCGAAAAGGCTTTCAGCAGCAGCCAGGCGCCGAGCACGGTAGTGGCCGCCGGCAACTGCGGCGGAGCCGCGACCGGAACCGGATGGCCGCCAGCCACAATCGTCTTGAAAAGTCCGACGAAGATCGTGACGAGCAGAGTCCCAACAAACAAGTAGGTGGGAATCAGGAAGACCGCGCCCACCTCACGCACTCCGCGCAAATTCACCAGGGTGAGCAAAGCCAGAATCCCGAGGCACAATCCCAGGGTGTGACGCTGCAGCGACGGGGCCGCCGATACCAGCGCGCCAACGCCCGCGGAGATGCCCACCGCAGCCGTCAGAATGTAATCGACCATCAAGGCTGCGCCCGCCAGCAGGCCGGCGCCGGGACCGAGATTCTCCCGCGAGACGGTGTACGACCCGCCTCCCGTCGGGTAAGCCGCGATGGTCTGGCGATAGGAGAAATAAACGATGAAGAGCAGAACGATGATGCTGATGCTGATGGGAAGGATGTGGCGGACGCCCGCGACCCCAAGAGGGATCAGCAGGGTCAGGGCTGCTTCGGGCCCGTAAGCGGCGGAGCTCAGCGCGTCCAGCCCGAATATTGGGATTCCGGCGGCCCAGCCCACCTTCTCCGCGCGCTCCTCCGAGCTAGCGAGAGGTCTTCCGAAGAGCAGATTCACGAGCGCGGCTTGCCAACCGGTGCTCTCGCCGGCCTCGGCCGCCTGAGCAGGCGTGGTCTTTGCCTTTCGAGGACGCTTGACTGTCGATTTATCGTTCGCCATCTTCCCGCCGATTCAAGCCTCGGGTCCGAAGGGTCAGGTTAGCACGCGCCGCGTCGTGCAACTCTCGGGCCCTCCAGGGCCGCCGGTTTTCAGCGGGCGCTCCCAAGATATGCTGGATGCCGGTGGCGGATCGCTGACGGCTTTCCTTTACCGGTTCCCAGCCCCATCTTGCTGCTGGCAGCTTTCCCTGTTGACTTCCTACAGAAGTGCATACATACTCCTGTTGAGTTTCTAAAGGAGAGCTATGACCGGAGGAAGAGAAGATATTTTGCGGGGAACGCTGGACCTGCTGGTCTTGAAGACACTTGATATGCTTGGGCCCCTGCATGGCTACGGCATCGCGCGGCGCATCGAGCAGGTTTCGGAGAATCTGCTGCACTTGAACCAGGGAACGCTATACCCGGCGCTGCTCCGGCTGGAGCAAAAGGGCTGGATCGGCTCGAAGTGGGGCACTTCGGACAACAATCGGCGCGCGCGTTACTACTCGTTGACCAAAGCGGGCAAGAAGCAGCTGGTCCGCGAGACGGAGAGTTGGGAAAAGATGGCCGGGATGATCGCACGGCTGCTGCAAGGAGCCGAAGGGTGATCGGATGGTGAGTTACTGATATGAGCTGGCTGCGGCTTCTCGGTTCACGTCTGGCAGCACTGCTTCGCAAGCAGAAGCTCGAGCGGCAACTTGGTGAGGAGTTACGGGCGCACCTCGAAATGCTGACGGAAGAGAATCTGGGCCGCGGCATGTCGCTCGAAGAGGCGCGATACGCGGCCCTGCGCAGCTTCGGCAGCGTGGAACAAGTGCGCGAGTCGTATCGCGAGCAAAGGGGACTGCCCATGATGGAAACACTGGCTCAAGACGTCCGATATGCTTTGCGACAATTGCGGCGTAGTCCGGGCTTCGCAGCGGTGGCGATCGTCACTCTGGCGCTCGGGATCGGAGCCAACACCGCCATCTTTAGCGTGGTGAATACCGTGCTGCTGCGGCCGCTTCCTTATAGAGACGCCGACCGGCTGGTGATGGTCTGGGGAACCGATCGTCCGCGCGGTTTCGACACGGACCAGGTCTCGCCGCCGGATTTGCGTGACTGGCAATCGCAGAACCACGTCTTCGAATCGATGGCCGGATCGACCGACGTCATGTATACGCTGACGGGCGCGGGGGATCCGGCGCCGATCATCGGCTACGAATTCTCGGCGGAGTATTTTCATATTCTCGGCGTCGCGCCGCTCGCCGGGCGCACCTTTGCGCCGGAAGAAGAGCAAGCCGGTAAGAATCATGTCGTCGTGCTGGGCTATCGTCTCTGGCAGAGCCGCTTCGGCGGGGACCGCGCCCTGGTGGGCAAGAACATCACCCTGGACGGCGCACCGTATACAGTTGTGGGCATCATGCCGCCGGGCTTCCAGTATCCTGGCGTTGAGCTATGGACTCCTTTGGTGGTGCCTCGCGAGGCCGTGCAGGACCGTAATTATCGCTTCCTCCGCGTGATTGCCCGGTTGAAGCCCGGTGTTACCTTGCAGCAGGCGCAAACCGAGATGAACACCATCGCCGGCCGCCTGGCGGCCGCATATCCCGGCACGAATAAAGACGAAGGCGTCAATATCATGACTCTCCGCAAGATGACCGCGGGTGACATTCGCGCGCCGTTGTTGGTGCTGCTTTGCGCCGTCGGATTCGTGCTGCTGATCGCATGTGCCAACGTCGCCAATCTCGTCCTGGCGCGGGCAGTGACGCGCCAGAGGGAAGTCGCGGTTCGCACCGCGCTCGGCGCCAGCCGAACCCGATTGTTGCGTCAACTGCTCACCGAGAGCGCTCTGCTGGGCTTGGCCGGCGGCGCGCTGGGCCTGCTGCTGGCGTACTGGGGAACTGGCGCGCTGGTGGCGATGTTTCCGCCCACCATTTCCAATCTCAACATCCCGCGCGTGGATAAAATTCCTATGGACGCTTGGGTGCTCGCCTTCGCGCTGGTGGCTTCGTTGCTGACGGCCGTGATCTTCGGTCTCGCGCCCGCGCTACAGGCTTGCGGCCTCGATGCGTACGAAGCGTTAAAGGAATCGGGCCGCAGCCTGTCAGGCAGCAAGCACGGGCGCCGCTTTCGCAGCGCTTTGGTGATTGCGGAAGTTGCGTTGTCGCTGATTCTGCTGGTGGCGGCAGGCCTCACCATCAAGAGTTTCATCGGTCTCCTTCGCGGCGATCTGGGCTTCAACCCTGACCACGTTCTCTCGCTACGCGTCCTGCTGCCGGATTACAAGTACAGCAAAGACGCTCAGCGGCTCGCCTTCAGCAATCAGGTCCTCAGCCGCCTCCAGTCGCTTCCGGGCGTAACCTCGGCGGGTACCGTGACTTTTCTTCCGCTGAGCGGCTGGTGGGGCGTGCGCAACGTGGTCCTCCAAACCCAAGCGTCCTCGCAACAGCAAATGCCGCCGGCTGTGTGGAGTTCGGTCACGCCCGGTTATTTTCGCTCCATAGACATTCCGCTGCTCAAGGGCCGTTACTTCACGGACCACGACACGGCAGGGGCGAACGGAGTCGCTATCATCAGCACTACTTTGGCCAAGCGTCTCTCGTCGAAGGCGGATCCCATCGGCCAGCGGGTCGTCGTGGACGGCATCAAGAATCCCTTGGAAGTGGTCGGCGTCGTGGCAGACGTGCATCAGCTCGGGCTTACTTCGGACGAGACCGCGGAGGTCTACCTGCCGTTTAATCAGGTTCCGACGCCGCTCATCTGTTTCGCAATCCGGACGCCTTCCGATCCCACCAGCCTCGCCAAAGCGGCCCAACGCGCGATCTGGGCCGTCGATAAAGACCAGGCGGTGTCGTATGTGATGAGCATGACGCAACTCGCCTCGGAGTCGCTGGCGCCGCAGCGGGTGGTCGCGGTTCTGCTCGGTGTTTTCGCGGGGGTCGCTTCGGCGCTTGCGGCGATCGGACTCTACGGGGTGATTTCATATTCAGCCAGCCAACGCACCCATGAAATTGGTATCCGCATGGCGCTCGGAGCCGGACGTTCCTCAGTGCTGCGTCTTGTCGTTCTCGACGGACTGAAGCTGATCCTGTTGGGTTTGGGCCTCGGGCTGGCGGGCGCAACAGCTTTGACGCGCCTTCTGTCGGGGCTGCTCTACGGCGTGCGGCCCCATGATCTTCCGATTTTCAGCGCGGTCTCGATTCTGCTGGCCGGCGTTGCCTTGGCCGCCAGCTTCATTCCGGCACTCCGCGCGACGCGGGTGGATCCCACGGCGGCGCTTCGACAAGAGTGAAGAAGTCGTCAGCGTTCAGTTCTCAGTCCAGCTGATAACAAAACACTGATGACTGAAAACTGGAATCAACATGATGTGGCTTCGTAGCTTCGCAGCACGAGTCCTCGGGCTATTCCGCAGTACGCACCTTGAACATGACTTAAATGACGAGCTCCATGTGCACCTCGAGATGCTGGTGGAGGAAAATCTGCGCCGGGGCATGGCGGCAGACGAGGCAAGATATGCCGCGCGAAGGAGTCTCGGCGCAGTGGAGTCAGTGAAAGAGGCGTATCGCGAACAACAGCGGCTGGCGGTAATCGAGACCGTCTGGCAAGACCTCCGCTACGGCTTGCGCACGCTGGCCCGGAGGCCTTCCTTTACGGCGCTCGTAGTCCTCACGCTCGGCCTCGGCATCGGCGCCAGTACGGCGACCTTTAGCATCGTTGACGCCGTACTGCTGAGACCGCTGCCCTATAAGCACTCCGACCGCCTGGTGGTCATCTGGGAAGCTCGGATCGGTCACATCGGAACTTCGGAGGTGTTCGATAGCTACCGCGATTTTCAAGAGTGGCAGCGCTCGAGCCGCAGCTTCGATCAGCTCGAAGCCCTCACTTGGGCGTTCGCGGGTCAAACGCTGAGTTGGCGCGGCAAGCCGCAGCGGGTGCTGGCCGTCCCGGCGACGCAAGGCATGTTCTCGTTACTTGGTGTCCGCGCCGCGCAGGGTCGTACCTTCGAGCCTGAGGACCTGAAGTCCGGATGCGTGGTGGTGCTGAGCCATCACTTCTGGCAGGAACGATTGGGCTCTGCCGCCGACGTTGTGGGCGGACACCTCACCCTCGATGACAGGGCTTGCACCGTGGTGGGGATCATGCCCAAGGGATTCGATTTCTACCCCAAGCAGTCGGACCTCTGGACTCTCATCTCGCCGAGTGGCGGCTTCGGCGACTATTTGCAAAATCCGCTCTACTCCGTCGTGGGCGTCTTCGGCCGGCTCAAGCCGGGCGTGAGCCTTGCAAGCGCTCAGGCTGAGTTGACGCTCATCCACCAGCGTCTGGTGCACGTACTCCCTCCAGGAACCTGGATCGGCGAGTTGGTTCCAGTGGTTTATGAGCTGCAGTCAGAGTTCACGTGGCTCGCGGGACGGAATCTGCGCACCGGGCTTCTGGTCCTCTTCGCCGCCGTGACCTTCGTCCTCCTGATCTCTTGCCTCAACGTGGCGAATTTGCTGCTTGGACGCGCCAGTGAACGGGAGAGGGAGCTCGCGATCCGCGCTGCGCTCGGTTCGGGCCGCCGGCGCCTCGTCCAGCAACTGCTCACCGAATCTCTTCTGCTCTCTTTGCTGGGTGCCGCGCTTGGAACTGTGCTGGCGGTGGCGGGGGTCGCCTATTTTCGCGCCGCGAATCCCGTCGAGCTGCCGCCGGGCAACGCCGTCACGGTGAATGGGCACGTTCTGGCATTCACGATGCTGGTGGCGATTCTCACCGGGCTTCTGTTCGGCCTTTTCCCTGCCTGGAAGGCCTCGCGTCCTGATGTCGACGAAATGCTGAAGCGGGCCGGCCGTGGCGTTGCGCGCGCCGCCCTGGGGCACCGCGCGGCAAGACTGCTCGTCGTGACAGAAACGGCGATATCGCTAGTTCTGCTGGCCGGGGCCGGATTGCTGATTGAGAGCATTGCGCGGTTCGGTTCCACGCCTTTGGGATTCAACCCTGACCACCTGCTCACCGCCACAGTCGATCTGCCGAAGGCCGGCTATAGCGCCCCTCACCAGAAGGTGGACTTCTACCGCAAGCTGATCTCGAACCTGGACGTGCTCCCAGGAGCACAAGGCGCGGCCCTGACGTCGTGGCTGCCCTTAGGCGGCCCCGGTAACGACGCGCTGACGGTCGAGGGCCGGCCGGCGCCGTCGACCGAGATCGGTGATGTCGACTTCAACAGAGTCAGCGCGGGTTTCTTCCGGGTGGTGGAGATTCCGCTCCTCCGAGGCCGGGCTTTTGACGCGCGCGACCGTGCGGAATCGCAGCCGGTAGCCATTGTCAACGAGGCGCTCGTCAAGGAGTATTTCCCTCACCAGTATCCGCTCGGCAGGGAGATCAAGGCTGCCGCGAGGCGGGAGGAGCAAGCCAAGGCCCCCTGGGTCACGATCGTCGGGGTGGTGGGCGACATCAAGCGCACCATCGTGTACCAGGAGATGGGTTACATCGTGCCTCCGGTGGTCTACCGTCCCGTCGACCAGGATCCACCTGCTGCAATCGGAACCATCGTCCGCGCCGCTCGCAGTCCTATGACGTTGCGGCCCGCAGTGGAACGTACGGTTTCGGATCTTGATAAGGACGTACCCATCTCCGACTTCAGAACCGCGAATGACAGAATCGCAGAGTTCCTTTCGCAACCACGATTTCGAACCGTGATCTTAGGCATTTTTGCCGGCCTGGCTCTGTTGCTTGCCGCGATTGGACTCTATGGCGTGCTCTCGCAATCGGCCGGGCAGCGCAGGCATGAGATCGGAATTCGCATGGCGCTGGGCGCGAAACGCGGCCAGGTGCTGAAGCTGATCGTTTCGGACGGTCTGCGGCTCGCCCTGGGCGGCAGCGCTCTCGGACTCGCCGGAGCGCTGGGCCTGAGCCGGTTTCTAAGCGGCTTGCTGTACGGCGTGAAAGCGACCGATCCGGCGACCTTCGCCGTGGTCTTTCTCGTGTTGCTGGCCGTTGCGCTTCTGGCCTGCTATCTTCCCGCGCGCCGGGCGACCAAGGTCGATCCCATGGTGGCCTTGAGGTATGAGTGAGGCTATCGGGCGATGGAGTGATTGACTTTTGCGCTTGGTGATGATGGCATGAGCTGGGTAAGAGTGCTGGTGGCGCGCTGTAGCGTCTTGTTCCGGCGGAAGCGCCTCGAAGAGACCCTGGACGAAGAACTCCGCGTTCACCTTGAAATGCTGCGGGACGATTACCTGAAGCGAGGTCTGTCGCCAGAGGAAGCTCGGTACGCGGCGCATCGAACCTTCGGAGGCCTGGAGCAGGTGAAAGAAGAATACCGCGAGCAAAGAGGAGTGTTCACCGTGGAGACCCTATTGCAAGACGTGCGATACGGACTGCGCCAGTTGCGCAGAAACCCGGGATTCGCGCTGGTGGCCGGGCTGACGCTTGCGCTCGGCATCGGCGCAAACACCGCTATTTTCAGCGTGGTGAATGCCGTGGTGTTGCGTCCGCTGCCCTACCCGCACAGCGACCGGCTGGTGTGGATCGCCGAAGTCATTCCCGCCCTCAAAGCTGAGCTTGCCAGCGGCGGGGACTACGTCGATTGGAAAGATCAGAACCATACCTTGCAGCGGTTGGCTGCCTATGACGAGTCCGCCGACTTCAACCTGACCGGACGCGGAACGCCGGCGCGCGTCCATGGCGCCTATGTCACGGCCAACTTTTTCGCCACCCTCGGTGTCGATCCGCAAATTGGGCGCGGCTTCACAGCGCAGGAGGACCAGCCGAACGGTCCCCACGTTGCCGTCCTGATGCACTCCTACTGGCAGCAGTATTTTGGCTCTGATCCGCACATGCTTGGGCAGACGATCAACCTGGACAACGTGCCTTATACCGTGATCGGCGTGATGCCCGCGAGCTTCCGCTTTCCTGGGGACAGCGAGGCTCAGCTGCTGGTGCCGCTGGCGCTCAATGCAGCTGAACAGCGCCTCCGCAGTGGAATACAGAGGCTCGTGCGGATTGTCGGCCGCCTCAAACCCGGCGTTTCACTGGCGGCGGCGCGAAGCGACCTGGATGAGATCCGCAAGCGCGCGGAAGCTTCCGGCTTCGGCGGACCGATGCGGGTCAGCACCGGTGGTCCCGGACCGGCCCCCGGCGGCGAGCCCGGCCCGAATCTGGCTCCACCGCGAGGTTCCACGTTCCGTATCGCCACCTCAGGTCCGCCGCCCTCACCAAATGCTTCGGACAATGTCGTGTTCCCGCCGGGTAGCGCGCCAGGAAATGCCTCTTCTGCCGCTTCCGCCGGTCCACCTCTGGTTGAACGGACGGCTCCGGTTCAGCGGTCTGGCCGAGCTCCTCGAAATCTTCAGCCTGGCGCCGCCCCGCCTGCCCGGCCGGGATCTGTTGGGCCAACGGCGGCAGGACAAAATCGCCAGATCTCGGCTGGACCTGGGAGACCCGCTGGAGGACCACCGCCCGGCGACCTCAAAGGACCACCGCCCAGCGAACTCAAAGTGGTTCCTCTTGCGGAACACCTGGCCGGGAACCTCCGCCCGGCCATGCTGACCTTGCTGGGCGTAGTGGGCTTAGTGCTGCTGATCGCCTGCGCCAACGTTGCCAACCTGATGCTCACGCGGGCTTCCGCGCGTTCGCGGGAAGTGGCGGTGCGCGCCGTGCTCGGCGCAGGACGCTGGCGATTGGTCCGCCAACTCCTGGCCGAGAGTGTGATTCTGTCGCTCGTGGGTGGTCTGGCCGGGTTGCTGCTGGCGGCCTGGGGCGTGGCCGTCATGACACGCTTCATCCCGTCCGACGTCGGAGGCGGCATTCTCAGCGTTGCGCATCCTCACGTCGATGGGACCGTGCTGATCTTTGTGCTAGCCGTGTCCGTGCTGACGGGCGTTTTGTTTGGCCTGGCGCCCGCCATCGCGGTCACTCGTTCGGACCTCGCCGAAAGCTTGAAGGAGGCGGCGCCGGTGGCGAGCGCCGGATTCCGGCGCGGCTGGCTGCGGTCGGCTCTGGCCGTGGTGGAGATCTCACTGGCATTAGTGCTGCTGATCGGCGCCGGATTGCTGATCAAAAGCTTCTATCGCGTGCTCTCGGTCGATCCTGGGTTCGCGCCTGAGCGGGTCTTGACCCTGAATCTAAGCCTCACCGATGCGAGCTTTCCCACCGCTCAGCAGAAGACGCAGTTCTTCTCGGAGGTCCTACGCCGCGTGGAAGCGTTGCCTGGCGTCCGGTCGGTCGGTCTCTGCGATTCCTTGCCCCTCAGCCCTTACCGCGTCCGTCTGATGATGTCCCTCGAACGACTGACGGGCAGGGCGACGCTCTCCCGCTCTCAAACGGTGATGATGTCACGAATCACCGTCAGTCCGGGCTATTTCTATACGCTCGGCATTCCGGTGCTGGAGGGCCGCACGTTCACCGATCACGACGACGAGCACGCGCAAAAGGTCGCGGTCGTCAATGAGACCCTCGCCCGCCACCTGTGGGCCGGGGAGGATCCCCGGAGCCAGCAGATCCCGCTCATGGGCGGAATGCTGACCGTGGTGGGAGTGGTGGGCAATACCCGCCACGAAGGACTGAGCCAGGACATCGAAGGCGAGATTTATGTGCCCTACCTTCAGCAGAGCGATCCTGGCAGCAACGTGGCCGGAACGTCGTCCGGCGATTCCATGCAGCTTGCCGTTCGTACCGCCTCTGACCCAACCAGTCTGGTTTCGGCCGTGCGCGCGCAAGTGATGGCTGTCGATTCTGCCGTGCCGATCTATCACGTCGGCACGATGGAGCAGACCCTCTCCGACTCACTGGCACCCCGCCGATTCAACATGCTGCTGCTCGGAATCTTTGCCGGGATCGCGCTGGCGCTGGCGACGGTCGGAATATACGGCGTGATGGCTTTCTCCGTGACGCAACGCACGCACGAGATCGGCATTCGCATGGCGCTCGGAGCCGAGCGGAGCAACGTGCTCGGCCTCATCGTGAAGCAAGGCTTGGGCCTGACCCTGGCGGGCATCATCATCGGCGTGGGCGGGGCCCTGGCGCTCACCCGGTTCCTCAGCAGCTTCCTTTACGGCGTCTGCACCACGGACGTGGCTACCTTTGCGCTCGTCTCGGTCGTCCTGCTGCTGGTGTCGATCCTGGCCAGCTACATCCCGGCGCGGCGGGCGACGAAAGTGGATCCGATGGTGGCGCTGCGATGCGAGTGACTGAATGACGGACAATTCGCCGCCTGGGATTCCTGCGCCGCCTTCTCGCGAGGCTTTTCGGTCGCAGGAATGGTCCATCATCGAGCGCTGCCGGAGGCCGAGGCAGGTACAAAGTTATCTGCGCTCCTTGCCCTATAACTGGGAGCGGCAAGGTGAGACCTTGCGCACGTTTCGTGGCGTGGTAAAGCACGGCGAGGCCCACTGCCTTGAGGCCGCATTGGCCGCGGCGACGATCCTGGAGCAGCACGGTTATCCACCCTTGCTGCTCGATTTCGAGTCGCAGGACAGGCTGGATCACGTGCTGTTTCTTTTTCAGCATCGGGGGCGCTGGGGCACCGTAGCTCGATCGCGCGATGCTGGATTGCACGGCCGCAAGCCTCTCTTTCGCTCCGTGCGGCAACTGGCCATGAGCTACGTGGACCCCTATGTTGACAACTCGGCGCGACTCACCGGGTACGGCGTGGCGGATCTGCGGACGCTGGTTCGACGTGACTGGCGGCTTTCGGAAAAGAATATCTGGGCGCTGGAGCGCGCTCTGATCGAACTTCCCCACCGTCCCTTGAAGACCTCGGACCGGCGCCATGCCGCCATCCTGCGCCAATTCCGCGCTTTCCGTGAAAAGTATCCGGAGCGGCCGGTCACTTTCTATGTCGGGAAAGAGACTTGGCTGTAGGGACCGTTGACTGTTGACGATTCAGTGCTCGCGGACGCCTTGGGGGTTCCCGTCCAGATCGATCCGCATCACCCACTCCGCGTTAAGCCGGTTGGCGTCAATCCACTTTTCGAGGGTGCGCTGGTCGGGCGCTTCGATTTCGAGTAGCATGCGCCCGCCATGCTGGCTCGACACCGCCCGGCGCACCTTTACTTCCTGTGCCTGAAATGCCCGGCGCATGAGTTCGCCGACAGCCTGCTTCGTAAGACAGGCCGTGACATGCGAGGAGAAGTAAAGGGGCATGTTTTCTTTGGTCTCCTGGACTCGGGAAGGCTAACCGGTGGCAGGCCAGAGAAATGCTCACCCTTCAAGGACGCTCCTGAACAGCCTTGATGAGCAGACCCGCCTTGTTGGCAAGCTGCTTGGCTCTCAGCAGATCGCGCTGGTGAAGGGCCTCCAGTGACTGGTTTCGAAACGTGCTGGCGTCGTTGACGGTGCGCCGCTGATCCTCGCTGAGATCGGTCCGGTGCTCAAGATCATTCAGCTCCGCGGTTAACTGTTCGAGACGCTTGCTAATCACAGCTTCCTGCACGTCGCCTCCTTGCGGCTCGAGTTGCAAGGAAGATGGAGATTCGGCCGACGACGACGGTTGAGCGGTCTCAACCGGGGCCTTCTCGGCTGCATCGCGAGGCGGCGCGCGCGGGGGTCTCGTGTTCTTGTCCGCCTGAGACTGCGGCGGCGGCGGCGCGGCTACGGTTGGAGGGGGGGATTCCGTTGTGGGCGGCAAACCCGGTTGCTGAATCGTGAGGGTCTCAGAGGCTCCGTCTGCGGTGGTGTTCGGGCCTGAAGGCGGGACGGAGGGCGCCTGAACGTACACGATTCGAGGGGTGGTCTGCCGTTTGGGACAGCCGCCGACCAAAAGCGCGAGAAGAGCTGGTACGAGTATCTTTGAACCCAACACAGCAATTGTACCACCCCGACCTTTCTTCGCTATGATGGTTACTAGTCAGGTGCTGCTGAACGGATTGGCGCACCCAGCGCCAGTTTCGCCGCTACACTTAGTCCCGAGGTTCACATGACCCGCGATGAGATTTTGAAGAAGAAAGCCGACTATATTTTTGCGTGCGTCACCAATTACTATGCGGAGCCCCTGATTGCCGATCATGCCCGCGGCCACCACCTCTGGGACCTCGAAGGCCGCGAATACCTGGACTTCTTCGGCGGCATCCTCACGGTCAGCCTAGGTCATTGCCACCCCAAAGTGACGGCCCGGATCAAAGAGCAGGCGGAACGTCTGCAACACTGCTCGAGCGTCTATCCCACCGAGACCATGGTGGCGCTGGCCGAGAAGCTTGCCGGGATCACGCCCGGACGCATTCAGAAGAGCTTCTTCACCAACAGCGGTACGGAAGCTAACGAGGCAGCCATCCTTGTGGCGCGCATGGCCACCGGCAACTATGACGTGGTGGCGCTGCGCCACGCCTATAGCGGCCACTCTCAATTGGCCAAGTCTGTCACGGCCATGTCCAACTGGCGGCGGGCGGGCGTGATCAGCGTAGGCATTTCACACGCCTTGAATCCGTATTGTTACCGCTGCCCGCTCAAGCTCAGCTATCCAAGCTGTGGGGTGGCATGCGCCGAGGACGTGGACAGCGTCATTCAGACGGCTACGTCGGGCGCCGTCGCTGCCTTCATTGCCGAGCCGATCCAGGGCGCCGGCGGTGTGATCACTCCGCCTCCGGAGTATTTCAAGCTGGTCTTCACAATCGTGAAGAAATACGGCGGCCTGTTCATCTCGGATGAAGTCCAAACCGGATTCGCGCGCACCGGCAAGAAGTGGTTTGGCATCGAGCACTGGGAAGTAGAGCCGGACATCATCACCTGCGCCAAAGGGATGGCCAACGGCTCGCCGGTGGGCGCCACGCTGGCCACGGCGGAAGTCGCCGACCGCTACAAAGGTTTGACGATCTCGACTTTCGGAGGCAACCCGGTCACCGCGGTGGCGGCGCGCGCAACCATCGAGGTGATCGAAGAGGAAAAGCTGCTGGACAACGTCGATCGCGTGGGCCGCTATTTCCGGCAAAAGCTGGAAGTCTTGCAGGCGAAGTATCCTTTGATCGGCGACGTGCGCGGTCTCGGCCTGATGCTGGGAATGGAATTCGTCAAGGATCCCAAGACCAAAGAGCCCGCTCCGCAAGAAACCAATCAGTTCATGGAGCGCTGCCGTGCGAACGGCCTACTGATCGGCAAAGGCGGCCTCTGGGGCAACGTGATTCGCCTGGCGCCGGCGCTCAACATTAAAGAGGCTCAGGTGGACGATGCCATCGAGCGCATGGACAAGTCGCTGGCGGAAATGTGAGTTCTACCTGATGACGGCTGTGATGCCAGGCCCGGCTGCGCTTAGAACCAGTCGCTGCGGTAGGCGATCCACCAACTGAGCGCCAGGATGGGTAGGGTGGCTGCGAGCGCCCACTTAAATGGCAGGAGCAGGTCCCCGATCAGACCAAGCGCCGTAAAGCTCAACCAGAAGACCTTTTTTTGCATAGCGGCACCGATCGTCGTCCACTGCGCCGGTGAGAGGACGTGTCCAGCCTCTATTCTTAACACGAAAGCCCACAACGGCGCCTCCGGCATGACCGGTGCCTCCCCGGGGGCTAGGCTACATTGTGAGTTTCGCTCCCTAGCCTCCCACTTTGACGGCATTCGCCTTTCGTGCTAACTTCGATTGAGCCTGAGCTGTTCCAGCAGTCTCCGGCTGCCGCTCTTTAACTTTGACTGTCGATTCACAACTGCCGCTTAAAGCATGAATTCCGCCCTTGAAACCGCCGCTCCGTTGCTCGACGCCTTCGGGCGTCCGTTGCGAAGCCTGCGTATCTCCGTCACCGACCATTGCAATCTGCGCTGCCAGTACTGCATGCCCGAGGAGAACTACGCTTGGCTCCCGCGCACGGAGATTCTGCGTTTCGAAGAGATTGCGACGCTGGCTCGCATTTTCATAGACTTGGGCGTGGATCGGCTGCGATTGACGGGCGGCGAGCCCCTGCTACGGCGCGATTTACCGAAGCTCGTAAGATTGCTCAAGGAGACTGGCCGCGAAGGGAGGGCTCCAGGAAGCAACGGACACTCCACGGGATCTCGGCTCCGCGACGTGTCGTTAACCACCAACGGTCTGCTGCTGGCCACCTATGCCGGCGCTTTGCGGGAGGCCGGGCTCGATCGTGTGACCGTGAGCCTCGACACCTTGCGGCCGGAGCGCTTCGGTCAGCTCGCACGCCGCCATGCGCTGCCTCAGGTCTTGGACGGGATTCGGGCCGCTCGTGCGGCGGGTTTTGACAGAGTCAAGGTGAATACCGTCGTGATTAAAGGCTTCAATGAGGACGAGCTTTGCGATCTAATCGACTTTGGCCGCGAGAGCGGTGTCGAGGTTCGATTCATCGAGTACATGGATGTGGGCGGAGCAACGCACTGGAGCATGGAACAGGTCGTCTCGCGCAAAGAGATGCTCGACCGTCTTAGCTTCCAATTTGGCCCCATCGAAGCGGTTGCCGTGAATGGCGGGAGCGCTGCGCCCGCCGATCGTTACCGGCTTGCCGACGGCACCGTCTTCGGGATCATTTCGTCCACTACCCAGCCCTTCTGCAGTCAGTGCGATCGGGCACGAATCACTCCGGACGGCTTGTTTCTGCTCTGCCTCTACGCCAACCAAGGGGTGGATCTAAAGTCAGCGTTGCGATCAGGCGCCGATGGGGAAGGATTGCGGGATTTGATCCGGAGCGCCTGGCAAGCCCGCCGTGACAGGGGTGCCGAGGAGCGCAAGGCCGTCCGGTCGCGAGGGCCGCTCTTTCCCGCTGAAGCGCTGCGCCACAATCCGCACCTGGAAATGCATACGCGGGGAGGGTAGGAAGGCTCCAAAAGGGATTGCGAGCGTCAATTTTCGAGTTTCGACCGTCGACCCGAATGTCAGACCGATACTTTGATCGCAACGAGGCGGAAGAGCTGCTGCCAATGATCGCCAGCGTCCTCAATGAGGCGCGCGAACAGAAGCAGAAGATGGACGCGCTCGACCGCGATCTGTCGCAGGCGGCAGCCAAGATCATGGTGATGGGTGGTTGGATCCCGCCCCATCGCGAGCTGGCGGAAAAGCGTGTCTTGCGCGATCAGTCCCGAGGCAAGGTCAGGGAAGCCATCGAGCAGATTCAAGAGATCGGCTGTGTGCTAAAGGACCTTGATGAGGGGCTGGTAGATTTTCCGGCGATGCTCGACGGCCATGAGATCTACCTCTGCTGGAAGCTAGGCGAAGAGCGCATCGGTTACTGGCACGGGCTCGACGAGGGATTCGCCGGGCGCAAGCCACTCGAAGAGGACAAACATGATGAAGGGAAATCGGGAGGTCCCGGGCGTCTGCAGTAATCAGCGGAACTCCCAGAGGAGGTGTGCTCGGGCGCGCCTACTCCACCGCGACCCCGGGTGGCCACAGGAGAATGAATGATTAAGCGCTCGGATGATAGTTGCGTTGAGGTTTCGGTGTCAGATAGACCGGACCGCGACGGGAAATTCACCGTCGCCGTTAGACAATTAGTTGGCGGCAACATCCGAGCCTGGATTGATGTCATCTTTGGGCCCGGCGAGGACTTCACTCGATTTGAGTACAAGACCCAAGATGCCGTTCATGAAACCCGCGTCTCTGGATCTCACGGTGAACCCGTTATCGACGTGAAAATCTATCCCACGCAAAAGTCTTAGGGTTTGACCTGCATGCCTGACAAAAAGAAGGGCCAAACGGCCTGGTGGATTCTGGTCCTGTTGGCAGCGTGGCCGATTGTCGCAGCAACACATGAAAACCCCTACGTCCTAGGCCTACTGCTTGTCGCCTTCTATCTGGTTTTTTGGCTGTGTAACAGGTGAGAGCTGCGGCCGGCGGTAGAGCAGTTCCAGGGGTGAGAGGATGTGACCGGGTGGGAGCAAGCGAAGCTAATAAGAGTCAGCGAACCTCATCTCGGGTTCCGCCCGATGAGTCGAGCAATCCAGGCGAGTCCGAGACCGGCCCACCATCGCCTCTCCCAACCCCTACAGAGTCTAGGAACGCCCTGGCCCAAGCTACCAGTCCTTATCTGCGCAGCGCCGCGCATCAGCCCGTGAATTGGATGGAGTGGGGTGAGGCCGCGTTCGAGCGCGCCACGCGAGAGGGCCGGCCCATCCTGCTGGATATCGGCGCCGTCTGGTGCCACTGGTGCCACGTCCTCGATCGCGAGAGCTACGAGAACCAGGAAATAGCGCGGGTTATCAATCAGAACTATGTGCCCGTCAAGGTGGACCGCGATGAGCGTCCGGACATCGATGCGCGCTACCAGATGGCCGTGAGCGCTCTCACCGGGCAGGGTGGTTGGCCGCTGACCGCTTTTCTGACGCCGGAAGGGAAACCCTTTTTCGGCGGCACCTACTTTCCTCCTGATGATCGCTACGGCCGGCCGGGCATGAAGCGCATTTTGGAAACTATCGCGCAGAACTATCGCTCGCACCGCGACCAGATTCACGCCAGCGCAGACCAGATTGCGGAGGCTCTGAACCGCGCCGAGCGATTTGAGGCGGCGGGCGGCGCGCGCGCATCGGTGGTGGCGGACGTCGTTCAAAGTATCGAGGGGCTCTACGACTCGGAGCACGGCGGGTTTGGCCAATCTCCCAAGTTTCCTCATCCTTCTGCCATGGAATTGCTGCTCGATCAGTATCTCGAGCGGGGCCAGCGGCGCCTGCTCGACATCGTGACCCAGAGTCTCGAATCCATGGGTCGCGGAGGCGTGTATGACCAGGTGGGCGGCGGCTTCCATCGTTATTCCGTGGACCGGTACTGGCGGGTGCCGCACTTCGAGAAAATGTCCTATGACAATGCCGGCCTGCTTGGGAATTATGTCCACGCTTACCAGCTTACCGGCAAGGGTTTTCTTCGCGAAATTGCACTGGGCATCTTAAGCTTTGTCGAAAGCGTTCTTTCGCGGGAAGAGGGCGGTTTCTACGCCAGCCAGGACGCCGACTACAGTCTCGATGACGACGGCGACTACTTTACATGGACTCTTGATGAGCTCAAGGCAGTCCTCGACGAGCAGGAAGCACGCGCCGCCGCGCTGCGCTACGATGTCGGGCCTACAGGCGAGATGCACCACAACCCGGGAAAGAATGTTCTCTTCATCGATCAGCCGGTGGAGGCGATCGGGACGCGCATGGGCTTGGACCCGCCGCAGACGGAGGACATCCTGGCGCGTGCGCGGCGGAAGCTGCTCAAGGCTCGTGACCAACGGCCCACGCCTTTCGTAGACCGTAGCCTGTACGCGGGATGGAACGCCATGATGGCTTCGGCCCTCCTGGAGGCTTACAAGACGCTCGGTTTGGACGGAGCGCGCCATCGCGCCCTCATGGCGCTTGACCTTTTCCTGGATCGCGGCTGGGATGCCGATCGCGGCGTGGCGCATGTCCTGTCGGAGCCTGCAACGGCGACCGGAGACTCTGACCGGTCAGGCGCCCTTGAGGCAAGCAATTTCGACATCCTTGACGACCAGGTGCTGATGGCGGCAGCCCTCCTCGATGCTTTCGAGGTGACAGGCGAGCTCCGCTATTTCGAACACGCTCTGCAGCTCGGCGAAATCGTCGTGCGACGATTCTGGGACCAACAAGAAGGCGGGTTCTTCGATACAGCCCTTGACACGTCCAGCCGGCAGGGCGCGCTCACCATTCCGCGCAAGGCCTTGCAGGATTCCCCCACACCCGCAGGCAATCCGGTTGCCGTGGCGTTGCTGGACCGCTTGGCGTTTCTCGCCGATCGTCCCGACCTTCGAGAAAAAGCGGGGCGAACGCTTGATCTTTTTGCTTCGAAGGCGGCCGAGTACGGGCTCCATGCGGCCACCTATGCCCTGGCGCTCGCTCAACATCTGCGCCCGCCCACGGAGGTCGTGGTGATCGGGCGGCCGGGCGACGCCGATCGAGAGGCACTGTTGCACGCAGCCTACCAAGCCCGCGCAGCCGGAAAGCGGGTCCTGTCTTTCTCGCCGGAAACTGTGGCAAGCGGTGATTTGCCTCGCGGGCTTGCTTCAACGCTACCCAATTTGCAGCTTGATGGTGATGCGCAGGCGCTGGTCTGCTCGGGTACATCATGCCAGCCGCCTTCGAAGTCGGTTGAAGAGCTTGTGAAAGCGCTACGCAACGCCGGAATCTCCCCAGTCGTCTGAGCAACGGCCCGCCGGCTCTGGCGGCCGTTGTAGGCAAAGCCGAGGCACTCTGATGCCGCAGTGAGGGAGTGGACGTTCGACAGCGGAGTCCCGTTATTTTGGAGTCTTGGGGGTCTAAACATGGTTAAGCGGGTGTTGTGTTGCGCTCTACTCTTTGCCGCCTGGCCTCTAGAAGCATATCCCGGAAGCCCGCGCGCTCAGGAAGGTTCACCCTCCAGCCTGTCCGCGGCGATCAAGCCGTTTCTCGGACGCTGGGACTTGAGCATCCAAAGCCCGTCGCGCGAACTTCCGTCCTGGATCGAGGTCTCCGAAGAACAGGGCCACCCCAAGGTTGTGATGGTGGGACTCACCGACCATGCGACGGAATTGAAAAAGAGCGACGTCAAAGAAGGACAACTTGAGTTCCTCTCGCCCAAGGGAGAGGAAGGTTTCCGTGATGACACGCTGTTCAAAGGGAAAGTGGTGGGCGACCGGCTCGTAGGCGTGGCAACCACTCCCGGCGGAACTTCCTGGCATTGGACCGGCCGGCGAGCTCCTACGCTGAAGCGGAGTGAAGCGGCCCAATGGGGCAAGCCCATCACTTTGTTTGATGGCAAGGACTTCAGCGGCTGGAGATTCAGCGACGCCAACCACGCGAATTGGACGGTGGAAGACGGCACGCTGGTGAATAACGGACACGGCGCCGACATTATCACCACCTTAAGATTTGAGGACTTCAAACTACACCTGGAGTTCAATTGCGGACCGAAGTCGAACAGCGGTGTGTACCTGCGCGGTCGTGACGAGGTGCAAATTGAAACCGACTCCGCCGGCGAGCCGCCCAGCCACCACACCGGCGGTGTATACGGGTTTCTGGATCCCACGCCGGAATTGCCACGCCAGGCTGGAGTATGGCAGACATTTGATATTACCTTGATCGGGCGAACTGTCACAGTCGTACAGAATGGTCAGACCGTCATCGACCATAAGGAGATTCCCGGCATCACGGGCGGCGCTTTAGACAGCCACGAAGAATTGCCCGGACCCATCTACCTGCAGGGCAGCGAAGAGGGCCGCGTTGCATTCCGCAATCTTGTGATTACTCCCGCGGAATAGCTCGCCCGGATTCGACTGGCAGGATCTTCCTTTGTAGCTGAAGGTGAGCCTCAAGATTGAGGCGATGATCGAGTACTAAGACTTGAGCCTGAATCAGAGGAGTTTGGCCATGGGTGTCACAAAACGCGTTTCACGCCGGAACTTTCTCAGAGCAACCGCGGCTGGCGGCGCCGCCGTGGCATCGGCGCCGGCCTGGGGGCGGGTACTGGGAGCGAACGACCGCATCAACATCGCTCTGATTGGCCTTGGGGCTCGCGGCTCAGATCATTTGAATCTGGTGCTTCAGCACCGGGCCAACAAACCGGACATTGAAATCGTCGCCCTTTGTGACGTATACCAGAAGCGTCTCACGATGGCGGCGTCCAAGGTTCCAGGGGCCAAGACCTACGTCCACCACCAGGAGGTGCTGCAACGCTCGGACATCGATGCAGTCTTCATCGCCACGCCCGATCATTGGCATGCTCCCATCACTCTCGCGGCTATGGAGAGCGGCAAAGACGTTTACGTCGAGAAGCCCATGACACACACGGTGGAGGAAAGCAAAACAGTGGCGCACCGGACCAAAGAGCTGAAGCGTGTGCTTCAGGTAGGCGTCCAAGGACTCTCGTGGAGGCGGTGGCACAAGATTCACGACATTATTCAATCCGGGATGATCGGCCAGGTCGTCGCCGTGCAGGGTACGTACAGCCGCAATGCTCCCGGTGGCGACTGGAACGGAGGCCATTTCTGGACAATCGATCCCGCCGCTGGCCCCGACGCCACCGGCGACAACCACATCGATTGGAAGCAATGGCTGGGGCCGGCTCCCCAGATTCCGTTTAACGCCGACCGCTTTTTCCGCTTCCGGAAGTATTGGGACCTATTCCGGTGGCATTTCTACGGACCTCCACTACCATGTCGTGGCACCCTTCCAGGTGGCTGTCGCGAACGAGTTTCCCCTACGCGTGTCCGGCATGGGTGGTCTTTGGGTTTATAACGATGGCCGGGAGGTTCCCGACACATTCCTCACCGCCGCCGACTACCCGAGCAAGTACTCGATGACGATCTACTCTTCACAGGTGAACGAGAACGGACCCCGGACGATGATTCGGGGTACCAAGGCGACCATTCATCTGAGCGACGAATGGGAAGGTCCTCCCTCGCGGCAATACGACTACGCCGATATCTTCCCCGAATCGCCCTATGCGGATGAATTCGCCAAGAAGCACGGCGACTTTCAGGTGCGCGTCGATGACGTGGGAAACGAAGGGGACCTCAAGCACGTCGACAACTTTCTGGAATGTATGCGGACGCGACAGCAGCCCAACTGCCACGTGGATATTGGCTATAAGGTCTCGGCGGCCTGCGACCTCTCCGTACGCTCCTACCGGAATGGCAAAGTGTATTACTTCGATGCAGAGACCGAGCAGGTGGTAACCAAGGGATGAGCATCGCGGTTGTCTGGGCCTCAGAGTCACAAAGCACCCGGAACACGGCGCTCCTCCATAGCTGCCCGTGCTTGTCTGTACGTACCAGAGGGCCTTTCGCTCGGAGCTCCTCAAGCTACGACATCAAAGTACATTCGGTAGGAAGTGTTGTGGCCTATGCGGTAAAAGGGGACGAAAGTGGCGGTCGAGTGCTGCTCGGCGTGAAATTCAAGAGGTCCCCCCTGTGGTTTGATCCACTTTGACGGATCATTCCGGGCGGGAACCGTGAAGGTCTCGCGCTCCTGCACGAGTACCACAGGGCCGTAGACGGCTGCGACGCGGTACGGATGCTGAGCGTCGATGGGCTTCAACACCAACTCCATCGGCATTCGGATAGTCACTCGATCCCCAGGTTGCCAGATTCTCGCAATCTTCGCCCAGGTGCCGGGCTCGGCGGCGACCTCCACTTCTGAGTCGTTTACCTTCACCGCTACCCCACGAGCCCATCCAGGCACCCTGAAGTTCAATTCAAAGGCCACCGGTCTCTTAGGCCGAACCGTCAGCGTCGTGATATCAGACTCTGGGAATTTTGTCATCTGCTCCACTTCAACCTCTTCGCCATTGCAGTTCCACGTCAGCGCCGAGGGGACAAACAGGTTCACGAAAAGGCCGTCGCGTTCGTAGAAGTAAATGACGTTATGGTAGTCTGCGACGTCCTGGATGAAGGTGCCCGAGCAGCAGGGCCATGCAGCTTCGTAGTAGACCTTGTGACACCCGCCCAGCATGTAGTCGGAGTAGTAGAAGGTCCGCCCATAGCCGTGCATTGGTAGAGCGGCGCCGATGCCGTTGTAGATCATCTGCTCGATCCAGTCACCGTAGCGTGCCTCGCCGGTGAATCCGATGAGGTAGCGCGACAGCTTGAAAATCGACCAGGAGCCGCACGGTGTCTCGAATGTGTCGAGGCTCTCTTCTAGAGACTTGCCCAGGGAGCCGTCAGGATTCACCAGTTTTTCGTCCGGCCCGTAGCCGCCCGTGGCGTAGCACTGCGTCCGCTGAAAATAATCGAACGCGTTGACGCAGGTGTTCAGATACTGCGGCTCTCCGGTAACCGCATACGTCATCGCCGCGCTGCTGAGCGCGTTGACGTGGCTGTAGGCATGGAGACCGTGAATGTCGGGATTTGGACCCAGGTTGAACTTGTCCCAATACGTTGGATACCGCCACACGTCTCCGAATGTCCTGTATTTGATATTTCCGGTGAGTTGATACGCCCGGTAGAGATTCTCTGCGAGCGTGTACCACTCGTTGCCACACCTCATCGAATCAGGTTGATCGGGGCTCGCTGGGGTGCGGGTACGGTCGAGAATCGCCGAGGCGCGATCTACCATTGTTTCCAGAATTGGCAGGGCTTCCTTCTGCCCGCCATAGAGGCACATATCCACTAATCCGCAGACGGTTTTGTCGAAGATGTAGTGGCTGTGCTCGATCCCGAGATTGCGGCGGTTGGAGAAGTACTCGCCGTCCTTGGCGGCCGCCTTGGCCCACTCACGCATAAGGTAAGTGGTCTTTTCCATGAGCGCAGAGTCCGAGGTGGCCCTGTACATCCGCGACATGCCGCTGAGCCATTGGCCGAGGACCTCCGCTGCATCTCTTTGACACCAGCCGCCCATGTCGCGGCCGGGCGCTGGTAGCCCAACTCGCTGGCGAAATCCCTTCAAGATGTCGTCATTCGGGACGTTGTAGTAGTAGTCGCGCGTTGCGTCGTACTGCTCCTTCAGCGGTCCGTCGAGGAGACGGATGCCACTGTAGTTGAAGGGCGTGAGGACGACGGTCTTCGCGTCGCGGGCATTCTCGTCTATGACCTTCCGGCTCGGTCTGCCACTGACGAGCGCGGGAGCGAGCGATGCGCCCAACAATCTCTTCATGAAACTGCGTCGAGTGCTCATTTCGCCCACGGATCTACCTCCGCCACGGTTTACCATCATCATATTTCAACCCAGAAGGCGTTGCATTCTCAACAACGGTGCGGGGCTGCTGGAATCACGCGGAATGATGAGCCCTCCTGATCAGAACCGGCGTAATATGATCAGGTCCAGCCATTGATATAGTGCTCCTAAAACAGGAGCTTTAATGCCAGTTGCATAATGCGGGGTGATCTGGCTCCGGCGATCTCGCCATTGCCGATGTTATTGGGACCGCTGCAAGGCGCGCCGGCGGGAGTGAGTCCGCCGCATCCAATGTTCACGCCTTGAAACTGGGCATGATTGAACGTGTTGAAGGTCTCCCAGCGGAACTGCAGGGTGGATTTTTCACCCAGGAACCAGGGTGCTGCGAAATCCTTCACCAGCGCCAGATCCCAGTTGTTGACTCCTGGACCCGTCAGCGGGTTGCGTCCCATGTAGCCGAACATCCCAGGCTCGCTGTCGACCCGCAACTTCTGATCAACCTCCAGTGTGACGCCCGAACGCACCAACTTGCGGAATCCCGGAGCCTCGGCCGTGATCGAGTAATCTCCGATGGGCAGCGCAGCTGCTACGTACTCACCGGCCTCGTTTGAAACCAAGTCACGCGTCAGTCCCTTGTCGAGGTTCGACACCGTTATGCGGACGCCTGGGACCACAGCTCCGGTCGAGTCCGTAACCGTACCCACGATAGTTGCTGTGTCCTGAGCCCGAGCGGTGGAGAAAAAGAGGAGGAGTATCGCGGTGAGTGTTGCCAGGCGTATCGTCATGCAGCGCTCCTTCTGACAAGACCTTCTGTTGTAACATGTTCGACTCCGGATGAGGCGCCACCAATCCTTGTCATGCCCTAACACGCATCGGACAAGGGGCTTGGTTAGCAGTTCGGTTCTGGTGAGACATACGGCCAACGAGTGCGGGGAAATTCCCGTCTCACCAATAATTTTCAGCAATTACACCGCGGCGGGCGGTTTCGGCCTGAAAAGTCGCCTCTCTGGAAAGTGGTACTCGCGGATCGCGGCTGCTGGATAGGTGTTAGGAACAGCCCTTCCCACAAGCCAATCGGCGAAATGGTTTCTCCCCGAGGGCACAAGGTAAGGCGAACCGGCCCAAGGCCTGGATCGTCGGAGGGAATGGCGGCGACAGGGCCGCTGCCGAAATGACTTCTGCGTAGCCCGTCATAGGACAAGAGCGCGCCGATCGGTAACTACTAGGCGACAAGGAAGGATCCAGTTCCCATAACTTTGTTTCCATTTGATAAGTCCCGGTCTCTTCTCAGGTTTGTGAGCCGGTGGGAAGCACGAGGACCTTGCCATGAGGATTGGACTCGAGCGCCCTGTAAGCATCGACGACTTGGTCGAGCGGGAAGCGGCCGGCGATGTCGCTGATGACATCGGGCCGTTTCGCGGCGAGCGTCAGGGCATCCGAGATGAGGCCACCAAATTCGTGGGGCCCTGCCACCCACTGCATGCCGTTGTATTTGGTGACGAACACGGAGGCTGGAAAGAGTTGGTGAAGGTTGATGGCAGGGACTGGGCCGGATAACTCGCCATAATTGATCAAGCAGCCGCGCGGTGCCAACAGTTGCAGGCTAGTCTCGTAGGTTGCCGCTCCGACGGGGTCGAATACGGCAGCCACCCCGTGGCCGTCTGTGAGGGCGCGGACAGACTCCCGTACGTCTTCCGCAGCCCGGTTAATGGCATGGGCCGCGCCGGCACTGCGCACCGCGTCGACTCTTTTGCCCGTGGCAATGCCGATGACTCGGACTCCGCGATCAGCCAGGATGGCAACGAGCATTCGCCCCACGGCTCCTGCGGCGCCCCACACCGCGGCTGAACGCCCCTCCAATGGCCACACGCGGGCGAGACCTCCGGCGGTGAGCCCTGCGACGGCCAGGCAGGCTCCGTCTTCGAAGCTGAGCTCTTTGGGGATGGGCACCAACATGGAGGCCGGCGCAATGATTAGGGTCGCACACGACCCGAGAATACCCGCCCAGCACACCCGCGTCCCCAGGGGTATGGTTACCTCAGGGCCAGTCTCCACGACCGTGCCAGAGCCCTCCCCGCCTACGGCGTGGGGGAACGGTATTCGGACAGCGTAGTTACCGGAGCGGATCAATGTTTCGGCGTGGTTGAGGCCGGCAGCCTCAATCCGCACAAGCACTTCGCCGGTCTTGAGTGGAGCTAAGTCCTCGACGCTGACATCAATGACCTCTGGGCCGCCTGGGTGCTTCGCGCGAGCGACGCGCCGCCGAGTAATCTTGATCATCATGCGCGACTTTATCACCAGCCTGCGCACAGCGTCTACGAAGAGCGTCATCCCAGTCGGTCACCATGCAGCACGCTCACCTGACCGTGTCGCGCCCTACTTGCGCGAAGATAACCTGTGACTGTCCGGGAGTCCCCTTCGAGGAAAGTTTGTCGTGGCATAGCGCTCGCTGCGGTCAATCGCGAGCAACGGCGTAGGGTTGACCGAAGAGGCTCAACTCCTGGGTCGTCGACAAGCCGGAGGGAATGGCGGCGACAGGGCCGCTCCCGAAATTACTTCTGCATAGCCCGTGGTCCGCTCCGAAGGGTAAAATTCACGGCAACTTTCCATGCCATGGCGCGAACACTCCCAAGTCACAACTAACGCGTTGAGTTGTTGTACCGACACAGGACTCGAAGGGCGCGCAGTGTGTTCCAACGGCTTGCCCTGCTGACATCGGTCTCCAGGTCCAAGGGAATATGTTCCGGATGGCCGTGTTATGCTTCCGCAACATGAATGCGAAACACGTCGCCCCCATCTTGAACGTATCCGACATCTCCGCGAGCTTCGCATGGTTCGAGAAGTTGGGCTGGAGGAAGTGCTGGGGCTGGGGATCGCCTCCGACTTTCGGGGCAGTCGGGTCGGGCAAGTGCGAGATCTTTCTTTGCCAAGGGGCGCAGGGAGGCCGCGGGGCTCGAACGTTACGACGTTTAAATCCCGACGGAGATGAAGCGGCCGACAAGGGCGTGTGGATGTCGGTGTGGGTGGACGACGTTGACGAAGTTCACCGAGACTGCGTGGCCGCCGGGCTGGACATCACTTTTCCACCGACTGACATGCCTTGGAACGTCCGCGAGATGCACGTGCGGCACCCGGACGGGCACGTATTTCGAGTCAAGCAAGAGTACTGAGGACGAATGAGGCTTAAGTGGCTTGGCAAACGCCGCGAGGTCGACATAGCGAGCTTTGACTTCCGGCGCGGGCATAAGCGAGTCATTGGTATTGAGAGGGTTCGGGACGGCCAGGGCTGCTGAGGATGCCGGGATACCAGTGGACAGCATTGTCATGGAAGATTTTGCGCAGAACCGGCTCCGGCAACGCCAGACCACGATAAGTGCGGCCCTTGTACTCAACAGTTTGGTCGGTGGCGAAGAACTTCCAGTCGCGGGCATAGGTGCTGTTCCACTCCGCAATCGCTTTTTGGGTGTCGTCCTTGGGTAGGACTACGAGGTCAGTTCCATACAGAATCCGGTCCTGATACTTGATCAGGAAGGCCTGCACCTTGGCGCGCGGCTGAAGCATGAAGTACGGGACCCGAGCCGCCGTATCGACGGCGAAATTGTGATAGCGGTCAAAGCGCTGGGCCATCTGATCCACGTCCGATTCCATGCTGCCCAAGTGAGCACCAACCACCCGTAGAGTTGGGTTCTCAGCCACGAGATGATCGCGGGCGGCAAGAATCGCAGCCTTCGGGGGCCACTCGGGATGGGCGTAGGCGTACTCGCCAGGATGGCCCTTGTAGTACTCATAATCGGGGCTGGCAGGATTGGGCGGCTGCCAACAGGAATCAGGCTCCGCCAGGTGCGCCACCACCGTTCGATTGTGGGCGGCGATGTCTTTGTAGATCGGTTCGAAAGCGGGATCGTCAGCCATCACATACTTGCCCGTTTTCGACTTCATCTCCATGCCCATGACCTTGTAAATCTTCACCGCCACAGCTCCCTCAGCAAAATCCTCGTTGAGCTGCCGGATCACACGCTGGCTGAACTCCGGCTTCTCGAAATCATAGGGGCTGAAGGTCGTGCAGAAAGCGGCGCGGCCTCCGGTGCGCTCCCTGACCTTAAGCACCTCGCTCCGCTGCGGTTCCAGTCCGCTGTAATCCGGGTCGCGATCATCAATGACACAGATGTCGAGGGCGTGTAACTTCAGGCGGCCCATGAGGCGGGAGAAGGCCAAGTCATCCTTGTAGAGGTGGACGTGCGCGTCAATGGGATCGGTTTGGGCGAAGGCTTCGAGAAGCGCAGTTTGCTCATCAGGGAGCGTGGGACCTTCAGCTAAGGAGAAGCCGAAGGGCGACCTTGAACCCGTGGCGAGAATCCCAGCCGCAATCACCATGACGACAGGTGTTCCGAAGACCTTCAAGTCAGCCCCCAGGGCGGAGCCCGGCATGACACACCCGGCCAGAAGCGCTCTGGACAGCTCGCAGAGCTTCGCTTCGCTTCGCAAAAGTACAAGTTGTTTCGCCGACAAAACCATCAACCGGTAGTCGGGCGCGCCGGGTGAAGTCAACACCCAGTCGCAAGGCGCCGCTCAAGCCTGCGGACCTGAGATTTTAGATCGCCCACCTTGCGACTGACTGGGTCCGACTTGGCCTCATTTAAATGCTTGCTAGCCGTTCTTTGATCCCGATTCAGAAGAGCTTCTGCTAGGTTCACATGACAGGAACGGATAAGGCGCGAGTAGTCGATTTCTTTGGCGAGCTGCAGAGCGTGTTTAAGATCCTCGATTCCGGTTTCCTGCTCAGTCTTGTCCTTAGCAGAGTAGATGGCACGGAACTGACCCAGAGAATTCAAGCATGTTTCTTCACTCACCTTATTACCTGTTCTTGTAAAGATCGCTACAGCACGTTCAAATGCGGAATTCCGCACTGAACGGACTTTTCCGGAACAACCACAAGCTGTAATGGAGATCCTCAAGCGCAGTTTGCTTTACCCGCGCCTCCTTTTTCGACGCAGTTCGCGGACCCTGCTGCCTTCATCCTGGACTACGCATTCAACGTCCCGCGGGTTCCCGTAAACTCGCGCGAAGTGACACTTGCGCTGACGGCTCGAGAAGGCCGTAAGGTCGAGTGCGGCGGAGTGCACTGCTCTCTAAGCTAAGGATTCTGCGACGCGGAGGTAATCTTTTCCAGGAAGGCCCGCAGATCATTGTCTTCGGGAAGCTCGTCAAGGCCGCGCCGCAATATTCCAACCGCCGCCGAACGATCTCCCGACGACAGGTAATCGGAGGCGAGCGTCCCGTAAAATGAAGCATCGAAAGGCGCCAGAAGCAATCCCCGCCGGAGGACGCTAATCGACTGCGAGGTGGCGGACGTTTGCGCAAGAAGTTCGCCGAGCCGAAGATAGTCCACCGGGTACTTCGATCCTAAATCGATAGCTCGGGAAAGATAGTGGATGGCTTGCTCCCGCCCGTCCGCTTGATGCTGTCCAAGACCCCGCTGGGCGAGCGCCGAGAGCACGAAAGGGTTGTCCGAATTCTGCACCTCGACCTCCTGGAGGGAAGCCAGGTAGCGAGACAAATAGACATCGGGATGGCTGGCGGCCAATTGAGTATAGGCGTCAAACAGGATGATCGCAGGCGGGCGACCCTGCGGTCCGGGTAACGCATCGATGTGAATCAGGTCCGGCAGACCCGGGGTGGCCAGCCGGAAGGCCCAGTCGGGATAGCCCTCATTCGGACGCGCCGTAATGCGGTGATCGGTCAAGGCCGCGTGGGAAACGGCGGTCAGATTCTGCTTGGGCATGTGGCAACGGACGCAATTGTCCGGCGGTTGACCGTGAAGCCGTGATTGCAATGGAAAGGTGCAGCTTTTCTCGGTATGGCACGTGAGACACTTGCTGCGGAAGTAGGCCGAAGCAGGCGCGCCGGTCAATTGCTCGTGCGGGTTGTGACAGGTAATGCACCCGAGACGCCCACCGCTCTTGGCGTAGCACTCGCTCAGCGTCATCCCGAAATAGTGGCCCAGAAGGGGCGAGGGCGTGGGAGATCCTGGATTCAACGGAACCTGAAAGAGGGCCAGTGTGTTGTCGAGCGGAGTGCCCGGCCGAAAATCGAACATGGTTTTGCCCGGTTTGAACACTCGCGCGTCGCCTGCCTGGTGGCAGGGCATGCAGATCTCATTGGCCAATGCCGGGGAAAGCCGGGATGGGTTCACGATTGAAGTATCCGTGGTATCGGAAAGCGGCGCGCCCGCCAGCCGCTCCTTGACATGCAGCTCTCCGGGCCCATGGCAGTTCTCACATCCGATGGCAAGCTCAGCGAAAGGCGGGTCCGCTCCTTCGAACGGATCCGTGTAGAAAGGTGAACTGGGCTGCTGGGCTCCCTGAGCGGGCGAAGGGCGCCCCGCATGGCAGACGATGCACTGCATGAAGATAGGCCGGCTGAACCCCTGGTCGCGTACTTCGTAACCCGGCGACAATTCCCAGCTCTGCGTCTTCGAAAAGAATGACAACGGCGCCTGAAACAGATAGTTTCCGCGCTGCACCAGATAGGTATAACCGGCTTCGCCCGCTCCCACTGCATACGCCAGCCGATGTTCCTGCTCGAACACCTTCTTGCCGGCGGCGTCAAGCTCGTACTCGCTCTCGTAGAGGTCGAAGCCCTTGCGATAGACGCTGAAGTGCCGATTGATGCTCTTGTCGGACACGTCCACCGGCGCTGGAACCAGTCTTAGCTGGTCGGCGTCGCTCGGGAGAGACATAGCTTTCCCCATGCCCGTCCGGATGAATTGGTCGTAGATGTCCTGATGGCACCGCGCACAGGCTTTGGAGCCCACGTACGCGACGCCCGGCGCCGCATTGCGGTAGAGGGGAGAGCTGTGCGGCGAAGCCGATGTCGATTTTTCTGCGCCATAGCAAATTCGCCAGGAGTGAACAGCCAGTATGATAACAGCCAGCGACAGCGCCGGACCATACCATTGACTCTCACGAAGCTGGCTTCTCGCCGATCTGAATGAAAGGCTCTGCATCGTTTCGGCTGCACCTGGCGGCGGCCAAAAGGCGAGATACGCCCCCATCATCCGCCGCTCGCCATATGCGACTGGCATTTCCGGACAATACGTTCAGAGTCCCCGATGGCCATGCCGCGGCTAATGTGCCCGGGGCGGGCTTTGAGGTCTCTGAGTCGCCGGTAGGCGGTGCGATGGCCACCAACCCTGCGACCTTTTGCGACACTGGGGTGAAGTCAACCGTGGATTCGTTCGGGTCGGACAGGGTCTTCACGGCCCATCGTTCCGAACCGCACTTGGGGCCGCGTCCAGCCGGGCTTGGCGTTTGAGACTGGGCAAAGCAAGGAATCGCAATCAAAGTCAGGGCCAGTGAGAACGGCGCGAGATGTTCTTTCACACCGACCTCCGCTAACTGATTTCGAGAGATTTCCAGACAGGCGGAGACTGTATCACGAGGAGTGGCGGCAAGCAAACCGTATCGAACCGGGCGGGCGGTTCCGGAATGCGGAAACAAGCAAGCTGGGAAGGTCATGGGCGCCTGAGCCGGAAATGGGGTCACTTTACGGTCTGGTGCAAAAAGGAAGGGAGCCTGACCCTAGCCCTTTCCAACTGAAGACCGGGTCTACCTGCTGTTCGTACGCGGCAGTGATCGGGACTGGGTTCCCGCTGGCCAAGTTACCTTTTGCGCGCTGTGCGCGGGCCGGTGCCCTTCTGAGACCACGGGTGTGGCTGACACCAGTGTGTACGACACAACCAAGTTTGGCACCGACTACATCGCCGGACAGATATTAAGACCCCGTCTACGATGACTCAGCTAGATTCTTAATCAAGCTGTCAAACACCCGTAATACTTCAGACGATAACATCGGCTACGGTTTTCTTGGGGCCAGCTCGGGAACCTGTTGGTAACAAGTTCCCGGGACGTTGATTAACTCGCTCGACGTGCCGAGCAGTACGGTGAGCAGTCCGAAAGACCAGATGGTGACCAGTTTCTCCTCGAAGTCGGAATTGGCCCTAAACCTCTCCACCGACAACAAATACCTCACCTTTATGGGCTATGTCACCACCATCGGCGCCATCGATGTATCGAATTCCAACACTCCCGGTGCGGTCGATGGCTCGAACCCGGTGGGCGAGTCTTTCTTCCGCGCTGTGGCGCAAGTGGACCAGCTCGGCAAGTTTCACTTCACCGAAACCAACGCCTACAGCGGGAACAACGGCCGTGCCGCGATCCTGAATAACACCAATGGCGCCAATTTCTTCTATACCTCCGGCAACGCCGGCAACGGCGGAAATCCACAGCCTAACGTCATTATCGTGGGGGCAGGAGCACAAATCATGAACCCGGCGACCGGTCCGGAGATCGATCAATCGCCCATGGCCCCCACGCCGGTGGCGAGCTTCAACGTTACGCAGTTGGGAGATCCCGAGGACAAGATCAGAAAAGACGATAACTTCCGTGGTCTCACGACTTTCAACAACGTCCTCTATTACAGCAAGGGGAGCGGCGGTAACGGAGTCAACAGCGTGTACTTCGTTGATTCCACCGGCACGGTGTGCACGGACGCAAACGGCGTTGGCCTTCCGGCGCCTAACGCAACTCTGCCCACCTCGCCGCTCGCTTATAACCCGGCGCTGCTGCAGACCAAGGGCCTTGATCCCAACAACATGTGCATCCTCAACGGCTTTCCCACGGCGCTCAGTTCCACGACTTCCTTCCCGTTCGGCATCTGGTTTGCGAACGCGAATACGCTGTACATAACTGATGAGGGCAACGGCGACAACACTTATTCCAACGGAATGTATACGATGGCAGCGGCTCAGACCACGGCCGGACTTCAGAAGTGGGTGTTTAATTCAAGCTCCGGCAGTTGGTCTCTCGCCTATACCTTGCAAAGCGGATTGGGACTGGGCGTGCCATATGGCGTACCTGGCTATCCACTGGGAACTAATCCGGCCACCGGACTTCCGTGGCGTCCCGGAACTGACGGTCTCCGCAACATTACGGGCGTCGTCAACGGCGATGGCACGGCCACATCTACGCTATAACTTCCACCGTAAGCGGAGGCGGTGAGCAAGGCGCAGATCCGAACCGCCTGGTGACGATCACGGACAATTTGGCGGCCGCTACCCTGCCGCCCGGCGAAAGTTTCACAACCCTGCGCAGCGCCGGCTTTGCGGGGCGTTTCGTTCACCCCCGGAACTCCAGTCGCGCACTGAGCGATCGGGTTAGAGGATCGGAGCTGCAAGAGACCGGCCTCATTTGAGATAAAGACTCTGCCAGCAAGAGCCAGTCGCGTGAAAGAACACCCGCGCGGCTGGCTCACCCAAACCCGCATTAAACTCTCTCGGAACCGCCAAGACCTCACCCTCGGAGGAGAGGACCGACAGAGCCAAACAACTTTGCCTCAAACATCCTCGAATTTGGAAGGGGGGGCGGAAGTAATAGCAAATAAGGCTCAAGGGAGCACTCTCAGATCTGATCGGCTTTCTCCGCGCCCTCTATTTATGCGGGTTCCAGCAATTGCAACAAGTACGAAAACGCTTCAAAAGCGCTATTTGCAACACTTCCGCTTGGCCCTAAGGGGTTCCCGTCGCGCGAGCGGAGGGCGTACCGCCGGCCCGAACTCACGACTCCCGAGGGCCGGCAGGATTCCATCTCGATCGGGGGGTCAGCAGGCCCCCAGGGTCGCTCGGGTCAGGGCCGTGCCGGTGCCGGTCGCGGTCCCCGGTTTTTGGTTCTGCCCTTCAGGCCGCTGCCGCCTGTTGCGCCAAACACAGGCGAAGAGCAGATGTCAGCATTGAGGGTTGTGCTGCCGACGTTGTAGAACGAGTTCGCGTTAGTTCCGGTGCCAAGCAGATTGCCGGAAGTGCCGCTCCCTTCCAGAACACCGGCGCAGGTCTCGTTCAGAGTATTCTTGTTGATCGTATTGCCGTTCCCGGTCCCTCCACAGCTGCTGTCCAGGTGAAGCGCCGATTCGTCGCTGGCGAAGACCGTGTTGGAAGACACGGTGTTGTTGTTGGCGCAGACATCGATGGCGTCGAAGATCTGGGTCCCCAGCACCCTGTTGGTGGTGATCGTGCTCCCGTCCGCATAGAAGCCGTCAAAAGTATCGTCGATCAGGGCGATGGAAAACTGAGCGCTACCCACCACGTTGCCTCCGATGGTGATTCCCCCGCTGCCTGGCAAGGTGCTGCCGCCGCCGTAAATGAGAATCCCTGAGGCGGCGTCACCCGGATCGGAGATGGTATCGGGAGCCCAGAGGTCATCCATCACCGTGTTGCCGGAGACCTTTCCCGTGCCGCCAAATCCGATCTGAATGCCGTTCTCGGCGGCGCCGGTGGTCGAGCCTTGTCCCACGACGTAGTTGTTCGTGATGGTGACGTTGGTTCCGACCTCGTTGCCGGTGATCCCGTTCTTTTGGTAAGAGTGGACGCTGCTGTTTTCGATGGTCACGGTCGAGGTCAAAGAGTTGCCGCTCTGCACGAAGATCCCGAGGCCGTTCTGGCAGCCGTTGTCCGCCGTGTCGAGTCTCTGGTGCCGGGTCGCTACATGGTTGATGGTTCCGGAAGCATTCTGATAGAAGATCCCGATCAGCTCGGCAGCACCGCAGCCGCTCAGCAGGTTGTTGCTGCCATCTACGGTGATGTTGCTGATGGCGACCCCGGTGAGCACGCCAGGATTGGTGCCTCCTACCAGGATCTGGGCCGCAATCGGGTTGCCTGTGGCAAGGCTGGTAGTGTTTTGAACCACGCCGCCCGCGGGCGAGGTTACCACCGGGTTGTCGGCGCCCGACGCGCTGGGGCCGTTGGTTCCGTTGCTGCTCACGCCGGTCAGGTTCAACTTCTTAGTGATCACCACCTGCTCCGCATATGTTCCCGGGCAGACGAAAATTGTTGATCCGGCAAACACTGAGTTAACGGCCAGCGTGATAGTGGGATAAATCGGTGGTCCCGTGACGCACGGGGTGGTGCTCGGCGGCACAACTTGAACCGAAGATGCCATCAGAGTCTGAGCTCCAATGGCTCCGCAAGCCAGGGCGGCCGAAGCCAGAATTACTTTCGAGATGCTTGAATTTCGCATGGAACCTCCTTGTTTGAAATGGCCGGAGCCGCAGGAAGTACGGCGAGGTTGTCTGCCTTGACGAAGGCCACGTTCCTTAAATCTGTTGCGCACAGGACCGAGCGACTCGGGCTAAGCAGTGTACCTCAGAACCGGTAAGCAAGTTAGAAAATTTGACAAGGCTTCGGCGCGCTCGAGGTAGGTCAAGTCGACATATAGAACCGAACCGGGCGCGCACGCTGTTGGGTGGCATTGTAAGAGCGCAGCCACCGAAGGAGTTCGAGGTTCTCCGGTAGGTCACCGAACCCGTAGCAGAAGGCTTTCTTCAGCGCGCCATCGGTTTCAGCAGTTCGTCCAAGCACGTAGCCGTGCAGGAGCTTCGAAGAGCTCAGGCAGTTTCAAGCGCGACGGCCGTGAATCCCAGCCGGGTGATGCCGTAGCGGATCACTCGATTCCGCATTGCGAGTGGTTCAGCAAGCGGATCGGCATGCTTGCGGTGACAACTGCACTTGACGCAGAACTCGTCCAGGATGCGTTGCCGATCGGGACGGCTGGCCTTCTGGAAGCGAGGATAAGTACGTTGCAAGTAGTCCCTTCTCGAAGCTCCACTCATGCGGTTACCCGTGTCCATGACGGGCAATATTCTCAAATTGTGCGACGATCGCCTACCCGTAACATTTTAGGTGCGCGATAGCACCAGTGGCGTTGAGCGACGGGTCACGTCTATCTTATCGGCCGGGCGGGAGATCGATAATGGAATCCTGGCTAACACACGGCTTGCGCTCCAAAACACTGCTTGGTACTTGACAAGGGAGTTTAAATTTGTTAACACTACCGCACGACATTACACGCTCTCAAAGGAACGTCGAAGGTTGATAGCTAGTCTCGCCCTTTAATTCACTTCGGCGGTCCGGGTAGGGGGGATCGTGAAGACCAAGGCGCCGATCGCTTTACCAGCCGGGATTTTCCTGTCCGTTCGGCAACATCATACAAGGCGTCGATCATTCAGATCGTGCGCGCCAGCGAAGTGGCGGCGCCGCTGTCGTTTATTGGCAAGATGCCTTTTAGAAACCTTGCCGATTCTTGCAGTCACAGGCCGCTCCGCCGTTGGACCCGGTCTTCGCAACGCGGCTCAGGCGTCCGACACATCACAGATCGTCATATCTCCGGCATCGCTGAGTTTCGCCAACCAGCGGATTTGGACCATGAGCGCAGGCAAGGTGGTGACGGTAACGAACAGCGGCGCCACTGCAATCAACTTCGTTAGCATCATCGCGAGCGGGGACTATAGCCAGACTAACACCTGCGGAAGTTCCCTGCAGCCGAGCGCAAGCTGCAGGGTGACGATGAAGTTCGCGCCTTCAGCCTCAGGGGTCCGAACCGGTTATGTGACGCTTAACGACAGCGACGCCACTGTCCTGCAAACCGTGAATCTCAGCGGTACGGGCACTGTTCCCACGAGCAGCCTTGCGATTTCGCCAGGCGTAGCTTCCATGACGTTCGCTCAAACTGAGCAGTATAAAGCCACCCTCAATGGCAAGGGCACCTCGAATGTCAACTGGAGCGTCGACGGCATCGCCGGCGGCAATTCAAGCCTGGGTACGATCTCGACCGCTGGGCTCTACACCCCTCCTGCGGTTGCCGGCCCCCACACCATTTCTGCCAAAGTGATCAATCATACCAGCACGACTGCCTCAGCGCGCCTGGTAGTAACGAACAATGCAGGCGTCTTCACCTGGGACAATGATCCCGCTCACACTGGTCAGAATCTCAGCGAGATCGTGCTGAACACGGGCAACGTCAACTCCACGCAGTTCGGGAAACTGTTTAAGCTAGCCGTCGACGGCCAAGTCTACGCGCAGCCCCTCTACGTCCAGGGGGTCAGCATACCCGGCCAGGGCACGCACAACGTGCTCTACGTGGTCACTGAGAATGACAGCGTCTATGCCTTCGATGCGGATGGCCTGGTGACCACGCCTCTCTGGCATGTCAGCTTCATCAGCCCTCCAGGCATAACTACGTTTCCTTCCAGCGCTGTCAATTGCACCAATATTGGTTCACAGGTGGGAATCACGGGGACGCCGGTGATCGATTCAAGCCAGCAGGTGCTCTACGTCGTGGCTTCAACTGACGAGAGCGGAACCTTCTACCAACGCTTGCACGCGCTCGACCTCACAACTGGCGCGGAACGGTTGGGCGGTCCAGTCGCGATCAGCGCCTCTGTATCCGGCGCGGGCTCGGGCAGCGTAGGAGGGATGGTGAGTTTCAATCCGGTCATGGAAAGCCAGAGGGCTGGATTGGCACTACTGAACGGCGTCGTCTACTTGGGGTGGGGATCTTACTGCGACAACGCTCCATTTCACGGTTGGTTGATGGGCTACAACTCGTCCACGCTCCAACAAGTGGCGGTCTTGAATTCTACGCCGAACGGCGTCGATGGAGGAATGTGGCAGGGCGGCGCGTCACCGGCTGTGGATGGGTTCGGGGATCTCTACCTGATGACCGGAAATGGCACTTTCGATGCTTCCACCGGGGGCCTGGACTACGGGGATACGGTTGCAAAGTTCTCCACTTCGTCCGGGTTGACCGTGGCTGACTACTTTACGCCTTATGATCAGCTCACTGACATGGAGTCGGACGGCGACGTCGGGTCCGGAGGTCCTTTGCTGCTGCCAGACCAGCCCGGTTCCTACACGCATCTTTTGGTGGGCGCGGGAAAGGAGGGGACGATTTATGTCGTTAACCGGGACAATATGGGCGGCTACAATTCCAACAATAACAGCCAGATTGTGCAGTCTCTGACGGGGCAGTTAGCAACCGTTTTTAGCACTCCCGCCTTTTGGATGAACAACATCTATTACGCCGGCGATGATGACTATCTCAAACAATTTCAATTGTACAATAGCCTGCTGTCTTCCGCTGCCATCGAAGAGGGCTCCGCGAAAGTAGGCTATCCCGGCGCCACGCCTGTGATTTCGGCGAATCTCGGTGCCGATGGTATCGTGTGGGTTTGCAACAACGGCGACGGAGTGCAAAAAACCGCGCCCGCGATCCTATACGCCTACGATGCGGCCAACATCTCGCGCCAGCTCTACAACAGCAGCCAGGCAGGGACACGCGATCAGGCTGGGTTGGCGGTCAAGTTCAACCTGCCTACCGTCGTTAATGGCAAAGTGTATGTGGGCACCGACGGCGAAGTGGATGTCTACGGCCTGCTCCCGTGAGCCATCAACGCCGTGGAGGAAATACCTTTCAAGTTCTTAAGCTCGTCACCAAAATAGGATGTTAAAGTTTAGGAAGAAATATAGCGAAACACGCGGGGCGGAAAGGGCCAGGGCTATCGCGGTAATCAGCATGACCCAAGTTCGGAAATCGTATATTGACTCATTTGGATTGATTCAGCGTTCATAATGCGAACACTGAATCAATTTAGCGGGCTTTTTTTCATTTCGTCTGTTTGCGGGATGTCACGAGTTTCCCGGAACGCGTAATGCTCAACCACCATCCAGAATTTAGCCTTAGACTACGGGGCTTTGAGGCGTCATAGTCCTTCGCAGTTGTCGTCAACCCGCCGTCGGCTGCAGCTCCAATCTCGAAAGTGTGAGCGGTACCGCCATCATTTGGATTCATCCGGCAGGGCGCAGGTGACGCGTGGTCAAGCGTGGTCGTTAAAAGCACTCCGTTTTTAGTGGCCCCCAGGCAGCCACGTACGACCATCTACACCTTCGATGAACTGGCATTTCTCCTTGCCAGAAACGGTTAGGGCGGCAAGCAGAACAAGAACCAAAGCCTTCCAAACATGCCTTCCCGTCATCGTATCCCTCTTTGACATTGCGCGTGTATCATAGCACCGCCCGACTTCGAGGGGCGTCGCGTTGCCAAACCGACAGCACTCAATGGAATCTGCTCCGCGTGCGGAGATTTTACGGATGGCGTCTCGCAACGGCACGGGTTGACTTGCAACGAAACTGTGAGCTTGGATCACGTCCAATTCCACTCATTTTGCGAAATGACACCAGTACCCGGCATCGGCGAGACAGGATGTGAGGCACACGGTCAAACGGGCGCCCTCACACTGAGCCTGTCGGTAGCGCGAAATTCGGATACTTGCGCGTTCGCGATGGCAAGTCACCCAAGGCGCGCCGAAATGTCCCACTCACCGACCGTGCACCGGCCATGCTTCTCACTCGGGCACAGAGCGCCTCATTTCGGGTCTTTACGGAGGCCTGAAGGTCGGGCTCTCCTCCTCAGTTCCTTGGACCACGCGCACGAGAGACTGAAGAAGCACTTGAAGCTCTCCGGGGAGTTTGTGTTACACTCCCTGAGGCGCACTAACGGGACTCGGCTTGGCGAGGCGGGGGCTGATGCATTGCGATTATGCGACCGATGGGACACTCCAGCGTGACGGTTTCCGAACCTTATGTGCATCCAACGCCGGAAGCGCAAGAGCGTGCAGTGGAGCGGCTCGAAGCCCTGAATCGAAGCGCACGGCAGGCGGTCACCGAGAAGGGACCCGCCACAGTTTCCGCTACACTGGTCTGAAGCAGTTTCCCGTAAGTGATTGATGGGCCGTTAGCTCAATTGGTAGAGCAACTGACTCTTAATCAGTAGGTTGAGGGTTCGATTCCCCCACGGCTCACTAGCAATTGAAAATAAATCACTTAACTTGAACGCGTCTGGCCCTGCTTCACAACCAAACGGCACTCCAAATCTTCGACCAAATTATTCAATTGGCTGACAAAACAGGAGTTAGCGGTTAGGGTAGAGCGACTGCTCGGGAATCAGTGGGTCGGATCACTCCGCCGGTGGTAGCCCCGGCAATGCAAGAGCTTGGGTCCAAAGAGGAATTTGACATCCGGCCAAGTGTTCCAGAAGTCCCGGGTTAACCGCGTGTTCCAAAAGTCGTCGGCAGCATGATCGATTGCAGCCAAAACTGAAGTGAGTCTTACCTGATACAAGGGCCAGATACTTCGAGAAGGAAATGTGTTTCGGTACGGGCTTGGCCTGGGAATTGTACGAGTCGCCGACGATTCGCCCGGAATGCGCCTGGAACAGCGGACGGAGGGCAACTGTCCGGTTAGCCCGTTATACGGCAACTTGAATTGTCGTGCGGTCCAGACGCAAGGTCCGGGCCGCAATTTCTCGTAAACAGTAGCGACAAGGGAGGAGTCAGCCGCGTGGAAGGCATGAGTTAGCTTGGCGCAGCGGCGATCTTTTCCTGTTGCTTTCCAAGAGGAAGTGTGCCATCTTTCCTGTTGGAAACCCAATGAGCGAGGCAAAGGAAAAAAAGGACGTTCTGCAAGGCACGCTGGCGCTGATGGTGCTCAAAACGCTCGACGTGCTGGGGCCGCTGCATGGCTACGGAATCGCGCGCCGCATTGAGCAGATCAGCGGAGACCTGCTTTCCGTCAACCAGGGCACTCTCTATCCGGTCCTCCTGAAGCTGGAGCAGGAAGGCACGATCGCGTCGGAATGGGGGGCTTCCGAGAACAACCGCAAGGCGCGCTTTTACCGGCTGACCCGCGCCGGTCGCAAACAGCTCCAGGCCGAGACGCGCGATTGGGAAGCAACGGCCGCCATTATCGCTCGATTCTTTGCCGCGAAAGCTGAGGATCTGAAATGAAGAAGCTAAGGCGATTCCTGAAACGACTCACCTCCTGGGCAAGAACCGAACGCGACGAAAATCGAATGCGATCCGAGATTGAGGAACACATTTCGTTTCAGATTGCCGACAATATTCGTGCGGGCTTGTCTCCTGACGAGGCGCGACGGCAGGCAGTGCTGAAATTCGGCGCTGTTGAGGCAGTCAAGGAAGACTATCGCGACGAGCGGGGACTGCCGCTCGTGGAAGCTCTATGGCAAGACGTCCGCTACTCGCTGCGCCGCCTGCGAAACTCCCCGGCGTTCACCGTGACCGTGATCCTCACGCTGGCGCTCGGCATTGGAGCGACCACCTCCATCTTCACGCTGTTGCACGCCGTACTCTTGAAGTCGCTCGCCGTGGCGAACCCGGACGAGTTGTATCGCCTGGGGATAGAAGCACGCTGCTGCTACTGGCCTGCATACAGTCAGGACAAAGAGTTTTCGATCGTCTCGTACGGCCTATACAAACACTTCAGGGACAACACCCAAGGTTTTGCTGAACTTGCTGCCTTCCAGGCGGGCGGGGCGCTGTTCGGTGTGCGGCGCTCCGGCGCGCGGGAGCCAGCCCAAAGCTTGCCGGGGGAATTTGTATCGGGCAATTACTTCACCACGTTCGGAATCAGGTCATATGCGGGCCGGCTGCTGACTCCAAACGACGATCGACCCGGCGCTCCGCCGGTGGCGGTCATGAGTTACCGATTGTGGCGGGAGCGGTATAGCTCGGATACCTCGGTTATAGGCGGCGTCTTTAATTTCGACCAGAAGCCAGTGGTCGTGGTGGGGATCGCCCCGCCGGGTTTCTTTGGAGACAAGCTGTCCGCCTTTCCCCCCGATTTCTTCCTGCCGCTCAACACTGAACTAGCTGTGGAAGGCGATGACGATCTGAACCAACCGGAGTCGTGGTTGGATCTGATCGGTCGCATCCGGCCCGGCGCGAACCCCACCTCGATCGAGGCCGAAATGCGGGTGGAACTCAAGCAGTGGCTGCGCTCTCATTGGGGCGATATGAGCGCCAACGATCGCGCGACATTTCTGGAGCAGACCGTTTTCCTGCGTCCCGGAGGCGCCGGCATCAGCAGCATGCGCGACCAATACGAGCACTGGCTTGAGATCCTGATGATCGTCTCGGCGTTCGTGCTTCTAATCGTCTGTGCCAACGTGGCGAACCTGATGCTTGTTCGCGGCATGGAGCGCAGGCGGCAGATCTCGCTGAGCATGGCGCTGGGGGCGAGGGCGGGGCGCCTGGTAAGGCAGGCGCTCACCGAGAGTATCCTGCTCGGAATCGCGGGAGGCGCAGCGGGTCTGGCGATCGCCTTTGCCGGCACGCGCCTGATCCTGGACCTGGTATTCCCTCGCGTGCCCGGTCTCGGAGGCGTACCCATCAGCGCGTCGCCATCCTTGCCCGTGCTGGCCTTCGCTCTCAGCGTTTCGTTGCTAACGGGAATCGCATTCGGGATCGCTCCGGCGTGGATGACGACACGCGTGGATCCCATCGAGGCCCTTCGCGGCGCCGGCCGTTCTACCGCCCGCACGGGCTCGCTCTCGCGCAAGACGCTGGTGGTTCTACAAGCCGCCCTCTGCATGGTCCTCCTGACGGCCTCGGGGTTGCTGACCGCGGCTCTTCGCAATCTCGAGAATCAGAAATTTGGCTTCGCCCAGGACAGGCGCACGATCGTGAGTATCGATCCCCGGCTCGCCGGCTATCAACTGGATCAACTCACGCTACTTTATAACCGCATCCACGATTCCCTATCGAGCATTTCTGGTGTATCGGCTGTGGCCGTCGCCATGTATTCGCCGTTAAACGGCAACAATTGGGGCGGCGGCGTGTGGGTTGATGGGCATCCGGCCCCCGGCCCACGCGACGACAATTTCGCTTTCTGGGATCGGGTCACGCCGGGATTTTTTGACGCCGTTGGTAATCCCATTCTTAGGGGACGCGGCATCTCTGAGCGGGATACCATGAACTCGCAGCACGTGGCGGTCATCAATGAGGCCTTTGCGCGTAAGTTCTTCAAGAACGAAGATCCCATCGGAAGGTACTTCGGACGCCCCGGAGTGTCTCCGGGATCGCATGAGTACGAGGTTGTAGGAATCGCCCAGGACGCCCGCTATCTGGCTTTCGACTTCGACAAGCCGATCGGCGCGTTCTTTTTCCTGCCCGCAGCGCAGTACGACATCTTCAAGAACGGACAAACGGAACCTGATCCAGGTTCGCATTTCCTCCACGACATAGTGGTAGTGACCGCGCCCGGAGCCAGCCTGTCACTCGCGCAAATACGCCAGGCCATGGCCTCCGTGGATCCTCGACTGCCGATCTTTTCGATTCAGCCGCTGAAAGACCAGGTGGCCGGACAGTTTCGGCAGCAGCGCCTGATTGCACAGCTCACCTCGTTCTTTGGACTTCTCTCTCTCGTTCTGGCCTCGATCGGCCTCTACGGCGTCACGGCCTACAATGCCGGACTCCGCACCAACGAGATTGGCGTGCGGCTGGCCCTGGGCGCGAGCCGGATGCAGGCGGCCGGGCTAATCGTTCGCGGCGCTCTCGTGCTGGTGGCGTCCGGTCTTGCGGCCGGTCTGCCGCTAACTCTGCTGGCAGGACGATTCCTCGGCAGCCAGCTTTACGGGCTCAACCCTTACAATTCGGTGGTCATCATGACGGCGGTCCTGACACTTGGTCTTTCGGCGCTCATCGCAGCCTTGATTCCGGCGCGGCGCGCATCTTCGATCTCGCCAAGCCAGGCGTTGCGATCGGAGTAGGCAGTCGGATGACGGGACACGCGAAGGGTTGTCCCGCGAGCGGGTCGCACTAACGACTCTCCGGAGCGCCCTAGGCGATGGGCCTGCCTGACGGCGTAGCGTTTTACTTGGGCCGCGGTCAGTTGATGGTAAGTCGGCATACCGTTCTTGTAGTCCCGAGTCTCCCGACGACGAGGCAAAGCGTGGTTAGGTTGTCCATGTGAGGCTGAAGGCATCGTGCGATGAGCCTGCTAGTGTTGCGTTACTCAAATCCGTTTACTTAATCCCTGAGCAGCGCGTGCTGATAAGAAATGCGTTAGTTCTTCCTCCCTCACCAAAAGGGCGCTATCGAAGGTAAACGTAATTGGATAACGCAACACTAGTTATACTCCGCGTTTACTACTCGCGGAGGAGGTTGTGCTTCCGGAGCACAAGCTGCAGTTGATCGTGCGGGATTGCGTAGGAGCGCCAGTAATCGGCTCCGGTCATGGTCTCGGCGGCGATCATGGCGTTAGTGATGGCTTCTTCGGTTGCTTGCACGGTGGCAGTGAACAAGACATCGATGCGCGCGCCGATGAGGCGTTGAACGCTGGAGACTGCCGCACGGTCAGGGGGCGTGCTGTTGCCGCCGTCGGCTCCGGAGTTGGCGGTGGAGAACGCAATGAAGATGTCGCCGGAGCCGTTGCCGTGGATCGAGCCCATGCGGCCCATGCCCAGGCTCACACGCCGGACGATGCGCTTGAGCTGGTCGGGCGTGAGCGGCGCGTCGGTCCCGACGACGACGATGATGGAGCCCTGCTCGGCCTCCTCGGGGAGCGGAGGGCGCGAGCTCACCTGGGGCTCGCAGAGGGGAGCGACCTGGCCATTCGCCAGCCGCACCGGCGGGTCTAGCTTTTGCGCGACGCAGGGCTCGTAACCTGTGATCTCCCGTCCGACCGGGATGCCCGCAATTCGGACCTCGGACCGGGTGCCATAATTACACTGGACCAGGACGCCGACGGCGTAGCCGCCTTGGTCGGCAGGAAGCTTGCGGGAGGACGTGCCAGTGCCGCCCTTGAAGCCGTTGCAGTTCATCCCAGTGCCGCCACCGACATTGCCCTCTTCGATCGGGCCACCCCGCGCCGAGTCGAGCGCTTGAAGGGCGTGCTCTTTTTTGACGTGCTGCCCCTTCATGTCGTTGAGCCGTCCGTCGGAGGTTTCGGCGACGACGGGATACCAGAACGGGCCGAAGCGGTCGTGTTTGACCATCCATTCGACCGCAGCGTCGCGAACGACGCCAACGCTCAGCGTGTTGGTGATTTCCTGAGACCGACGGTCTACCTGGCGTCATGGTCGGGCACTCGGAAGTTGGTCTGTTGGCCCTCGCCTTCGCAGGATTACTCCTGCCTAGTCTGCAAGGGGCGAGTAACCCTGATCGGCCTTCGTCCTGTGGCCAGATCGCCCCTAGTAGGCCGTTACACGCGGGCCACCCGGCGGTAATAGATCCGTTCAGTGCTATCGTAGGCGGAATCAGGCACTTCTGCGGGTTAACCCTCTTCTCATCAGGTCGATGACGCCTGCTCAAGTGGCCCCTGACTGGGGCATGTAAGAGGTGAGGCTTGCGGTTTCCAGGCCGCACGGGCTCTTGAACTCGCCCCGCAGCTGCTCGGTCGTTGCCATTGCGTACCCGGGAGCAGTGTGTGTTGCAGTCGTTGAGCTCGTTAGTCAACCCGTATTACGGGCGTTGAGTAGTCCAAGCTGTTGACGTCTGTTGAATCGGGGGAAAGTGAGCAGCTACAAAGGTGACTACAGGTAGATTCTAGCTTGGCAAGAAGTGGGACTAAGGGAAGTGTTGCAAACAGGAAAGGGACGGGAGCGCGTTTCTGTGCTTGTGAAGCTGAGGGGTCAGACGGTCTTTAGTCCGAGGATTAAGTTGATGAACAGAACTTGCCCGCCCACGTCGCCCTTCGGCAGCCACCTCACTTGCCACTTCCGAATAGATCTTGTCGTCAGCGCTGATGGATCCAATCGAGACCGGCGGAGGAATTCCGATAGATGTGTGCGGGCTCGATCCTGACAGCCCCGTTTCGCCTGGCGAACCAAACCGTGCCGTCGTCGGCTCGAATCGCTCCCGGCGCGTACACGATGTCATTGGGCCGAAGAAGTTCGTGCAAGTCGCTGACGAGATCAAAAAGTTCGAATATCACCTTACGCTCAGGATGCCGGATAACCTTTTCAACTTCGCTCCCAGGAATATGGACAATCCCAGAACCCGTGCTTAGCCAGAAGTCACCTTTCCGCGCTACGATGAGTCCGGTAACCGAAGTGAATCCGGTCGGCTCCGCGCTGCGCACAGTGTGAAAGCGATCTCCCAGCAGGAATGTCAATCCAGACTCATCACGAAAAGCAGTAGAGCACACGGAGGATTACCGTGGGCACGGTGAAGAAATCCATCGCTGCGATCGCCTCGCGATGGTTCTTGAGAAAGGTTAACCAGCCCTTGCCGGATTCTCGGGGACGGACGATTTGAGCCAGATACCGGAAAACGTGCATTCCGAGATCTCGAATCCCAATTTGATAAGCTCGCTGTGGATCCGCGGAGCGCCCCAGGTCGGATTCTCCGCTGGCATGGACCGAATCAGCTTTCGCAGCTCGGAGGTGATCCTCGGTCGGGCCGGGGCGGCGGCGAGAGAGCAATCGCCAGTACCACCGAGCCGGCGCGATGCCAATGCACGACAGTCTCCGGCTTCACGATGACCAGCGCCCGCGTCCAGCTTGACCATCGGCGCCGGAGGGTCAGCCAGAACAGGCGATCCCACCGGTTCAACCTGGGTCGAGCGGTTTTGCGTCTGAGAACGGCGACCTGATGACGCAAGGCGGCAAGCTCAAGTCCGAGGTCATTCCGAGTAGAGGACTCGCGTGGCGCGAGAGGAAGCGCGAAAGGAACTTGGTTAGAGCCCGCGCTTGGGGCACTCTGGAGGAGCGACAAGCAGTGGAAGTAGACCGCGATTGCAGTGGTGCCTTTGAGCCCGCTTCCGAGTGTGGTTCCAAGTCTGGCGCAAGAAGCAATGGTGATACAGCTTGCCGGGCAAGCTGATTCCGCTCAAAAGAGTAGCTAGGGCGCGACTTGGCCACTGTTTGAAGCAGAGAGGAGGGCACCGTGGCCGAGACCATAGAGCAGCCGTTAGGGAAGGGCAAGAGCAAGAGCAAGCGGGGACGGAGGAAAAGGGGCTGGTGTTTGGCCGACAGACCCGCCTTAGAGGCGAACGCTGCGGGAGTCGATATCGGAGCCCGGGAACTGTTTGTGGCCGTGCCCCCGGATCGGGACTCCGAACCGGTGCGGAGGTTTGGCACCTTTACGGAGGATTTGCAGCGCGTGGCCGAGTGGTTGCGTGGCTGCGGCATCACGACGGTGGCGATGGAATCGACCGGAGTGTACTGGATTCCGCCCTTCGAGATGCTGGAGCAGTATGGACTGCGACCTTGTCTGGTGAGCGCCCGGCACATGAAGAACGTGCCGGGGAAGCGCACCGACTGGCAAGAATGCCAATGGATTCAGTACCTGCATTCGGTAGGCCTGCTGCGTAGCGCTTTCCGGCCAGCGGCGGAGATTTGCGCGGTGCGGGCGCTGATACGCCATCGCGGTGAGCTCGTAGCCCTGAGCAGCCAGCACGTGCAGCACATGCACAAGGCCCTGACCCAGATGAATGTGCAACTGCAGCACGTGATCAGCGACCTCACCGGGCTGACGGGCATGGCGAATCGTGGATGCCATCCTGGGTGGAGAGCGCAACCCGGATGAGTTGGTGAAACTGCGGGATCCCCGCATCCGGGCGGAAGCCGCCGTGGTGCGCAAGTCGCTGGTGGGTCATTGGCGAGCGGAGCACCTTTTTACGCTGCGGCAGTCGCGGGATCTCTATCGAACCTACCAGCAACGCATTGTGGAGTGCGACCAGGAGCTGGAGCGGTACCTCAAGAACTTGACGCCACGCGTGGACCCGGAGCAGAAACCGCTGCCCCCGGACGGCAAAAAGCACCGTCGCGCGCGCCGCACCAAAAAGATGGGGGATTGGCAGGCCGCCAGTGATCTGCGCACCGAAACCTACCGGTTGTTTGGCGTCGACGTGATGCAGATCCCGGGGCTGGAAAAGGGTGCTCTGCATCTCTTCAGCGAGGTTGGCCGTGATTTGTCGTCCTGGCCCACCGCCCATCACTTCGCCTCCTGGTGCGGGTTATGTCCGGACAACGATCGCAGTGGAGGCAAGGTGTTATGGACCGGGGTGCGAAAGATCAAGAGCCGAGTCGGGCAACTCTTCCGCCTCGCGGCTCATTCCTTGCACCATAGTTTAACGCCCATGGGTAATTACTTACGCCGCCTGCGAGCCCGCTTGGGACCGCGAGCGGCCATCACTGCCACCGCTCACAAGATCGCGATCATCTTCTATACCTTGGTCCAACGCCAAGTGGAATACGACGAAAGCATCTGGGCGCTGCGCGATGCCGAGCGTCAAGGGCGGTATGAAGCCAATCTCAGACGAGAGGCGAAACAGCTCGGTTACCAGCTCGTTCCCCTGCCAGAAACACCGGCGACCTGACGCATGTTCCTCAAAAGCGGAGAAGAATGCTACCAACCACGAGAAGAAGGCCATAAAGACTCGGGTCATCCAACCAGTCTACACGATTGGTTTTCATGGGAAGACCATGAAGCCCAAGCACTGATTGAACAGGCCGATCTGATTTTGAGGACGCGCAGGCCCGCTAGGCGTTTCCATACCGCCGCGAGCGGAGCGCGCCGTTCATGTGCCAGTTATCGCCGGCGCGGCGGGTTTGGGAATTGTTCGGCGGACATCGCCTTCGGAACTTGGGACCCACGGGAATGGTCGGAAGCAATAGTGACCGTGAAATGACTATGCATCTGTCCAGTGCTCTCTGTCGTCAAAATCCGATTGCTTCGCAAAATCAGCGGCCGAACGGATCAGCCGGGAGGGCCGCAGGAACAGAGCGCACCAACCGGCGACGATGCGATCCGAGACGCAGAGGTTGGGAGCGCGCTGGTGGGAGCGATTGAGGATCAGCAGTTGATGTTTGACGAGGAGAAACTCAGCCACTACGGAACGGATGCCGCCCCGACTCGCCAGTCGGGCGAGGTGGTGATGAGATGGATGAAAAGAATCAAGAGATCGCGCATTGCCGCATGGTCGCAAGAAACTGAGAACTCGCGGAATTGCGGCAAATTAGCAATTCGCCCAAGCACACGTTTACGGTGGCGGCGAAGATCGCAATCGCGAGAGCCGCAAGAATCCGCATCAATCCGTCGCCTGCTCGAGAATGGCGAAACCTCCGGGATTCCACGACTGAACGATGATGTAATACTTGCCGTTGAGTTCGCGAAGTACGGCGTTATGGATATGCTTAAAGTTTTCGAGTCCGAGATCGTCCTTGGGAAAAATCGTTGAGATGAACTTGCCGTTTTCCAATATGTAGATCGGCGCGCCCTTGCGCGGGTCGGGACCGTCGAGCGCCGCGACAACAGCGTATTGGCCGAGATAGTCGATATTGCAAGGCAGCGAGCCGGTGGGAAACTTCACGCCGTAAAGGTAATGCCCATAGCGCGTGAAGCGCTTGATCTCGCCGTGCATGCGGTCGGAGATGTCAAACTCCTCAGTGCCAGGCACCACCGTGATTCCGTGCGCGGTGTTGAATTGCGCCGGGCCATCACCCTTGCCGCCGAACGCGAGATCGTTCCACCGGGCGTCAAACGGATTGGTGTTGATGCCCGCCGTGAGCACGTAATCGAGATCACAATAGCCCGTGGTGACGTAATAGAGGCCGTCGAAATATGCCACCGCTGTCGGCGCGAAGCTACCTCCTGCGAGGAAGTACTCGTGGATTTGAGGATACTCGAACGTATTGGTGACGGTGGGAGCGTTCAACGTATCCACAAGCTTGCCGTCGAGTGTTGTGGTGAATACTTTCCCGGCATCGTCCGAGGGAAACGCCAGGAAGGGCTCGCCGTCTCTGGGGTTGAACCAGATCGCAGTGCCGTGAAGGTTCACGGCCTTCATCGATTCGGCGGTAGGCAGTACGCTAACGGTGCGCAGGTCCGGCGCGATGCGAAGAATTCCCACCCCGGGCAGCGCAAAATACGTTTCGCCCTTGCCCTGCCGCCGGTCCACGGCAAATCCGCCATGCGCCTTCACGAGGACGCTTTTAGCCGTTTCCGGCAGGATTTCGGAATTGTAAAGCAGTTTGAAGCGCATCTTCCCCTCGCCGCTGACGCCTGAAACCGGCCCTGGTGTGCGCTCTGTACGCGCCTCCGGCGTTTTCCCGGCATACTGCGCCCAGGCGGAGGGAAGGCGCGTCGCAGGGATGATCAGCGTAACGCAACGTGCAATCCAAGCTCTTCGCAGCATGGCAGCCTCTGAGAAAGAATAGGAAGATCGGGGAGAAGCCCCTCGCGCACCTGACGAGCAAAGCGCCGGTGAGGACACCGGCGGCAAAACGCCCACCCGCCAGCATATCACAGGTGGAAGCGGGAGGCTCAAAGATCCCGCCGGGCGGCACGCCGGCGCGGCAGAAATGACGCCGAAAGAGCTGGTCGCCGGCGGTGACGTAGAGGCTTTGGAAATCAGGCCTCCGAAGGCGATGTCCCTGAGCGGCGTCGGCGCGGGCGTGTTCAGGATCGTGTCCGTGTCAAAAAGGACTACCAGGAGAAAACGGCTTGATGTTGGCAGTCTCGTGCCCTACTTCTACCATGAGGGCCCCAGTCCTCAATAGGGATTTGCTTTCAGTTCGGGTCGAATCCTGACGCCCTGCCTTCCGCTCCATGAGAGAGACCCGAGGCCGGGCGGCCAGCGTCTGGACGCGGATGCAGTTCAACTTAGGCGGCCGTTTGCCAACGATAGCGATGATGCAGGCCGCCCACGCGCGGTACTCCGGCGACGTTGGCGGTACCGGTCGGCCTTCGTTCGACAGCACGGCCAGTCAGCGTCTCCTTGTTCAGGGCATCATGAATGCGATCTTCGCATACTGGACGTATCTGCGCCGGCTGGTTCGAGAATAGCGGCCAGCCTTCAGGTCTCCAGAAAGCAGAGATTCGACCTCTCTGCGCAAGTCAGCATCGTCCGGGCAGGCTTGAATGAGAAAGTCGGCGCGCTCAACCGCCTCGCACTGAAGCGCCCCGTTAAATAGTTCTTTAATTCGCTCCCAACGAGCGACGTCCATCAAATGTCATGGCAGGAGTGCAAACCGCATAGAGCAAACAACAGTCCCGACAGCCCCCTGAGGGTGCCTTAACCGTTGCCGATCCACAGAACCGACGATTACCAAAGCTATTTCTCTCGTTGCTAGGCTAGAAATCTGGCAAGGGCTCCGATAGAGGCACGCGCCAAGACAACACCGCCTACTTTTGAACTCTGTCAACTAATTGGGTCGTTTGGCAGAATTGTTAGCGCCGGGAATCTTGCGATCTGTTACCCGCCCCTTCACTGCCAGCAACGACCTTGACGCGTATTATACAACAAGCGAAGGTCTGCCCCTCTAGGCCATGTGTTGGTCCGAGCCCAGGAGCAGAGGATGTCCCGAACGTCGTTGGAGGTCGAGCCACGGTCTGATTCATCTTAGGCCGCTTCCTTCGATGTTTCCTGATTTCGACCCAACGCCGCCTTGAGCATCCACAGATCCTTGTAGCCCATAATACGGCGGAAGTTTTTCTCGGTCATGAGCAGAGCGGCCGCGGCCTTAGCGCAAGACCATCTTTCCATCCCGCCAGCGACACACTCGTCGCGTTCGCAGTCGCACTCCGCTGTGAGGACTCTCGATCAGGTTGGTCGAGACCAGGCAGCGCGCCAAGCTCGGGGACAGGTTGAGCTTCGTAACCGTGAACATCTCTGCCAGCCCTTCGCGCAGACTGGCGGCGGCGCTGGGATATTCCCGCTCCAACCACTCGGCCTGTTTTTCCAGCCGCGCCATGCCTTCCTTGGCTGGCAGCCGGAAGGCCGCTCGCATCACCGCCTTTACCTGCGGCTTCAGCTCCTCGGGCCCAGGCCGCGATCTTCGCGCAACCTCTCGTAAGCGGGAACCTTCACTTCCCCTTCTATTTTGTGGCGGAGGCGGGGCCGCTTCACTTTCAGCTTGCGGTCCGCCAATTCCACGCAGCCGGCCTGCGATCCGTGGTAACGAATGTCGCCTTTGGCCCTGCCCGGCGTCCTGGCGCCGGCCACTTGTTCGGCACTCAACACCAGGATTTGTTCCAGCATCTGGTGGCCGATTTGATGGATGACGTGCTCGACCACCTGGCTGGCATTTTGGATCAAGTTGACGATGGGAAGCAGGATCTGCCCGTTGGTTTGGGGAGAATTGCTCGATGACGGCGGCCGACTCGCGGGCAGCGCGAGTCACGATGTGGTAAGTTCTCTTCACGGCGGTAGGCTCCTTTCGGTGTTCTGCGTTTGGCAACCGGATTCTATCGAATCGGCGCCAACCGCTGCCTACCAACCTTCAACTAAACTCGGGACGCCTTCATTTTTCGAGGATGATTTTCTGAGCTCGAAAATTAAGGGCCACGTGAATTCCATTCAAGCCGACCGCTCCGGAAACCTGTGGTTCGGCTGCGATGACGGATTGATTTGCCTTCGCAACGGGATCGTGAAGCGCTACACAGCCGCTGACGGGCTGACAAGCACCGAAGTGAGAATAATACTCGAAGACCGCCGGGGCACGCTCTGGATTGGCACGGCCGAGGGTTTGTCCTCTCTCAAAAACAACCACTTTTTCCCCTTACGGGCGATGAACGGATGGCGATTCGGCGTGGTGGAAGCGTTATACGAAGATGCCACGAATCATTTCGACTCGGTTTGGGCGGCGGGATGGATTGTCCAATCCAATTTCCGGACCAGGGGTCAGCCGGGAGGATTCAAGGCTCAGGATGGGAAGCTTTGGTTCGCAACCCAGAGGTCGGTAATCATCGTGGACCCCAAGGCCGTGCCTTTCGACTCAAGCCCGCCTCCCGTCAAAATCGAAGAATGTACCCTCGAGCAGCAGCCTGTGCCCTGCCGCAGCGAACTTCGCATCAAGCCGGGCCTGACTAACCTCAAAATCCAATATACCGCGCTGAGTTTTATCAGGCCCGAGGAATTTTTGTTTAAGTACAGGCTAGAGGGATTAGGCGACTCCTGGACAGACGCGGGTAATCGGCGCACGGCCTACTAATCACATCTCCCGCCCGGCAGGTATGTTTTCAGGGTGATCGCCGCTAACAGCGATGGCGTATGGAATATGGAGGGCAGCAGTGTACCGATGCTCGTGCTGCCGCCGTTTTACCGTACGTGGTGGTTTATGATATTCGCCCTTGCGACGGCGGTGACCGCAGCTTGGCTGGCCTGGCATCGTCGCATATCGCAATTGCGGCGTGCGAACGCCGCGCAGCAGGCCTTCTCGCGCCAACTGATCGCCTCACAGGAAGCCGAGCGCAAGCGCATCGCCGCCGAACTGCACGATAGCTTGGGAAACACCTCGTAGTCATTAAGAACCTTGCGCTGATCTCTCTGAACGATGGGGCATCCGACGGTCCAGCCCAGCCCCAGATGGAGGAGATTTCAGCCACGGCTTCGCAGGCCTTGAGCGAGGTGAGAGAAATTCCCTACAATCTCAGACCGTACCAGTTGGACCGTCTGGGCTTGACCAAGGCTATTGAAGGCATTGTGAAGAAGGCCTCGGGTGCCAGCACTATTGCCTTCACGGCTGAGATCGACGAGATCGACAACGCCTTCCCGAAAGACTCAGAGATCAACTTCTACCGCATCGTTCAGGAGAGCGTGAACAATGTGATCAAGCACTCCGAGGCGACTGAAGCCAGCGTGGCGGTTCGACACACAACGGGCGGGGTAGTGCTCACGATCCGTGATAATGGGAAGGGTTTCACGCCGGGGGCCACCGAATCTCACCGGGGCGCGGGAGGCTTCGGACTGATCGGTATTACCGAACTCGCACAGTTGCTGGGCGGCAAGCCGGCTGTTCACTCGGCGCCTGGACAAGGCACGGTGATCAGCATCGAAATTCCACTTGACGACACGCATGGGAAATGAAATACGCGTAATTATCGCAGATGACCATCCTGTGGTCCGCCGCGGACTGCGGCAGATGGTTGAGGCGGACCCCAAGCTCAAGGTGGTGGGCGAAGCCGCGGACGGTGAGGCGGCGCTGGCTCAGATTCAAGAATTGAAGCCCGCTATCGCGGTTGTGGATGTTGATATGCCGCGCCTCGACGGCCTCGGGGTGGCGCGCGAGATTCGGAAGAGGCGGTTGCCGGTAGAGGTCGTTTTTCTGACCATTCACGGCGAAGAGGATGTGTTCCACGCGGCCATGGACCTCGGATCGAAAGGATACCTGCTCAAAGACAGCGCCGCGACAGAGATCGTGCAGGCGCTTCGCGCAGTGGCGGAAGGCAACTATTACGTAACGCCTTCACTGGCTGCTCATTTAGTCCAGCGCCGAAGCCGGACCCGCGAATTTGCCGAGCGGACGGGCCTGGGCGATCTCACACCTACGGAGCGCCGTATCCTGCGTATGGTAGCGGAGGGCAAATCGAGCAAGTCTATGGCAGAGGAACTGTTCATTCACTACCGCACGGTCGAAAACCACCGCACCAACATCTGCCAGAAGCTGGGGCTCCAGGGCCACAACGCGCTGTTTAAGTTCGCGCTCCAGAATAAGTCGGAGCTGTAAATCTCCGCCGATCCCCTCAGCTCCCCGGGCGACTACCGTTATTGAAAATTTAGTGGCTTGAGGGGCGCTGTCCCTTCGCTCTCGTTCGGGCAGGCTCTCAGCGCCTGACGAATCTGGTACGGAGACCCGCGCCGCAGAAGCAGTTACCCCGATCTCCTGCAATCCTTACCCACCCGCAATAGTCCCCCCGCGCGATCCTTGCGCTGTGATTCCCCTTGTGTGGAACCACACGGGTACCCATGTGGAACTACACAAAAAAATGTGTAGTTCCACATACCCAAGATGTGTGGTTCCCTCTATTCACTTGCCTCTTTAAGCCCGTTACAGTGCCGCTGTCGTGAAAGGAACTCATGAACGAACCAGCCGGCCTGAAGCTGCTGATTGTGGACGATAGTGCCCGCGTGCGCCGGCTGATCAAGAGCATGGTAGCCGGACTGGCCTGCGAGGTTCAGGAGTGCGGCGACGGCGCCGAAGCGCTGCCCGTCTACAACGTTCACCGTCCGGACTTCGTGTTGATGGATATCCAGATGGGTAGGACGGATGGCATTACGACCACCCGCCGTATCAAGGAGGCAGACCCACCGGCCAGGATCATTATCGTCACTGACGACGATCAGGCCGACTTGCGCGAAGCAGCACGGCGGGCGGGAGCGTGCGCTTACGTTGTGAAGGAGAACCTGCTCGAGCTCGTGCGGCTCCTGCAGGGTAGACCCCGCGCTACTGACTGCTGACCGGTGCGGCCGTTCTGGATCCTGGACTACCCAGCCCGCGGGCTCCGACGTAGGACGGGGCTTGCCCCGCCCGCCCGGCACGCGGTTTCGATAACGAGAGGCGCGGAAAGCAGCGCCTTACAGGACCACGAAAACAGAAAAAAAGGAGAGAACAAACCATGAAGAATCGACGGCATACGGATCTCAGAACGGCCCTGGCGGCAGGGGTTGCCCTCATCATGTGCCGTGTGAACAACTGGATCGAGGCGCAAAGGAGACGCACGAGCGAGACATCCGTGCCACGGCCCCCGCGGCACACCCATTACCTATTGAGCGCCTTCGCCGTGTTGTTGCTGTGCGCCGGCATAGGCCTGCCGGCGCGGGCGCAGGCCTTTCGGCCTGCGGGCGTTTCCAACACTGCAAACCGAGACCTCATCGTGCGTGCCCCTCAACCCAGGCCAAAGCCGGTTCCTGGCAAGGCATCGAGCCCGAGCAGACAACCCAAGTTAGGGCTATCGAGTTTGCCGGGGCCCGCCCAGCCCGCGGTCTCGGCGACGTTGGGACGGGACGATGCGGGCTATCGGGTGCGCACGCTGGGAGGCACGCTCTCCGCCGAGAACCCCGCGCAGGCGCTCAAGGCGGACTTTACGCGGCACGGGATGGAGGTACGCGCCGGCGGCGCGAGCTGGAGCCTGGCGCTCGCTGGCTACGGCTACGGTGACCATCTTGAGGGGGTGCCTGAGGCCACTCCCCAGAGCCAGGCCAACCGGGTGGAATACCACCGGGGGCCAGCGGTGGAGTGGTACTTGAACGGGCCGTTGGGACTGGAACAGGGCTTCACGCTCACGGAGCCACCGGACAGGAAGAGCAGCCCAAACCAGGGCGAACCCCTGACGATCGCCCTCGCGCTCGGCGGCGACCTGAGGGCTTCGGCCGATTCATCCGCTAAGAGCCCGGACGGCGCTGGCGCTGAAGGACTGACGCTGAGCGACCGCCATGGGCAGGCGGTGCTACGCTACACCGGCCTCGCCGCTTACGACGCCAGCGGACAAAAGCTGGTTCGGGAAGGAAGGGTTACGGCTGCGGGTGGAGGACGCGAAGGCGCGCTATCCGGTGGTGGTTGACCCATTCGTCCAGCTAGCCAAGCTGACCGCCTCGGACGCGGCATCGGGAGACTTTCTCGGAAACTCCGTGGGCATCAGCGGCGACGGCAGCACGATCGTGGCGGGCGCGCCCGGCGCTACCATCGGCTCCAACGTCCAACAGGACGCCGCCTATGTCTTTGGCGGGCTTCCGCTGGCCAGTCCGTCGACCACCAGTCTCACCTTCGCCAGCCAGTTGGTGGGGACCACCAGCACTGCGCAGACCGTGACGCTGACCAACACCGGCAATTTCGCCGAGACCAATAACTGCGGCAGTTCCCTGGCGCAGAATGCAAGTTGCCAGATCAGTGTCACGTTCACGCCGCAGTCCGTCGGGTTGTTGTCCGGCACGCTCACCATCACCGACAACAGCAACGGCGCGGCAGGCAGCATGCAGACCGTCAGCCTTTCGGGCACCGGCACGGCGCCTTTCACCATCACCCCAACGCCGTCAACTGAAACCATCACGCGGTTTCGTGGGCGGATTCGTCCTCACCCTGAAATCCCTGAACGGCTTCAAGGGTAACGTGACCTTGAGTTGTTCGGGCGGTCCGGCCGGTTCCTATTGCATCAATTTCCCGATGAAGGTGTACCTGAACGGCTCCACCTACGCCGTATCCGGAATCCTGATTCCCAAGAATTCGATGACGGGCACCTACATCATCACGTTCACGGGAACTTCGGGCTCCGTCACCGCCAAAGCTACCGCGACGGTCATCGTCAAATGAGGAGACGCTTAGATACTGCCACCGCGAGCCCTGGGGTGAAGTTAGGTGTTGGGACGCATCAACGACCGGGGCGGGCTTCTCAGTCCGCCCCGAGCTCGTGCCGCTGCTGCAAGGCAGCCTGGAGGGCGGAATTCGTGCTTTTCGAAGACTGCGGCTCTTTCCCGCCGAACCGTTTCAGAAGAGGAGAAGAAGCGATGCAGAATGTCTTGTGCTACATCGAGAAACGCACCACGGAGTTAAACATCAATCCTTTTATTACCTGGCTTTCCGACCCTTCGATACCTGCAAAAGAACGCCTGTCGAGGTGGCTGCCCTGCGCAGCGTTTTTCGTCTTCGGATTTAAGGACCTGAACGGCGAAGCCCTGCAGTATCCGAAGGGCCAGGCGCTCCGCGATCCGTTGAAGTGGGCCATCAACCAGCACGCGGCCGAAGACTCCATGCACTGGCCGTGGTATCTGAATGATTTGCGGACGCTGGGTCTCGACGTACCCACGACCCTGTCCGAAGCGCTGCAATTCCTATGGGGCGACGAAACGTTGGCGCAGCGCCGCGCGGTCTACCGGCTTTGCACCCTGGCTGATCGCGCTCAGGACCCCCTTCTCCGCTACTCGATGATCGCCGCTCTCGAAAGCTACGCCCATCTGCTGTTCGCCACCGTAACGCGAGCGAGCGAGGAGTTCGAGCGAGAGACCGGGATTGGTCTCGAGTATCTGGGAGCAATGCACTTTGGGCGCGAACCCGGTCATCTCGCGAACCAGGAGGACAACACCGAGGCAATGCTGCTGCCCACCAATCCCGGGGACAAACGTTGGGTAGCTCGTGCTGCTTCCAGTACCCCCACAGGTACTCCAGCGGGTTCAGTTCCGGTGCATAAGCCGGCAGGTATTCCGTGTGAATCCAGCCTTTCTGCTCCCGGATCCATTCCTGAGTCAGCCGACTCTTGTGGGCTGACAGTCGGTCCCAGATGACCAATACCGGCCGCCGCAGGTACCTTTTCAGAGGCCCCAAGAACTCGATCACCTGGGCGCTGCGAATGCTCTTCGGGAACAACTGGAAATAGAAGCTCCAAAACGTCATCCCCGCTATGGCCGACAACAAATCGTAGTTGAAGTTGAACTCCAGCACCGGCGTCTGGCCTCGCTTGGCCCAGGTCCGCACTCGATGCGGCCGCTGGCTTATTCCGCTCTCGTCGATGAAGACGATCGTGCGCCCCTCTTTTTGGGCTTTTTTTTAATCCGCAGCCACTCCACCTTCTTCCAATGTTGAATGACCTTTTCATTCCGCTCTCGCGCCCGGCTTTCGGGCCGCTGGCAGCTCCACTGGAGCTGCCGTAGGATTTTCCAGATGTGGCCCTTGTGGTACTGGACCCCAAACTCCTGCTCGATCAAGTGCCCCACCCGCCACAAAGTCCACAGCGGCGTCTCGTAGCCCAAGGCCTCCGGCCCCTTCAACAAGCCTTGCTCCAGCCGCTTCAAGTCCTGCGCACTCAAACTCGGCTTGCGCCCAGCTCGGCCGGCCTTCTTCAGCCCTTTCGGCCCCTGCTCCCCTAGCACCCGTGCCCAACGGTTTACGCTCGCATGACCCACCCCTAACCGACGGGCGACTTCCGACTGGCTCAGCCCTTTCTCCAGCAACCGCATCCCCTGCAAGCGGCGCCGTTCTAAAGCCTCAAAGTCTCGGCGTACTCCCTTTGGGTTTCCCATGCTGACATATGATGCCAGCGCGACCTCCCTGGTTGCTCTATATTATGCGACTCTCAATAGGACAAGCAGGTACCCTCCGGCGCGCTCAAGACGAGTGCAATCATCTGCGAGAAAGGCACTTACCCCGCATTTGTGCGGATTGGCTCGCCTACTCAGCCCGAAGAGCGTCGATCGGATTGACGTTTGCCGCACGCACTGACGGGATCAGGCTTGCCACCACGGTGACCACTGCCAGGAGCACGGCGGCGCCAGTGAGAGTCACCGGGTCCCACGGCTTAAGGCCGAAGAGCAAGGTGCTGGCTCCGCGGGTGGCAATCAGGGCGAGCAGCGTTCCTGCCACCAAGCCGCCGGCCAGCATGACGCAGGCGCTATGCAGCATGCCAGCGACCACGCGCCCGCGGGTCGCTCCGAGCGCCATGCGAATGCCGATCTCGCCGCGTCGCTGGGCGAGGAAGTAGGAGAGGACTCCGTGGAGCCCGACCATTACGAGCAGAGCCGCCAGGATGCCGAAGAAACCCGAGAGCCTTGCCATCATGCGATCGCCGACCAGACCATCGAGTATCCCCTGTTGGAAATCGGAGAACTGCATTTGGATGCCGGGAACTCTTTCTTCCAGCCTGCGTCGCACCGCCTTTTGCGCCGCTGCGCAATCGCGTGAAGCGATCAGCATCCCTGTCCACGGTTGTTGCGCCATCGCAGGTAGCTGGGCGGCGGGCACGAACGCCTGGGTCGGCGGGTCATCGCGCAGATCGCTGTATTTCGTATCCGGAACCACACCGATGATCTCGTAGGTGCGCATGGGATACTGCGGCTCAGAACGCACATGAACTTGAACCCCGAGCGGTGAAGGTGCACTGACATACTTCCGCACAAAGGCCCGGTTCACGATGAGCACCAAGGGACTCATGTTGGTGTCGCTCTCGGTGAAGTTACGTCCTTCGAGCAGTGGGATGCCCAGGGTCGCGAAAAACGTTGGGCTAACGTAGGAAAACCGGCTTTCCCCATCGGCCGCCCCGACGTCGACATGATGGCCCCAACTGCTGCCGCCAAGAGGAATGGTCGTGGTCGCGGCGGCATTTTCGATGCCCGGAATGGCGCGCACCTCATCCACCAGTTGCCTTTCGTACTCCGCGAGATTTTCGGGTTTAACATTCGCCGATTGAAATCCGACGTACCCGACTGTGATTCCGCTCTCGCGAATTCCTGGATTCACGCTCATCAAATTGCGATAGCTGCGCACAAAGAGCAAAGCACCCACGAGAAGCACCATGGAGACGGCGATCTGGGCAATCACCAATCCGCGCTGTACCGAGAATCCTTCGCGGTTGCCCACCACTCCGCGTTCGCCGGACTTGAGCGACGTCAGCGGCTGAGCGCTGGTGCTGCGCAGAGCGGGAAGCGTGCTGAAGATGACGCAAGTCGCGGCGGCGGCGGCCGCGGCGAACAGGAGCACGCGCCAGTCCGGCACGATAATGAGATGAATCATGCTCTGGCTGGTGTTGAGGGAGTTCACCAGCGCCCGGCTGAGCGGTTGCGCGAGGGCAGCGCCGAAAGTTGCGCCGCAGGCCGCGAGCAGCGCGCTTTCCAGCAAGATCTGGCGCAGCAGGCGGCCGCGCGACGCGCCCAAAGCCATACGGATGGCAACCTCGCGTTTTTTCACGCTGGCGCGCGCCAGCATCAGGTTGGCGAGGTTGGCGGACGCAATCAGCAGCACCAGTCCGGTGATCGCCAGCAGAATCTCAAGAGAGGAGTTGTATTGGTCGCGCAGGGAGCTGACTCCGGCGCCGGCTAAATATGCAGCCAGGCGGAACGACTTGTAAATTTCTAATTTGTCGCTACTGTAGCCCATGGGCACGGTCTTTTCGAACAGGCCCGGGCTGATCGAGGCGAAATAGTCCGAAGCCTGCTTGAAGTTCCAACCGGGTCTGAGGCGTCCCATCACGGAGTAGATAAACTGTTCGGCCGCGGGATGGGGAGGCGCGCAAGTCGGATAGGCCAGGTCGAATCGATCACCCACGATCATGCCGAAAAAGGAGGGCGGCGTGACGCCCAGAACCTGCACCGGTTTCCCCTCGGCAAGGATCGTGGTGGAGTTCGTGATCGGCGCGCCTCCCATCTCTGATTTCCAGAAGGAGTAACTGGCCACAACGCTGCTGGTCATCTGGCAGTTAGTCGACACGTCCTGGGGTTCGATCAGGCGCCCCTGGACAGGAGCGACGCCCAGCACGCTGAAGAAGTCTCCGCTGACTTCGAGCCCGTACACCTGGTGGGACTGGTTAGGAGGACCCACATTAACAGGGCTGGTGCGCCAGGCAAAAATGCCCGAGAAGGGGTCATGATGCTCCTTAACCTCGTACCACATGGGGCCCGTGAAAGCGCTGAACGGACTGTCGGTGAATCCGAATCCGTGATTGCCTCCGGCGATTCGCAGCTCCGCCAATTCGCCGGGTCTCGTAAGGGGGAGGGTGCGCAGCCGCACCGCGTCTAGAAGTTCGAAGATGGCGGTGTTGGCGCCGATGCCGAGCGCGAGGGTCAGGAGGACAACAAGCGCAAAGCCCGGGCTTTTCACGAAAACGCGCACCGCGCCGCGCAAGTCGTACCAGAGATTCTCGAGCCCGAGCGCCGCATCCTCCTCGGAGACACGCTCGCGCATCGCCCTGGGATTGCCGAAGCGCCTGCGCGCGTCGCGCTCCGCTTCTTCACGGCTCATGCCCCGGGCGATGTTGTCGTCGATGCACATGGCCATGTGTTCCCGCAACTCCGCGTCAATCTCTTGCTCCATTCGCGCGCGCCTTCCCAGCGTCAGAATTCTTTGCAGCAGTGCCATGGTTCACCTCATGCAAAACGCAGAACCGCGTCCACACCCTTGACCACCTGCGCCCAGTTCTTTTCGCGGCTGGCCAGTTGCTCCCGTCCCGCGCGGGTGAGCGCGTACCACTTGGCTTTGCGCCCGTATTCGGTGACAGCCCAGTTGGCGCGCACCCAGCCGTTTTGCTCCATGCGGTGCAGTGCAGGGTAGAGCGAGCCCTCTTCCACAATAAGGAGCTCGTTAGTGACCCGCCGGATGTGCGTCAGGATGCCATACCCGTGCATGGAACCGCGCTGCGAAAGAGTCTTCAGGATCAGGAGATCGAGTGCGCCCTGCAGGTCATTTCTTGCCATCAGATGTCACCCTAGTCGTCGAGGTAAAGCTGAGGGTAGCGCGTCCAGACCCTAGATGTCAAGGGGAGAGCGAAAGACTTCGACTTCAGAACAAAGCGAATGAGATCTCGAGTGCCGTCACCCCTGCGTCTCTTTCCCTATCCAATTAATGGCTGGCCGGCCCCGCTGGTATGCAAGGCTCCAAGAAGGGGAAGGTCCGGGAATCTGAAAAGGCGATATAACGCCAATGCGCTTATTGACGCGGTCCCAGGCAAATCGTCGCCAACTCGGAACCCACCCGCGGTCGGGGATGTCCTTCCAAAATCCTGAACCGCACCCTGATGGAACTCGAAGGTTTGAAGCAATGGCCGCCCGCTCGAACAAGCGGGTACGTGCAGCTTGAAAGAGCCGTGGAGCGTTTCAAGTTCTATGCCTGAGCGGTCTCCCAAAGCTCAATTAGACCTCGAGGATCTTACCATTCACGAGGGTGCGCCGGTCCTGTTGAGGCGGACGCTTGCGAAGCTGGCTGCGGGCGAGGTGCTGGAAGCTCGCGGGGATTCGCCCGAGTTGGGGGAGAATCTCGCTGCGTGGTGCCGTAAAGAGCGCCATCGCTATCTGGAAGAGGCCAACCGGTCGCACACTCATCGCCTCGAACGCGGCGCGGGACTTGCACCGCTAATTCGTTCAGGTAGAGGCATCGCCGAGGTGGCCGAACCTCAGTGGGGGTTGACGCCACGCGGCGCGTGGATCGAGGCTGGGGGGCCGGAGTTCGCCTTCACCTTGCGCCAGAAGTGGGAAATTTGGGCTGAGGAACTGACGAGCATTTACAAGCAAGCCGTCAGAAACCAGTGGTCGGCCGCGCGCGATATCCCTTGGAACAATCTTCCCAAGCTGACCGCGGAGGTTGAATCCGCGTTCTGCCAGATCATGACTTTTCTCACGGAGAATGAGTTTGCGGCGCTCTACGTCCCCGCTCGCTTCATCCCGCGTATTCACCCTCACTACCGCGAGGTGGTTGAGGTGCTTGCCGTACAGATCGTGGATGAAGCTCGGCATGCCGAGGCTTTTACGCGCCGGGCAGAAGCGGGCGGGAGCGGACTGGGTACATCCGCCGTCAGCGGTCAACTCTCCCTCCAGACTCTGCTCGAAGAGCCGGATTTCACCACGGCGACGTTCCTGCTTTGCGTAATGGGCGAGGGGCATTTCTGACTCTTCTCAAGTTCCTTGAGGACCACGCGCCGGAGGCCGTTACTGGGACACTAGCGAGGCTTGCTCACCGCGATGAGGCGCGCCACGTGGCCTTCCGAATGGAGCATCTGCGCTATGTGCTGGGACGGGAACCCGAGCGTCGCACCTCTCTGGCTGCCGCCGTCGAGCGGCGCAGTCGCATGCTTGCTGCGATTTCCGGACTCAGCCCGTATGTTTACGATGCCTTGACGGTACTGGCAGGCAGCGGGGTCTCGCCCCGTCAGGTCCACGAGGACCCCCTCAGTGTCCAGAAGAACAAACAGGGAGTCGGTACCCTACCAAAACTGTCCAGGCCGGGGATTAAACGGCGAAAAGGGAGGAATAAAGGGGGATTCGGCGGAGACGTTGTGACACATTTGCCGGGCTGCGCAATTCCGGCCATATCAAAGGCAGCCAAACCCATGCAGAAGTCGAGGAACGCGAGAAACGCGACCAGGGCGCGGCGCATAACCGATTACCTCTCGTTGGCGCTTATACTCCGTCCCTCCCAGTCTCCGCTGAAAACCAAACGGCAGCACAAATCCGCGCGGCGGTAGAAGTGGTCACGCGACAACCGTTCTTACAGCGCACCGAGCGCCTTATCGATCGAATCCAGGTTTGTCTTTGAAATCTCACCCGGCAGGGCGTCGGTGCTGCGAGCCGCGTAGTAGTGATCGCTCGCGCTGCCCACATTGACAATTTCGACGGTATTCTTGTCGCCGTAGGTCACCTTAAACGTGTAGAGCGGTTTAGCGAGGCCAAATGCGGCCAGATTGCCCGCGCTGCCTTTCGGGAAGGACGCCGCCTGCATGCCCGTCAGGCCGTTGAGCAAGTCTTCCATCTTCTCGGTGGTTTCGTCCTTGGCGGCCGGCGACGTTTGCTTCCACTTGAAGTCCTTCTGCTCGAAGACGCGATGTTCCTTGGGCGTGGTGATGTCGACGTTCTTGGCATCAAAGCTCGAAAAGTTGAAGAAACTCTTGGTACGCAGCGTGGCGGGATCAACCTGGAACCGGGTCACAAAATCTGAAGGGACAGTGAACACCGGCGCAAGAGCGGAATTCATGGCGTCGTAATTGCTGCCATCTTTCTTGCCGACGGTGACCGTCTGGCTGCCCGAGGGCGCGGTGAACTTTACGGTGAGGGTGGGCTTCCCGAATCCGTAATCGCCGGCTCCGGACTTGGCTTCCTTGAGCAGGCTGGCCATGGCCAGGCCCTGCACGCCGCTGAGCATGTTCTGCACGGAGAAGGTCTCGGCGCGGACCGCGGGCGGCAACACCAGGTCCCAAACGCCATCCGGATTCTTGGTAAGGGTGAAAGATTTCCCGGGAGCGGTCACGTCCAGCCGTTGGATCTGGTCGTTATCGAGAGTCACCACCCGGCGGTCGCGCAGATCAAACAGGCTCTTTTCCAGCGTCGATCGGGCGTATCCGGGCAAAGTGATCAAACGCGCACTGCCGGCCACCTGAGCAAAGAGGCCATCGCCGGTGGGTGTAGCATCGCCCAGCAGAAGTTTGACCTGGGCTGGTGTGCCGCTGGTGGAAACGGTCAAGACGTTGGCCGGGGGGTCGAGGCCGAAGTCCTTCAGGTTGGCCGGGTGCTGATCCACGACCGAGGCGACGTCGAGACCGATCAGGCTTCCCACGTAGGAAGTGACCGCATTCTGATCGGCGGCTAGCGGCCGCGGCTGGCTGATTGCCCACGTTTTGCCGTCGAGCGTGCAAGTGATCGGCTCACCTTCGTGGGGAGCGATGGTGAAAGACCTCACCTGATCCTGCTTCACGGGCACCACCAGTTCTTTCGGCTTGTTTGCGTCCGCCGTGGTCTCTTTAGCTTTTCGCTTGTTGTAGTAGTTGAATCCCGCCCACAACGCGGCGAGGACAATGATCGCGATAAGTGTGTTGATGTAGCGCTTCATAGTTGAAACTCGAAGGTCATGTCGAATGGGCGGCTAGCTCCTGCTCCCTAACCATTGATTCCCGGCGGCCCCTGCTCTTATCGTCTTCCCCACCAGACAATAATGCCCGCGGCGATGATCACCACCGGCACTGCGATCAGCCGGAGCAGGATGGAATTCATCTGCGCGGCGGTGAGGTTCAGATGCTGAGATGACGGCGGCTTGGGCCGGATCGACATCATGGACTCGTTGGATGTCAACCAATCCACCATGTTCAAGATCAAGTCCCGGTTGCCCTGAAAATTGATGAAGCGATTGGCAGCCACGAGCGAAGTGCCCAAGGCCACCAGACGACCGTCGGCTTTGCCCTCGCCGCCCGAACTGCTGATGTCGAGCGACACCGCCACCGTGAACGGTCCTTTGAGGTCGGCTCCCGGGTGCAGCCGGATCTCGCGGATGGTGGGATTCCAGTTCGGCACTCCCGAACTCTGCGCCGTAGTCTCGCACAGCGAATCCGTGGTGATTCCGGCCTTGTATTCCTTGCCCACCTGGAAGGAACGCGTGAGCGGAAAGAGCGTGGCCGAGCGCTGCAGCGGCTGCGTGATAGGACTGTTTCCGTACTTGATGATCAGCGGCATGTCCGGCTGCGTGCCGAACATCTGCGCAACGGGATTCTGATCGATCACCAGATCGTTCTGAACGGTGACGTTGTTGTCGGAGAGCAGCTTGGCCAGGTTCGGCAGACTGACTCCCGCATCCAGGAACATCAGCAAGCGTCCCCCGCCCGTCAGGTACTTGCTCACGGCATCGACTTCCGGCGGCAGATAATCGTGCTGCGGTCCCGCGATCACCACGAGGTTGGCGTCCAACGGGATCTGCGGGTTCTGGATCAACGGCAGCGTCTTGACATCGGTGTCTTCGGAGCCCAGAGCCTTCTTCAAATCGGCGTAGCCGTCACCCTCGGCGCTATCAGGATCGCGCTCGCCGTGGCCCTGCACAAAGTAAACCTCGCTTTGCTGCTTCAGGACGCGGACCAGAGCGTTTGTGATGCCTTGCTCGTCGTTGCTTTGGGCTTCGAAGTGGCGATCGCCCATCTCAACGACGATGGTTCCGTAGTTCCGCACCGCAAATTTCTTGGCGAGCGCCGGGTCGCGATTGGGATCGACGTATCGCACGTTGACCCGGTGCGAAGCATCCGAGAAGAGGTTCAATACGTCGCCTTGCGATTGAAAGTGGCTCTTCTGGTCGAAGACATAAAGCGTGAGGTCCTGGTTGAGGCCGCGAAGAAGCTTGACGGTTTGCGGCGACAGGCTGTAGGTCTGATTCTTGGTGAGATCCCAGCGCTTCACGTGCTGGTTCGAGAACCAGTTCACCACCACGATGATGGCCACCGCCACCAACGTGTAGGCCGCGAGATTGGTGGCCCGAAGGGCACGCTGGCTCTTCTTTCCGCTGGCAGGCGCCGCCGGCTCGATAGCTTTGTTCTGTTCGTCCATAAGCCTACGTCCTCCCCTTCAGAGCCTCAACCGAGCGCGCGGTGAGAAAAATCCCCAGTACGATCACCGACAGGTAGTAGACAAGGTCGCCCGAATCGATGACGCCTTTGGTGAAATTATCGAAATGCGTGGGCATCGACATATAGGACATCACCCGGCCTGCCGCGCTCGAGGAAAATGCCGAAACCCAGTCGAGGACGTACAGCAGCAGAAAGAGCGACGCTGAGACCACCGCCGCGATGATCTGGTTTTTGGTAAAGGTTGACACCCACATGCCGAGCGCCAGCAGAGCGGCGCCAAACAGCACGAATCCAAGCGCGTTGGCCAGTAGCGGCTTGGCGTCCGGATTGCCGTAAATGAACAGGAGGCCGATGTAAAGGAAAGTCATGAGGACCATCACCAGGAACAGCGCCAGCGCCCCAAAAAACTTGCCCAGTATGACCTCAAGATCGGTGAGCGGCGAAGTGAGCAGCAGCTCGATAGTCCCCGTGCGCTTCTCCTCGGCGTAGAGTCTCATGCTGATCAAGGGCATCAAAAACAGGGCCAGGATGATGGTCAGAATGCCGGCGAAGAGCGGCCGGATGATCATTTCGTTGAGGCTCATCGGAAACTGCCCGCTCTCGCTCATCTGCATCCGGAAGGATTCCATTACGAATCCCCCGGTAAGCACGTAGAAGAAGTATCCGCAAAGAACGCTGTAGATGGTCAGCACCAGGTAAGCGATCGGCGAGTGAAAGTAGGCTCGCAGTTCCTTCCCGGCCACCGCTAAAATATTCCGCATATCCGCCTCATTTCTCCGCGGGTCTCTGATGTCCAGTTTCTAATTTGTTTCAGTCAGATCTTTCGTTGTTAACTTCAGGAAGATATCTTCCAGGCTCAAGCCGCTGGTTTTGAGCTCGAGCAGCTTCCACTGCGACTCCACCACGGCGCGGGCCAGTTCGGCGCGAACGTCCTGATCCTTGGCCGCGTGAACCTCAAAAGTCACCCGGCCATTGGCGGTCTCGTGTTGCTCCACCAGATCGACGCCGCTCACACGCTCCATGCGTTCCTTCATCTGGTCGGCGGGGCCCTCGGCGGTCACCAGCACGCTTTCGAATCCTTGCAAGCGATGCATGAGTTCGTCCGGCTTGCCCACCGCCACTACTTTGCCGGCGTTAATCACCACCACGCGTTCGCAGGTCCTCGAAACTTCGGGCAGGATGTGCGTGCTGAGCACCACCGTATGCTGCCCCGCCAGACCGCGGATCAGCGCGCGAGTTTCGATGATCTGCTTGGGATCAAGGCCGGCGGTGGGTTCGTCAAGCACCAGCACGTCCGGATTATGGATCAGGGCTTGCGCCAGTCCCACCCGCTGGCGATACCCCTTGGAAAGCTTGCCGATCTGCCGGTCCCGCACGTCCATGACGGCGCATTTAGCGCTGACTTCACTGATCCGATTCTTCAGATCGCGGCGGGCCACGCCCTTGATGCGCCCGACGAAGGCCAGGTATTCGGCCACCGTCATGTCCGGGTAAACGGGCGGCAGTTCGGGAAGATAGCCGGTGCGCCGCTTGGCTTCGATCGGCTGCTCCACCACGTCGAAACCGGCCACCCGCACCGTGCCCTCAGTGGGCGGCAGGTATCCAGTGATCACTCGCATGGTGGTGGTCTTGCCCGCGCCGTTGGGGCCCAGGAAACCGAGGACCTCGCCCTTCTCCACGCGAAAGCTTACGTCCGACACTGCTTTTGTAGGTCCGTATCGTTTGGTCAAGCGTTCGACTTCAATCATGAGTTTCTCATCCTCAGAATCAGTATCGGAACCGGCCGAGCGGACTGCCGGAGCGCGCGACGCAATGACACGGGCGTTCGGATCACGCCAGGCCGAAGCCTGCTTGGTACTGTCTCGGAACTTTTCTGGAACGCACCGTCAGCAGAGCGTTCGTTACAGCCTTGAGGCTCGCCTGGCTGGGTCAGCGTCGCACCCTCGCGTTCCGCGGCACGTGGTCGCGGCCATTGCATGCGCAAAACGCGTGACACAACTCCAACAATTAAGATTTATCAGAAAGCCTGCTGGGTTGCCAAGAGCCGCCGAGCCGCCTCCCGCAAGATTGTGATCGCAGGACGGCTTCGTGCGCCCCTTCTTTGGTCGTGACTCATCGAAATTGAGTCACCGCCTCTTCTTTCCGTTTCTTGACTTGAGCCCCGACCCCGCCTAACATCGACCGCAGATGACTCGCACAACAACTCGAACGGGCCCCAATCCCGGCAAACGGATCGTGCTGGCCGTGACTGGTGCCAGCGGAGCCATTTTCGCGCGCCGCACGCTGCAGTTGCTGGAGGCTGACGACCGCGTGGCGAAGGTCCACCTTGTGGTCTCCGGCAGCGGACTCAAGGTGCTGCGCGAAGAATTAGGCCTTGACGTGACGAAGTCATCGTCGATTCTTTCGCTCCTCGCCGGCCGCGCTGTCCGCAAGACGATTCACCTGCTCGATTCCGACATCGGCGCTTCGATCGCGAGCGGCTCTTACCCTGTCGATGCCATGCTGGTGATTCCCTGCACCACGGGGTGCCTCGCTCAGATCGCGAACGGCATCTCATCGACCCTGATCGAGCGCGCGGCCGATGTCTGCCTCAAGGAAGGCCACAAGCTGATCCTGGCCATTCGCGACGCACCCTTTAGTCGGGTCCATCTGCGGAATATGCTGAAGGCGCAGGAGGCCGGCGCAGACATTTTCCCCATCATTCCCGCCTTCTACCATCACGCAAAGAGCATCGACGATCTTGTGACGCAGTTCTGCTGCCGCGTGCTGGTTCATCTGGGCCTGGAGCAGGCGGAGCAGTTTCATTGGAAGGGAGAAGAAACGGAGTGACCCGTAGCCCCGGCTTCCGCTCAAATCTCCCAGGGACTTGAATTACTGACAGGCGGCTGGCTGATGGACTGGCTTACTGGCGCGCTGGCATACTGAGAGCTGTATTTTATGATGAATACATTTGTGGTCTACGTGGAAAACAAACCTGGAGTGCTCACGCGCGTGGCGTCGTTGTTCCGCCGCCGCGCCTTTAACATCGATTCGCTGACGGTAGGGCGCACGGAAAAACCCGAGGTTTCGCGGATGACGATCACGGTGGACGCCGACCACGATCAGGCCCGGCGCATCGAGGCCAACCTCTACAAGCTTGTGAATGTCCTGCTGGTGGAGAACATCAGCCACGAGCCGGCGATTATGCGCGACCTCGCCATGATCAAGGTGGGGGTGACAGACGAGGCGCGCTCGCACGTGCTGGAGTTGGCCAGTGTCTTTCGGGGCCGGGTGGTTGATGTAGCTGCGGACTCCCTGACCATCGAGATTACTGGAGCTGAGGACAAGATCGACGGCCTGCTGGAAGTCCTTCGTCCCTATGGCGTGCTGGAAATGGTGCGCACCGGTATCGTGGCCATGCGGCGGGGAGGCAAGTCCTCGACCGTTGCCGCGGCAGACATTTCGGCACAGGGCTCAGCCGGCGACGACGTATCGTATTCGGTGTAGCGGAAAATGTCGCGGTCGGCAGCCTGGGAGGTAGAAACCCCTGGCGCCTGGCCTACGACGATGAGAAGGCCCGATTGAGCACGCGCAGCACTCCTTCGAGCGAGCGACGCGTGGTCTGTTGATGCGTCAGGCCAGGGGCCTCGAATTCGCATTCGAGGGACATCGATTCCTGATAGTGATCCCGATCGAGCGCCCGAAACTGGCCGGCGAGATCGATCTCGCCTTCGTCTGCGAAAGTCTCCCGGCAGTTTTTGAGGCCGGCCGCACATGTCATTCCCTTCAGGTGAAGGTGCCAAATGCGGCTCTTGTCGAGCGCCCGGTAGCCATCCGGGTATGAAACCTCGCCATGGGTGTAGCCGTTGCCCACGTCCCAATTGAATCCGAGATTCGGAGACGGCGCCATCCGGAGAATGACCGCCATTTCCTGCCCGGACCCGCCGTTGCACGATTCTTCGTCTTCGATCACCAAACGCACGCCTTCCGCGCGCGCCACGCGAGCGGCCTTGCCGAGCTCTTCCGCGATCCGCGCGTAAATCGACGGCGGCTCCGCCACCCGCCAGAACGTGAACCCTCGCACCTTATCGGTTCCCCAGGCGTGCGCGCGCTCCGCGGCGCGCTTCAGCAGGTCCATCTGGCCGGAAAAAGGATAAGCATCCGATTGCTTGTTTTGGGGTTCCGTTCCGGGCAGCGCGCACTTGTAAAGAGCGGAGTCCACCACCGAGCACTTGAAGCTGTATCGATCCAGCAGGCGCCGGACACGGCCGATCTCTTCCGGAGTGGCTTCCGTGTTGTACTTTCCCCAAACCTGGCGAATCTCCACCCAGGCGAGACGATAGCTCTTCATGACCTGAAGAGCCTCCTCAAAATCTGGGGAAAAACCGTCACTGATTGCGCCCAGTTTGAACCTGGTCAGAAGCTGTGCAGCGTCCGTCGAGCCCGGGCGAGAGTAAAGCCGCGGCAACAGGAGGGAGGCTCCCGAAAATACGGCGGCGTTCGTCAGAAAAGTGCGGCGTCGCATAAGGAAAACGGTGCCAACGTCTCGGGCCTTGGTTTCGGGAAGCCCGAAACTTCCATCTTGAAAGCCTCAACCCCAGCAGTATACACTGCCCGGGCTCGTTCGGATCCGAGGTCAGGCAACGCAATGCGCTGTAGATGGGAACGAGGTCAGGAGAGCTTGGAGCCGGACATCGCCCGCGCGCCACCGTGAACCGGTGAGGCACGGGGCAGGCGTTCTGTGCAATTTTGGCGCCACGATGTGCTATTATCGCCATCCGCGAAAGGCAGGTAGACGACATGCGCCGCGCCATTGACTTTGTCCTTCTGTTTGCAGTAGCGTTGCTGCGGCCAATCCCCCTTCAAGCCCAGTTACCCTCATCTTCGGCCTCCCGCATCGATGATCTCGTTCAGAAGGTACTCGCGGAGACGAACGCACCGAGCGCTTCTATCGCGGTGGTGAAAGACGGCCAGATCGCGTACGTCAAAGCGTACGGCAATGCGCGCCTCAACCCGATCACGCCTTCGCGTCCTGACGCGCGCTACCCTATCGGGTCGGTCAGCAAGCAGTTCATGGCTGGGTGCGTCCTGCTGCTGGCGCAGGATGGCAAACTTTCGCTCGATGATCCTGTCTCAAAGTACCTGCCGTCGCTCACCCGCGCGAAGGAGGTCACCATCCGGGAGTTGCTTTCGCACACTTCCGGCTACCAGGACTACTACCCGCTTGATTACGTGGCGCCTTTCATGCAACAGCCCGTTACAGCGGACGGCATCCTCGGCCGCTGGGCCAAAAAAGAGCTCGATTTCGAACCCGGCACCGCATGGCAGTACAGCAACACGAACTATGTGGCCGCAGGCCGCATCGTGGAGATCGCCTCCGGGATGCCGGCATTCGCGTTTCTGAAATCGCGCATCCTGGATCCTCTCGGCATGACCAGCGCCATCGACCTCGATACGCAAACACTGACGGATGCCGACGCTGCCGGCTACACGCGCTTTGGGCCGTCGCCGCCGCGTCCGGTCACGCCGGAGGCGCGCGGATGGCTCTATGCTGCCGGCGAGCTGGCGATGACCCCGCACGATCTCGCCCTTTGGGACCAATCTCTGATGCAAGGCAAGCTGCTAAGGGCTTCGTCGCTCAATCAAATGATTACACCGGCGCGCCTGAAGAACGGCGCTCCCACCGACTATGGGCTGGGCGTGGGGATTTCGAACGCGAATGGCCATCCCAGGCTCTCGCATGGCGGTGCTGTGTCCGGATTTGTGAGTGACAACGTGGTGTGGCTCGATCAAGGCGCGGCCGTTGCCGTATTCACCAACCTCGACGGCAGCCGGGCCGCAGGGTCCATCGCCAACCAGATCGGTCCGGTCCTTCTCGAAAGCAAGGACGACCCGGAGGCGCCGGATGCGCTCGCTAAGGCCAAGCAAGTGTTCAGTGAATTGCAGGAGGGCAAGATCGACCGCGCGCTTCTAACTCCTGACGCCGACTCTTACTTCACGCCGCGACTGCTGGCCGACGCCGGCGCGAGCCTGAAACCGCTCGGCGCTCCCGCAGAGTTCGAGCAGACGGGGTTTCAGCTTCGCGGAGGCATGAGCTATCGCCATTTCCGAATCCGGTTCGCGTCCGGCACGACTCTCAACCTGAGCACTTTCTTCACTCCTGACGGCAAGCTCGCTCAGTATCTGATCCAATAGCCCCTGCCGGGCCTTGTCACCTACCATTGGCATTCGGCGCCTGTATTCTCCAGCAACGAAAGCGGACTGGACAAAGGGATCAGGCGGCGAACTCAATTTGAAACTCTGTACCGCCGTCGGCACGCATTTCAATCGTGCCGCCAAGCTGCCCCGTGAGCGTATTCACTAGTTGAAGACCAAGGGACTTCGTGTGACGAAAATCCAGCGACTTGGGAAAGCCTGCTCCGTTGTCCCTCACCACCAGCCGCGCTCTGTTGTTTTGCCCTAAGCTCAATGCGACCGAGACGATCCCTTTGCGCTTCGGCAGGTCGAGAGTTCCGCCCTCCTTGGATTGCTGGCCGCCGGGAGGCATCACCACTCCTGATTCCCCATTCTGTGCGTCAGCTTCGCTGAATGACGTCGAAGTAAAGGCATGTTTGAGGCAGTTGGAAACCAGCTCGTTCACGATCAGAGCGCAAGGAACGGCCGTATCAACACCCAGCAACACACGATCAGCCTGTACGGAGAGAGAGACAAACTCAGGGTCGGGCTGGTAGGAACGAAACAGATCAATCGCCAGGCTGCGGACGTACTCGCCAAAGTCAATGTGGGCGAAATCCTTGGACTGGTAAAGCTTCTCATGGATCAGGGCCATCGTCCGGACACGGCTCTCGCTCTCCCGCATAATTTCGTGGAACTCGCCGTTCTGGCTGCCCGTGTTTCCAAGCCGCAGAAGGCTGGAGATCACTTGGAGGTTATTCTTGACGCGATGATGGATCTCTTTCAACAGCATGTCCTTCTCTTGCAGGGAGGCCCGGATCTGATCCTCATGGCGTTTGCGCTCGGTAATATCACGAATGTTGCATTGAATCACTTTCTTCTCGCCCACCCAGTAGGAGTTGCTGATGAACTCGACATCGATGCGCCCCCCGGACTTGGTCTCAAGCGGCAAGCCTTCGTAGCGAATATAGCCGTAGGCCTGCAGACTTCGAAAAGCAGCGTGCGACGCGGCCACGTCCTTGAACGGACCCATTTCCCATAGCTTCTTCCCCAGAATCTCCTCCTGCCCATACCCGAGGAGCTTCACCACGAACGGGTTTGCATCGGCGATGGTTCCGGTCTCCGGATCCACGAGCAACACTCCGTCCTGCGAAGTTTCGAACAGCCGCCGGTAACGGGCTTCTGAAGCGCTCAAGGCCTCCTGAGCCCGATTGCGGTCGGTGACGTCCTGTTTGATGGCGATAAAATCCGTGATTGTGCCGCGAGCGTCCCGGACCGGCGTGATGGTCGTCTCCTCAGTGTAGAGGGTGCCGTCCTTGCGTCGATTCACGATCTCCCCGTGCCAAGTCTTCCCGTCCAGGACGGTGGACCACAGCTGCCGGTAAAGTTCGGCGTCGTGCCGGTCCGACTTCAGCAGACGCGGGTTGCGGCCTAAGACTTCGGCGGAGGCGTAGCCCGTCATTTTGGTGAAAGCCGGATTGACGTATTGAATTGTCCCTTCGGGGCCCGTGATCATAATGCCATCCGCTGCCTGCTCGACCGCCGCAGCAAGGCGCAGATTTTCGGCTTCCCCGCGTTTTCGTTCGGTGATGTCACGAGCAATTGATGAAGCCCCAGTGAGATGGCCTTCTCTGTTCCTCGTCGGCGATATGGTCACCGAAACGTCGACGCGGGTTCCGTCGCTCCTCAGCCGGACGGTCTCCAGCCGATCGACGCTTCCACCCTGGCCGATCGTCTTCATGATGTGGGCAAATTCTGCGGCGCGGTCCGGCGGAACCAGGATCGTGATCGGCTTGCCGAGCGCATCCTCCTTCCGATAGCCGTAAAGCCGCTCCGCAGCTTTATTCCATGCTGTGATGGTTCCTTCTATTGTCTCGGCGAGGATGGCGTCGTCAGACGATTCCACGATCGCGGCCAGGCTGGCCTGGGTAGCTTCCTCAGCCCGCTTGCGCCTCTCGCGTTCCAGGGCCTCCTGGCGAGCCCTCTTAACCGCCGAGGGCAGTTTTGCGAGGTGATCCTTCAGAACATAGTCCGTGGCGCCCCGCTTCAGCGTTTCTACCGCCGTGTCCTCGCCCATGGCTCCAGTCACAAAAATGAAAGGGGTCTCTTTCGCGCTCTCCACTAGAATCTGGAGGGCCGCGAGGCCATCGAAGGCGGGCAAGCGGTAGTCGGCCAGGATCAGGTCCCAAGGCCGGCTTTGCAGGGCGGCAAGGAATGCGGCCCGATCCTGCACGCGGCTGATTTCGCACTCGATTCCTGCGCCCCGAAGAGTCTCCTGCGTCAGTTCGGCGTCGGCGTTGTCGTCTTCAAGATGGAGGATGTTCAGAGCACTATTCATGGTAAGCTCAGGCCCCGGTGTCCAAGCGGGTGCGAGCTTTTGATCGCTCGTTATCAGGCGTCTCGTTCAGAACTCCCCAGAATCCGCCCACCAGCTTGATGGCGTTGAAGAATTCTTGGAAATCCACCGGCTTCACAGCGTAGGCGTTGGCGCCCAGACCGTAGCACTCGTTAAGGTCGGGAGCCTGGCGCGAGGAGGTGAGCATGACTACCGGAATCCTCCTTAATTCGGGATCGCTCTTGATGATGCGCAAAGCCTCAATCCCGTTCACCTTGGGCATCTTGATGTCGAGCAGCACAACCGCCGGAGACTCGGCGCCCGCGTACACGCCGCGCCGCTGGAGGTAGTCCAGCGCTTCGGCTCCGTTCCTGACCCTCACGACGCGGTTGGCGATATGGTTGTCGGCCATGGCGGCGAGAATCAGCTCGACGTCGTCGTCATCGTCCTCCGCCAGGAGGATGGGCTTCTGGTCTGTCACGGGTTAAGGGTCCCTCAAGCCTCGAATCTAGGCAGCGAAAAACTAAACATAGCACCGGCGCCTTCTGTGCTCTCCGCCCACACCAGCCCCCCGTGGCGCTCGATGATGCGCCGCACGTTGGCGAGTCCGACGCCGGTGCCCTCAAAGTTTTCGGCATAGTGCAGGCGCTGAAACACGTTAAACAGTTTGTTCGAGTACCGCGGGTCAAAGCCCACGCCGTTGTCTTTCACGAAGATCACGTCCTCGTTCGCTTCGCCCGTGATGGACCCGACCTCGATGCGAGCCTCGGCGCACGGACGTGTGAACTTCAGGGCGTTGGAAAGGAGGTTCACCATCACCACCCGCAGCATGGCGGGGTCGACGATAACTTCCGGCAGCCGCCCGATTTTCCAGGCGATCTTCCGGCCAGGGGTCTCGCCTTCGAACTCGAGCCGGATTTCCTGGACGAGCGCCTCCAGGTTCACCACCCTCTTGGCCATTTCGTTTCGTCCCAGTCGTGAAAACTGAAGCAGGTCGTCGATCAGAACTGCCATGGTGCGTGCGGCAGCCGTGACTTTATCAAGATACCGGCAGCTGGTTTCTTCCAAGATTCCGCCGCTCCGCTTGATCAATAACGCCAGAAACGCGTCCATATGGCGAAGGGGCGCCCGCAAGTCGTGCGCGACCGAGTAGGTGAAAGCCTCCAGTTCCTTATTGCTGGCCGCGAGCTCCGCCGTGCGCTCCGCCACACGCTGCTCCAGGCTCCGGTTCAGTCTCTTGATCTCCTCTTGAGCCCTCTCTCGTTCCTCAATCTGCTCCTTGAGCTCTTTTCCCGCCTGCGTCCGAGCGACGATGTCCGTGTGAATGATCCAGCCTGCTACCACCGCAAGCACGAGTGCCAAGAGGCTGCCGAAGGCGGTCACGCGCGCGGCTCGACTGGCGCTGGCGCGGCTGGTGGCCCGCCGCGCCGCCAGCAGGCGGTTCTCCTCCGCTTCCATGGCGGCCACCAGCGTGTGAATTTCCTTCATCAAGGTTCCATGGGCTTGGGCTATCAACTCTGCGGCAGGAACGGGGCCCCGCTCGCTGCGGAGGGCGACGACTTGGGGCATGAGCGTCACCTTTCCCTCCACCAAGAGGTTGAGCCGGTCCAGGTTGGCTCGCTGGCGGGGATTATCTGCCGTCAGAACTCGAAGTCGGCGAAGATGCTCTTTCGCCGTTAGCGCCCAATCCTGTCGCTCCCTCACGAAGCTCAGGTCTCCCGTGGCCACGTAGCCGCGCGAGTCGGACTCCATGGATTCCACCGCAGAGAGCGTGCCCTCCAGCTCTGCAAGAACCACGTCGGTGTGCGCCACCCAGCGCTCCGTCTCAACCAGGGTTTGTATGGTTCGGTATTGGACCGCCCCGGCCGCCAGCAGGATGCCCAGAGCCGCCCCGAACCCTGCGAGGAACCTCACGCCCAGCGGCAGTCTCTTAAAGTGCCTGGCTGAAGCGCTCATAGTTGGGCTAACTCTCTGTCAGACGCCGGACACACTCCTTGGGAAGTCTAACCACCGAATCTTCTATTGTCAACTGAGGACATAACCGAACCTAAATGAGATGGGGTTTAAATCTGTAAGGCGGCGTCGCGGGCTAAAGCTCCGCTTATTATCAGGGACCGCCCCCGTTATTTTGGAGCGGCTCTGAAAGCGACCACGACGCCGGTGACGCTTCCCAGGCGGTCGAGTATCGGCGCCGCATTAGCTGTAATCGGGATCTGGCGTCCGCCGTCGGCAGGCTGCAACAAGCCTGTCACTGAAATCTCGATGCCTTTTTCATACACCGCCGTCGCCGGGTTTTTCGACTCCGTTTCCGTTTCGGTGACCACACTTAGGACCTCGGAGAGGTCGCGGGTGAGCCCTTCTGCGGAGCTCCAGCCGGTCAGAACCTCGGCGGCGCGATTCATCAGAACAACCCGGGAGTTCTCGTCTGCCGCGATCAGGCCTTCACTGACGCAAAGGAAGGTGGCCTTTAGGCAGGCATCACCCTGCTTCAGTTGGCGCTCTTTGTCCCGGCGGTAGAGAGCCATCTCAATTGTCCTGCGCAGGGTCTCGTCGTCGAAAGGTTTCACGATGTAGCCGAAAGGCTCCGTGACCTTTGCGCGCGCAAGAGTGGCTGGGTCGCTGTAGGCTGTCAGAAAAACATGAGGAACGTCGAGCATTTCGCGAATCGTCCCGGCTACCTCAACGCCATCGACGTAGCCCTTCAGCCGGATGTCCATCAAGACCAAATCCGGCCTCATCTCCGCCGCCTTTCTTAGTGCTTCCTCGCGGGAGGCAGCCACCGCAGAAACCGAGTAGCCCATGCCGCTTAGACGTTGTTGCAGGTCCATGGCTACGATGCCTTCGTCCTCCACCACCAGAATCGTTGCTTGCGCCAAGCGTCCCTCCCACGCCGAAATGATATTTGTTTGCAATACTATCACAGAATGCCCAATGCGTCTTTTCACGGTAAGATCTGCCTGTGCTCGCAATGACAAGTTAACACAAGGGTTCCATCGGCTCCTGGAGATGCCGAAACTGTATGATCACGTCATATACCGTACGGTATATAACCGCCCCAATTTCGGGGCGATAACTAACTTGACAAAATCACCCTGAACAGGCAAGGTTATCGGATGGGGTTGACCACGGTGAGCTTGCCTTATTCTGGTTCGGCCAACGCGCTTATCGCCAGCGCGGATCCTGATTTGCGGGAGCGGGTAGTGAGCCGTCTGCACGCTGCCAATTGGATCGCCGAAGAGGCCGGCGGAGGTGCGGAGGCGCTGGCTAAGCTGCACGCAAAGAATTACGCCGTGC
>DASYYZ010000127.1:0-17010 GCA_035946735.1 Terriglobia bacterium
CCTGTCCGGCTGGGGAGCTCGTCCCGCCAGGCGCATCACCGCCGCCGTAACCGTACCGAAAAGCATGCCTGAAACGATGGTGAAACCAACCCAAAAGACGAGTTGGGCAAAGAATCCGATCCAGAGATACTTGGTGAAATAATTGAGGAACCCGACGTTCGGAGGCGCCACGTCGTAGTGCGTCCCCCAACTGCCGCGGATGGCGAAGAACATGATGATGGCCACCGGAACGCGAGCCGCGTACGCGTAGGCCAACTGGATTCGGAATAAATCGCGCCACCCGGGCAGAGTTGCAATTGCGGCCAGCACAAAGGTCCCCCACAGGTACACCAAAAGCAGGTGGAAGTTCCCCTGGGGCAGGCGCGAGGCCATCAGACCGGCGGCGACCACGATAAGCGCGCCCAGTACTGCAAATCCGAGGGCCCGCCCGCTGGATGAAGGCGCATGCCCGGCCCGCACCAGTTTTACCGCGAAATAGATTCCGAACAAGGGCGCCAGCCAGGTGATGCCGACGATGGCATTCCCGCCGCCGGCCTGGGGATCGAAGTAGGTCTTCGACCAATGTTCGAGCTCTCCGGCAAGCCTGAGGATCGTCACAGCCAAGGTGATCATCGCCGGCACTTTGATCAGGGGCCAAATCGCGAGGTGGTCTGTCGAGGTACGATCACTGGTCATTGCTCACTCCTTTCGAGACTTGTCTGGCACGGGCGTCTGGACACCGGTAGCAGCCAAGGCCAAACGCGAAAGCCATGCACAACATGGCCGTGCCGCCCGGCTTCCGTTACGCCTTGCAGCATCGGATTTGACGCAGGGAATTCGGGTTCTGTTACCGCTGTGTTCTGCTCAATGTGGCGGGATCGGGCGTCCTGGCAGTTCGAAGCAGTCAGCGCGGCAGCAGCGAGCACGCTTGCGCCGTCTTGGCCGGATCGGCGGCCTCTCCCCCTTCTTTGATCTCGCGAATGATCCCTTGGCGGTCGATCACGAAGGTGACGCGCTTGGCCACCCGAATCAAGGGGTAAAGAACGCCGTACTGCTTCGTCACTTCTTTATTTTCGTCGCTCAAAATCGGAAAAGTAATGTGCAACTCGGCGGCAAAATCCTTGTTACGCTTGGCCGGATCCACGCTGATGCCGATCACCTGTGCGCCCTGCTGCTCGAACTTGGCGATATCAGCCTGATACGCCTGCAGCTCCTTCCGTCATCCGGGAGTGAAAGCGCGAATGTAGAACGCCAGCACCACGCTCTTCTTGCCGCGAAAATCGCTGAGCCGCACGGGGCGGCCGTTCTGATCGTTCAGAACAAATTCCGGAGCGGGTTGACCCACCCTGGGCGGTCCGCCGGCGCTGCCCGCCGCCAGCGCCAGAGCGAGAATCGTAAGTGTCATGACCGGTTCCTCCTGCAGTTGCCCTGCTGCCGGCGCGGCTCAGTCCGGGCGCCGCTCCGGAGGCAACGGAGATTATACCGCTTGCAGGCACGGCGGGCGCGGCCAGTCAGGGTCTCAGCGATCGGCCGAACCACCTTCAGCCTACTGAGCGCTGACTGGTCATTTGTTGACGCCTCTTTTGTCTGATCGATTGACAGCCTACGCGTGAGGCTCGAAAATCAATTGTCCCGCTAATTAAATCAACGGCGGCCCTTACACGGAAAGCAATCTGCGGCGCTTAGAAGAGAAGTCTTAGAATTCATAAGGCACGGCCTGTTTTGTAACCCGGAGGCACATCCCTGATGCGCAAGTTGCTGATCTTCGTCCTGATCGCCGCCGCGGCCGCTGCGGCAATCTACTATGTATATGGCCGGCCAACAACCTCGCTGGCGCTCACCGGCATTGTGACCACGAATGACGTGGAACTGAGCTCGCAGGTGCAGGGAGAGATCCAGCAGTTGCTGGTGAAAGAGGGCGATCCCGTGAAGCGCGGGCAGTTGCTTGCCACCATCGTTCCGCGCGAACTGGCGGCAGATCAGGCTTATTACACGCATTCGGCCGAGGGGCAGGAGGCGGCCGTGCAGGAAGCCGGCTCCGCGCTTACGTATCAGGAGCTGCAGACTCAGGAGCAGATTCGGCAGGCAGAGGCGGCGCTGGCGGCGGCCCAGGCCGCGCAGCAAGAGGCCGAGGCCAATCTCGAGAACGATCGCTTGAGCTATCAGCGGGTGCACAATCTGTTTCAGCAGGGCATCGATCCGGCCTCGGCAGACGATCAGGCCCGCACCACCTTTGACGCCGCCAAGGCCCATCTGGACAACGCCGTGAAGCAGGTTCAGGAAGCGCAAGCCGCGCTGGCGCTGGCGCGCTCCAACGCCGAGCAGGTTAAAGTGCGGCAAGATCAATTGGCCGCCAACCGGCACCAGTTGGCCGCGGCCGAGGCTCAGCGGGACAAAGCGAAGGTCCGGCTTGACTACACCGAGATCCGTTCGCCCATCGATGGTTTCGTAGACACGCGCGCGGCCTTGCAAGGCGAAGTGGTGAACATCGCTCAGCCTATCCTAACGCTGATCAACCCTGACGACCTGTGGGTGCGCGCCGACGTTCCCGAGAGCTACATCGACCAGGTGGTGCTCGGCCAGCAGATTCCGGTGCGGCTGCCTTCCGGCGAGGAACGTACCGGCACCGTGTTCTATCGCGGCGCAGACGCCAGCTTTGCCACTCAGCGCGATGTGAGCCGCAGCAAGCGGGATATCAAGACTTTTGAAATCCGTCTGCGCGTGGATAACCGGGACCGCGCTCTGGCCCTGGGGATGACGGCGTATCTGACGGTACCCGTGGGCAGGGCTCAGGAGTCAGGGACCAGGGGTCGGGGGACAAGATAAGGAAGGAAGGACAGGAAGTCAAGGGTCAGGGTGGCCAGCGGCCAGTTCAGGCACTGGGAATCGGGCAATGCTGGGAGGTCCTCCAGTCCCTGGTCCCCGGTCCCTGACCCCTGCTTTTCAAATGGCAGCCATTGACGTCGACCAAATCGAGAAGAAGTTCGGTGATTTCACCGCTGTCGACCACATCAGTTTTGAGGTGGCCGAAGGTGAGATCTTCGGGCTGCTAGGACCCAATGGCGCGGGCAAGTCCACCTTGATCCGCATGCTCACCACCTTGATCGAGCCGACATCAGGGACCGCGCACGTCAATGGCTTTGATATCCGCCGCGACCCGAACGCGGTGCGCAAGTGCATCGGCGTGATCCCGCAGGCGACCACGTCCGATCTCGACCTCAGCCTCGAGGAGAACCTGCTCATTTTTGCCAAGCTTTACAGCGTTCCCCGCGCTCAGCGCAAACACGATCTGAAGGAACTTCTGGAGGCGGTGGATTTGAGCGCCTGGGCGGACAAGCCTGTGAAGTTCCTTTCCGGTGGCATGAGGCGGCGCCTGGAGATCGCCCGAGGCCTGATTCATCAACCCAAGATTTTCTTTCTGGATGAACCCACCACCGGACTCGATCCGGTATCGCGGGTGGCGGTGTGGGAGATGCTGTCACGTTTGAAAGCGGAGCGCAATCTCACCATTCTGGTCACGACTCATTACATGGACGAGGCGGACAAGCTGGCGGACCGCATCGCCATCGTCGATCACGGGAAACTGGTCGCGCTTGACGCTCCCCACAAGCTGAAGGCAGCGATACCGGCTGAGAACGTGGTGGAGGTGAGCTTTTCGGGAGAGCCTCCAGACTGGCTGCAAACCCTCGAGAGCTTGCCGGAGGTGGCGAGCGTGAAGTTGTACGACCACGTGTACCGCATCGCCTCGCGAAACGGCCCTCGCACCACAGTGGAACTGGTGGAGGCGGCGCGGCGGCAGAACGTCAACGTCACCTCGCTTTCAGTCCAATCCGCGACTCTCGACGACGTCTTTATGCACTTTACCGGGCGGCAGCTTCGCGACGAGCTGCAGGGAGCGAACGCATATGACTCCGCCTTTATGTACAGGCCCAAAAGCTAGGAGCTAGGATTTGGGATTTCGGACTGGGTTTCGGAGTTAGCCGTGCAAGGGTACAGAGACCTACTCGTCTGGCAGAAATCGATGGACTTGGTCACCCGGGTTTACAGGATCACTCGCACCTTTCCGAAGTCTGAAGTCTATGGTCTCGGCAGCCAGATGCAAAGGGCAGCGGTATCCGTTCCTAAATCCTAAATCCTAGATCATGACTTATGAACAGAATCTGGGCTCTTATCGAACGTGACCTGCGCCGTTTCCGCCGCAGCCCTGTCCTCATCATCGTGTCGATGGTGTTTCCGCTGGTCCAGCTTGTGGTGCTGGGCTACGCCTTCGGCGGCAAGCTGAAGCACTTGAAGATCGGCGTAGTGGACCAGGACCACCATGTAACGGCCGTCAAGCTGCGCGAGATGCTGGGCGCGGCCGCCGTCAACGCCGAGACTGTGACGCCTATCGACTACGCCGATCCCGGGCAGGCTCTCACCGATCTGCGCAACGGACGCATCAACGGCGTGTTGAATATTCCACCCAACTTTTCGCGCGACGTGCTGGCTCAAAAAGCGCCTCAGGTGGCGCTGGTGGAGGACAACACGGACCAGTTTGTGACCTCCACGCTCGAAGGCCTCTTTACGGGCGTGGTTACGGCCTATAACGACAAAGGCCCCGATCCCCGCCTCGCGAACGAAACCACGCTCTCCGTGGTCGAAGTCTACCCCTACGTGCCCTACATTCAATACCTGCTGCCGGGCTCCATCGTGCTTTCGATCTTCGTGATGGTGATGATCGGAGGCGGCATCATCTTCATCGACGATAAAGCGCGCGGTCTCCACGAAGGCTACCTGGTGACGCCGATCAGCAAGTTCGAGCTCATCATGGGATTCAACCTTTCGGGTACCGTCAAGGCAATCCTCTCCGGTCTGGTCCTCATGACCGTGGGATCGCTGATTGCTGGTATTCCTCAGCCGTTCGATCCGCTGCGCCTGTTGCGGATCCTGATTACCGTCGTGGCGACAGCGCTGGCGCTCGTCAGCATGATGTTTCTGATCATGGTGCGCGTGAGCGATCCGCTGATCCCGCGCGCCGTTTTCGGAGTGCTGAACACGTTGCTCTTCTTTCCGAGCGGAGCGGTTTATCCCATCCAGGCGTTTCCGGCCTGGATGCGCGCCATCTCCACCGTCGATCCTTTCAGTTACGCGGTGCATGCCTTCAAGGATCTCCTGCTGAAGAACACTGGCATGGTGGCAATCTACGGTGACTTGGCGTACCTCATGGTATTCACCGTGGTCGCTATGGCCGCGGCCACGGCGTTGTTTCGTAGGACTTTGTAAGGGTAAGAATAAATATGATTGGCTGACGGGGCGTCTCAAAACTTCCGCGCTGCAGTCAACGGCGATTTCGCACGACACACGCTCTCGGGCGGCGGAGCCGTAGGGGCGGGAGACGGAAGCAGCTTGACTTCCTGCGGGTCGCGATAGCGGTCGAGCGCCCTGTGAAGTCCGATGAAGCGCGGACGGTAGCCGTAGTAGATTGCCTCGTCCTCAGCCTCCGCGAAGGACATTTCGCCGCGCTTCATGCGGTAGAGCGCCGTGATGACTCCGGTGCGGTCCCGGCCCAGGCTGCAACTGACAAAGACCGGTTTGGGAGACTTCTGCATCAGCGCGAAGATGGTTCGCAGCTTCTCGTCCGAGATACCAAGGAGCGTGATATCGGCCACGCTCACTTTGACGTGATATACCTGAATGCCGGTGCCGTTTCGCGCGCTCTTGCAATGGTGGAACGCGCCGCCTGCGCCCCCCAGGTCGATAAAGGTTCGAACGCCGAGACTTTCCAGTTGGGCGAGGCCGGTGCAACTGGGATGGCCGCCGCGGTACAGGTCATTGTCCACGCGATGAAAGTTAGGGATCTCCTTCCTGCTGATTGAGTTAGGATTGCACTCGTACTGATGAGGGAACTTCGAGCGCGAATCGGCCCCCGCAGCCAGCGCGCAGAACGCGAAGGCCGCTCCTATCAGCAGGCCCCGAACTGGAATCCCGGATGCCATTCTTGTGATCATCTGCCCTCAGCCGCCGGGCCGCCCCGTTGCGGCCCTCTTGCGGCATGCTCTTTTAGCGGTCGGCTGAAAACGACCCGGAGGCTCACCAGAGGCGCCGTCTTCAGCCTCCCGATACATTAGACTGCAACTTGAGGGCCAGGGGTGCTTCTATAATTGCCGCCTGCACGCTGGATTCGATGCTGCCTTCCGATTGGGCACAGGTGCGCGCGATCTACCTGGAAGGAATCGCCGGACGCAATGCTACCTTCGAAACTGAAGCTCCGGGCTGGGAGAAGTGGACGGCCTCACATCTCTCCTTCGCAAGGTTGGTGGCGCGCGCCGGCCAAGAAGTGCTCGGTTGGGCTGCCCTCAGTCCAGTCTCAAGCCGGCAGTGTTATGGAGGCGTTGCCGAGGCCAGCGTCTACGTGAGACAGGCCGAGACGCGGCGAGGCATCGGCAAGGCCTTGCTCCGGGCGTTGATCGCGGCCTCTGAGCAAAACGGCATCTGGACCCTGCAGGCCGGTATCTTTCCGGAGAATCAGGCCAGCCTGGCACTGGTTCGGAGCTGCGGTTTTCGCGAGGTCGGATTGCGCGAGCGGATCGCCAGGCTGGACGGCGTCTGGCGCGATGTAGTGCTGCTCGAGCGTCGCAGCAGCGTAACGGGCACAAGCAACCCCTGACGCCCAGCGCGCTATTCTGTTGACGAGAAGCCGCGGACCTTGAAAAAAGTTCCACGCTACCCGGGCTTCACGGTTCGATGCGAAAATTGACGTTGCTGGTCAGCGTGCCGTTCGGGGTTACTGCGGATGTTTTGCGATAAGCTGTCTGACGGCGGGCACGAGCTTGCGGGGGATCTTCATGACGGTCTCGTCCTGTTGTTCGAACGCGGCCTCGTCCTCGCCCACGGCCTCTTCCGCTGTCTGATGTTCGTAGTGCGCCAAAACGGCTCGAACTCTCTCTTCGTCCCACCCGGGAGGGAATCGCGTTTCGCTCATACATGTCTCCGGCGCATGCGCCTCCTGTAGGCGAGCAAGGGTTGCCCTTCAGTTCGTATGCAGGGAGGACGAATGCACTGTCCGAATCCGGTTCAGGAACTTAGATCACCCGAAGGTAGCGACCACCGCTTGTCTGCCCGATGGCGACTCGGGTCCCTTCACGACCAGGCCTGTCTTCGCCCGGCGCCTCCAAAACACCTGCCACCTCATCTTCGCCGACGGCATGATGGAAAATGTGAGGCTGGCCGCTGGATGGATCGTGATAGAACCGAATCTCCATCGGCAAGCCTAACACAAACTGGCACAAAATCCGTGCCGCTTGGGCTGCTACGGCAGCACCTCAAAATTGAGGTTGCCGGTCGGAACGAGGGTTGAGTGGTAGCCTGGAAGGTGAGCCGGCGGCTCATGCCAGCCGCGACCTGGCGTCGCGCAACACCTCACTGGCGGGCCGCGGCACTGCTTTACCCTGCTCAAGCTCCTCAAGGCGGCGCAACGCTTCCTCCGCCCATAGTCGCTCGGCCTCGGCCGGTGAGAGGGCTTCAAGGCTGCTCAAAAGTCTCTCCGCCAGCCTGGCGCGTTCACCGCTTTCGAGCTTTAGCGCTTCGTTTTCCAGTTCTTCGACACTCATGGGCACACTCTCCTCACGGGTTTATGGTAGCACTTGAACCGTCGCGAGCGCATGGACGAGTCTCAATGATCCGGGTGAGCCCAAGGGTCCACCGTGGCAATGGTAGGCTATTGATGTGGCCTCAGCAGTGCGCACACGGAGTCATTCGGGCATGTAGCGCAACGCTCGTTTTTCAAGCGTTGCGGCTTTTCCATGTCCTCGAAAAAGCCGCAGCGGTGCTCTGAGGCTGTTGCAGGGCCGACAGGGGCCCTGCGCTACACGGGCTTCACGGTTCGACACGAAAATCCACGTTGCTGGTCAACGTGCCGCTGGGTGTCACCACCTGAATCGACCAAGCACGCTGATCCCCCCCGCCTGTCATCCCGAGCCCGTTCGCTCCTCCGCTTCGAACGGTCCTGAGCCGGTTCGCTCCTCTTCGAACCGCTCTGAGCGAAGCGAAGAGACTCACGGTAAACTCCGCGAAGGAACTCAGGGTAAACTGCGCAAGGGATCTCGCTCTGAAGGGTCCACGCTAAATGGCGCAAGGGATAACACGCAAACCCCATGGTGAGATATCGGCGTGCATCTCCGTATTTGAGCCGCTTTCGAAAAAGCAGAGCGAGATTCCTCACTGCGTTCGGAATGACACGGCTGCGAGAGTTGTTTCCTATTGATGGCATCACGGCAGCACCTGAAAATTCACGCTGCTGGTCAGCGTGCCGCTTGGAGTCACCACCTGGACCGGTCCTGTGGTGGCGCCGGTCGGAACGGCGGTTGAAATTTCGGTGCTCGAAATGACGCTGAATGGGACCGGAGTGCCGTTGAAGGTGACCTTAGTCGTGCCCGTCAGGTTCGTCCCCAGAATCGTGACCCGTTTTCCGTCCCGGCCCGCGGCGGGCACCGTTTTGACAAACGGTCCGAGGCCCACAGACAGGCTGAAGATCGTACCAGCAAGGCTGGCACCCCCACCCACGGTCGTCCCGTAGAAATTCCCGTCCGTGGCCTGGAGCAGCGCATTGGGAGTGGCGCCGTCAGTCGAGTCGAAGTTGTGGAGCGTGGTCAGCATACCACCCGGAGTGATTTTGAAAATCGTGCCGCAGCCAAAGGTGCACGCGGAGCTGCTACCGCCCTCGGTGGTGGAGCTGTAGAGGTTACCGTCGGTAGCTTGAATCAAGGCGGCAAAGGGGTAGGCGCCATCGGCAGAATCGAAGCTGTGGAGCGTGGTCAGCACTCCGCCGGAGGTAATCTTGAAAATGGTTCCGTAGTTTTCCGTCCCGCCGTACTCGGTTGTCCCGTAGAAGCTCCCGTCGGACGCTTGAACCAGCCCGCCGTACGGGTACGCGCCGTCAGTGGAGTCGAAGCTGTGCAAGGTGGTCAGTGCGCCGCCTGAAACGATCTTGAAGATCGTGCCGCAGCCATTTGAGCAGGACGTGCTGGCCCCGCCCCCGGCGGTTATACCGTAAAGGTTTCCATCGTTGCCTTGAATGAGCCCGGCAAAGGGCTCAATGCCATCAGTCACGTCGAAGCTGTGCAGGGTCGTCAGAGTACCTGAGGGAGTGATTTTAAACAGTGTGCCCGCGTTGCTGGTACCGCCGCCGGCTGTGGTTGTTCCGTAGAAGTTCCCATCGGTGGCTTGAATCAGCGCGCCGGTAGGGCCACAACCGTCCGTTGAACTGACGAGGTTGTGGACTACGGTGAGTGCGCCCAGGGCGGTGATTTTGAAAACAGTACCACAACCGTAGGGTCCCCCGTATTCGGCTGCGCCGTAGAAGTTCCCGTCGGTCGCCAGAATGAGGGCAGCGAAGGGATTGCCGCCGGCGGTGTCGTTGGCGTCAAAGGTGAAAAGCGTCTTCAGTGCGCCCCTCGAGGTGACTTCAAAAACCGTCCCTTGGGAGGGAAGCCCTCCCATCTCCGTCGTCCCGTAGAAATTCCCATTGGTACCCTGCACCACGGGCGCAAGGGGATCGGCGCCGTTGGTCCCATTGAAGCTCACCAGCGTTTTAAACGTTTGCGCGGGCGCCGCAATCGCCGCCAGCACCATCCCCATCAAAACCGTTATCATCGCTGCCGCTCCGAGTCGCGCGCTGATCTTTCGCATCGTTCTCCTCTCTGAATTCGTGTGTGGACGGCTGCCGTTGTATATGCCATGAGACCCGATCTCCCCCCCTCGGTCAAGCCTTATCTGCGAGGCGGGCATGCGTTGCCGGCTTTGATAAGGATGGCGGAGGAGTCAACTTCGGGGAGGCGGGGCGGGCCGCGCGCCAACCGGTGTCTCCGTTCAGGCTACTACCGTTTTATTTCGGGACCCCGAATCGCTGCGCCCGGATTGTATCCCTATGAACGCTTTTGGGTGGCCGAAAACCGTCCTTATTGTTGATTTCTGAACGCTTGTGTGCAAAAAGTATACACTTTTAACTCGCGCAGCCGCGCGCAAGGGTAGCCAAAGCGTCAGTGATGGGATCAAGCCTCACAGCCGACGTTCATCTGGGAGCGCGGCAAGGGTCGAAAACTGGGAGGCGGCGCGAAATTTATCCAGTGGAACCGCGCTTTCGGCATCGGATCTTCGCGCTTCCGGGGCGGACGCCTTACTTTGCTCCGACCTTCGGAAAGTTGCGAGGCACGATCCCTTCGCCTTCCTTCACGGTGACGATCTGATTGACCGGCACCTTGTCGAGCTTCTCCACGGCGCCATTCGGCCAGGTGATTTCGAGTGACTGAACCGTCTTGCGCGCTCCAAGTCCAAAGTGAACGCGGGGATCGCTCGCTGACATGTAGCCCATGCCGCCCTGGCGCTGCTTCACCTGAGTGAATTCCTCCGCCACCAATTTCAGGGATGCGCCCACGGCGTCGCGATTCGATTTCGTGCCGATCAAAAACACCTGCAGCCAGTTGTTGGCGTTGCCGCCGTCGTTGCGCAGCAGCTCGGCGCGCTCACCGCGAACATTGATGGCAAGGTCCAGGTCGCCATCGTTGTCGTAATCCGCAACCGCGATTCCGCGGCCCGCCACAGGCCTCACGAAGTCGGGCCCCAGTTCTTCGGACACTTTCTTGAATTTGCCCGCGCCCTGATTGCGAAACATCAGCTTGGGCTCGGCGTAACTCACCTCGGAGTGATAGAGCGCGATGTTGTCGAGCATGGCGCCGTTCAACTGGCAGATGTCGGTCCAGCCGTCGTTGTCATAGTCGAGAAACTTCATGGTGACGCCGCTCAGGTCCACCACCGAGTTGCCAATGCCGGAGGCATAGGTGACGTCGTCGAAAGTGGCGTCGTGGTTGTTGCGATAAAGCCGGTTCAGCTCGTGGTCGAGATGGGTGATGTAGACGTCCGGCCAGCCGTCGCCATCCACGTCGGCTGCATCAATGCCCATGCCCGCCTCGTACTTGCCGTCTTCGCTGGCGGCAATGCCGGAAATGAACGAGACGTCTTTGAACGTACCGTCACGCTGGTTGATGAAGAGAAAATTCGGCCAGGTGTCATTGGCGACCACGATGTCGGGCCAGCCGTCCTGGTTCATGTCGGCGAGCACCACGCCCATGCCCTTGGCCTCGGGCTTGCCCACGCCGGACTTGTCGCTGACGTCCGCGAAGGTTCCGTCGCGATTGTTGTGATAGAGCTTCAGCCGCTGGCCTTTGTAGTTGTCGGGATGGCAATACGAGCGGTAGCCGGGCTTGCGATCGCCGCACCAGATGTTGTTCTTGGGCGACCAATCGATGTAGTTGCAGACCAGCAGATCGAGATAGCCATCGCGGTCGTAGTCGAACCAGCCGGCGCTCGTCGCCCAGCCGCCTTCGTCTGCCACGCCCGCTTTCGCGGTGACGTCGCTGAAAGTCCCGTCGCCGTTGTTGCGAAAGAGAATGGAACGGCCGTAGCCGGTGACGTAAAGATCGGGAAAGCCGTCATTGTCGAAATCGCCCACCGCCACGCCTTGACCGTAGAGTCCGGCAGCGCCCACGCCGGCTTTGTCTGTGACGTCAGTAAAAGTGCCGTCGCCGTTGTTACGGTAGAGCGCGGAGCGCAGCGGTCGCGGCGGTTTGTAGAGATCGGTCGCGGCCGATTGCACGAAGTAAAGATCCATCAGGCCGTTCTGGTCATAATCGATCCAGCCGAGGCCGGTGCCCATGGTCTCGAGGTAGTATTTCTGGTCGCTGGCGGTGGCGTCCTGCACGAAGTCGATCCCTGCCGACTGGATCACGTTGGTGTAACGGACTGGCACGGCTGGAGATGCCCTGCCGGAGGGCGAAAGTGTCTTCGATGACTTGGCGTCCTTCGCGTCGGCGGGCAGGGCAGCACTCGCCACCCAAGGCCGTCCGATTGCGAATGCACCTCCGCCTAGGGTCGCAAGTCGAGCGAGGATCTGGCGGCGCGAAGGCATCATTCTTCTCCGTCATTCGAGTATAAGGTCGCGCCGGATCGAATGGGAAGAATCAGAAGGACAGGAAGACAAGGCTCTGAGAGAAAGGCTCAAGCGTGCGCGAGACGCCCGCGCTCCCAGCCTGAACCAGCGGCCGCCTACTGGACGCGCGTATTGGTGGAGGTGGGAGGAGTAGGAGCCGCCATGAGGCCAAGACCCTGAAGAAGAAACACGGTCCGCTGCGCCGCGCCGCGCCAGATCAACTGGCAGCCGTCGCCCTGGCAGTTCTGGACGTACACGTCGCCGCCGCTATACTCCAGGCTGCAGTTCTTGAAGAGGCAGTTGATGAAGACCCCCTCGTCGAGGACTACGTTCTGGTTTTCGAAAGTCTTGCCGTCGTATCGATTCATATTCTAGCCCCGCCGCTCCATCAACCGCTGCCAACAGTCCCGCGCTTCGTGCACCCTCTGTTTGTATCACTGGACGGCTTCGGCCGGCAACGGAAGGGGCCCGATCCTTAAGGCCCTAGCACCCAACCCCTGACCCATGGCTCCTGCTCTTACGCCGCCTGCTCAACCCCTACCTGTGGTTGCGCCACCGGAGCACGCAGCATCGAGCGCACGCTCTTCTTCAAGCGACCGAGCAGTGCGGCATGAATCTGCGAGATGCGTGATTCATCAACCCCGAGTTCCTCAGCGATCTGCTCCATAGTGAAGTCGTGCTCGTAATAAAGCGAGAGAATCCGCCGTTCACGATCGGACACTTGCTTCAAAGCGCGATCCAGCAGATCACGCTTCTCCCGCCGGTAGCACAAGTCAAACTGGTTCTCGTGTTCATCGCGCAGGCTCTCCTCGCCACCCGGGTACTCTTCGTTCATCAGCATAGGCCTGAGCCATTCCACACCCATGCTCTGCATCTGGTTCACCGCGCCGTACCACTTGTCCAAACTAACGTGCAGCGCTTCGGCCATCTCGTCGTCCGTAGGAGTGCGACCGAGACTCGCGGCCAATTTCTGGAAAATCTGTTCAGCCTGCTTGTTCTTCTTTCTCATATCGCGGGACGCCGGATCCTCGCCGCGCAGCGAATCGAGCATGGCGCCGCGGATGCGATAGCGCGCGAAGGTTTCGATCTTCACCTGCTTGCCGGCCTCGAAGCGGCGCACGGCATCAATGAGCCCCAGGTTGCCGGCGCTCACCAGATCATCCAGCTCCACATGAGCCGGCAGGTGCTCTCTCAGCTCAAAGGCAACCCGCTTCACCAGGACCCTTAATTTGAGGATAAGCTCCTCTTGTTCGCGGTTCCGTTCTTCGTCAAGGGCCGTCCGGCGGGCGTTATCGAGTGCGCGAGCTCGACGCGATCCTTCCGACCAGCGCTCCCGGCGATGCGAGCTCGGAACTCGGCCGGCACTCGTTCTCGATGCCGGAGTTGCAGTTTGTGCGCTCATTGAAATCTCCTTTGCTGATCCCCCCGTTTTTGCCGGAGCGGATGTGCTTGGCGGGGCCATGAAGCAGCAGGAAGGCAGCACTAGGGCAATGAGGCACACCTCACCGGCGTCGTCCGAGGACCTTGTCCCCGGCCTTCGTCCCACCTTCATTTCGCTTTCACGTAACCGTCAGCTGGCTAGGCTAAGTGCAGGCAGTATGCCAGCTTGATCATCAAGGGGCTGGATTCTTAACCGCCGCTAGAATAAGCACTTAGAGAATTAACGATTCAGCCAGTAACTACTGGGGACGGCATTCGAGTTCCGTTCCGGGAATGGAGGTTCCAATGTGGAACTTGCGCTCGCGTGATCCGTCGTCCGGCAGGATCCGGGGATTGTGATAGTCTCGCTTTGGAAGTTAGTAGCGGATGCTTCGGAGGCAGGTAGCAGAAAACGACTGGAAGCGTGGAGGACAAATGAAAAGATCGATGAGCCGGGCGGCCTGGGTTGTGGCGGTCGTGCTGGCGGGATGTGGCGTGATGCCGGCGCAAGGCGGGTTCGAACTGGTCACCGGCAAGCCGTTTGATTCGGCTTTCGTCAAGGACTTCTATCTGGAGGGCAACTCGATTCCTACGGAAAAGCGGAATGCGGCGCTGGTCAAGACGCCCGCCGGCGCTCGCGTGGAGTTTGCACTGCTTGATACCAGCGGCTACAGCTCGCAGATCCAGCAGAAATACTCCGGCATGGTGATCAGCGAAGGCGACGTTTCCGTAGGCGGAGTGAAACTGGGCGTGGGCAGCTTCGGCTTCGGCACCAGAATGCCGCATCCTCCTGGCAACACGGATGGTCAGCTCTTTCTCTATGACCAGGCGGGAAAGCAGATCGGAGAATCCACCGCGAAGAGGGATCCTGGCGCAAAGGCGCCAAGACCCTTGCAAGTAACCGTGAGCGGCGGAAGCGCCCGGCTGTATCTGGGCGTCTATTGGGTGGAACTACAGTAGGCTGCAGGAGCCTTCCGACCAGAATCACCGACCAATGGCCAGGCTGGATATCGAAGACTTTGCCGGGAAAGAACTGGTGCGCGTCTACATTGCGGGCCGCGTCAGCGAAGCAGAGCGCGTCGAGGACGCCCTCGCGGGTCACAGCGTCGACTACGCGGTAGATATCGAACCGTTCCTGAGGCGAGGTTTACGACTGTTCACGTCCGAGTACGCAGGAGCGGCCTTCTATGTGTCAGCGGGGCAGGCAGCCTTCGCCCGAAGCACCCTGTTGGCTGCGGGCTTGACCCAGGGCATCGCAGACGATGAGACCGCGCCGTAATAGTTTGTTGAGCGAGGGAACCTCGCAGCGGGGGCTTATTTGAGTATTGCAAAATACAGTGACGACCGCTGCTGTAGCGCCGGTCTGCGACCGGCGTCTTTCGCCGCTCATAGAGCGGCGCTACAGAGAACGACGTGACTGTATTTTGCAATCTTCATCAAGTGGCCAAAAACAAAAACGGCGGCAGAGGTCTTGTTCTCTGCCGCCGTCGAGAGAGGAGGGACTAATCGGGGTTACTGCTCGTCGCTGCCGTCGCCTCCGTCTGAATTCGGCGAGATCACAATGAAGGCTGAATTGTTGCCAGTGAAGATGCGCAGCAAGGTGTCGCCCTTCGCTTGAGCGGCATATCGATTGAAGTCGGCCACCGTCTGAACCGGGTGCCGGTTGATGCTCTCGATCACCATGCCCTGTTGCAAGCCGGCTTGTCCGGCCGCGCTGTTGGGATCCACCTGGCTGATCACGACGCCCTGGACCTCACTCGGGAGGTTGATCTGCTGGCGGATGTCAGACGTGAGTGCCTGCACGCTGACGCCCTTCAAGGTGCCTGACGAAGGAGCTTCTCCGTTGCTTCCCTCGGCGCCCTGCTCCTGTCCTGGCCCGCCATTACTAAGGTTAAGGCCTGTTGGCCGAGTGCCGAGGGCGACGCGCACATCCTGCTTCTTGCCATCCCGCAAGATGGTGAGAGTCACCGTCGTGCCCGGATTGGAGCTTGTGGTCAGCAGCGTGAGGGCTCCGGCAGAATCCACTGGCTTGCCTTCGAAGGCGACAACGATATCGCCAGCCTTGAGGCCAGCCTTGTCTCCGGGTTCGCCCTTGGTGACGTCCTGGACGAAAGCACCGCGTGTACCCGCCGGAGCGCCGAACTGGCGCGCGTACTGATCGGTGAGATCGGCGATGCTCACTCCGAGGTAGCCGCGCGACACCTTCCCGGTCTTGATGATGTCAGTCATCACATGCTGAACCATGCTGGAAGGAATCGCGAAACCAATCCCCATGAAGCCGCCCTCACCGCCCATTCCGCTGTTATTGCTGAGAATGGCCGTGTTGATCCCGATCACCTGGCCACGTACATTCACCAGCGGCCCTCCCGAGTTGCCGGGATTGATGGCGGCGTCAGTTTGAATGAAATTCTGGATGCTCAGTGGACCGTTCTGTTCAATCCGGAGCTGGTCGCCCTGGCCCCGCCCTAGCGCGCTTACCGTTCCGCGCGTGACCGTGAAATTCAGGCCAAAGGGATTGCCGAAGGCCATCACCGTGTCGCCCACCTCTAGTTGGGCGGAATCTCCGATGGGAGCCGTAGGCAGACCGCTGCCCTCGATTTTGATAATCGCCAGGTCCGTCTGCGGATCGGCGCCCACCAACTTGCCTTTGTAGGTCTTGTTGTTCTGAAGCAGGACCTTGATGTCGCTGGCGTGCGACACCACGTGATTGTTGGTGACGATGTAACCATCGGGTGAGACGATCACCCCGGAACCGAGTGCGTGCTCACGCTGCTCGCGCGGAACGCTGAATCCGGGAACATTGCCGAAAAACTGCCGGAAGAACGGGTCCATGCCGAAAGGGGAACCTTGCACCTTCACCACTTGCGTGGTGGCGATATTCACCACCGCGGGCGTCACCGTCCGGGCGATCTGCTCATAAGCCTTGTTAAGGCGCTCCAGGTTGTCAATGTCCGGCCCCGCCAGTCCTCCGTTGCCGGCGGCCGCCGTGAACTGGGGATAAGCGTGATGACCAAAATACAGGGTTCCCGAGAGCGCCAGGCAAAGAACTCCGATCAAAGCCAGGCTGACTCCCAGGAAATTGTCGCGCAAAAATCTCTTTGTTCCATGTTCCATGACTTTTATTCCTCCATCCGTGCGTCGCGCCGGTGCCAGACCTTCGCGCTCGCCGCGCCTGCCATGAGGCGATTAAACTCTAAATTTGTTCGATAATCTCGTCCACCTTTGGGAGAACTCGTTTCTCCAGCCGAATCTCGCAGCTTGCGGCCGCGTCCGAGGCATTCTACAGTATATGACGATCAGCCTCCGGCGAAGTAAGCAAAAAGCGTATCGGACGCGGTGCCTCCCGAGTGTTTGGATGCTCAATCGGTAATTGGGGAGACATCCTTCGGACGCGCATCGTGTTCCAGTTCGGCTGCGGGGAGAAATCCTGTAGCCCGAAGAACACCTTTCGTCGGGCACCGCGCCTCCGAACATCAGGTTCCTCAATTATTTCACCAATATTTCACCAATATTTCACCAAGTATCTCTGGATCGGATTCTTTGCCCAACTCGTCTTTTGGGTTGGTTTCACCATCGTTTCAGGCATGCTTTTCGGTACGGTTACGGCGGCGGTGATGCGCCTGGCGGGACGAGCTCCCCAGCCGGACAGG
>DASYYZ010000128.1:0-12986 GCA_035946735.1 Terriglobia bacterium
GGCGGGTTGCTCTCCAGCAGTGCCCGCCTCCGCTTCACCGACCAGCACCAGCATGCTATGGTCTAATTCCAAGGCCAAGGCCTTTACAGCGAATGGCAACCTGTCCCTAATTCCTCTGTCTCACCCTAAGGGTGCAGTCCACAGTTAAGACTCAAAATTCAGCGAATGGCATGAAAATGCCATCGAAGGGAGATTTGAGTCATGAGTTTGTCTCGACGGCGATTCACGAAGGAATTCAAGCTGGGGGCGGTCCAGCGGCTGGAGACGGGAGTTTCGCTGGCGGAGGTGGCGCGGGCCTTTGAAGTGAACCCGAACGTGCTGCACCGCTGGCGGCGGGAGTTCCAGCAAGGACCCGGCAATGCCTTTCCGGGCTTGGGGAAGCGGCGCTGGGACGAGGGCCGGGTGGCGCAGTTGGAGCGCAAGATCGGTCAGCAGGCGCTGGAGATCGATTTCTTAAAGGGGTGCTTGCAGCGCATCGAGGAACAGCGGAAGCTGCAGGCCTTAAATGGAAGCCCGCTGTCTACGCGCAGATCCAGACCCAACAGGACCGAGAGGAAGGCTTGACGGTGAAACGCATGTGTAGGCTGGGCCAGGTGAGCCGAGCGGGGCTTTACCGTTATCGCCCGGCACGATCACCCTCCAAGTCGGACTTGGCCTTGCGGGACGCCATCCAACGCACGGCCCTGGAATTCCCCAGTTACGGCTGGCGACGGATCACGGCCGAACTTCACCGGCAGCAATGGACGGTGAATCACAAGCGCGTCTACCGCTGGATGCGTGCCGATAACCTGCTGTGTCTGCGGAAGAGGAAGTTCGTGGTGACCACCGACTCCGATCACGGCCTGACGGTGTACCCCAACCTGGCGCGCACCCTGACTTTGACGGCCCTGGATCAGCTCTGGGTGGCCGACCTCACTTACATCCGCCTGGAGCTGGAGTTTGTCTACCTGGCGGTGATGCTGGACGCCTTTTCCCGGCGGGTGATCGGCTGGGCGTGGGAGCCCACCTTGGAAGCCACTCTGACCTTGCAGGCGCTGCGCATGGCTCTGGCACGGCGACAACCGCAGCCTGGACTGGTGCACCACTCCGATCGCGGTGTGCAATACGCCAGCCGCGATTACACCCAATTGCTTCACGACCACGGGATCCGCATCAGCAGGTCGCGCCCGGGGAATCCCTGGGACAATGCCGCCTGCGAATCGTTCATCAAAACCCTGAAGTACGAGGAAGTTTACCGGACGGAATATCGCGACTTGGCCGAGGCGCGAGCCAGCATCGGCGTGTTTCTCGAGAAGGTCTATAACCAGAAACGTCTGCACTCCGCGCTCGGCTACCGGCCGCCGGCCGAGTTTGAGCGCGGACTGCTGGCTCAAAACAACAAGCAAGCCGCTGCGCGGCACCTTTCCTTATGAGTTTTCTCAGGCATCAGGAAATCTATCCATTCGATCAGGGCGCGACCCTTGTAGACCGCGCCCTGCCTCATCGAACGGATGAGTTTCCGGCTGGCTATTCCTCGGCAGGTTGCACTCCTGCAGACCCTGCCTCCGCTTCACCAGCCGGCAGCCATCTTGCAAGACACCGCCTTCACTGTACAATCGAATTCCAGCGAACGGCGGGCAGTGTCTTAACTGCTTGTCTCAGCCCAGGGGACCACCCCAAGGTATGCGTGAAGTGCCAGAAGCGGCTGCTGCCTCGGACTAAGGGGCTGGGTGGCGCAGAGCAAAGTTCTCCGATTCAATGCCGTAGGTTCGCACCGCTCTGCTGTAGGGCAAACTGGCCCAAAACAGGTGACAAGACGGGACAAAAGTGTGCAATTTTTGGAAATAGGCTTTCAATAAGACACGCGAAGGACCTCAAAACGAAGTGACGGGGCCTTCAATAAGACACAAATTCAGGGGATGGCACATTTCAGCCGCACACCGACTACGCGACGGACTACTACCCGGAGGCAGTAGTTGCGGCCGACTTTAATGGCGACGGTAAGCTAGACATCGCAGTGGTGACAGCGTGCGGAACCGATCCTTCGTGTTCAAACCCATTTACGGGAATGGGACAGTCTCAGTGCTGCTAGGGAACGGTGATGGGACGCTGCAAAAGCAATCTGACTATGGCGTAGGAGGTACGCCCTCTAATGCCGTAGCGGTAGGCGATTTTAATGGCGACGGTGCCCTTGATCTTGCAGTCGGGGCCACCGTCGTCGAGCTTAGCAGCGGCTTCGTCGCGATTTTGATGGGAAACGGTCTCGGGGGTTTTGGAGGAGGTACGAACGTCGGGACTGGTTATTACGAGATTGGGGCGGCAACGACCGCTGACTTCAACGGAGATGGCAAGCTCGACTTGGCGGTCACCGCCGACGACGGCGAGTCTAGCCCTAGTGTGCTCTTGACGTTTCTCGGAAACGGAAGTGGGACCTTCAGTCTATCTTCCAGCCAGAGCCTCGCTCCATATCCAAGCGACGCGGTCGTGGCTGGGGATTTCAATGGTGACGGCATTCTTGATCTCGTCGCCAGCGTGTTCAGCAACGGGAATAACTACTTTGCGCTCGGAAATGGGAATGGCACCTTTCAGGCTTTGCAGGCGTTCAGCGGTTCCGGCGACTCCCTTGCGGTCGGAGACTTCAACCGGGACGGCAGACTGGATTTGGCGGCAGGGTCGAGCTACACCCCCGGAGTGACGATTTTGCTCCAGCAACTGGTTCCGGTAGCTGCCCTTTCCGCCTCCAGCCTCACTTTCGACGATCAGACGGTGGGCACCGTGAGCGCCTCGCAAACCGTCACGCTGACCAATACGGGAAGCGCCACACTGAGCATATCCGGCATGGCGGTCACTGGAGATTTCCAGGAAACGAACACCTGCGGTCAATCTGTCGCACCGCTGGCGTCCTGTACCCTGACGGTCTCTTTCAAGCCGAAGACCCAGGGCACTCTCTCCGGGACGCTGACCATCGCCGACAACGCCGGAGGCAGCCCTCAGTAAATCGCCCTCACTGGCGTCGGAACGGTCATCTTTCTTTCCGTGGCCAATGTTAACTTTTATCAGGTGCCGGTAGGCTCCTCCGCCGCTCCCGCCACAGTCATGGTGCAGAACCGTGGGAAATCAACGCTCGCAGTCAGCATTGGCGTCTCAGGGGCGGGCAAATCGAGCTTTTCTCAGACCAACACCTGCGGCGGCAGCATCGGCAGCGGTCAGAGTTGCACAATTACAGTCACGTTCAGCCCGAAGACCATCGGCAGTCTCGGTGCTGCAATCTCACTCGTGGATGCGGGAGGCGGCAGCCCGCAAACGGTCTCTCTTACCGGGACCGGAACCGCCCTCCGGGTCTCACCGAAGACCCTTAACTTTGGCACTGTCCCGGTCGGCCAGATCAGTCCCGATTTGCTGGTTAGCATAACCAACGTCACCGTTCTGGGCGAGGGCTTCAATATCACAATCGGAGGAGCAAACAGTACGGATTTCATCGAAACCAACAGTTGCAATGAGTTCCTTCAGCCCGGACAGACATGCTCGATCGTGGTCAACTTCATTCCCACGCGGACGGGTACCCGTACAGCGAGCCTGAACCTCACTGGGGCAGGCGGAGGCCCTCAGGCGGTCCAACTGGCAGGCGTGGGCAAGTAGCGTTTCCACTGACCGCGTGCGCTGACCAGCAACGTCAATTTTCAGGTGCTGCCGTAGGAGGCGAAATGACGAACACGCAAGGAAATCGTGGATGGGCCGCAATGATGGTTGCTGCGACGTTGATGATGCTGGCGGCAGCGATTGCCGCACCTGCGCAGAGTGCGCCTTTCATCTCGCTGCACGGCTTTGACCTTACGGACGGTGCCAACCCATACGCGGCGCTGATCCAGGCGGCGGATGGGAATCTGTACGGGACAACCGGAGCGGGCGGCGGGCTGGGCAGCTGCGCTCCGGGTGGCTGCGGCACGGTTTTCAGAATCACCCTGAGTGGCACGCTGACAACGCTTCATAACTTTTGTTCTCAAAGCGCTTGCGCCGATGGTGCAAGCCCTGAGGCGGCGCTCGTACAGGCCATCGATGGCAACTTTTACGGCACAACGACCGCTGGCGGAGCGTCTGGCATAGGTACAGTCTTCAAAATCAGCCCAATAGGCACCCTGACCACACTGCACAGCTTCGATGGGACGGACGGCAGCAACCCGTATGGGCCTTTGGTCCAAGCTAAGGACGGGAACTTCTACGGGACGACCGCCTTCGGAGGTGCAAACGACTGGGGCACGGTCTTCAAAATGAGCCCAAGTGGAATTTTGACGACGCTTTACAGCTTTTGCTCCCAAAGTGGTTGCACGGATGGAAGCGAACCACTTGCGGGCGTAGTGCAGGGTAAGGACGGGACTTCTACGGGACAACCGTCGTGGGCGGGACCGGAGGCAGCGGAACGGTCTTCAAGATAACTGCGAGCGGCACGCTGATGACGCTCAACAGCTTCCCCGGGAAGTGTGCCTATCCCTATGCGGCGCTAATCCAGGCGACCGACGGAAACTTCTACGGCACAACGTGGGCGGGAACAATTTTTAGAATTACCCCTGATGGAACGCTGGGAACGTTGGACACATTCGACGGCTCGGACGGCGCCAACCCATACGCCCCGCTGATCCAGGCGACCGACGGGAACTTGTATGGAACGACGAACGAAGGGGGACTCGGCGTCGGAACAGTCTTCAGGGTCACGCTGAGCGGCAGGCTGACGACAATATACTCCTTCAGTGACGCCAACGGCGGAGCGTCCCAGCCCACAGCCGCTCTTGTGCAGGACACCAACGGGAGCTTCTATGGCACAACGTACTATGGCGGTGTAATTGGTGCGGGGGTTGGCACCGTCTTCGGCCTGTCAGTGGGTCTTGGGCCGTTTGTGGAGACGCAACCGTCCTCGGGCCGGGTGGAGTCAGCGGTCCGAATTCTCGGCACCAATCTGACCGGCGCAACCAGCGTCACCTTTAACGGCACGGCGGCGACCTTCACGGTGCAGTCGGCCACCGCCATCAAGACAACCGTCCCAGCCGGTGCCACCACCGGACCGGTTCAGGTCGTAACCCCAAGCGGCACGCTGGCCAGCAACGTGAATTTTCGCGTGGAGTGAGCATGTAGCGCAAGGCTCGTCACGGACCCTGAGCCTAGTCGAAGGGATTTCAGCCTTGCGGCTTTTTTCGAGGACACCGAAAAGCCGCATAGCCTGCCCCGTTCGCTACGCTCAGGGCAAGCTCTGAGTTGGGCGAAGGGCTTGAGCGACGAGCGTTGCGCTTATCTCTACGCACTTATTTCGAGTCGTACAAGCAGCAGAAGAGGAGGATTCATGAGGAGCACTCGAACCGGTCATAGATGGGCCGCAATGGTAGTAACTGCGATCTTGACGATACTGGCGGCGGCGATTGCCGCGCCCGCCCAGACGTTGTTCTCAACGTTGCACAGCTTCAACTACCTCGTAGACGGTTGGCAGCCTGCTGCAGGGTTGATTCAAGGCATTGATGGCAACCTTTATGGAACAGTGCAATATGGCGGGATTACTCAAGGGGGCAGCATCTTCAAGACGACTCCCGCAGGACTTCTCACGACGATTTACACTTTTTGCCTCCAAACCAACTGCCCGGACGGTTCCTCACCGCAAGGGGGCCTCGTCCAAGTCGTTGACGGAACTTTTTACGGGACTACTTATTCCGGCGGCGCTAACAACTACGGAACGGTTTTCAAGATCACTCCGGCGGGCAAACTGACGACGCTGCACAGCATGTGTGCCCAAAGCGATTGCATCGACGGCTACTCTCCTATTGGGAGCCTTGTGCAGGGCGGGGATGGCAACTTGTATGGTGTGACACTCGGTGGCGGGACATACAGTGGCGGAACAATTTTCAAGATTACCCCCACCGGCACGCTGACGACGCTCTACAGTTTTTGTGCCCAAACGAACTGTGCGGACGGCTCCGGCCCCACGGCGGGGCTAGTCGAGGCTAGCGATGGCAACTTCTACGGGACCACGTTTTGGGGCGGGACTTACAGTGATGGCATCGTGTTTAAGATCAGCCCGACAGGCAGACTGACGACCTTGCACAGCTTCGATTCCAACGACGGCAGCAATCCCAACGCCGCGTTGCTTCAGGCCACTGACGGGAACTTCTACGGCACAACTTACGGCTATGGCACCAATGGCGGCGGCACTGTCTTCAAAATCACCCCAGGCGGCGTCCTGACGACCCTGCACAACTTTTGTTCCCAAACCGGCTGCACAGATGGCGGCAGCCCCTTGGCAGGCCCTGATCGAGGGGACTGACGGGAACTTCTATGGAACAACGCTCGGGGGCGGGACGAGCATCTCTGATGGGATGGCGTTCACAATCACCTCCACCGGCACTCTCACGACTTTGCACGACTTCACTGGGGCGGACGGTGTCGGTCCTATCGCACCCCTATTCCAGGGCACCAATGGAAACTTCTATGGGACCACCAGCTTGGGTGGCGCGTTCAACTCGGGCACAGTGTTCGGGCTGTCCATTGAGCTGGGCCGGTTTGTGAAAACTTTGCCGACCACTGGCAAGGTGGGAACCTTGGTCGTGATCCTGGGAACTAATCTGAAGGGGGCAACCAGCGTCACCTTTAACGGCACTGCCGCGACCTTCACCGTCGAATCGGCCACCGCCATCAAGACCACGGTCCCCACCGGCGCCACCACCGGTCCCGTCCTGGTGGTGACCCCGAGCGGCACGTTGACCAGCAACGTGAATTTTCAGGTCGAACCCTGAAGCCGATGTAGCGCAAGGCTCGTCACGGACCCTGAGCCTAGTCGAAGGTATTTCAGCCTTGCGGCTTTTTTCGAGGACACGGAAGAGCCGCATAGCCTGCCGTGAGTTCGACGAAGGGCTTGAGATACGAGCGTTGCGCTACACACTTATTTCGAGTCGTACAAGCAGAGGAGGAATTCATGAAGAGCACTCGAACCGGTCATAGATGGGCCGCAGTGATGGTAGCTGCGATGTTGACGACCCTGGTGGCGGCGATTGCTGCGCCTGCGCAGACCTATTCTGTAGTCTACTCGTTTGCCGGTGGCACAGGCGGTTCGAGTCCCTGGGCCGGGTTGATCGCGGATGGAGCCGGAAACCTTTACGGCACCACACAACGCGGTGGCTCCTACGGGTTCGGAACCGTGTTCAAGCTGGACCCGGAAGGGAACGAGACGGTGCTCTACAGTTTCGCCGGGGGAGCCGACGGGACAGTGCCTCAGGCGGGGCTAATCAGGGACAATGCAGGCAATCTATATGGCGATACGGCAAACGGAGGCATCTTCGATGGCGGGACCGTGTTTAAGCTGGATTCCACCGGTCACGAGACGGTCCTGTACGCTTTCGCCGGAAGGGACGGAATGTACCCCGAGGGTAGTCTGACCCAGGACGCGGTTGGCAACCTCTATGGGACGACCGAGCGTGGCGGCTTGGCCGGGCTCGGCGTTGTCTTCAAGCTGGACACGCTAGGTAACGAGACCGTGTTGCACAGCTTCAATTGGACGAACGGAGCGGGTCCGTTTGGCGGCCCGATCCGCGATGCGGTCGGCGATTTCTACGGAATCGCCAGCGGCGGCGGTCTTCATGGCTACGGGGTCGTGTTCAAGCTAGACCCGGCGGGCAACGAGAGCACGCTCTACAACTTCCCGGGTGGGGCCGACGGCGCTAATCCGGAAGCTGCTCTGATTCGAGACGCGGTCGGCAACCTTTATGGCACAACCGCATTCGGCGGCGTCGGTGTCGGTGTCGTGTTTGAACTGGATGCCGCTGATAGCGAGACCGTGTTGCACAGCTTCAAGAATAACGGGCTGGACGGAACGAATCCTGCTGCCAGCCTCGTTCGCGACGCGACTGGAAACCTGTATGGCACGACGGCCAACGGGGGAACTGAAAATGCGGGAACGGTGTTTGCGGTGGGCTCGGACGGCAGCGAGAAGTTGCTCTATAGCTTCTCCGGCGGGACGGATGGTGCTTACCCCCAGGCAGGTCTGCTCCCGTACGAAGGCGCCCTTTACGGCACCACCTCCGCCGGGGGAGCGGGTTACGGTGTGATTTACAAGATTACCCTGCATTGAGGCCGGCGCCACCACGGGTCCGGTCCAGGTGGTGACCCCAAACGGCACGCTCACCAGCAACGTGAATTTTCGCGTTGAGTGAGCAAGGTCGATTTCAGCCTTGCGGCCTTTTTCGAGGACACCGAAAAGCCGCATGGCCTGCCCTGAGTTCGGCGAAGGGCTTGAGATACGAACGTTGCGCTACACACTTATTTCGAGTCGTACAAGCAGCAGAGGGGGATTCATGAAGAGCACTAGAACCGGTCATAGATGGGCCGCAGTGATGGCTGCGGTCGTGATGATGCTGGCGGCGGCGATTGCTGCGCCCGCACAGACGTTCACCACGCTTGTGAATTTCAGCGGGACCGACGGCGCTAACCCCAATGCCGCTCCCGTCCAAGGAACGGATGGAAATTTTTATGGAACAACGGTCAACGGAGGAGCCTACGGATCTGGTAGCGTTTATAGATTTGGTTCGACACGGACACTCACGACATTACACAGCTTTGATTTGACCGACGGCGAATATCCTACCGCTGGACTCGTGCTGGGGAGTGACGGGAACTTCTACGGTACAACAGAGCAGGGCGGGAATGGCAGCGCGGGCACGGTCTTCAAAATCACGCCAAGCGGCGTGCTGAGCACGCTCCATAGCTTCGACTCCACTGACGGCTACTATCCTTACGCTGGGCTGATTCAAGCCACGGACGGCAACTTCTACGGCACAACTCTGCTGGGGGGCGCTAACGGCTGCGGCACCATCTTCAAAATCACTCCAGCAGGTACGCTAACCACTCTCCACAATTTTGATGGGAGTGATGGCGAGGACATATACGCCGCCCTGGCCCAGGCCACGGATGGCAACTTTTATGGGACGAGCGCTTCCGGCGGGGTCAACGGTTGGGGCACAGTTTTCCAAATGAATTGGACGGGCACGCTGACAACGTTACACAGCTTCGATTCGTCTGACGGCGCCCTATCTGAAGGCGCGCTGGTCCAAGGCACCGATGGGAGTCTATACGGAACAACGTATGACGGTGGATCCAGCAACGAGGGCACCGTCTTCCGAATCACTACGGAAGGGGCTCTGACAACACTACACAGCTTTTGCGCCAACAGTCACTGCGTTGACGGCGCGTACCCAAGAGGCGGTCTGGTTCAAGCGACGGACGGGAACTTCTACGGCACAACCACAAATGGCGGGGGCTTCGCTGACGGTACAATCTTCAAAATCACGTCAGACGGCACTCTGACGACGCTCTATGAGGGAACCGCGGATTTTGGGTTCTTTGAAAGCCCGCCATTCCAGGCCACCGCGGGGAGCTTCTTCGGGACGGCATACTATGGAGGGTCGAGCAGCGATGGCACACTCTTTGCCTTGGCAGTCGGGCTTGGCCCATTTGTGGAAACGGTGCCTACTGTAGGCAGGGTGGGAAGGTCCGTTATCGTCCTCGGAACGAAGTTGACGGGCGCAACAAGCGTCACGTTTAACGGCGGCGCCGCGACGTTCACGGTTCAATCGGCCACCGCCATCAAGACCACCGTTCCGGCCGGCGCCACCACCGGCCCGGTCCAGGTGGTGACCCCAAGCGGCACCCTCACCAGCAACGTGAATTTTCGCATTGAGTGAGCACATGTAGCGCAAGGCTCGTCACGGACCCTAAGCCTAGTCAAAGAGATTTCAGCCTTGCGGCTCTTTTCGAGGACACGGAAAAGCCGCGTAGCGAGCGCAGAGCGCGTTTTTCGGTCTGCGGTTTTTCTTGCCATAAGAGCCGCGGACCCGAAATCGGGGTCCGCACTACGCATTTATTTCGAGTCGTACAAACACAAGAGGAGGATTCATGAGGAGCACTCGAACCGGTCATAGATGGCCGCAATGATGGTTGCTGCGATCTTGACGATGCTGGCGGCGGCGAGCGTATCGGCGCAAGCGCAAACCTTCAAGATATTTCACACCTTTACCGGGCCGACGGCGGACGGTGCATTTCCCTCTGGAGAACTGCTCCTCGACGCCGCAGGCAATCTCTATGGCACTACCTTTGACGGCGGCGACGCAGTGTGTTTCGGCTACTACTGCGGAACGGTGTTCAAGGTGACCAAGGCTGGCGAGGGCACCGTGCTTTACAACTTCACCGGAGGAACCGATGGGGCATTTCCCCAAGCCGGCCTGGTTGCAGACTTTGCAGGCAACCTCTACGGCACGACTCCTGCCGGTGGTAATACGTCGTGCCTCCTCCTGGGGTGCGGGACCGTCTTCAAGCTAGATCGGGCCGGTGCTGAGACCGTGCTGCACACATTCACTGGGGGTACGGACGGGGCGAGTCCCTACTCGGGTTTGGTTCGAAGTGCAGCGGGCGACCTTTACGGTACGACTTCGGGTGGTGGAAGTACCTCATGCGGAAACTCCAATGGATGCGGAACTGTGTTCCGGATCGACCTTACGGGTAAAGAGACGGTGGCGTACCGTTTCAGAGGGAGCTCGGACGGGGCAAATCCTGAGGCTGGTTTGATCCGAGATGCCGCTGGAAACTTTTACGGTACGACTGGCGCTGGCGGCTCTCAAGGCGCGGGAACCGTGTTTAAGATAGGATCGACCGGTCAGGAACAAGTGCTCTACAGCTTTGAGGGAGGGTCGGACGGGGCAACCCCGGATAGCGGCTTGATCCGAGACTCTGCAGGCAATCTCTACGGCACCACTTTTTTCGGCGGCGAGACGCCATGCCCGGGTGGTTGCGGAACGGTGTTCAAGCTGGATACGACTGGGAAGGAGACGGTGCTGTACAGCTTTTCTGGGCCTCCGGACGGAAGCTACCCGAGCGGAAGCTTGGTCATGGACGCGGCGGGTAACCTTTACGGCGCCACCTCCGAAGGCGGCAGTAGCACGTCATGCGGCGAGGGCAAACAAGGTTGCGGAACGGTGTTCAAACTAGATACCGCTGGCAAAGAGACCGTGCTGCACAGCTTCACGGGAGGCACAGACGGGGCGGCTCCCACCGGAGGTTTGGTCATCGACGCAGCCGGCAACCTCTACGGCACGGCAAGCGCAGGTGGCAATTACAACCAAGGAGTGGTGTTCGGTATCAAGCCTTGATGAGGACAGCGAAAGCGCCATTCGCGACCACCGGACCCGTCCAGGTAGTGACTCCGAGCGGCACACTGACCAGCAACGTGAATTTTCAAGTGGAACCGTAGGAGGCTACATGACGAAGGCGCAGGGAAATCGCGGATGGGCCGCAATGATGGTTGCTGCGATGTTGATGATGCTGGCGGCGACGATTGCCGCGCCCGCGCAGACTTTCACGACGCTCGTAAATTTCAATACTACGAACGGTCGCAATCCTTATTACGCGTCACTTGTGCAGGGTACCGACGGTAACCTGTACGGAACGGTGCCCGACGGTGGTGAGTTCAAGTGGGGAACGGTGTTCAGATTGAGCCCAGCGGGAACGCTGACCACGCTTTACAATTTTTGCAGCCAAACGAACTGTACTGACGGCGCTGGTCCCTCCGGACTGGTGCTTGGCACGGATGGTAGCTTCTACGGGACGACCGGTCTTGGTGGGGCCTCAGCCAATGGAGGGAATGGTTCGGGCTGGGGAACGGTCTTCAAGATCACATCAACCGGCAGGCTGACCACGCTGTACAGCTTTTGCGGTCAAGTTGGCTGCAACGACGGCCAGGGCCCGGCTGCTGCTCTGGTTCAAGGCATGGACGGGAGTTTTTACGGCACAACATTCTACGGCGGACTGAGTGGCAATGGTACGGTCTTTAGGATCACTCCGGGAGGCACGCTGACCACCCTATACAATTTCAACGAATACCCTGATGGCGGCCAGCCTCTTGGCTCCTTGGTTCAAGCCCCCAATGGCATTTTATATGGAACGACAAACGCCGGAGGACTCAACGGCGACGGGACGGTATACAGCATCACGTCTCAGGGCGCGCTCACAACGATCCACAGCTTTGATTATTCAGACGGCTGGGCGGTCAACGACGGGCTAATCCTGGCTTCCGACGGCAACTTCTACGGGACAACCACGGGAGGCGGGAGCAGCAGTGCGTGCCAGGATGGGTGCGGCACCGTCTTCAAAATCACCGCCAGCGGCAAGCTAACCACGCTCCACAATTTCGATTCCATTGACGGCGCCGAGCCGATAGGTGGTCTCGTTCAGGCCACTGATGGAGACTTTTACGGAACGACCGGCACCGGCGGCACAGGGTATGCCTGTCCCTACCAATGTGGCACCGTTTTCGAGATCACGCGTAGCGGCACACTGACCACGCTGCACAGCTTCGACTCGACGGACGGAGCCACACCCTATGACGCACTCTTCCAAGCAACCAACGGAAGCTTCTACGGGACTACACTGGTCGGCGGGACCAGCCAGGGCGGCACAATTTTCGCGGTGTCTGTCGGTCTGGGCGCGTTTGTGGAAACTGTACCGACCACCGCGAAGGTCGGAAGAACTATCAGAATCCTCGGAAACAATCTGACGGGCGCAACGAGCGTTACCTTCAACGGCACCGCCGCGACGTTCACAGTCAAGTCCGCCACCTACATTAGTACCACCGTTCCGACCGGCGCCACCACCGGCCCGGTCCAGGTGGTGACTCCGAGCGGCACGCTGACCAGCAACGTGAATTTTCGTGTTGAGTGAGCACATGTAGCGCAAGGCTCGTCGGCGACCCTGAGCCTAGTCGAAGGGATTTCAGCCTTGCGGCTTTTTTCGAGGACACGTCTGCGGCTTTTCTTACCATAACAGCCGCGGACCCGAAACCGGGGTCTGATTGGATAACGGCATCGGCTCCTTAGGGCCGGTAAACTTGGTTTGTTCTTCTGACCAAGGCTGCCGGGAAAGGAGCCGAGCCATGAACATTATCGGATGTGATTTGCATACGCGCTACCAGCAAATTGCCGGGCTGG